>NZ_JBFAJW010000004.1:0-116375 GCF_040655395.1 Nocardia sp. NPDC050435
GAGAGTGGATGCGTTCCTAGACAGCTCGCACTTCACTCGGAGGTCTTCGTCATGTCCAGCTCGCCACGCCGTCACCAACGTCCATGGTCAGTACACCTAGCCCAGGGCGCGGAGGCGGGGGGCCAGGTCGCGCTGGAAGAGGTCGAGGAAGCGGCGCTGGTCGTGGCCGGGGGCGTGGAAGACCAGGTGGTTCAGGCCGGCGTCGAGGTAGGGCTTGATCAGGTCGACGGCCTGGTCCGGGTCGCTGGCAACGATCCAGCGCTTGGCGATCTGCTCGATCGGGAGGGCGTCGGCGGCGGCCTCCATTTCGATCGGGTCGGTGATGGAGTGCTTCTGCTCCGGGGTCAGCGAAAGCGGGGCCCAGAAGCGCGTGTTCTCCAGCGCCAGTTCGGGATCGGTGTCGTAGGAGATCTTGATCTCGATCATCCGGTCGATGTCCTCGACGGTGCGCCCGGCCTTGCCGGCGCCCTCGGCCACGGCCGGCATGAGCTTGTCGGTGTAGAGCTCCATGCCCTTGCCGGAGGTGCAGATGAAGCCGTCGCCGGCGCGCCCCGCGTACCGCGCGACCAGGGGGCCGCCCGCGGCGATGTAGATCGGGATGCCGCCCTTGGGCACGTCGTAGATGGAGGCGCCGACGGTCTTGTAGTACTGGCCGTCGAAATCGGTGCGGTCACCGGTCCACAGCGCGCGCATCAGGTCGACCGCCTCGCGCAGCCGCCCGAACCGCTCCTTGAACTCCGGCCACTCGCCGGTGTACCCGGTCGCGATCTCGTTGAGCGCCTCGCCGGTGCCGACCCCGAGCATGATCCGATCCGGGTACAGGCAGCCCATGGTGGCGAAGGCCTGCGCGATGACCGCGGGGTTGTAGCGGAAGGTCGGGGTGAGCACCGAGGTGCCGAGCTGGATGCGCTTGGTGCGTTCACCGACCGCCGCCATCCAGGCCAGCGAGAACGGCGCGTGGCCGCCCTTGTGCCGCCACGGCTGGAAATGGTCGCTGACGGTGGCGCTGTCGAGGCCGTGCTCCTCGGCGAGCACCGCGATTTCCACCAGTTCGCGCGGGCCGAACTGTTCGGCCGACGCTTTGTATCCGAGCTTGAGATCACCCATTCCTCTGACCATAGTCACGGCGGCGATCGCGTGTGCGAAGTGTCTCACCGACGCGCGCCGCGGGGAGTTAGCGGATAATTGTCTCCGTGAACCCAGACAACGAGCCGATCCTCTCCTACCTGACCGACATGGACGGGGTCTTGGTGCACGAGGATCAGCTGATTCCCGGCGCCGACGAGTTCCTCGCCGAACTGCGCGCCAACAACACGCCGTTCCTGGTGCTCACCAACAATTCGATCCGTACGCCGCGCGATCTCCAAGCCCGCCTGCGCCACACCGGGCTGGACATCCCGGAGGAGGCGATCTGGACTTCGGCGCTGGCCACCGCCACCTTCCTCAACGATCAGCGCCCGCACGGCACGGCGTATGTGGTCGGCGAGTCCGGTCTCACCACGGCCCTGCACGAGATCGGGTACGTGCTCACCGACAGCGCCCCCGACTATGTGGTGCTGGGCGAGACCCGCACCTACTCCTTCGAGGCGATCACCACCGCGATTCGCCTGGTGGAGAAGGGCGCTCGCTTCATCGCGACGAACCCCGACGCCACCGGCCCCTCCCGGGACGGCCTGCTGCCCGCGACGGGTTCGGTGGCCGCGCTGATCACCCGCGCCACCGGCAAGGAGCCGTACTACGTCGGCAAGCCGAACCCGCTGATGATGCGCTCGGCGCTGCGCCGGATCGGCGCGCACTCGCAGTCGACGGTGATGATCGGCGACCGGATGGACACCGACGTGATCTCCGGTCTGGAAGCGGGGATGCGCACCATCCTGGTGACCACCGGCATCTCCACCCGCCATTCGGTGGAGCAGTACCCGTATCGGCCGACCGCGGTGCTGGATTCGGTGGCCGAGCTGGTCGGGCGCACCGGCAAGCCGTTCGACTAGGCGTCCTCGGCCAGGCGGTCGAGCACCGCCGAGAGCCGGGTCAGCGCCTCGACCGTGCGCTCGAATTCCGCCCGGCCCAGCTCTTCGATCAGGCGGTCGGAGATGACCGCGTGCCGTGGCCCGATCCGCTCCACGGCCGCGCGCCCGGCCGGGGTGACGTCGACGAGTTTCGCCCGCCGGTGCGCCGGATTCGGGCGGTACTCGGCCAGTCCCTTGTCCACCAGCAGATCCGCGATGCGCTGCACGCTCTGGCGGGTGATGCCCATCGCGCGCGCGATCCCCGAGACCGGCAGCGGCTCGCGCAGCACTGCGCCGAGCACTTGCCACCAGGCCGCGGTCAGCCCGGCGGGCGCGGCCAATTCCTCGGCGATGGCGAGGAATTGGCCGTTCAGTCGAAATGACGTGATCGCCGCCGTGCTGAAGAGTTCCTGTTCCGGGGTCATTATTGCGATTTTGCCTGCTCGTACGCGTCGAGCTCGGCGTAGGCCGCCGGGTCGCTGTGCGCGAAGAGCCGGTACCAGGCGTCGAGGACGTGCGGTTCGTAGACGCCGAGGACGCCCAGCACCTCGCGGGCGAACTCGAAGGGCGCCGTGCCCGAGGCCGTGACGACGCCGCGATCGGTCACCGCGGGCTGCTCCACGTACTTGTCCGCGCCCGAGTATCCGCTGTATACAAGGAATTCCGCGACATTGCTGGTGTGCGCGCGGTCATCGAGCAGGCCCTCCTTGGCCAGCCCGAAGGTGGCGCCGCAGATCGCCGCGACGGGCACGCCGGCCTCGGCGAATTCCCGCGCCTTGCGCGCGAACGGCACGAGTTCCTCGCCCATCCAGGTGTCGGCGCCCGGCAGGATCAGCATGGCGCTCGCGGCCGGGCCGATTTCCTCGAGGCTCAGATCCGGCACGATCCGCAGGCCGCCCTTGGTGACGATCGGCTCCTTCGTCAGCCCGACCGTGCGCACCTCGAAGGCGCCGGGGGTGACCTGCCATTCCGGATTGTTGATGTGCGCGGTGGCGGCGCCGATCTCCCAGTCGGCGAGGGTGTCGTAAACGGCTGCGTGCACTGTCTTCGTGTTCATGACAGTATCCTGTCATATTTGACAGCATGCTGTCAATCCCTGGAACGGCCAGAAGTCGATCGCGGTGCGCGGTGGTTCAGCGGCGACGCAGGGCGAAGATGCGCAGATTCCGGGAGGTGCGGTCGCGGTAGGCGGCGTACGCGCCGGTGACCTCGACGAATCGGGCGAAGACCCGTTCCTTGTCGGCGTCGGGGACCAGGGTCGCGGTGACCGGGATGCGTTCACCGGCGATCGCGACGGTGGCGGCCGGATCGGCGAGCAGGTTCCCCGTCCACGCGGGGTGCGCGGCCTGCCCGAAGTTGCTGCCGATGACGTAGAGGACATCGCCCTCGTGCACGTAGAGCAGCGGCTGGGTGCGCGGCTGCCCGGACTTGCGGCCGGTGGTGGTCAGCAGGATGACCGGCGCACCGATCGGGCCCAGCACGGTGTATTTGGCGTCGGTGCGTTCCAGCACCGCGCGGTCCAGCGGCGTGATCGTGCGGATGAACCACGAGCCGGGTTTGGTGGCGGCGAACCGATTCGCGGCTCGGGAAAGGACATTCGTGCGCGAACCCCACTGCCGGTCCGGGAACTGCTCAGCCATTCCGTGACTATATCGACCTGGGCGGTTACCCCGTTCGGTGATGACTGTCTCGCCACCGGCTGGAATTGCCCCGAATTCACTAAGCTACTGAGCATGGTCGAAACCGCGCCGTCCGCCATCTATATTGCCTCGCCGGAAGGCGACACGGGCAAGTCCACGGTGGCCCTGGGCGTGCTGCAGATGCTGTGCGCCACCACCGCCCGGGTCGGGGTGTTCCGGCCGATCACCCGCTCCACCACCGAGCCCGACTACATCCTCGAACTGCTGCTCGAGCACAGCACCGCCGACATCGATTACGAGCAGGCCGTCGGCGTCACCTACGAGCAGGTGCACGCCGATCCGGACGCCGCGATCAGCGAGATCGTGATGCGTTTCCACGAGGTGGCCCGGGTGTGCGACGCGGTGGTCGTGGTCGGCACCGATTACACCGATGTCGCCAGCCCCAGCGAACTACGCTTCAACGCCCGGATCGCGGTGAATCTGGGCGCCCCGGTGCTGCTGGTGGTCCGGGGCTCGGAGCGCACCCCCGGCGAGGTGCGCCAGCTGGCCGAGCTGTGCGCCAGCGAGCTGGCCACCGAGCACGCGCAGCTGGCGGCGATCGTCGCCAACCGCTGCGCACCGGCGGAGCTCACCGAGATCGCCGCCGCCCTGGGCGGTTTCGACGTCCCCTCCTGGACGCTGCCCGAGGTCCCGCTGCTGATCGCGCCGACCATGGCGGAGCTGTGCGGCGCGATCGAGGGCGAAATGTACAGCGGCGATCCGGAATTGCTGCAGCGCGAGGCGCTGTCGGTGATGGTCGGCGGCATGACGGCCGAGCACATCCTGGAGCGCCTGTCCGACGGCGTCGTCGTGATCGCACCCGGCGACCGGTCCGACGTGCTGCTGAGCCTGGTGAACGCCCATGAGGCGGAGGGCTTCCCGTCGCTGGCCGGCATCATCATGAACGGCGGCATGCGCCCGCATCCGGCGGTGGCGCGCCTGATGGCGGGCCTGAAGCCGCGGCTGCCGATCCTGGCCACCGAGCTCGGCACCTACGACACCGCCAACGCCGTGCACCACACCCGCGGCCGGATGTCGGCGGGCAACCCGCGCAAGGTCGACACCGCGCTGGCGCTGATGGAGGAGCACGTCGACGCCCCGGAGTTGTTGCGGCGCATCAACGTGGAGCGCACGGCCGTGGTCACCCCGCAGATGTTCGAGTACCAGCTGATCGAACGCGCCCGCGGCGATCGCAAGCGCATCGTGCTGCCCGAGGGCACCGACGACCGCGTGCTGCGCGCCGCCGGCCGGGTCCTGCAGCGCAAGATCGCCGATCTGGTCATCCTCGGCGAGGAGACGAGCGTGCGGGCCCGCGCCACCGAACTCGGGGTGGATATCGGCGAGGCGCAGGTGCTGGATCCGCGCACCTCCGGCTACCTGGAGGAGTTCGCGGCCGAGTACACCGAGCTGCGCAAGCACAAGGGCATGACGATCGAGCGGGCCCGCGAGACCATGGCCGACATCTCCTATTTCGGCACCATGATGGTGTACAAGGAGATCGCCGACGGCATGGTCTCGGGCGCCGCGCACACCACGGCGCACACCATCCGCCCGTCCTTCGAGATCATCAAGACGGTGCCCGGCGTCGCCACGGTGTCCAGCGTGTTCCTGATGTGCCTGTCCGACCGGGTGCTCGCCTACGGCGACTGCGCGGTGGTGCCGGATCCGAGCTCCGAGCAGCTCGCCGACATCGCGATCTCCTCGGCGCGCACGGCGGCCCAGTTCGGCATCGAGCCGCGCATCGCCATGCTGTCCTACTCGACGGGCGAGTCCGGCAGCGGCGCCGACGTGGACAAGGTGCGGGTGGCGACCAAGCTGGTGCGCGAGCGCGAACCCGGCCTGCCGGTGGAGGGCCCGATCCAGTACGACGCCGCGATCGAGCCCACCGTCGCCGACACCAAGCTGCCCGATTCCGAGGTGGCCGGGCGCGCCACGGTTTTCGTGTTCCCCGATCTGAACACCGGCAACAACACCTACAAGGCCGTCCAGCGCAGCGCGGGCGCCATCGCGATCGGCCCGGTGCTGCAGGGCCTGCGCAAGCCGGTCAACGATCTGTCCCGCGGCGCGCTGGTCGCCGACATCGTGAACACCGTCGCCATCACCGCGATCCAGGCCCAGGGCCGGTGACAACCCACCAGGAGGACCAGATGCCCGGCCAGACCAACGACCTCGTGCTGGTGCTCAATTCGGGGTCGTCGTCGATCAAGTACCAGTTGGTGGCCGCGGAGTCGGGCGCGGTGGCGGCCGCGGGCCTGGTCGAGCGGATCGGCGAGGAGAACGGCGCGATCGAGCACCGGGCGGGTGACCGGGTGATCGAGCACGAGGGCCCGATCGCCGACCACAAGGCCGGGCTGCGGCTGGCTTTCGAGATGTTCGCCGAGACGGGGTACGACCTGGCCGGCGCCGGGCTGCGGGCGGTCGGGCACCGGGTCGTGCACGGCGGCGAGGTCTTCTACCGGCCGACGCTGATCACCGACGAGGTGGTGCGCGCCATCGCGGAGCTGTCCGAGCTGGCGCCGCTGCACAACCCGGCCAATGTCACCGGCATCGAGAGCACCCGCGAACTGCTGCCCGGGGTGCCGCAGGTCGCGGTCTTCGACACCGCCTTCTTCCACGGCCTGCCCGAGGCCGCCAGGACCTACGCGATCGACGCGAAAGTGGCGGCGGCGCACGGTATCCGGCGCTACGGCTTCCACGGCACCTCGCACGAGTACGTCTCCGGGCGGGTGGCCGAGGTGCTCGGCCGGGCGCCGGAGGAGGTGAACCAGATCGTCTTCCATCTCGGCAACGGCGCGTCCGCCTCGGCGGTGCGCGGCGGCCGCCCGATCGACACCACCATGGGTCTGACGCCGCTGGAGGGCCTGGTGATGGGCACCCGGGGCGGCGATCTCGATCCGGGCATCCTGCTGCACCTGATGCGCTCGGCGGGGCTCGACGTGGACGGCGTAGACCAGCTGCTGAACCGCAATTCCGGTATCAAGGGCCTGTCCGGAGTCAACGATTTCCGCGAACTCCAGCGCCTGATCGACAACGACGACCAGGCGGCCCGCCTGGCCTACGACGTCTACATCCACCGGCTGCGCCGCTACCTCGGCGCCTATCTCGTCGAGCTGGGCCGGGTCGACGCGATCACCTTCACCGCGGGAGTGGGGGAGAACAGCCCGCAGGTGCGCGCCGACGCCCTGGCCGGTCTGGCGGGCTTCGGCATTCACGTCGATCCCGCCCGCAACAGCGCGAAAGACCGTGCCGCCCGGCGTATTTCGCCGGACGACGCCCCGGTCGCCGTGCTGGTGGTGCCGACGAACGAGGAGCTCGCGATCGCCCGCGCGGCCCAGCGCGTGGTGGCCGGCGGCGCGTCCTAGCCGCCGATTCCCAGCAGACTCCAAGGAAACCTCACGGATTCCTCATGATTGGCTTGGCAGTATCAGTGGCGGATCCGGAGCACCACATCTCCCTCGGGTAGAGCGCCTCCCTCGCCGCGACCCGACGCACCGCCCGGCTGCCCCCGGAGCGGTGCCAGGTGACCGATCCGAGCCCGGCCGGACCTTCCGGCCGGGCTTGACTTTTTCCCGGATCGGCGCTCAGAACCAGGATTTGGCGCGCATGGTGTTGGCCAGATCGACCAGCGCGTAGCGGTGGCCGCGTCCGGGCGCGGACCGGGCCAGCGTGCGCAGCCCGGCTTCGGTGCCGTCGCGCAGCTCCGGCTCGGTGAAGGGCGCGCCGAACAGGGTGGCGTCCGCGAGCCGGGGGCGGTTGCCCGCCTGCAGCCAGGCCAGCGCGGAGCCGAGCACCAGCACCCGCAGCTGGACCGCGCGGCGTTCGCCGGCCGGCACGGCCTGCACCCGGGCGGCGGCGATGTGCAGGGTGGCCTCGTCCAGCTGATCCACCGGCGCGGCCGTGAGCAGCAGCAGGACCGCCGTCATGCGGGCGGTGGTGTAGCCGCGGGAGGTGGCCGGGACCTCGTCCAGGGCGCGCACCGCCTCCTCGACGCGACCGGCCTCGGCCAGCTGCCGGGCCAGGCCGAACGCGGCGCTGATCACCGCGCGGTCGGTGCGCCAGACGGTGGCGTACATGCGCTCGGCGTAGCCGCGCCACTGCTCGGGATCCTGGGAATCCCAGTGGTGCAGCACCAGTTCGGCGGTGCCGGCCAGCGCCAGCTTCGGCGCGATCTCGCCGGGCAGCTGCCGCAGTACCGCGTCGAAGTGCCCGAAAGCCTGCTCGTAGTTCTGCTCCATCAGTTCGGTGCGCCCGAGGTACCAGTCGATGCGCCAGTCCGTCCCGTCCAGCCCGCGCAGCAGCTGCCGGGCCGCGGTGCCCTCGCCGAGGTCGAGCCGGGCCCGGGCTTCGGCCAGCGTGAGCTCCAACGGCAGTGTCTCCGGGGCGTTCCCGGGATCGGTCGCGGCGCGCTCGCGCGCCTCCTGCAGCGACTCCAGGGCCTGGCGCGGGTCGGGCTGCATCGCCGCGGCCAGCAGCGGCGCGGACGGGTCGGCGGGGTCGATCACCGGAATCGGCAGCGCCGCGGCGACCTCGCGGGGTTGCAGCAGCTTGCTCCGGCCGACGCCGTCGGCGTAGGCGTCGGTCTGGCTGAGCAGTTCCTCGGTGCCGAAGCTGGCCCGCTGTGGACTGAACACTGTGGACAACTGGGGATGTTCCACGCCGGTGTCCAGCGCCAGGATCTCCCGCAGCACCCCGGCCAGCTGCGCGTACATGGCCCGCGCGGACGGGAACCGCCGCGCCGGATCCGGATCGGTGGCGCACAGCAGCAGCCGGTGCAGGAACTCGTAGCGCGCCAGCACCGGCTGGGTGGCCGGATCGGGGATGCCCTCGGCGTAGCGGCCCTGCTCCATCGGCATGTTCAGGGTGAGCACGGCCAGCGTGCGGCCGACGGTGTAGATGTCGGAGGCCACCGTGGGGCCGGTCTTGGCGATCTCTGGGGCCTGGAAACCCCTGGTGCCGTACAGGTTCCCGTACGCCTCGATGGTCGCCACCGCGCCGAGATCGATCAGTTTCACCTGATCCTCGGTGATCATGATGTTGTCCGGTTTGAGGTCGTTGTAGGTCAGGCCGATGGAGTGCAGGTACTCCAGCGCGGGCAGCACCTCCAGCACGTAGGCGATGGCCTCGGCGACCGGCATCCGCCGCGGCCGCTCGTAGGAGTCGAGGATGGTGCGCAGCGAGCGCCCGCCCACGTACTCCATCACGATGTAGCCGATGGCGTCGCGGTCCGGGCCCGGGTGCTCGACGAAGTTGTGGATCTTGACGATGCTGGGATGGGCCACCTCGGCCAGGAATTGCCGCTCGGCCACGGCCACCGCCTGGGCTTCGGCGTCCCCGGCGTGCAGCAGGCCCTTGAGCACCACCCAGCGGTCGCTGACATTGCGGTCGACGGCGAGGTAGATCCACCCGAGGCCGCCGTGCGCCAGGCAGCCCTGGATCTCGTACTGGTTGGAGACCATGTCGCCGGGATGCAGCGAGGGCCGGAAGTCGAACGGCGCGTCGCAGGTCCGGCAGACGCCGGTGGTGCTCGCGCGGCGACCGGCCTCGGCCCGGCCCACCGGGTTGCCGCAGCGCCAGCAGAAGCGCTTGGCCTCGCCGACGACGGGATCGGTCAGGACCGCGGCGAGCGGGTCGGCGGGCGGCACGTCCGGGATCGGCACAAGTCCGGCGCCGAGCCGGCGCACCGTCGGGCGGGACCGGGCGGTGCGCACGCTGCGCCCCGAGGTGCGATGCGCCGCACCGGAATCGGGTCTGCCGGTGTCGGCGAGCGCGGCGGCCTGGGTGCCCGGCAGTTCGGGCTCCGGCGGCGGCTGCGGCACCGCGACGGTGGGCTGGAAGCTGTGCGGGGCGAAGATCGGCTGGGTGCGTTCCTGGTCGTCGTGCATCGGCTCAGTCCTGGTACGTCGGGGCCGGCGGGCCGGGCGAGGGACCGAGTCCGGTGAGCCACTGCCCGTACAGCCGCTCCCAGGTGCCGTCGCCCCGGATCCGCTCCAGGGTGCCGTTGACGAAGCGGACCAGATCCTCCGCGCCCTTGGGGATGCCGATCCCGTAGGGCTCGACGCTGATGCTCTCGCCGACCACCGCGGTGTAGGGGTCCTGGGCGGCCAGGCCGGCCAGGATGGAGTCGTCGGTGCTGACCGCGTCGACCTGGCGCTGCTGCAGCACCACCAGGCAGTCGGCCCAGGTGGGCACGGACAGGATGGTGGCGGCGGGCTGCTCGCGCCGGATCCGGTCCAGCGAGGTGGTGCCGGTGACCACGCACACCCGCTTGCCCGCCAGATCGGACAGGCCGGTGATGCCCGAGGTCTTCATGGTCAGCACCCGCTGGTTTGCCCGCAGGTACACGGTGGAGAAATCGACCTTCTGCCGGCGTTCGCAGGTGATCGTCATGGTCTTCACGACCAGGTCCACGGTGTGGTCCTGCAGCGCGCGCTCGCGCTCGGCGGAACTGAGACTGCGGAATTCGATCAGCGTGGGGCTGCCGAGCAGGTCCGCGGCGACCTCGCGGGCGATGTCGGCGTCGAAGCCGACGATGTTGCCGCTGACCGGGTCGCGGAAGCTGAAGAGGTTGCTGCCGGTGTCCAGGCCGACGATCAGGCGGCCGCGGGCACGGATGGCGTCCAGGGTGGCGCCGCGGGCGCCGTCCGGCCGCAGGCTGGCGGTCGGGTCGCCGCAGCGCTGGCCGGGTTCCGGGGCGACCGGCGTATCGGTGTGCACCGGAACGGCTTTGGCGGGCAGCGGCGGTTCGGCCAGGGTGTTCGACCGCGACGGCGGGATGTCGCCGGCGTCGCTGACACAGCCGCTCAGCAGCGCGGTGGCCGAGGCCAGCGCCGCGAGCAGGCCTAGTCGGGTTCTCATCGGTACTCCCGTAGTCGTGGCCAGAGGCCCAGGCCGACATAGACGGCGGCCGCGATGCCGAGCGCCAGCGCGCCCGGCGCCAGGAAGTCGAGCACCCGGGCGGCCTGGGAGATGTTGCCGCGCAACGTGCTCCGGGTGCGGTCCTGAGCCAGTTCCAGGGCGCGGTCGAGGGCGTCGACCTGGGCGGCGGCGTCGGCGGGACCGGGGCCGGTGGCGACCTTCGCGGCGCCGGCGAAATCGCCGCGGTCCAGGGTCTCGTTCATCCGCTGGTGGGCGCCGCGCCAGCGGTCCAGCGCCGACCGCGCCTCGACGAGGTGGTCGGCCGCAGGCGCGTCCGCCGGGTAGCCGGCCAGCAGTTCGGTCATCCGGGTCAGGCCCGCGTCGAAGGTGCGGTCGTAGTCGCCGGTGGCGTCGCGCAGCACCAGTTTCAGGGTTTCCGCGGAGCGGGCCTGCTGGGCCAGGATGCGGGTCTCGGTGAGCCGGGATCCGGGGGCGGCGCCCTCGTCCCGGCCCTGGATGACCGCGGCGGCGGAGATGGAGCCGGCCGCCACCGTCCAGGCCAGCAGGATCAGTATCGAGCCGGTGGCCAGCAGCAGGCCGGCGTTGAAGGTGCGCCGCCAGCGGCGCGCCAGGTCGCGCTGGGCCCAGCCGAGCGCGCCCAGGGTGAGCAACAGCAGGCCGATGGCGAGCCAGGGCGGGCGCACGTGGTGGCTCTGCGCGGCGTCGACCGCGTCGGAGCGATGGCCCTGCAATTCCTGTGCCATCGGCAGCAGCACGGTCTGCATCTGATTCGAGGCTTCGCTGAGATACGCGGCGCCCACCGGATAGCCGATGCGGTTGTTGGTGCGCGCCGTCTCGATCACCCCGGTGTAGACCGGCAGCCCGGTCGCGATGCCGGTGCGCAGCCGGTGGTCCGCCGAGCCGTCGGGGCCGGTGTGCCCGGACTGGGTGACCAGTTCCGCGGCGGCCGCGCCGACGGCCCGGGTGTACCGGTTCCGCACGGTTTCCGGCTCGACCCCGCCGGAGATGAACGCGGTGGCGGCGGCCGCGTCGGCGATCGACAGCGAGGTGTAGAGGCGGTGCGCGGAGTGCGCGTCCGGTTCGGTGTCGTCGAGCAGTACGTCCAGGGCCTGCTGGCGATCGCTGACCGCGCTCGCGGTGACCCACCCGGCGGCCAGGCACAGCGCGATCAGCAGCAGGCCGAAGGCGAGCAGCCGGCCGGGGGAGGACTCGGCGAAGGACCGGATATTGGCCGGGTCCAGCTGGGCCCGGACCTTGGCGACCTGGACATCGCGGAGCTGTCTGCGCGCGGACAACTGCTCGGTCCGAGCCATCTCCACCTCCGGGTCCGCGCCTCCCTGTGCGCCTGGGTCGCAGTTTATTGTGGGCTTACCGGTGCCGGGGATGCGAGACACCCCTGGAAAACCAGTGGGCGGCCCAGGTCACCCACGGTGGGATGAGGATGGTTGGCGATGCGTGGTGACGGTGACGGGTGGGCCAAGGACCCCAACGGCGTTCGGCACTGGGGTCGCTTCGGCGCCGCCGGGTTGCTGCTGCGGGCCCCGCTGCCCGACGGCGGCTCCGCGGTGCTGCTGCAGCATCGCGCGCTGTGGAGTCATCAGGGCGGCACCTGGGCGCTGCCCGGTGGAGCCCGCGACAGCCACGAGACCTCGGTGCACGCGGCCGTGCGCGAGGCCTGGGAGGAGGCGGGCATCAACCCCGCCGACGTGCGAGTACGCAGCGAGCGCGTGACGGCGACGGCTGCCAGCGGCTGGACCTACACGACCGTGGTCGCCGACGCGGTGATGACCTTGCCGACCAGCCGCAACCGCGAGAGCGCCGAGCTGTCCTGGGTGCCGGAGGCCGAGGTCGACGCGCGCCCGCTGCATCCCGCCTTCGCCCTGGCCTGGCCGGAACTGCGGGCGGCCCCGGCCCGCGTCCGCCTGGACGAGCTCACCGACCACGACGACGCCCGCCAGGTCGCGGCCGCGCTGCCCCGCACGGTGGATCTCGCCGGCCAGGGCTTCTATTGGCTGCACGCCGAACCGGACGGACCGGGCGCCCACGCCCGCATCGTCGACGGCGCCGCCGCGGCCGACGAGCCTGTCGCGGCGGAGCACAACGGCGCCGTGCTGGCGCTGACCCGCGGTCAGCTGCTGAACTGAGCGTCCGGTGCGAGTCGGCGCGCGCTGCGGACGCGCATCGGCTGCCGCGGCCGTCAGGCGTTGGCCAGTAGCGCGGCCTTGAGTTCGCGCGCGGCCGCCTCCGGATCCCGCGCGTCGGTGATGGCCCGGACCACGACGATCCGATCGGCCCCCGCGTCGAGCACCTCGGGGACCCGGCTCGCGTCGATGCCGCCGATGGCGAACCACGGCCGGGTCGGGTGCGCGTCGGCGGTGGAGCGGATCAGGTCGATGCTGGAGGGGGTGCGGCCCGGCTTGGTCGGCGTGGCCCACACCGGGCCGGTGCAGAAGTAGTCGATGTGCTCGTCGATCGCGGCCAGCCCGGCCTGCGCGCGATTGTGGGTGGAGCGCCCGATCACCACGTCGTTCCCGAGGATGCGGCGCGCGTACCAGGGCGGCAGGTCGCCCTGGCCCAGATGCAGGACGTCGGCGCCGGCGGCGAGGGCCAGATCGGCGCGGTCGTTCACCGCGAACAGGGCACCGTGCCGCCGGGCGGCGGCCTTGAGTTCGGCGAGCGCGCCCAGCTCGGCCTTGGCCTCGAGCGGGCCGAACTTCGCCTCGCCCGCCGACCCCTTGTCCCGGAGCTGGATGATGTCCACTCCGCCCGCCAGCGCCGCGTCGGCGAACTTGGCCAGGTCCCCTTTCTCCCGGCGTGCGTCGGTGCACAGATACAGCCGGGCGCCGGCTAGTCGTTCCCGGGGGGAAAGTGATCTTTTCTGGTGGGAGGGTTGCACGACTCCGACGGTAGCCGCGCTACCGTTGATATGCGATACAGGCGCCGCCTCTCGGGGGCGCCGATTCGGAAGCTGCGCCCGGCTCGAGCTCTGGGCGGGGTCCGTGCCCCACGGGATCCCCAGTGCTTCGAGGCCGAGCGGTAGGAGGCGGTACAGGATGCGGACGTTGGCCGTCGTCGGTGGCGGCGTCGTCGGGCTGGGTGTGGCCTGGCGGGCCGCCGAGGCGGGCTGGTCGGTCACCCTGTTCGATCCCGCGCCCGGTTCCGGCGCCTCCTGGGTGGCGGGCGGCATGCTCGCACCGCTGTCGGAGGGCTGGCCGGGCGAGGAGGCCGTGCTGGAGTTCGGCGCGGCCGCGCTGGCCCGCTGGCCGGAGTTCGCCGAGCGGCTGCGCGAGCGGACCGGCGTGGACGTCTTCGTCGCCGCGGAAACGCTGACCGTCGCCCTGGACGCCGCCGACGCCGCCGACCTGCGCACCGTCGCCGACTGGGTCGGCGGTCACGGCCACGACCTGCGGGTGCTGGATCGGTCCGGCGTGCGTGCGGCGGAACCCGGCCTGGCCCGCACGGTGCGCGCCGGACTGCTCGCCGCCGCCGAGCCCGCCCTCGACAATCGCCGCCTGGTCGAGGCGCTCCGCCGGGCCGCCGCGGCGGCCGGGGTCGAATTCCGGGCCGAGTCCGTCGCCGAACCGGCCCGGCTCGCGTTCGATCAGATCGTGCTGGCGGCCGGCGCCGCCTCGGCCCGGCTGTGCCCCGAGTTGCCGGTCCGCCCGGTCAAGGGTGAGATCCTGCGGTTGCGGCACCGGCCGGGCGCGACGCCGGTGCCGCGCCGGGTGATCCGCGCCCGGGTGCACGGCCGCCCGGTCTACCTGGTGCCGCGCGGGGACGGCATCGTGGTCGGCGCGACGCAGTACGAGGCCGGGTTCGACACCACCGTGACCGTCGGCGGCGTCCGCGACCTGATCGCCGACGCCGAGGCGGTCCTGCCCGGCATCGCCGAATACGAACTGTCCGAGGCGAGTGCCGGTTCCCGGCCCGGCACCCCGGACAACCTGCCGCTGATCGGCAGGCACACCGACCGGATCGTGATCGCCACCGGTCACGGCCGCAACGGCATGCTCACCACCCCGCTCACCGTGGCCGCGGTGCTGGGCGAGCTCGCCGGATCCCCGCTGCCGGAGGCGCGATCCGCCGACCCGCGGCGCTTCTCGACGCCACCCGCGTCGCCGCTCGCATCGTCTTCAGGAGGTATTCGATGACCACTACTTCGATTCCGATCGGGGTCACCGTCAACGGGCAGGACCACGAGTTCGCCGAGCCGCTCACCGTGCGCGAGCTCTTGGGCCGGCTGGAGTTGCCGTGCCAGGGCGTGGCCCTGGCCGTCGACGGCGCCGTCTTCCCGAAGTCGCGCTGGGACGAGCCGGTCGGTCGCGGCTGGAACATCGAGGTGCTGACGGCGGTGCAGGGTGGCTGACCTGGAACCGCTGCGGATCGCCGACCGGGAGTTCGGCTCGCGGCTGATCATGGGTACCGGCGGCGCGGAGAGCCTGACCGTGCTGGAGGAGGCGCTGCTGGCCTCGGGCACGGAGCTGACCACGGTCGCCATGCGCCGGGTGGACGCGGCGGGCGGCACCGGCGTGCTCGATCTGCTGAAGCGGCTCGACATCATGCCGCTGCCGAACACCGCGGGTTGCCGCACCGCCGCCGAGGCGGTGCTGACCGCGCGCCTGGCGCGCGAGGCGCTGGACACGAACTGGGTGAAGCTCGAGGTGGTGTTCGACGAGCGCACGCTGCTGCCGGATCCGGTCGAATTGCTCAGCGCCGCCGAGCAATTGGTCGACGACGGTTTCCACGTGCTGCCCTACACCAACGACGATCCGGTGCTGGCCCGCCGGCTGGAGGACGCGGGCTGCGTCGCGGTCATGCCGCTGGGCTCGCCGATCGGCACCGGCCTGGGCATCGGCAATCCGCACAATATCGAGATGATCGTGGCGGCCGCGGGCGTCCCGGTGGTGCTCGACGCCGGCATCGGCACCGCCAGCGACGCGGCGCTGGCGATGGAGCTCGGCTGCTCGGCGGTGCTGCTGGCGACGGCGGTGACCAGGGCGCGGCAGCCCGCGCTGATGGCGGCCGCGATGGCCGACGCGGTGCGCGCGGGGTACTCGGCCCGGCACGCCGGGCGGATTCCGAAGCGCTTCTGGGCTCAGGCTTCCTCCCCAGCGCGCTGACCACCACGTCCGGGGTTTTCTCATCCTGAAGGATGAGGCGACTCGGCACCTTCTGCTGACGCATCCGCGCCGTTTTTACGGAATGCTTGGCGGCATGATCGAACTGAGGGGCCTGACCAAACACTATGGCCAGACCGTCGCGGTTCAGGATCTCTCGTTCACCGTCCATCCCGGACAGGTGACCGGCTTCCTCGGACCCAACGGCGCTGGCAAATCCACCACGATGCGGATGATCCTGGGCTTGGATCAACCCACCGCGGGCACGGCGCTGATCAACGGCAAGCCGTACCACGAGCTGAGCCAGCCGCTGCGCGAGGTCGGCGCGCTGCTGGACGCGAAGTGGGTGCACCCGAATCGCTCGGCGCGCTCGCATCTGCGCTGGATGGCGGCGACCAACAACATTCCGGTGTCCCGGGTGGACGAGGTGCTCAAGCTCGTCGGCCTGTCCGAGGTGGCGGGCAAGCCCGCGGGCGGCTTCTCCCTGGGTATGTCGCAGCGGCTCGGCCTGGCCGGCGCGCTGCTCGGCGATCCGCAGGTGCTGCTGTTCGACGAGCCGGTGAACGGCCTCGATCCGGAGGGCATCCTGTGGATCCGCCGCTTCATGCAGCGGCTGGCCTCCGAGGGCCGCACGGTGCTGGTCTCCAGTCACCTGCTCTCGGAGATGGCGCAGACCGCCGAGCACCTGGTGGTCATCGGCCGCGGCCAGCTCATCTCCGATTCCAGCACAAAGGAATTCATCGAGAAGGCCTCGGAATCGACGGTGCGCGTGCGCAGTCCGCAGCTGGATCAGCTGCGCAGCCTGCTGACCTCGAACGGGATGACCGTGCGCGAGGAAGGTTCGGACGCGCTGATCGCGGTGGACGTCACCAGTGACGCGGTCGGCAAACTGGCCGCCGCGAACGAGATCACCCTGTACGAGTTGTCGCCGCAGCGGGCCTCGCTGGAGGAGGCGTTCATGCGGATGACCGGTGGTGCGGTGCAGTACCACGGCGCCGGCTTCGAAGAAGTGATGGGAGGTGCGCTCTGATGGGCGTGTTGACAGCGGAACGCATCAAGCTCACCTCGACCAGGTCGCCCTGGTGGTGCACGGTGATCATCGTCGCGATCGGCCTGGGCCTGCCCCTGCTGTTCACGCTGATCACCAATGCCACCTACGGCACCGAGGACGGCGAGAACGCGCCGTCGCTGTCGCCGGGGCTGGCGGCCAGCGGCGTCGCCGGGCTGGGCGTGATGGTGCTGACCATCATGGCGGCGCTGGCGGTGACCAACGAGTACCGGTTCGGCATCATCCGCACCACCTTCCAGGCCACCCCGCATCGCGGCCGGGTGATCAGCACCAAGGCGGGCCTGCTCGGCGTCTACGGCGCCGTGCTCACCGGCATCATCGTCGCGCTGGCCTATTTCCTGGTCAAGGTGCTCGCCAAGCCGGAGTTGCGCCCCCTGCTCGACCTGACCAACGGAGACACCTGGCGCCAGCTCTACGGCGTGCCGATCTATGCTTTCCTGTGCGTGCTGCTGGCCGTGGCGGTCGGCGTGCTGGTGCGGCAGTCGGCCGCGGCCATCTCGCTGCTGGTGCTGTGGCCGCTGCTGATCGAGGGCCTGATCGGCAGCATCCCGTGGGTCTCGAAGAACATCGGGCCGTTCCTGCCCTTCGCCAACGGCCAGCGGTACCTGGGCTCGGCCGGTGAGGCCACCAGCACCCAGTTCCACTGGGGCGTCTGGGGCAGCATGCTCTACTTCGCGGCGTTCGTCGCGGTGATCTTCGGTGCCGCGCTGTACCTGGTGAACAAGCGCGACGCCTGACCAGAATCCACCCGAGGAGGCCTCCCTCGCCACTCGGGTAGGAGCCCGCGACCTTGTCGGGAGGTCCGCGTGCTCCGACGCATCGCCTGCCACTGCCCGGTGGTCGATGTGCCTACCGCGGTCCGGTGTGGGATATGTCCCGCACCGGGCCGCGGTGCTGTGTGAAGCAGGTCTCTTCCCTGCCGTCCGCCGGCGACGGTAGCCTCGATCACAGCAATCCTCGAGTTATCCATCGGCGGGCCCAATGGTGTGGCCGCACCGACCGATAGTGGGGTAGCACGATGGCGACGATGAGTAACCCGCCGACCTCGGATCGCCTGAGCTACGCTCGGGGCGTGAGGGATACACCTTCCGGCGGTACCGAACCCGTGCCGGAGCCGGAGGCCGATGGGGGCGTTTCGCCTGAAGTAGTCATTCCGCTCGAACCGGCCGACCTGCCGCGCCCCCCGCGCCGCGGAGAGCGGGTCTTCCGTCGTGGCCAGCTGTCGGCGCTGATGAACGCCGCGAACCAGCGCCCGGATTTCATCGGCGCGCTGCGCCGGGCGCGCGAGCAGCTGCCGGGTGATCCGTCTTTCGGTGACCCGCTGTCGGTTTCGGGCCCGGGCGGCGCCCGCGCGGTGGCGCGGGCCGCGGACAAGCTGGTCGGCGATACGCCGAGCGCGGCGCGCGAGATCGGTTTCGGCGCGTTGCAGGTCTGGCAGGCGATGCTGGAGCGGGTCGGCCGGGGAAAAGGTAGCGCTGAGGTAACCGTCATGTTCACCGACCTGGTGGCATTCTCGCGCTGGTCGCTGTCGGTGGGTGACGAGGCCACGCTGCAACTGCTGCGCGGGGTCGCCAAGGCGATCGAGCCGCCGATCGCCGATCGCGGCGGGCACGTGGTCAAGCGCATGGGCGACGGCGTGATGGCGGTGTTCACCTCGGCCGATCGCGCGGTGCGTGCGGCGGCGCAGGCCAAGCGCAATCTGGCGGCGGTCGACGTGCAGGGCTATCGCCCGCAGATGCGGATCGGCTTGCACACCGGCTCGCCGCGGGAGATCGGCGGCGATTGGCTCGGCGTGGACGTGACGATCGCGGCCCGGGTGATGGAGGCGGGCGGCAACGGCAACACCATGATCTCCGAGGCGACCTTGAAATCGCTGTCGGAGGAGACGCTGACAGAGCTGGGCTACGTGGTCAAGCCGTATCGGCGCAGTTTCTTCGCGGCTCCGCTCAGCGGCGTTCCGGAGGACCTGCGCATCTATCGCCTGTCGGCGCTCTAGCCCAGGCCCCAGGCGAGGGCCCCGCCCGCGGCCAGTACGGCGCACACACCCAGCGCGATGGCCAGGGGCCGGGTGGTCTTCCAGAACGAGTAGGCCCCGCCGGCCAGGAATCCGGAGAGGGCGAGCAGCAGGATCACGGTGACGTCGGTGGACATTGTGCTGATTCTGCCGGGTTCGCCCGGTCTGTCCTCGTGAGGGGTGGCCCTCGGTAAACCCGGCCCCGACCTGCGGAGATCGTTAACAAGCACGCATGCTTGCTTTTTTCTTGCTCGAATGTGATGCTGGTCTCGACAGCGAACCGCGCCGGTTCGCCGAGCGAGGAGGCTCCAGCGAAGATGGGAATGCTGGCCGCCGATCCGGAGGTCCTCCGGATCGGCAACTGTTCCGGGTTCTACGGTGATCGGCTCGGCGCCATGCGCGAGATGCTCGAGGGCGGGCAACTCGACGTGCTGACCGGCGACTACCTCGCCGAGCTGACCATGCTGATCCTGGGCCGGGACCGGATGAAGGATCCGGACCTCGGCTACGCCAAAACCTTTGTCCGCCAGATCCGGGACTGCCTGGCGCTAGCGCTGGAATCCAACGTGCAGATCGTCGCCAACGCGGGCGGCCTGAACCCGGCCGGCCTCGCGGCCGAGCTGCGCAAGGTCGCCGCCGATCTCGGCCTGGACGCGAAGATCGCGCACGTCGAGGGCGACGACCTGCTCGCCCGAGTAGGCGAACTCGGCCTCGGCACCCCGCTCACCGCCAACGCCTACCTCGGCGCCTGGGGGATCGTGGAGTGCCTGAACGCGGGCGCCGACATCGTGGTCACCGGCCGCGTCACCGACGCGTCGGTGGTGGTGGGTCCGGCGGCCGCGCACTTCGGCTGGGGCCGTACCGATTACGACCAGCTGGCCGGAGCCGTGGCGGCCGGTCACGTCATCGAGTGCAGCACCCAGGCCACCGGCGGCAATTTCGCGTTCTTCACCGAACTGGCCGACCTCGGCCGCCCCGGCTTCCCGATCGCCGAGATCCGCGCCGACGGCAGCAGCGTCATCACCAAGCACGCCGGCACCGGCGGCGCGGTCACCGTGGACACGGTGCAGGCGCAGCTCATGTACGAGATCCAGGGGCCGCGCTACGCCGGTCCCGACGTCACCACCCGGCTGGACAGCATCCGGCTGCGCCAGGAGGCCGCGGACCGCGTGCTGATCAGCGGCGTCACCGGCGAGGCCCCACCGCCGCAGCTGAAGGTGTCGCTGAACACCCTGGGCGGGTTCCGCAACGAGATGGAATTCATCCTGACCGGACTGGACATCGAGGCGAAAGCCGCGCTGGCGCAACGGCAGCTGGAGGCCTGGCTGCCGCAGCGGCCCGCCGAGCTGGAGTGGACGCTGGCCCGGCTGGACCGGCCCGACGCCGAGACCGAGGAGCAGGCCAGCGCGCTGCTGCGCTGTGTGGTGCGGGACCCGGATCCGAACAAGGTCGGGCGCGCGTTCTCCAGCGTGGCCGTCGAGCTGGCCCTGGCGAGCTACCCGGGCTGCAGTTTCACGACCTTGCCGGGCAACGGTGCGCCCTACGGCGTCTACACGCCCGGCTACGTCGACGCCGTCGCGGTGCCGCACCTGGCGGTGCTGCCCGCGGGCGCGCGCATCGCGATCGACCCCGCCGTGGAAATCCGTGCGCTGGAGGATGTTCCGGAACCGGAATTGCCGGAGCCGTTGCCCGCCGGGGGAACTCGGCGGGCGCCGCTGGGCACGCTCGCACTCGCGCGCAGCGGTGACAAGGGCGGCGACGCCAATATCGGTGTCTGGGTACGCACCGACGAGCAGTGGCGCTGGCTGGTGCACGAGCTGACCGTCGAGCGGCTGCGGGAGTTGCTCCCGGAGACGGCCGCGCTGCCGGTCACCCGGCACGTGCTGCCCAATCTGCGCGCCGTGAACTTCATCATTTCCGGTCTGCTCGGCAAGGGCGTGGCCTATCAGGCCCGCTTCGACCCGCAGGCCAAGGGGCTCGGCGAATGGCTGCGCTCCCGTCACGTCGAGATCCCCGTGGAGTTGTTGTGAGTCCTTGGAATTCACCCGAGCGGCGCGAATTGCGCGCCACCGTGCGCGGTTTCGTCGAGCGCGAGATCCTGCCGCACCTCGACGACTGGGAGCGCGACGGTGAGATCCCGCGCGAGCTGCACAAGAAGGCGGGCGAGCTCGGCCTGCTCGGCATCCAATTCCCCGAAGCCGTGGGCGGTTCCGGCGGCGACGGCATCGACGCGATGATCGTCTGCGAGGAGATCCACCAGGCCGGCGCCTCCGGCGGCCTGTTCGCCTCGCTGTTCACCTGCGGTATCGCGGTGCCGCACATCATCGCCTCGGGCAACGAGGACCTGATCGAGCGCTTCGCCCGGCCGACCCTGGCGGGTGAGAAGATCGGCTCGCTGGCCATCACCGAACCCGGCGGCGGCTCGGACGTGGGGCACCTGACCACCACCGCCCGCCGCGACGGCGATCACTACATCGTCAACGGCGCCAAGACCTTCATCACCTCCGGCGTGCGCGCCGACTTCGTGGTGACCGCGGTGCGCACCGGCGGCCCCGGCTCCGGCGGCATCTCGCTGCTGGTGGTGGAGAAGGGCACGCCCGGGTTCACGGTCAGCCGCAAGCTGGACAAGATGGGCTGGCTGGCCTCCGACACCGCCGAGCTGTCCTATGTGGACGTGCGGGTGCCGGTGGAAAACCTGGTGGGCCCGGAGAATTCGGGCTTCTTCCAGATCGCGGGCGCGTTCGTCAGCGAGCGCGTCGGCCTGGCGGTGCAGGCCTACGCCCAGGCGCAGCGCTGCCTGGACCTGACCCTGGAGTGGGTGCGCAACCGCGAGACCTTCGGCCGTCCGCTGATCAGCCGGCAGGCCGTGCAGAACACCGTCACCGAGATGCACCGCCGCACCGATGTGGCGCGCGTCTACACCCGCAACGTGGTGGAGCGCGCGGCCGCCGGCGACACCGATCTGATCGCCGAGGTCTGCTTCGCGAAGAACACCGCGGTCGAGGCGGGCGAGTGGGTGGTGCACCAGGCGGTGCAGCTCTTCGGCGGCCTGGGCTACATGCGCGAATCCGAGGTGGAGCGGCACTACCGCGACATCCGGATCATCGGCATCGGCGGCGGCACCACCGAGATTCTGACCGGATTGGCGGCGAAACGATTGGGGTACCAGTCTTGACCACATTGCGCAGCACCCTCGACAGCGGTTCGCCGGAGTACACGGCGGCCGCGGAAGCCATGAGCGGCAAGCTGACCGAGATCGAGGCCGAGTTCGCGAAGGCGATCGCCGGCGGCGGCCCGGACAAGCTGGCCCGGCATCGCAAGCGCGGCAAGCTGACCGCGCGCGAGCGCATCGAGTTGCTCATCGACGAGGACTCGCCCTTCCTCGAGTTGTGCCCGCTCGCCGCGTGGGGCAGCGACTTCCACGTCGGCGCGAGCGTCATCGCCGGAATCGGCGTGGTCGAAGGCGTCGAATGCATCATCGTGGCGCCGGATCCCACCGTGCGCGGCGGCACCTCGAACCCGTGGACGCTGCGCAAGAACCTGCGCATCAACGACATCGCCATGGAGAACCGGCTGCCGGTGATCGGCCTGGTCGAATCCGGCGGCGCCGATCTGCCCACGCAGAAGGAAGTCTTCGTGCCCGGCGGGCGCATGTTCCGGGATCTGACCCGGCTCTCGGCCGCCGGAATCCCCACCATCGCCCTGGTTTTCGGCAATTCCACCGCCGGCGGCGCCTACATTCCCGGCATGTCGGACTACACCGTGATGATCAAGGAGCGCTCCAAGGTGTTCCTGGGCGGCCCGCCGCTGGTGAAGATGGCCACCGGTGAGGAATCCGACGACGAATCCCTCGGCGGCGCCGACATGCACGCCCGGGTCTCCGGCCTGGCCGACTACCTGGCCGCCGACGAGCAGGACGCGATCCGCCTCGGCCGCTCCATCATCAAGCGCCTGAACTGGGAAAAGAAGGGCCCGCTGCCGCGCGCGGAGGTGATCGAGCCGCTGTTCGACAGCGCGGAGCTGCTCGGCATCGTGCCCTCGGATCTGAAGATCCCGTTCGATCCGCGCGAGGTCATCGCCCGCGTGGTCGACGGCTCCGATTTCGACGAGTTCAAGCCGCTCTACGGCTCCAGCCTGGTCACCGGCTGGGCCGAGCTGCACGGCTACCCGGTCGGCATCCTGGCAAACGCGCGCGGCGTGCTGTTCTCCGAGGAGTCGCAGAAGGCGACCCAGTTCATCCAGCTGGCGAATCAGAAGAACACGCCGCTGCTGTTCCTGCACAACACCACCGGCTACATGGTCGGCAAGGAGTTCGAGCAGAAGGGCATCATCAAGCACGGCGCGATGATGATCAACGCGGTCTCCAATTCGAAGGTGCCGCACATCTCGCTGCTGATGGGCGCCTCTTACGGCGCGGGCCACTACGGCATGTGCGGGCGCGCCTACGACCCGCGCTTCGTCTTCGCCTGGCCCAGTGCGAAATCCGCCGTGATGGGCGGCGCGCAGCTGGCCGGCGTCATCTCCATCGTCGGCCGGGCCGCGGCCGAGGCCAAGGGCATGCCGTTCAACGAGGAAGCCGACGCCGGGATGCGCGCCATGGTGGAGGCGCAGATCGAGGCCGAGTCGCTGCCGATGTTCATGTCCGGGCGGCTCTACGACGACGGCGTCATCGATCCGCGCGATACCCGCACGGTGTTGGGAATGGCGTTGTCCGCCATCCACAATGCCCCGATCAAGGGCGCCGAGGGCTTCGGCGTCTTCCGGATGTGAGGCCGCACATGACCATCACCAGTGTTCTGGTCGCCAACCGCGGCGAGATCGCCCGGCGCGTGTTCGCCACCTGCCGCCGCCTGGGTCTGGAGACCGTCGCGGTGTACTCGGATGCCGACGCCGCCGCGCCGCACGTCACCGAAGCCGATGCGGCAGTGCGCCTTCCGGGCAATACCCCCGCGGAGACCTACCTGCGCGGCGAGTCGATCATCGAGGCGGCGCTGGCCGCGGGCGCGGACGCCGTGCACCCCGGCTACGGATTCCTCTCCGAGAACGCCGATTTCGCGAAGGCCGTGCAGGCCGCGGGCCTGGTCTGGATCGGGCCGCCGGTCGAGGCGATCGAGCAGATGGGCTCCAAGGTCGCCGCCAAGAAGCTGATGGACGCCGCCGGTGTCCCGGTGCTGGCCGAACTGGATCCGGCCGAGGTCACCGAGGCGCACCTGCCGGTGCTGATCAAGGCCTCCGCCGGTGGCGGCGGCCGCGGCATGCGGGTGGTGCGCGAGCTGGCCGACCTGACTCCGCAGCTCGAGGCGGCCCGCCGCGAGGCCGAGTCCGCCTTCGGCGATCCGACCGTCTTCTGCGAGCGCTACCTGGAGACCGGCCGGCACATCGAGGTGCAGGTCATGGCCGACGAGCACGGCGTCATCTGGGCGGTCGGGGAGCGCGAGTGCTCGATCCAGCGCCGGCACCAGAAGGTGGTCGAGGAGGCTCCTTCGCCGCTGGTGCAACGGATTCCGGGCATGCGCAAGCGGCTCTTCGAAGCGGCGCGACTGGCGGCGGGCGCGATCGGCTACGCCGGGGCGGGCACCGTGGAGTTCCTCGCCGACGAGGCCGGTGAGTTCTTCTTCCTGGAGATGAACACCCGCTTGCAGGTGGAGCATCCGGTCACCGAGCTGACTACCGGCCTGGATCTGGTTCGCCTGCAACTCGACGTCGCCGCGGGCGCGCACCTGGCGGCCGAACCGCCGCACATGCGCGGGCATTCGATCGAGGTCCGGCTCTACGCCGAGGATCCGGCGCAGGACTGGCAGCCGCAGAGCGGCCCGGTGCACCGCATCCACATTCCGCTGGTGGCCACCGAATTCGACCTGCTGGAGCGGCCGGGTGTGCGCCTGGACACCGGCGTGGTCGACGGCTCGGTGGTCGGCGTGCACTACGACCCGATGCTGGCCAAGGTCATCTCCTACGGCGAGACCCGCGACGAGGCGGCCAGGGTGCTGGCCGCCGCTCTCCAGCGCGCCGAGATCCACGGCCTGGTCACCAACCGCGATCTGCTGGTGCGCGTGCTGCGGCATCCGGCGTTCCTGGCCGGCGACACCGACACCGCGTTCTTCGCCACGCACGGATTGGACACGCTCGCGGCACCTTTGGCGTCGGCGGCGGACGAGGCGCTGTCCATCGTGGCGGCCGCGCTGGCCGACGCCGCCGCGAACCGCAGGGCGGCCCGGGTGGTGGGCGGCCTGCCCAGCGGCTGGCGCAACCTGCCCGCGCAGTCGCAGCGCAAGTCCTACGAGAGCCGGACCAGCGGAATCCACGAGGTGGCCTACCGATTCGGCCGCGACGCGGTCACGGTCGAGGGCCACGACGGGCTCGACGTGCTCGAGGCCGCGCCGGAGCGCGTGGTGCTGGCGGTCCCGGGTGCCCGCGGGCCGGTGCGGCGGCAGTTCACCGTCGCCCGCTACGACGATCTGATCTGCGTCGATTCGCCGCTGGGCCCGGTCGCCGTGCGCAAGCTGCCGCGGTTCAGTGATCCGGCCGACCAGGTCGCCACCGGGTCGCTGCTGGCGCCCATGCCGGGCAGCGTGATCCGGCTCGGCGCGGAGGTGGGCAGCCGGGTCGTGCAGGGTCAGCCGATCCTGTGGCTGGAGGCGATGAAGATGGAGCACACCATCGCCGCGCCCGCCGACGGCGTGCTGAGCGCCCTCAATGTCAGCGTCGGCCAGCAGGTCGACGTCGGAACCGTGCTCGCGGTCGTCGATCCCGCGGAAAACGAGGAGTAGCCATGAGTTTCATCGAGACCGAAGAGCAGCAGGCGCTGCGCGCCGCGGTGGCCGCCCTGGCCGCCAAGTTCAACTACCGCGACTACGTGCTGCCCAAGGCGCGCAAGGGCGAGCCGCTCGACGAGTTGTGGGACGAGGCGGGCAAACTCGGCTTCCTCGGGGTGAATCTGCCGGAGGAGTACGGCGGTGGCGGCGCGGGCATGTACGAGCTGGCGCTGGTGCAGGAGGAGCTCTCCGCGCAGGGCGCGGGCCTGCTGCTGATGGTGGTCTCCCCGGCCATCTGCGGCACCATCATCACCAAGTACGGCACCGACGCGCAGAAGTCGGAGTGGCTGACCAAGCTCGCCGACGGCACCGGCAAGATGGTCTTCGGCATCACCGAGCCCGACGCCGGCTCCAACTCGCACCAGATCACCACCACCGCGCGCCGCGACGGCGACGACTGGATCCTCAACGGCCGCAAGATCTACATCTCCGGCGTGGACCAGGCCGAGGCCGTGCTCATCGTGGGCCGCACCGAGGATCACAAGACCGGCAAGCTCAAGCCGGCGCTGTTCATCGTGCCGACCGATGCCGAGGGCTTCGAGAAGACGGCCCAGGAGATGGACATCATCGAGCCGGACCATCAGTTCACGCTGTTCCTCGACGATGTGCGCCTGCCCGCCACCGCGCTGGTCGGATCCGAGGACGCGGCGCTGATGCAGTTGTTCGCGGGCCTGAACCCCGAGCGGATCATGGGCGCGGCGATGGCTGTCGGCGGCGCGCGCTACGCCATCGACCGGGCGACCGCCTACGCCAAGGAGCGCACGGTCTGGAAGACGCCGATCGGTGCGCACCAGGGCATCTCGCATCCGCTGGCGCAGGTCAAGATCGAGACCGAACTGGCCAAGCTGATGATGCAGAAGGCCGCCACGCTCTACGACGCGGGCGACGAGATGGGCGCGGCCGAGGCCGCGAACATGGCGAAATACGCGGCCGCCGAGGCGAATATCAAGGCGCTGGACCAGGCCATCCAGACCCACGGCGGCGCGGGCCTGACCCGGGACGTGGGCCTGGCCGCCATGCTGGCCGCCGCCCGCATCGGCCGGATCGCGCCGGTGAGCCGGGAGATGGTGCTCAACTTCGTCGCCCAGTTCTCGCTGGGCCTGCCGAAGTCCTACTGATCAGCCGATTTCGAAGGAGACGTGATGAGCGAGTCCTCGTCCGCACCCTACGTGCGCTACGAACTGCGCGACGGTTTCGCGGTCCTCACCCTGGACTCGCCGCACAACCGCAATGCCCTGTCCGCGCGCCTGGTGGCCGAGCTGCTCCAGGGCCTGGACCGGGCCTGGGAGGATCCGGCGGTGCGCGGGATCGTGCTGGCGCACACCGGCAACACCTTCTGCGCGGGCGCCGATCTGAGCGAGGCCGGCAACGCGGACCCGGCGGTGGCGGCCGACGAACGCACCCGCGTGATGATCGGCGTGCTGCGCCGCCTGGTGGAGATCCCCAAGCCGGTGATCGCCCAGATCGACGGCAATGTCCGGGCGGGCGGCATGGGCATCATCGCCGCCTGCGATCTGGTGGTCGCCGGGCAGGGCAGTTCGTTCGCCCTCACCGAGGTGCGTATCGGGTTGGCGCCCTTCATGATCTCGCTGACCCTGCTGCCGCGCCTGGATCCGCGCGCGGCCAGCCGGTTCTATCTGACCGGCGAGAAGTTCGACGCCGCGACGGCGCGGGAGATCGGCTTGGTCACCGTGACCGCCGAGGACCCGGCGGCCGAGGTGGCCCGGCTCTGCGGTGAACTCCGCAAGGGCTCACCGCAGGGTCTGGCCGAGGCCAAGAGTCTGGTCAACGGCGGCATCCTGGCCGCCTTCGACGACTCGGCCGAGGATCTGGCCAAGCGGTCGGCGAGCTTCTTCGGCACCCCGGAGGTGCAGGAGGGCATGCTGGCCTTCCTGCAGCGGCGGCCGCCGAGCTGGGCACAATAAGCGGATGGCGACACCGCACGAACCCAAGCAGGACCGCAGCCGGGCCACCCGGCAGCGGCTGCTCGAGGCGACCATCGACTGTCTGGCCGAGCGCGGCTGGGCCGCCGCCACGGTGTCGGTGGTGGCCGAGCGGGCGGGGGTGTCGCGCGGCGCGGCCCAGCATCACTTCCCGACCCGGGAGGAGTTGATCACCGCGGCGCTGGAGTACATGTTCGACACCCGGATGGCGCAGTCGAAGTCCGAGGCGATCGCGGTGGCCGCGGTCGCGGCGGGCCCGGCGCGCACCGAGGCCGTGGTGGCCGGACTGGTGGAGTCCTACACCACGACGCTGTTCAAGGCGGCGCTGCAGGTGTGGACGCACGCCGCCGCCGATCCGGTGCTGCGCGAGCGAATCGTGCCGCTGGAAGCCAAGTTCGGCCGGATCGCGCACCGGCGCGCGGTGGAGGCGCTCGGCGTCGACGATTCCGACCCGGTCACCCACCACCTGGTGCAGGCCACTCTGGATCTGGCCCGCGGCCTCGGCCTGGCCGACGTGCTGACCGACGACTCGGCCCGCCGCAAGCGGATCGTCGAGCAGTGGTCGGCCACCCTGCACACCGCGTTGAACGCGCCCCGCTGACCGCGCGATGTCACACTCGCCGTCCCGGCGTCGTCCTCTCTGTGAACGCGGAACAACACCGCGAAACCAGAGCTGAAGGAGCGGGACGATGACGAACTCGACGAAGATCGCGGTGGCCGGGGCGACCGGACGGCTCGGCCGGCACGTGGTCGACGTGCTGACCGAGCAGGGCCACGAGGTGGTCGCGTTCTCCCGCGCCGACGGTGTTGACCTGGAGACCGGGGCGGGCCTGGTCGAGGCGCTGGACGGTGTGCGGGTCGTGATCGACGCCTCCAGCACCCCGTCGGCCGACAAGGACGTCGCCACGGAGTTCTTCACCGCTTCCGCGCGCAATCTGCACGAGGCGGGGCGCAAGACCGGGGTGGAGCGGCTGGTGGCGGTCTCCATCATCGGTATCGACGACGCCACCGGCGGCTACAACGCCGCCAAGCTGGTGCACGAGCGGGTGCTGCGCGAAGGCCCGCTGCCGGTGCAGATCCTGCGCGCCGCGCAGTTCCACGAGCTGGTCGAGGTGATGCTCGGCTGGGGCACGCAGGGCGAGGTGGCCTACGTCTCGCGGATGCGGACCCAGCTGGTCGCGGCGCGCACCGTCGCGGAGGCGCTGGTCGCGACCGCGCTCGCACCGATCCCGGAGGCGGTGGGCGGCCCGATTCCCGAGATCGCCGGTCCGCGCCCGGAGACGATGGCCGCCGCCGCGGCGCTGGTGGCGGCGAAGCGCGGCGGGTCGGTGCGGGTCGAGGAGGTCAGCGACCCGGCCAACCCCGATCGCGCGCAATACGAGGACGGCACCCTGCTGGCCGGGCCGCACGCCGTGCTCGCCGGCCCGACGTTCGCGGAATGGCTTGCCGCCGGCTGAGATTCAGCAGCCCTGCGGCGCCTGACCGGCGTCCAGGGCGTACCAGGTCGACCCGGCCATCGCCCCGATCAGCCCGCCGAGCACCGCGCCGGGGATCGCGCCGAACAAGAAGATCGGCAGTCCGGCGATGGCGCCCAGCGTGGTGCCGAGCACCGCGCCCAAGCCGGTGCGCAGCCCGATGCTGTCGCCCGGCGCCATGCAGGCGGCGACCGGTGTCGCCGCCGGCGCGGGCGCCGCCGCGACCGGTGCGGGCGCCGAATTCGGCTCGGCCGCCGCGACACCGCCGAATCCGGCGAGAAACAGCACGGCGACGAAGACGCCGAGCGCGGTGCAGGCCAATCTCTTGATCGTGTTCACGCGGTTCCCGCTCAGTCGAGAGTGATACGCGGCCCGGGGAATTCGGGCGCGCGCATCATCCTCGCCGAAAACCGCGGTGCGGTCTTCGAATTCGAATATTTCAAGTTGCGGGCGTCGCGGTGCTAGGAGAGCGGCTCGGTCAGGTCGTAGAGCGTGACGCCGTCGACCACCGTGGCGGTGAAGTGTTCCCGTACCCACTCGGTGATCTGCGCGGCGGTGCCGCTGCCCCGGCCGTGGGAGTCGCCACCGAGGAAGTAGTGGATGCGGTGCTGGGCCACATAATCCTGGAACTCCCGCAGGGTGGGGGAGGGGTCGCTGCCGTTGAAGCCGCCGATCGGCATCACCGGGAGTTCGGTGGCCAGCTGATATCCGGCGGCGCTCTGCGAGCCGACGGTGGCCGCGGCCCAGGTGTAATCGGCCCCGTCACGTTGCAGCAGCGTGGTCACCGCGGTGCTGGGCGCGGCGCCGCCGAGCAGTCCGCCGGGGCCGCCGTCGCGTCCGCCGGGTTGTCCGGCCCTGCCGTCGGGCTGACCGTCGCGGGCGATGAGCTGTCCGTCGCTACCGGGCGCCTGGCCGTCCGGGGGTAGCGGTGCGCCGTCGTCGGGAGCAGCCGCACCGGGCCCCCGCAGGATCGCGCCGCCCGGCGGGTGCATGCCGCGGCCGCCGACCTCCGGGCCCGCCGTGGGAATCGAGCCCTGGTGCGCGGTGGCGAGGGTGTCGGCGCTGTAGGCGACGGGTCCGGACAATCCGACGAAGGCGGCGGTCAGCGCGGCCGCGACCGCGAGCTTGCGCGGCGCGGGGAAGAGCAGGGCCACGGTGGCCAGAACGCCGGCGGCCAGCACAGCCCAGCGCAGCCACGGCACGAAACTCGCACTGCGGGAAAGCAATATCCACGCCGTGGCGGTGCTCAGGCCGAGGCCCGCGGCGAGCGCGAGGCGCACCCACGCCCGCTGCCGTTCCCGCCACAGCTGCACCGCGCCGGCGGCGGTCAGCGCCGCCACCGCGGGCGCCAGCGCCACCGTGTAGTACTGGTGGAAGATGCCCGCCATATAGCTGAACACCAGGCCGGTCAGCACCAGCCAGCCGCCCCACAGGATCAGCGCCGCGCGCCGCTCGTCGGTGCGGGCTGCCTTGCCGCGCAACAGGATCCCGGCGACCAGGCCGACCAGCGCGGCGGGGATCAGCCAGGCGATCTGCCCGCCCTGCGCGGCCTCGAACATCCGGGTGATCCCGGTGCTGCCCCACATGCCGTTGCCGCCGGGCGGCAACTCCGCGCCGCCGCCCCCGACGCTGCCGGTCTCCTCGCCGTTGAGGCGGCCGAGGCCGTTGTAGCCGAGCGTCAGTTCCAGGATCGAATTGTGCTGCGAGCCACCGATCCACGGCCGGGAGCCGGCGGGCCACAGCTCGACCGCCAGCAGCCACCAGCCGGCGGCCACGAGCATGGCGGCGCCGGCGGCGCAGAGCTGCCCGATCCGCCGGCCGAGTTTCGGCGGCCCGGCGATCAGATAGGTCAGCGCCAGCGGCGGCACGATGAGCAGGACCTGCAATTGCTTTGTCAGGAAGCCGAATCCGACGCAGACGCCGGTCAGGACCAGCCAGCGGGTGCGCCCGTCGGAGACCGCGCGGGTGAGTGCCCAGGCCGCCGCGATCATCAGGAACACCAGCAGCGCCTCCGGATTGTTGAACCGGAACATCAGCGCCGCGACCGGCGTCACCGCGAGGATCAGCCCGGCCAGCAGGCCGGCGACCGGACCGAAGGGCCGCCGCACGGTGGCCCACAGCAGCGCCACCGAGGCGACGCCGAGCAGCACCTGGGGCACCAGGATGCTCCAGCTGCTGAGCCCGAACAGCCGGACCGACAGCTCCATCAGCCACAGCGAGGCCGGTGGCTTGTCGACGGTGATGGAGTTCGCGGCGTCCGAGGAGCCGAAGAAGAAGGCCGTCCAGGATTGCGAACCTGCTTGTACCGCAGCGGAATAGAACGAGTTGGCCCAGCCGTTGGCGCTGAGGTTGCACAGGTAGGCGACCAGCGTGCCCAGCAGCAGTGCGGCCAGGGCGGGCAATTCCCAGCGATAGCGGCGCTGGGCGGGTGGACTCGCCGACTGGGTAATGGTCGCGGTCATCGATCCGCCTCCTCGTTCGTCGCGGCGGCGTGGGGCGGGCGCCACGGCGATCCCGGCGTCGGGAACGGCCGGTCGGCCCCGGCCGGTCGCTCCGCGGCCTCGTTGCGCAGGGCCCCGGTGGGATCGCGGAAGACCCAGCGCAGTCCGACGAACCGGACCGCAGTGGCCAGCAGATTGGCCAGCACCAGCACCGTCAGCTCCAGCGCGATCGGCGCGCCCGCGGCCCAATGATGCAGCGCGAACAGCGATCCGCTGGTCAGCACCAAGCCGATGCCGAAGATCACCAGCCCCTGGAACTGGTGGGTGAGCGCCCCGGCTGAGCCGTGCACGCCGAAGGTGAAGGCGCGGTTGGCGGCGGTGTTGCCGATCGCGGTGCTGCCCAGCGCGAGCAGATTGGCCGCCTGCGGACCGACGAGCGGCTGCAACGCCAGGTAGAGCAGCAGGTAGGCCAGGGTGCTGAGCACGCCGACCAGGGCGAACCGCACCAGCTGCCCGACCATGCCCAGCGGCACGCCGGGTACCAGCGGCTCGCGCCCGAGCGAGTGCCGCAGTTCCTCGAGCGGCAGCGCTCCGGTGGTCAGCGCCCGCACCAGGCGGCCGATGCCGCGCAGGTCCTTGCGCGCGGTGTCGAGGAGGTCGACCCGGCTGTCCGGGTCGTCGATCCAGTCGACCGGCACCTCGTGGATGCGCAGCCCGGCCCGTTCGGCCAGCACCAGCAGTTCGGTGTCGAAGAACCATTCGCCGTCGCGGACCAGCGGCAGCAACTCGCGCGCCACGTCGGCCCGGATCGCCTTGAAGCCGCACTGGGCGTCCGAGAAGCCCGCGCGCAGCGTGGTTTTCAGCAGCAGGTTGTAGCAGCGGGAGATGACTTCGCGCTTGGGCCCGCGCACCACCCGCGCGCCCGCACCGAGGCGGGTCCCGATCGCGAGATCGGAGTGCCCGGACACCAGCGGGGCCACCAGCGGCAGCAGTGCGTTCAGATCGGTGGACAGGTCCACGTCCATGTAGGCGACCACCGCCGCGTCGGAGCCGGCCCACGCGGCGCGCAGCGCCCGGCCCCGGCCCTTGGCGTCCAGGTGCAGGACGCGCACATCGTCCAGTTCTCGTTCGAGTAGCCGCGCCACCTGGAGTGTGTCGTCGGTGCTGGCGTTGTCGGCGACGGTGATGCGCGCCGGGAACGGAAATCCGTTGCGCAGGTGCGCGTGCAGTCGTCGCACGCACACCGCCAGATCGCGCTCTTCGTTGTAGACGGGAATCACGACGTCCAGAACCGGCCTGAGCGCGGCGGGTTCCGCGACTGCGGGTTCGCGGGTGGGCACTGTGGTCATGCCGACCACGGTCGCGAACCCCGCTCCGGGCAGGCTGGGGCTCAGCTGTGAGCTTGCTGGGACCGGGCGCTACCGGATCCGGCGCAGTCGCAGCACGCTGTCGCTGCGGGTGCCGGTGCTGCCGTCGGGGGCGGTCCATTCCCGTTCGACCAGGTCCTTGGTCTCGATCTGCCACTCCTCAGGCGCGGGCGCGATCGCCGCGAGCATCTCGTCCAGGGTCGGGAAGTGGACGTCGTGGTGGCTGTGCGCCTCGGCCTGGTTCGAGGCCCAGCCGGCGTGACTGCCGATCAGCAGCGCGCCGCCCGGCGCGACGGCCGCGGCGGCCCGGCGCAGGATCTGGTCGCGTTCCCCGTCCTGCTCGACCGGGGAGTGCAGGAACTGCGCCGAGACCAGATCGAAGACGCCCTCGGGGAAGGTCCGCATCAGATCGTGTTCGGTCCAGGTGATGCGCGCGCCCACGCCCGCCTTCTCGGCGTGCGCCGCGGCCCGGCCCAGCGCGGTGGCCGAGATGTCGGCGGCGGTGACGGTCCAGCCCTGCTGTGCCAGCCAGATGGCGTCCCCGCCCTCGCCGGATCCGAGATCCAGGGCGGTGCCCGGGGTGAGGGCGGCGGCCTCGCGCACCAGCAGGGGGTTGGGGTTGCCGGTCCAGATCTGGTCGCGCTCCTGGTAGAAGCTTTCCCAGAAGTCCTGCGCGGACTGCGGCGGGGTGGTCTCGGTCATGCGGTGTCTCCTATTACCGGCGTTTTCGGCGTGCTCGGCCATGGTGCGCCGAGATGGCACCAATGCGCCACTTTTCTTGCCGTTTCAGCAACGATCCCGGCCTCGGACCTGCTCGTTCGGCCCCGGCTGCCGATCCGGAGAAACCGCCCACACCGGCCGGATCCGGGGCGCTGCTTGGTACGGTCGGTCTCGTGAGACACGGCGGGCAGCAGCGGAGCGACCGGACCAACGGTGTGGCCCCGCCCAAGCGCGTCGACGCGCGGACCGAACGGTGGCGCGCCCATCGGCTGAAGGTGCGCGCCGAGTTCGTCGACGCGGCCTTCCGGGCGTTGAACAAGTTCGGGCCCGAGGTCAGCATGGGCGATATCGCCAAGGAGGCCGGCGCGGCGAAACCCAAGCTGTACCGGCATTTCGAGGACAAGACCGACCTCTACAACGCCATCGTCGACCGGGTGCGCGACATGCTCTGGGATCGCATCGTCGCGGGCATCGATCTCACCCACGATTCGGCCCGGGAGCTGGTGCGCCGCGGCGCGGCCGAGTACGTGCTGGTGGTCACCGAGCACCCGAACGTCTTCCGCTTCATGCTGCACAGCCACTTCACCCAGCAGGCCGACGAATCCGAGCGGGCGCTGCAATCCGCCCGGCAGTCGGCGCGGCGCGCGGCCGAGTTGTTCGCGGGCCTGCTCGAGGACCGGATCGAGGTGGCCGGCATCGAACTGGTCACCTATTCCATCTTCGGCGCCGTCGCCTCGGCCACCGACTGGTGGATCGGCGCGAGCCGGGCGCAGGAACCGGCGCTGCCCGCCGAGCACTTCGTCGGCTACCTCGCCGAGAGCATCTACGCCTTGGCCGAGGCGAACGCGCGCCTGAACGGCATCACCATCAACGCGGATCTGCCACTGCACCAGGCTTTCTCGGCCGAGTAGGCGTCACGCCTCGGCCGCGCGCCCGCGCGGGTTGCGCGGCTGCCAGCGCCAGGCGAATTCGCCGGGTTGCGGTGCGGGGCCGGGTAATTCGTTGTCGGTGCGCGGGACGGCGATGCCGGCGACGAGCATGGCCAGGGTGCGTTTGCGCAGTTCGGCGGTGCGGGCTTTGTCCGGCATGTTCAGGGCCGAGCAAGCTTCCAGCACCAGGCCGAGATCCAGGGCGTTGACCTCGGGGCGCAGCCGCCCGGAGGCGTGCGCGCGCCGCACGAGTTCCTCGGTGACCGTGCCGGAGTGGGTGACGTCGGGCAGCATCGACTCGTCGGGGGTGAAGGTGCCGGCCAGGTGCACCGTCAGCGAGTGCACGTCGGCCGCCACGACGCGCTCCAGGAAACCGACCAGCCCCTGCCAGCCGTCCGGATCCTCCAGTGCGGCATCGGCTTCGGCGTTGTAGCGGCGCAGCCCGTCGTGACACAGCTTGCGCAGCAGCGCGTCCTTGCTGGGGTAGCGGCGGTAGAGCGCGCTGATGCCGACGCCCGCCTCGGTGGCGACGGCGGCGATCGGCGCGGTCGCGTCGGCGAGGAAGACGGTGCGGGCGGCCTCCAGGATCAGGCCGTCGTTGCGCGCGGCCTGCGCTTTGCGGCCGGGCAGGCCCTTGGCGGGTGGGGTGTCGGATGTTTTCGGCATGACTTCAGCGTACCACTTGAAACGGAACGATCCGTTCTGCTACGCTGAGAACAGAACGAAGCATTCCGTTTCAAAAGGAGCAATCGGATGAACGCCACCATCACCCCCTTCCGCATCGCCATCGACCAGGCCGATCTGGACGACCTGCAGGCCCGCCTGGCGCGCACCCGCTGGGCCGACCAGATCCCCGGCTCCGGCGACGCCTACGGCGTGAGTGTGGATCGGGTGCGTCACCTCGTGAACTACTGGCGCGACGGCTTCGACTGGCGCGCGGTGGAGCGCCGGCTCAACGCCTACCCGCAGTTCACCACCGAGATCGACGGCCAGAACATTCACTTCCTGCACGTGAAGTCGCAGCAGGACAACGGCTTTCCACTGATCCTGACGCACGGCTGGCCCGGCACCTTCGTCGAATTCCTCGGTGTCGTCGAGCCGCTGACGGCCGCGGGTTTCGACCTGGTCATCCCCTCGGTGCCGGGGTACGGCTTCTCCGGTGTCACCACCGAATCGGGCTGGAACGACCAGCGCATCGCCCGTGCCTGGGCGGAGCTGATGGCGCGGCTCGGGTATTCGAAATACGGCGCGGTCGGCAACGACGGCGGCGCGCAGATCTCGCCGGAGCTCGGGCGGGTCGCCCCGGATCACGTGGTGGCCATTCAGGTTTCGCAGGTCTACGCCTTCCCCACGGGTGATCCGAGCGAGCTGGCCGACCTGACCGCCGACGAGCAGCAGTCCCTGGCCACGCTGGACTGGTTCGTCAAGAACAAGATGGGCTTCAATATCCTGCAGTCCCAGCAGCCGCAGACTCTGGCGCACGCGCTGCTGGATTCTCCGGCGGGCTTGGTCGGCTGGAACGGCCAGCTGCTCGGCCCGGACGTGGACGACGATTTCGCGCTCACCAATATCGCCATCCACTGGCTCACCGGCACCGCGGGCTCGGCGATCCGGCACTACTTCGAGAAGGCGCAGGCCGAGCAGCCTGCGGAGCCGACCACGGTGCCGCTGGGGCTGTCCGGGTCGAACGGCGATTTCCACGGCATCCGGCGCTTCGCCGACCGGGATCACCGCAACATCGTCGCGTGGCGGACGCACGACGTTTTCACCCACTACCTGCACCATGTCGCCCCGGATCTGATGGCGAAGGAGATCACCGAGTTCTTCGCGCAGTATCGGTAGACCGTCGCTTATGTAGGCGAGACTCCGGACCATGGTTCGTCTCGTTCTCCGCTGATGTACTGGATTCATCAACAGCACAACAGCTTTGAGAAACAAGGAGAAACATCATGCGAATCGCAGTCTTCGGAGCCACCGGAACCGTCGGCCGGGTCGTCGTCGAGCAGGCGCTGCAGCAGGGCCACGAGGTCACCGCGTTCACCCGCAACGCGGCCAACGTCACCCAGCGGCACGATCTGCTGCGCGTCGTGGAAGGCGATGTGTACGACGCGGCCTCGGTCGAGCGGGCGGTCATCGGGCAGGACGCGGTGATCGTCGCTCTCGGTGACGACCGCAAGGGCCAGGTCCGCTTCGGCGGCACCAAGGCGGTCATCGAGGCGATGAACCGGACCGGGGTGAAGCGCCTGATCGTGCAGTCCAGCCTGGGAGTCGGCGACAGCCGCCCGAACCTGAACTTCCTGTGGAAGTACATCCTGTTCGGCATCGTGCTGCGCAAGGCCTACATCGACCACGGTCACCAGGAGGAGCTGGTGCGCGCCAGCGCGGTCGACTGGACCATCGTGCGGCCCGCCGCCTTCGCCGACGGCCCCGCCACCGGTACCTACCGCCGCGACTTCGGCCCGGGCGAGAAGGGCTTGCAGCTGAAGATCGCCCGCGCCGACATCGCGGCGTTCTACCTGGAGCAGCTGACCGACCCCACCTATGTGCGCCGCGCCGTGAGCATTTCGAACTGAGTGCGGCGGCCATGATCCGGCCGGCCCGCGCGCACGGACCGCCTGCGACCCGCGACCCGAAAGGGCGCGGGTCGCAGACGTTTTCCGGCCTGGGCTGTGCCGCCCCTCACGATCGGCGCAGCAGACCGGGGAGTACCCCGCGAGCGCGGAGCTACACCCTCAGGCGTGCTCGTGTAACGCACCCCACGCCGGGAAGGGATCCGGCAGACTGCGCCAGAGTGCCTGGCCGCCCGCGTATTCGGCGTCGGACAGCAGCGCCGAGTCGAGCAGTTCCCGCACCTCCTCGGCCGCCAGCCGCACCCCGATGAAGACGAGTTCCTGCCCCGCCGGAATCTCCAGTCCCGACCACCACGCCGCCGGTTCGAAGGTCAGATTCGGACCGGCCTGCGACCACACCGCGGCGAGCTCCGGGCGGCTGGCGAGCCAGCAGAAACCTTTGCTGCGCAGCATCCCGCGCAGCTGATCGAGCGCCGCGGCCAGGCGTTCGGGATGGAAGGGCCGGTCGGCGGTATAGGTGAGACTGCTGATGCCGTATTCCTCGGTTTCCGGAACGTGCCCGCCCGCGAGCTCTTCGGCCCAGCCCTCGGCCGCGGCCGCGACGACCGGGTTGTAGCGGCCGGTCCCCAATACCTCGGCCAGATCGACCGCACCCCGAACGGTCCGCAGCACCCGGGCCCGCGGGTTCAATCGCCGCACCGTCGCCTCCACCGTGCCCGCCGCGGTCGCGCTCACCAGATCGGTCTTGCTGATCAGCAGCACATCCGCGAATTCCACCTGGTCCACCAGCAGGTCCGCGATGCCGCGCTCGTCGCCCGGGCCGGCCTGCAATTCCCGGTCGGCCAGCGCCTGGCCGCGCACCACCTCGGTCAGGAAGGTGCTGGCGTCGACGACGGTCACCATGGTGTCGAGCCGGGCGAGCGAACCCAGGGAGAACCCGTCCTCGAATTCCCAGTCGAAGCTCGCGGCCACGGGCATCGGCTCGGAGATGCCGGTGGACTCGATCACCAGGTGATCGAATCGGCCCGTCCGGGCCAGCCGGCCCACGGCTTCCACCAGGTCCTCGCGCAGCGTGCAGCAGATGCAGCCATTGGTGAGTTCGACCAGCTTCTCCTGCGTGCGGTCGAGGTGGCCCTGCCCGGCGATCAGCGCGGCGTCGATGTTCACCTCGCTCATGTCGTTCACGATGACCGCGACCCGGCGGCCCGCGCGATTGGCGAGGATGTGGTTGAGCAGCGTGGTCTTGCCCGCGCCGAGGAAACCGGACAGCACGGTGACCGGCAGGCGGGTGTCGGAAGCAGCAGTCATTCCATAATGATAATGGTTTTCATTTAAGCGGCGCCGTGCGGGCAGGAACCGGCGGAAATCCGGGGACGCGGGGGTGTCGGGCACGGCGACTGGTCGTAGGGTCGGGGATGTGAAATTGCTGCCGCTTCCCGACCCGGGGCAGACCCCTGTTCGAGTCCTGACCATCGCGGGCACCGACTCCGGCGGTGGCGCCGGAATCCAGGCCGATTCGCGCACCATGGCGCTGTGCGGTGTGCACGCGCTCGTCGCGGTGGCGGCGGTGACCGTACAGAACTCGGTCGGTGTGAGCGGCTTCCACGAGATCCCGCCGGAAATCGTGGCCGATCAGGTGCGTTCGGTGGTCGGCGACATCGGCGTCGGCGCGGTCAAGACGGGCATGCTCGCCTCCACCGCCATCATCGAGGCGGTCGCCGCGGTCTGCCGGGAGGTGGGCATCGGTCGCGACGCCGCCGTTCCGCTGGTCGTCGATCCGGTCGCCGCCTCCATGCACGGTGATCCGCTGCTGCACGAATCGGCGCTGGACGCGGTGCGGCACACGCTGTTTCCGCTCGCCACCGTCGTCACCCCGAACCTGGACGAGGTGCGGTTGCTGACCGGCGTCGAGGTGGTCGACGACGCCAGCGCCCGCCGGGCCGCCGAAGCGCTGCACGCGCTCGGCCCGCGCTGGGCCATCGTCAAGGGCGGGCACCTGCGCTCCGCGCCGACCAGCACCGATCTGCTCTTCGACGGCGATCGGTTCCTGGAGTTCAGCGCGCCGCGCATCGAGACCGGCAACGACCACGGCGGCGGCGACACCATGGCCGCGGCCATCGCCTGCGCCCTGGCCAACGGCTACGAGGTGCCCGACGCGGTGGAATTCGCCAAGGAGTGGACCCGCCGCTGCCTGGCCGCCGCCTACGATCTCGGCGCGGGCCACGGGCCGGTCTCCCCGCTCTGGCGCCTGTCCGCGGACTGAGCTCACGCCGTCCCGAAGGCGAGCGCGACATTGTGCCCGCCGAAGCCGAAGGAATTGTTCACCGCGTAGTCGACACGCTGCGCGCGGGCCGTGCCCGCCACGATGTCCAGGTCGATCGCCGGGTCGCGGTGGTCGAGATTCAGTGTGGGCGGGACGATCCGGTCGCGCAGCGTGAGCAGGGTGAGGATGGATTCCAGCGCGCCGACCGCGCCGATGGAATGCCCGAGCGCGGATTTCGGCGCGTAGACCGACGCGTGCGGGGTGACCGCGCTGATCGCCGCGGCCTCGGAGGCGTCGCCGATCGGCGTCGAGGTGGCGTGCGCGTTGACGTGCCCGATATCCGAAACCTCCAGTCCCGCGGACTGAATCGCCTTGCGCATGGCGCGGGCCGCGCCGCTGCCACCGGGCTCGGAGGCCACGATGTGGTAGGCATCGGAGGTGATGCCCGCGCCCAGCACCCGGCCGTGGATCGCGGCGCCGCGGGCGCGGGCGTGCGCCTCCGATTCCAGCACCAGCAGCGCCCCCGCCTCCCCGAAGACGAAGCCGTCGCGGTCCCGGTCGAACGGCCGCGACGCGCGCTGCGGTTCGTCGTTGCGGGTGCTCATGGCCCGCATCATGGCGAAACTCGCGATCGGCACCGCGTCGATGTGGCCCTCGACGCCGCCGGCGACCACCACGTCGGCCTCGCCGGTGCGGATCAGCCGCCACGCGTGTGCGATGGCCTCCGAGCCGGACGAGCAGGCCGACACCGGCGCGAAAACGCCGCCCCGCGCGCCGATTTCGAGGCCGACGGTGGCGGCGGGACCGTTCGGCATCACCATCGGCACCGCCATCGGGGACACCTTCCGGTAGCCGCCCGCGCGCATCGCGTCGACCGCGGTGATGAGCGCGTCGGCTCCGCCCAGCCCGGTGCCGATGGCCACCGCGAGCCGCTCGCCGTCCGGTTCGGGCGCGCCCGCGTGCTGCCAGACCTGGCGGCCGAGCAGGAGCGCCAGCTGTTCGACGTAGGACATCCGGCGCTGTTCGAGCCGGGTCAGCTCCGCGCCGGGGTGTGCGGTGAGCGTGCCGCCGATGCGCACCGGCAGGTCGTACTCGTCGACGAAATCGCCGTGCAGCGGGCCGATTCCGCTGTGCCCGGCGAGCAGCGCGGACCAGGTGGCCTCGGCGTCGCCGGCCAGGGCGGTGGTCGCGGCGTAGCCGGTGACGACGACGTCCCTAGTTTCTGAAGCGATTGTTACAGTCACGAGGACATGGATACCTGTAGCACTCGCTACAGTCAACCCATGGCCCGCCCACTCGACCACGCCAAACGCGCCGAACTGCTCGCCGGTGTCATCGCCTACATCGCCGCGCACGGTCTCGCCGAACTCTCGCTGCGGCCGCTCGCCGCCGAGCTCGGCACCAGCTCACGCATGCTCATCCACTACTTCGGCACCAAGGAGGAACTGCTGGTGCAGGCGCTGGCCACGCAGCGCCCCGACATCGCCGCCGTGTTCGCCGATGTCTCCGGCGCGCCCGCGCTGCGCGCCCGGCTGACCGCCTTCTTCGAGGCCAACGTGTCCGGGGGCGGCTCGACCAGCGTCCGGGTGCTGCTCCAGGTGCTCGGCGCGGCCTGCGCGCCGGCCGGTCCCTACGCGCGCTACGCCCACGAGGCGATCGCCGTGTTCGTCGGCGCGCTGGCCGCCGCGCTGGCCCGTCTCGACTCCGTCGAGGATCCGGAAGCCGTTGCCACCCTGCTGATCTCCGGGCTGCGGGGCATCATCCAGGACCGCCTGATCACCGGCGACGTCGAACGCACCACCCGGGCCGCGCAGCGCCTGATCGCGCAGAACATCCGCTAGCCGAGCGTGGGTAACTTGATGTTTGCTGAATCTGGGTAAATGCTGGCATCGACGCGTCCGTTCCAGGAAGGGGTCGATGTGACGGCGAATGCGCCGGAGCGGAAATTCGGGGCCACGCGCTGGCTGATGCTGGCGGTGCTGTGCGCGAGCCTGCTGCTGGTCGCCATGGACGCCACCATCCTCAATGTCGCCCTGCCCTCGCTCATCGACGACCTGCACGTCGGCCAGCTCGCGCAACTCTGGATCATCGACGTCTACGGTCTGGTGCTGGGCGGCCTGCTCATCACCACCGGCGCGGTGGGCGACCGGGTCGGCCGGAAACTGTTGTTCCTCAGCGGGTTCGTCCTCTTCGGCGTCGCCTCCGTGGTCGCGGCCACCGCGCAGAGCGCGGGCCAGCTGATCACGGGCCGGGTCCTGCTCGCGCTGGGCGGCGCCATGGTGATGCCCTCGACGCTGTCGCTGATCCGCAACATCTTCACCGATCCCAAGGAGCGCACCCTCGCCATCGGCATCTGGGCGGCCGTCGCGGGCGCGGGCGCCACCATCGGCCCGATCGTCGGCGGCGTGGTCGTGGAGATGTTCGGCTGGGCGTCGGCGTTCTGGCTGAACGTGCCCGTGGTGGTGCTCACGGTGATCGCGGGCGCCTGGTTGCTGCCGGAGTACCGCTCGCCGCAGTCCGGGCGGCTGGACTGGCTCGCGGCGGCGCTGTCCATCGCGGGCATCGTCAGCCTGGCCTGGGGCATCAAGCACATCGCGAAAGGCGAGGCGGGCGCGCTGGATTGGGGTCTGTTCGTGCTCGCGCTGCTCCTGCTGGCCTGGTTCGCCCGGCGGCAGTTGCGCTCGGCCGACCCGCTGCTCGACGTGCGGCTGTTCCGCAACGGTCCGTTCCTGGCCGCCGCGCTGGCGACCCTGCTGGCCATGCTCGCCATCGGGGCGGCGCTGTTCCTGATCTCGTTGTGGCTGCAATACATTCACGGCTATTCGCCGTCGCAGGCCGGGCTGCGCACCATGCCCTCGGCGGTCACCCTGCTGGCGGCCTCGCTGTCCACGCCCTGGCTGATGCAGCGCCTGGGCGTGCGCGCGGTGCTAGCGATCGGGCTGGGCGCACTGGCCCTGGGCTTCCTCGCCCTGGCGCTGAGCCCGGAGCCGACCACGTATCCGGTGATCGCCCTGGTGTTGGCCACCTTCGGGCTCGGTGACGGCCTCGCCGTCACCGCGGCCGCGGCGGTGCTGGTCTCGGCGGTGCCGCCGGAACGCGCGGGTCAGGCGGGCGCGGTCTCGGAAACGAACTACGAGCTGGGTATCGGCCTCGGCGTCGCGCTGCTCGGCAGTATCCATGCCCGCGTCTTCACCGAGAACATGCCCGGGGCCGGGCTCCAGGGCGCCGCGCTCGAGCAAGCGCGCGGGTCGGTCGGCGGCGCGGCCGAGGTGGCCTCGGAGGTGGATCCGGCCACCCGCGACCAACTGGTGGCCGAGACCGGGCACGCCTTCGACGTCGCGCTCACCACCACCGCCTATATTTCGTCGGCGCTGGTGGCCGTGGTAGCCGTGGTGGCGGTGTGGCTGGTGCCGCGTGGATTTCGCATCACCGGCAGCCATTGACAAATTCGCATTTCTCGGGCAGTGCCGAAATGAATTGATTTGCAGTTCTCCAACGGTTATCGACAATTTGCCGATTCGTTTCCGGACGCCATTTGATCCCTGGTTGAATGACCAGGGGTTCCAGCCGAGTAATTCGAAGGGGAGACACGGACGATCGAATTCCATTGGAGGCATGATGGCCAGCAGCGCGAACGGAAAACCCACCCGCCGGACCGGTAGAGCGCGGACCACGATGCGCGTGGTCGGCGACGAGGTCCGGGCGCCCGTCACCGTCGAGCGCGTGCGCACGCAGCCGGACGTGCGGATCGTCGACAAGGTGGTGCGCCGGCGCGTGCGGATTCCGCGCCGGGTGGAGCAGCCGGTCGTCCGGATCGTCGACAAGGTCGAGAAGAAGCCGGTCCGGGTGCAGCGCATGGTCGAGCGGCCCGTGGTGGAAATTCAGGACAAGGTGCTGGAAAAGCACGTCACCGTCGAGCGCCGGACGCACAAACCGGTGGTGCGGATCGTCGACAAGGTCGTCGAGGTGCCCGTGCAGCAGATCCGGGAGCGGGTGGTCGAGCAGCCCGTGGAGAAGGTGATCCAGCGGATCGTGCAGAAGCCGGTCATCAAGATCGTCGAGAAGATCGTCGAGGTGCCCGTCGAGAAGATCGTCTACAAGGTCGTGCGGCGGCCGGTGGAGAAGGTCGTCCGGATCTACGAGGACAAGCCGGTCATCAAGATCGTGAAGGTGCCGCGCAAGGTGGTGCACCAGAAGGTGGTGGTCGAGCCGGTGACCAAGGTGGTCACCAAGACCGTGCGCAAGGTGGTCGAACAGCCGAAGGTGGTGCAGAAGACCGTCCACAAGACCGTGAAATGGGAAGTCGATCGGATCGTGGAAAAGCCGCGGATCAAGGAGAAAGTGATCACGCGCCCGGTCGAGCACTCGGTCGAGAAAATAGTGGAGCGCCCGCGCGTGAAAGTGCGGACCACCACCAGAAATGTGGAATGGGTTGTCGACGAGGTCGTGGAGCGCTCCACGCCGGTCCGCCGGTCCGGGCGGCGGACGGCCGCGCGCGGCACCGCGATCGAGCAAACGGTGCCGCGCACGGCCACGCCGGTCGTCAAACAGGCGGTGGAGCCGATGATCGGTAAGTGGCCGCCCTACCCTCAGGACACGACCGGCAGGTAGACCTTGCCGCCCTGCCCGGCGAACTCCGCGGACTTCTCCGCCATGCCCGCCTCGATCGCCTCCACATCGGTGAGACCCTGCCGCTCCGCGTACTCCCGCACGTCGGCGGAGATGCGCATGGAACAGAACTTGGGGCCGCACATCGAGCAGAAGTGCGCGGTCTTGGCCGGCTCCGCGGGCATGGTCTCGTCGTGGTACTCGCGCGCGGTGTCCGGATCCAGCGACAGCGCGAACTGGTCACGCCAGCGGAATTCGAAACGGGCCTTGGACAATTCGTTGTCCCGGTCCTGCGCGTGCGGGTGCGCCTTGGCCAGGTCGGCCGCGTGCGCGGCGATCTTGTAGGTGATCACGCCGACCTTCACGTCGTCGCGATTCGGCAGTCCCAGATGCTCTTTCGGGGTGACGTAGCAGAGCATCGCGGTGCCCGCCTGGGCGATGATGGCCGCGCCGATGGCGGAGGTGATGTGGTCGTAGGCCGGGGCGATATCGGTGGCGAGCGGGCCCAGCGTGTAGAAGGGGGCCTCCTCGCAGAGTTCCTCCTCCAGCCGTACGTTCTCCACGATCTTGTGCATCGGCACATGGCCCGGGCCCTCGATCATCACCTGCACGCCATGCGATTTCGCGATCTTCGTGAGCTCGCCGAGGGTGCGCAGCTCGGCGAACTGCGCCTCGTCGTTGGCGTCGGCGATGGAGCCGGGGCGCAGCCCGTCGCCGAGGGAGAAGGTGATGTCGTAGCGGGCCAGGATCTCGCAGAGTTCCTCGAAGTGCGTGTACAGGAACGATTCCTGGTGATGGGCCAGGCACCACGCCGCCATGATGGAACCGCCGCGCGAGACGATGCCGGTGACGCGCTTGGCGGTCAGCGGGACGTAGCGCAGCAGCACGCCGGCGTGCACGGTCATGTAGTCCACGCCCTGCTCTGCCTGCTCGATCACGGTGTCGCGGTAGATCTCCCAGGTCAGCTTGGTCGGATCGCCGTTCACCTTCTCCAGCGCCTGATAGATCGGCACGGTGCCGACCGGGACGGGGGAGTTGCGCAGAATCCACTCGCGGGTCTCGTGGATGTTCTTGCCGGTGGACAGGTCCATGATGGTGTCCGCGCCCCAGCGGGTCGCCCACACCATCTTCTCCACCTCCTCGGCGATCGAGGAGGAGACGGCGGAGTTGCCGATATTGGCGTTGATCTTGACCAGGAACTTCTTGCCGATAATCGTCGGCTCCAGTTCCGGGTGGCGGTGGTTGGCCGGGATCACCGCGCGGCCGGCGGCGACCTCCTCCCGCACCAGTTCGGCCGGGACGCCCTCGCGCGCCGCGATGAAGCGCATCTCCGGGGTGACGATGCCCTGGCGCGCCCAGGCCAGCTGGGTGGGGGGTCCCTCGACCTCGGGCTTGGTCCAGGTGTCGCGCAGCTTCGCCAGGCCCGCCTCCAGATCGATGGCGGCGGTGTCGTCGGTGTACGGGCCCGAGGTGTCGTACACGTCGAAGTGCTCGCCGTTGGTGAGGTTGATGCGCCGCACCGGAATTCGCAGCTCGTCCACCTCGAGGTAGTGCTTGACGCTGCCTTCGATCGGCCCCGTGGTGACGGTGTCGATGGTTTCGGACGTGGTGGTGCCCATGATGTCTCCCTACGCCGGCATTACCCGGTCAGGTTCATACGGTCGACGGCCCTGAGCGCCCGGAATAGGGCTAGCCGTCCTCTCAGCCCGCTGGTGCGAGCCCCCGTTCGGTGTGCAGTTTTCCGGCCCGACCATACCCGTCCGCTACCGTCCGGCACGCACCGAATGCCGGATTCCGTGCGATCCGCACAACCGCGCCAGCGGATCTCCGAGGGGTGCTCGGAGGATCCGCCACCCCGCGCGCGGCGTCAGCTTCCCGTGTTCTCGTAGGCGTCGCGCATGGCCTGCACGTCGATCTTGCGCATGCCGAGCATGGCCTTGGTGGCGCGGTCGACGGCGGCCTGGTCGCCGACCAGCAGCGCGTTGGCCTCGGCGGGCCAGACCTGCCACGGCACGCCGTACTTGTCGTTGAGCCAGCCGCATTCGATCTCCTGGCCGCCGTCGGCCAGCAGCGCCTCCCAGAGCCGGTCCACCTCGGCCTGGCTGTCGCAGTTGATCAGCAGCGACATGGCGTGGGTGTAGCTGTAGTCGCCGCCGCCGTTGATGGCGGTGAAGCGCTGGCCGGCCAGTTCGAAGTCGACGGTCATGACCAGTCCCGCCTCGCGCGGCCCGGCCTCGCCGTAGCGCTGCACGTCGGTGATCTTGGAGTCGGGAATCAGCGAACAGTAGAACTCGGCCGCTTCCTCGGCCTGCGTGTCGTACCAGAGGTTGGTGACGATCTTCTGCATGACGAATCCTCCTGATCGGGTGCACGGATCTCTGTCTTGACTACCCGGGCGCCCCGAATTCATCGCCCGGGCGCGCCGTGGGCGGGCCGGATCCGGCCGCGGACTTCGCCCAGTCCGAGGCGGCGCCGGTCCGGGCCGGGTGCCGAGGCGGTGAGGACGATCTCGTCCCCGTCCTCCAGGAAGGTGCGTTTCTGGCCGTTGACCCGCACGGGTTCGGTGCCGCCCCAGGACAGTTCGATGAACGAGCCGCGCTCATCCGGTGCCGGGCCGGAGATGGTGCCCGAGGCGTAGAGATCGCCGGTGCGGGTGGCCGCGCCGTTGGCGGTGAGGTGCGCGAGCATCTGCGCGGGGGACCAGTACATCCGGGAGTACGGCGGGTAGGCGACCGCCGCGCCGTCCCAGTGCACGGTCAGCGCGATGTCCAGGCCCCACGGGTCGGCGGCGCGCAGGTAGGGGAGCGGGTCCGGGGTCTGGGCGGGCAGCGGGATCCGGGCCGGGGCCAGGGCGGCCATCGGGGTGATCCAGGCCGACAGCGAGGTGGCGAAGGACTTGCCGAGGAACGGGCCCAGCGGCTGATACTCCCAGGCCTGGATGTCGCGGGCCGACCAGTCGTTGACCAGGGCGACGCCGAAGACGTGTGCGTCGAAGTCGGCGATGTCGATCGGGCGGCCCAGCTCGGAACCCACACCGACGACGAACCCCAGCTCCGCCTCGATGTCCAGCCGCGCGGACGGGCCGAAATCCGGTGTGCCCGAATCGCTCCGGCGCTGGCCACAGGGCCGCACGATATCGGTGCCGGACACCACCACGGTGCCCGCGCGACCGTGGTATCCGACCGGCAGGTGCCGCCAATTCGGCAGCAGCGGTTCGGAATCCGGCCGGAAGAGGCGGCCGAGGTTGGTCGCGTGGTCCAGGCTGGCGTAGAAGTCGACGTAGTCGGCCACCTCGATCGGCAGCTTCAGGGTGACCTCGGCCAGCGCATGCACTGCCGCGTCCGGTATCTCGGCGGCGGCCAGGCCGCACACCCGCTCGCGCACCTCCTGCCAGCGCTGTGGCCCCTGCGCCAGAAAGGGATTCAGGCTCGGTGCGGCGAAGATCGGATCGTCCAGTGCCGCAGCCAGATCGATGACCGACGCACCCAGCCGGACGCCGACCCGATAGGGTCCGCGCGCCGGCGCGAACACGCCGTAGGGCAGATTGTCCGGGCCGAACAGCGAATCCGGCGCCACCTCGATCCGCGTCATCGCGGCCCCCGCCCCGACCAGGTCCACGCATAGTCCGGATCTTCACAGGCCAGGGCGCCCTCCCCGAGTTCCAGCGGCCGGAAGGTGTCGACCATGACGGCCAGCTCGTCGAACGCCTCCAGCCCGATGCTGCGCTCGTAGGACCCGGGCTGCGGGCCGTGCGCGTAGCCGCCGGGATGCACCGAGACCGAGCCCTGGCCGATGCCGGAACCCTTGCGCGCCTCGTAGTTTCCGCCGCAGTAGAACATGATCTCGTCGGAGTCGACGTTGGAGTGGTAGTACGGCACCGGAATGGACAGCGGGTGGTAATCCACCTTGCGCGGCACGAAATTGCACACCACGAAGTTGATCGCCTCGAAGGCCTGGTGCACCGGCGGCGGCTGGTGGATGCGGCCGGTGATCGGCTCGAAATCGGCGATGTTGAAGGTGAGCGGATACAGGCAGCCGTCCCAGCCGACCACGTCGAAGGGATGCGTCGCGTACACCATGCGGGTGCCCGCGACCTGACCGCCGGGGCGATGCTTGACCAGCACCTCGACCTCGCCGCCGGTCTCCAGCAACGGCTCGGCGGGCCCGTGCAGGTCGCGCTCGCAGTACGGCGCGTGCTCGAGCAGCTGGCCGAATTTCGAGAGGTAGCGTTTCGGCGGGGTGATGTGGCTGCTCGCCTCGATCGTGTACGCGCGCAACGGTTCCGGACCGGACGGCAGCCAGCGGTGCGTGGTGGCGCGCGGGATCAGCACCTGGTCGCCCTGGCGGACGGGCAGCGGGCCGAAGACCGTCTCCAGCACCGCCGCGCCCGATTCGACATAGACGAGTTCGTCGCCGATGGCGTTGCGGTACAGCGGCGACGGCTGCTTCGCGACCACGTAGGAGATGCGCACGTCGGCGTTGCCGAGGAGCAGCCGGCGCCCGGTCACCACGTCGGTCACCGCCGGGACGTCGCCCGGGAACAGCTCGTGCAGGCGCAGATGACGGTGCCGCAGTGGATGATTCGGCGTGGTGCGCTGATCGGGCAGCTCCCAGACCGTCGCGTCGACGATGGCGGGTGGCAGGCCGCGGTGATAGAGCAGTGAGGAATCCCCGGAGAAGCCCTCCTCGCCCATCAACTCTTCGTAGTAGAGGTTGCCCTGCTCGTCGCGATGCTGGGTGTGCCGCTTCGGCGGCACCGAACCGACCTGCCGATAGAACGCCATGCCCGCATGGTAGTGAGCGGCTCCGAAATCTGTCAGCATATCGACGGCCAGGCTGGCAATCCGTCAGATTTCCGGCCTATAACTCGAATATTTGCCTATCAACTGCCACGTATTGTCGGCCGGTTCCAGCCGCTGTGTCAGTCGGTGAACTCCGCGATCACCGGCGCGTGATCGCTGGCGCCCTTGCCCTTGCGCTCCTCGCGGTCGACCCCGGCCTCCTTCGCCGTGGCGGCCAGCGCCGCCGAGGCGAGGATGAAATCGATGCGCATTCCCTCACGGCGCGGGAAGCGCAATTGGGTGTAATCCCAATAGGTGTAGACGCCCGGCCCGGGCGCGAACGGACGCATGACATCGGCGTAGCCGCTGTCCAGGAAGGCCTGGAACGCCTCGCGTTCCGGTTGCGAGACATGGGTTCTGCCCGCGAAGAAGTCCATCGACCAGACGTCCTCGTCGCGCGGCGCGATGTTCCAGTCGCCGACCAGCGCCACCTTGGCCGCCGGATCCGCCGTCACCCAGTCGGTCGCCGACTTACGCAGGGCGGCAAGCCATTCCAGCTTGTAGGCATAGTGCGGATCGGTGAGCGTGCGGCCGTTGGGCACGTAGAGGCTCCACACCCGCACGCCGCCGCAGGTGGCCCCGAGCGCCCGCGACTCCACCACCGGCGCGCTGATCAGCGACTCCCCGGCGTCCTTGTCGAAACCCGGCTGTCCCGGGAACGCCGGCTCGACGTCGGCCAGGCCCACCCGGGAGACGATCGCCACGCCGTTCCACTGGTTGACGCCCAGGTGGGCCACCTCGTAGCCGAGTTCGTCGAAGCGCTCGAACGGGAACTGGTCGTCGCGGCACTTGGTCTCCTGCAACGCCAGCACGTCGATGTCCTGGCGATCCAGGAACTGCGCCACCCGGTCGATCCGGGAGCGGACGGAATTGACGTTCCAGGTCGCCAAGCGCACGAAAAGCCTTCTTTCGGAATCGTATTCGGGGAGTTACCGGGGCGCCGCGTACCGGTAGGAGTGGTGCTCGAGGAAACCCAGATCGCGATACAGCGCCAGCGCCGCGGGATTGTCGGCCGCCACCTGCACGTAGGCGTGGGTGGCGCCCCGGGCATGACCCCAGCGGATCAGTTCGGCGCACACCAGCGCGCCCAGCCCGTGCCTACGATGCGCCGACTGCACCGCGAGGCAGCTCACGCCGACCCAGCGGCGCAGGTCCGGCGCGGTGGTGACCGCGGCCCGCCCGATGGCGATCGGGTCGGGCACGCCCAGCGCGGCGAAGCCGACCTTGCCGTCACGCACCGCGGTCAGTACCTCGGGCACCGGCTGGCGCGGCACCGCCAGCAGCGCCGGATTCTCGCCCCGGTAGCGGTGCAGATCCAGCCAGGCGGTGTCCGGCTCGGAGACCGTGCGCACCATCGGCGGGCCCTGCGGGAGCACGAAATTGTCGATGTCGATGCCCAGCACGACGGTCTCGTTCCAGGTGCGCCAGCCCTGCGGGACCGGCGCCAGGCGATCGGGCAGCAGCAGCTGGAACGGCAGGCCCTGATCGGCGTACCACTCGGCGATGCGGTGCAGCGTCTCCGCCGCCAGCACCGCGGGCTCCCCGGAACGGCCCAGCGGCGCGGCCGAATTGGCGCGGTGGGTGTAGCCCCGCCCGGCCCGCAGCAGCCAGCCGTCGATCCACTGCTGCCGCTCGCCGGGCCAGCCGTCGGCCGCCGCCGTTTCCAGCGCGCGGATCTCCCGGGTTCTGATCGGTCTGGGCCCCAGGGCCTTGAGGGCGACGACCTGCTCGGCCGGCACCGACACGTGCTGATCGTCGCCGACTCTGATCGTCACCGGATCCAGCGCCACCAGTTCGCCGATCACGTCGGTCAGCGGCGGCGTCGACCCGGCGGGCAGCCGGTAGCGCAGGACCACCCGGGCGCCGAGCGGGATCGCGGGTTCAGTTGTCATCTATCCAATTCAGTCGTCGTGGCCGAAGGGGTCCGGCACGGTCCCCGGGATCCAGCTGAGACCCGGTGTGCCCCAGCCTTCCCGCTTGATGGCCTTCTTCGCCGCCCGCGCGTTGCGGCCGACCAGCACGTCCACGTACAGGAAGCCGTCCAGGTGCCCGACCTCGTGCTGCAGCATGCGGGCGAAGAAGCCCTTGCCCTCGATGTCGACCGGATTGCCCTGCTCGTCGGTGCCGGTGACCCGGGCCCAGTCGGCGCGGCCGGTGGGGAACTGGAAGCCGGGGACCGACAGGCAGCCCTCGTCGTCGTCCTCCGGGTCCGGCATGGTCTCGGGGATCGCGGAGGTCTCCAGCACCGGGTTGATCACCGCGCCCTTGCGGCGGGTGGCGGTGCCGTCGTCGGCGATGTCGGGGCAGTCGTAGACGAACAGCCGCAGCGGCACCCCGACCTGGTTGGCGGCGAGGCCGACGCCGTTGGAGACGTCGAGCGTCTCGTACATGTCCGCGATCAACTCCGCCAGTTCCTCCGGTGTCTGGGTAACCGGTTCGGTCGGGTTGTGCAGAACGGGGTCACCGACGATCACGATGGGGAGGACTGCCATGGGAAACAAGCCTAACCGGTGCGCCGGCGCGCCTCCGGGGCGGAGGCCGGGCGCTCGCGGGGTCCCGGACACGCCGCTGACCGTGGGGTAACCAACACGCCGGGTTCGAGGCCCTAGTACCCCGGGCGCGCGTGGTTGAATGATCCGCGACGTAACGGCACCATTTTCGTCTGGTGGTAACTCGGCGAGGGAGCAGGATGGACGGCGCAGCGGCTCGGAATCTCGAGACGGTAACCGAGGGGGAGAGCAGCGGCCTCAGTCGTCGCGAGCTCGACATCCTGGCCTTCGAGCGACAGTGGTGGAAATACGCGGGCGCCAAGGAAGAGGCCATCCGCGAGCTGTTCTCGCTCTCGCCCACCCGCTACTACCAGGTGCTGAACGCGGTCGTCGACCGGCCCGAGGCGCTCGCCGCCGACCCGATGCTGGTGAAGCGGCTGCGCCGATTGCGCGCCAGCCGGCAGAAGGCCAGAGCCGCCCGCCGCCTCGGATTTCAGGTATGACAACCCGGGTTGCGTTCGTCAAAGCTGAACTGCGGCTAGGGTCGTGGACGTGAGTTCCCCCAATCCCACCTCCGGCGGGCCCCCGTTGCGCGCGCTGGCGATGGTGTTGATCGCGCTGGCCATCGTGTTCGCCGGGCTCGGCGCCATGTCGCTGTCCAATTCCGACTCCGGCACGGTGGCCGAAACGCCGTCCAGCACACCGAAAGCGGTGCCCCCGGCGACCACCACGGCGCCGCGCTCGACCGCGCCCTCCACCGTCGCGGCCGGCACCGGCGCGGAGACCTCTGCGGTGACGTCCACCACAGTGCCGCCCACGACCACACCGCCGGCGCCCACCACGACGGCGCCACCGCCGCCGCCTCCGGCTCCCACGGTGAATCGTGCTGTGCCCGTGCGCGTTCTGAACAACAGCCTGGTCGCGGGCCTGGCCGCCACCACCGCCGCGGAGCTCACCGCCAACGGCTGGACGAACGTCTCGCCGGGCAATTACGCCGGCGGCACGATCGCGAAAACCACCGTGTACTACGGGAATACGGCCGGGGAGAAGGAAGCCGCGCTGCAGATCGCGAACGAGCTCGGAGTCGGCGCCGAGCCGAAAACGGCGGGAATCGACTCCGGCGCGGGTGTGGTCGTCATTTTGACGGGTAACTGAACACCAGGCACCACGAAACGAAGCGCGGGTGACACGGCCCCTGCACGGTGAGACACGACGGGCGTGGCATCATCTTGACCGGTAACGAACGTGTCCACCCAGCTTTACTCGTAAAATTTCGGTACTCGCGAAGGAGTTCCCCCAATGGCCCCGTCCACAACTCGTCGCCCGTCCTGGCGGACTGTGACCCCGGTGCTTGCGGTCGCGGTCTTCGGCCTCGCTGCCTGTACGAACAGCCAGGAATCGAGCGACGTGAAGGGAACCACCCCGCCGGTGTGGACCGGCGCCGACGCCCCGGCCACGAGTGATCCGGGCGCGGAGACAGGCAGCGCGCACGCCAGCTCGGGCTACAAGGTCGAGCTCAAGGATCCCGCCGGCAGCGCGGTCGGCACGGCGAACATCGTCAAGGACGGGAACCACCTGCAGCTCACCATCGAAGCCCGCGGTCTCAAGCCCGGCTTCCACGGTCTGCACATCCACTCGGTCGGCAAGTGCGAGCCGAACTCGGTCGCCCCGACCGGCGGCCCGGCGGGCGCGTTCCTGTCCGCAGGCGGCCACCTGCAGGTCGGCAACGCCAACTCGCACCCGGCCAGCGGCGACCTGACCTCGCTCGAGGTGCGCTCGGACGGCGCCGCCAAGCTGGTCACCACCACCGACGCGATCACGCTGGAAGACATCAAGGGCAAGGCCCTGATGATCCACGCCGACGCGGACAACTTCGGGAACATTCCCAACCGTTATCTCCAGGCCAACGGCGCCGCTGGACCGGACCAGAACACGCTCGCGACGGGTGATGCGGGCGACCGCGTCGCCTGCGGCGTGATCCAGTAACGAAGGTGGCGACATGGCCGGGGCACAGAGCGCGAACGTACCGTTCAAAGGTTCACCCCGGCCCACGATCGGGATCGAATGGGAGATCGCCCTCGTCGACAAGGTGACGCGCGATCTCTCCAACACCGCCTCGGCGGTCTTCGACGCGGTCGGTGATCTGCGGGCCCACGACGGCACCCCGCAGATCACCAAGGAGTTGCTGCGCAACACCGTCGAACTCGTCACCGGGGTGCACGACACCGTCGCGGGCGCCGTGGACGATCTGCGCGGCACCATGGACACGGTGCGCCGCGCCGCCGACCCGCTCGGCGTCGACCTGTTCTGCGCGGGCACCCATCCCTTCGCCCAGTGGTCGGCCCAGCAGCTGACCCGCTCCGAGCACTACGACGAGCTGATCGAGCGCACCCAGTGGTGGGGCCGCCAGATGATGATCTGGGGCGTGCACGTGCACGTCGGAGTCTCGCACCGGGACAAGGTCTTCCCGATCCTGAACTCGCTGCTGCTGTCCTACCCGCATCTGCTCGCGCTGTCGGCGTCCTCGCCGATGTGGGCGGGCTCGGACACCGGCTACGCCAGCAACCGGACGCTGATGTTCCAGCAGCTGCCCACCGCGGGCCTGCCGTTCCAGTTCGAGGACTGGCCGCAGTTCGAGGGCTTCGTGCACGACCAGCTCAAGACGGGCGTGTTCGAGCAGCTCGGCGGCATGCACTGGGACATCCGGCCCGCGCCCAAGTGGGGCACCATCGAGGTGCGCGTCTGCGACGGCATCTCCACCAAGACCGAGCTGGCCGCGATGGCCGCGCTCATCCACTGCCTCGTCGTCGATCTGGACCGGCGGCTCGAGGCCGGCGAACAGCTACCCTCGCTGCCGCCGTGGCATGTGCAGGAGAACAAGTGGCGGGCGGCGCGCTACGGGCTGGACGCCATCGTCATCGTCGACGCCGACAGCAACGAGCGGCTGGTCACCGATGATCTGGCGGAACTGCTGAACCGGCTGGAGCCGACCGCCAAGCAGCTCGGCTGCGCGGACGAGCTGGCCTCGGTCGCCGAGATTCCGGCGCGGGGCGCCTCCTACCAGCGTCAGCGCAAGGTCGCGGCCGCGGCGCAGGGCGATCTGGTGGCCGTGGTGGACTCGCTGGTCAAGGAGCTCGACACCTAGAGCGCTCCTCCCGTTCAGTCGCGCAGGGGGCTGACGTTCATCGGCCGTTTACTATGGTCGACGTGCTAGTCGAGGATCCAGGTTCCGGTGCCGGAAGTGTGGCGCAGCGGCCTACCGTGCCGCGCTCCCGGATCTGGGTCACCGCAGGCGTTTCCGCCGTTCCCGTACTGCTGATCGTTTTACAGGTGATCGCGTCGTGGCAGGGCTTCCAGGGGCCGCTGCAGAGCATCTGGCAGGACTACGCGGGCACCCCCAAGTCGATGACGGTGCCGTGGGCCGGGCTGGTGCTCGCGCTGGTGGGCTTGCCCATGCGCCGGCGGATCATCGCGGTCGGGGCCGCCGTCGCCATCGACGCGGTGTGCGCCGTGCTGCGGCTGCTGGCCGGTGGGCCGTTCAGCGTGGGCAACGGCCCGGTCATCGTGCTCACCGCGATCGCGGTGCTGGCCTGGTGGCGGTGGGACGGTGCGGAGCGCAGGAACGCGCTGCACGCCGCGGCGCTGGGCGCGCTGCTGATCCTCGCCACCAAGGTGGGCGATGTCTGGCTGCACGTCACCACCATGGCGCGGCCCGGGGTGCTCGACGAGTACGTCATCCTGGCCGATCACGCGCTGGGCGATCCGTCCTGGGTGATGGGGCGGGTGCTGGACGCGCTCGGCCCGGCCGTTTCGGCCGTGCTGCACTGGGTCTACATCGAGTTGCCGGTCGCGGCGATCGTGGTCGCGGTGTGGCAGTTGCGCCGGGTCACCGACTCCGGGCGCTGGCCCTCGCACTATCTGGTGCGCACCTTCCTGGTGCTCGGCTTGATCGGGCCCGTGTTCTATGTGCTGTTCCCGGTGGTCGGCCCGATGTTCGCCTTCGGCGCCGACGGGCACGGTCTGCAGCTGGGCAACTACTGGCCCGGCGTGCTGCCGCCGCTCGACCGCAATCCCGCGGAGCTGGCCTTCGACGATTACACCCCGCGCAACTGCATGCCCTCTATGCACACCGCGTGGGCGCTGTCGGTCTTCCTGCACACCCGCCGCGATCTCACCGGCGCCCGCGCACCCGGCTGGCTCCGTTTCATGGGTTCGTTCTGGCTCTTCGGCACCCTCGCCGCCACCCTCGGCTTCGGCTACCACTACGGAGTCGACCTGGTCGCCGGCGCCGTCCTCTGCCTGACCGTCGAATCCGCCCTGCGCGAGCCCGAACGCGGCTGGGGCTGGTTCCGCGTCCGCCTGGTCGCCGCCGGCGCCACCGTCTTCGCGACCCTGCTCCTGTCCTACCGCTTCCTGGCCGTCCCCATGGCCCAATACCCCGTCCTCGCCGGCACCATCGTCCTCGCCGCCCTGGCCGGCATAGCCGCCGCCTTCCACGCCACCTGGTTCGCCCACCGCGACACCCCCGCCCCGGTCGCCGCCTGAGCCGAGTCGGCTAGCGCACCCAGTTCTTCAGAGGTTCGGTGTCCATTTCGACATCGACCGGATCGGGCAGTGTAAGCGTGCACCCGATCGGGACCGTCACCCTTCTGCCGTAGCGGCGCGGCGTCGGTTCACTGAAGGTCGTCATCTCACCGAGCCGGCGATCAATCAGCAGGTAGACGGGGATGCCGGTCGCCGCGTAGGCGTGCGGCTTGTCCCGGTGGTCCCGATATTCAGTGTTCTGATCATTCGAGGTGATCTCGACCGCCAGCAGAACCGGACTGGGATCGGACCATTCGCCTTGACCGGCGAAGGCGTGGGAGGCTGCCAGCACGGCATCCGGCCGCGCGCGATCAGTTCGGCTGCTGCCGACCTGTATTCCCACTCGGGGCGTCAGGAACACCTCTGGCCGATCCGAGAGGAACATACGGATCAACCATTGGATGATGCGGCTGTGGTTCCCGTCCGGCCGGGCCTTCGCCGCGAGCTGCCCTCCGATGAATTCCAGTTCGACGCCTTCACCGATATGGTCCGCGGCGCGAGCGAGGGCCTCGAACTCGCCTGTCGTCATTAGCCTTTCGTGCGCCGCGGTCATGTCCGCACGGTATCAACGGCCTGGACGGGCCGCGTTCGAATCGGGTTTCAGCCGGTGCGGCCGTAGCGGGTGCGGGCTTCGGCGGGGGTGATGGTGGTCGGGTTGGCGGGGGTGGGGGCTGCTAGGTGTTCGGCGTAGAGGCGGGCGGTCATGGGGCCCAGGAAGTTGCCGAGGACGGCCTGTTTGGCGGATTCGTTGGCGAGGGCTTTGACGGCGGCGCGGACCGCGGGGCGGTAGGCGCGGTCGACGAGGGCGGGGTGGTCGAAGCCGCCGGTGACGCGCATCCAGGCGGGGAGGGTGGCGATGGCGGCGGGGGCGACCAGGCGGCTGCCCGCCCAGAGTTTGAAGCCGCGGTCGCGCGGGGTGTGCAGCAGGTAGTGCATGCCGCGGTGGGCGCGCTCGGAACTGCACAGCTTCGGGCGCACCGCGGCGAAGTACTCGCGCACCTGGGCGCGCGAGGCCGGGACGTCGGCCGGTTTGCAGGTCTGCAATTCGGCCGCGACGACGCACTCGGCCCAATACCGCTGTTCCTCTTCGGGACTCAGCGGGCCGGGCCCGTAGACCTCGTAGCACTTGAGCACCGAATGCCAGCCGGTGACATGGATCCACAGCTGCGAGGCGGGATTGTTGGCGCTGTAGCGCTTGCCGCTGATCGGCTCGATCCCGGTGGCCTGCGCGTGCACCCGCATCAGATGCTCGGACGCCTCGATCGCCATCCGGCTGTCGGCGACGGCCGCGATCAGGAAGTAGGCGAAGGTGTGGTCGAGGCGGCCCTTCGGATCCTTGTAGATGCCCTGCACGTCGGCGACGGCGGCGGTCAGATCGGGGTCGAAGTGCTCGAGCACCACGGCGCGCTGGAAACCGATCACCGCGGTCGGCGCCGTCCACACCTTCCAGGTGGGCGATTCCGGCCCGAAGAACCCGTAGTCGACCTCGCGGATGGTGCGGGCGGGTGCGTCGAATTGTGGGCGAGTCATCACGGGTTCATTTCGTAGGCGCCGGCCTCGGCGCGAGCGCGCGCGAAGACCTGCTCGAAGCGGGTGCGGTCGGCCACCGGCCGGCGCACCAGATCCAGCGCGCGGGTCTGCTGGGCCTTGGTCGCGGCGGGCTTGGTGTGCAGGGTGAGCGCGTTCTTGGCGAACTCGCGCACGAAGCCGTCGAAGATCTGGTCCAGTACCGCGACCTCGGTGCCCTCGATCTCGGCCTGCTCCAGCACCAGCTGCGCGTAGGGCAGCGCGGTGAACAGCTCGCCCAGCGCGAACAGGAAATCGACGTCGCGCTGCTGCGCGGCCGTCGGCGCGGCGGCGGCCAGCAGCGCCTGGAAGGCGCGCGCCTGCTCGGTGAACACCGCCACATTCGGCACGTGGGCGAACTTCTCGAACACCGGCCGCCAGTCCCGGAATCGGATCCGCCCCAGCCCCGAACTCGGGCCCTGCCGGAACAGGAATTCGTCGTCGGCCGCGTCGCGCCGGGTCGGCACCCAGGGGTGCCGCGCGCTCGCGAACTCCGAACGCAGCTGCGGCACAGCGCTACTCGCGCGCGGCGTGAGCTTGCGGCTGGACCAGCTCAGCGCGCCGGACACCGCGCGCACCGCGCCCTTGGGCGCCGCGCCCGCACCGGGCAGGTAGCGCAGCGCGGCGAGCCCGGCGTCGCTGGGGTGGAACATGTAGTTGGCCATGAACTTCAGCGACAGCGCCATGTTGACGTGCACCGTGCCCTCCAGCCGCGGCAGGCCGAACAGGCCGAGCATCGCCATCGGGAAGTACATGTCGTTCTCGAAACCGCGCGCGGCGATCACGTCGGCGAGGTCCTCGATGACGCGCTGCCCCTGCCGGGTGACGCTCATCTTCTCGATCGCGTTGAACAGCAGGTAGCGCCGGTCTTCGGGGGAGGCCGTGCGCAGGTAGTCGATGGCGCGCTCGCTGTAGAGTTTCATCGCGATCAGGCGCGCGTAGGAATCGGTGACCAGCGCCTGCACCTGGGGGAACTCGGTGACCCGGTGCCCGAACAGGATTCGGTTGTCGGCGTGGTTGATGGCCTCGTGGAAGGCGTGCTCGCAGGCGCCGATCGCGCCGAAGCCGAGGTTGAACTTGCCGACGTTGACGGTGTTCATCGCGGCGTGGAACGCGGCCTCGCCCCGGTGCAGGATGTCCTCCTCGGCCACCGGGTACCGCTCCAGATCGAAAGCGGCGACATACATCTGGCTGTCGACGACATTGCGCCGCAGCTGGTAGTCCGGGTGCCGGCTGTCGGCGACGAAGAACAGATACCCCTCGTAATCGTCCTGTGTCGGTTTGCTTTCCAGTGCCGTGGCGCTGTCGATGATCGGCTTGTCGGCGCGCCGGCCGAACACCGAGACCATGGCGGCCAGGTTGCCGTTGCCGATGTAATGCTTGCTGCCGGTCGCGGTGTAGCCGCCGCCGGGCGCGGGTTCGAGGACCATGTCGGTGGAGTAGACGTCGGCGCCGTGCTCCTTCTCGGAGAGGCCGAAGGCGAAGATCTCGCCGGAGTCCAGCAGCGCCGCCGCCTTGGCCTTCGCCGTGGCGTTGTCGCTCTGCCAGATCGGGCCCAGCCCGAGGATGGTGACCTGCCAGACGTACCAGTAGGACATGCCGTAGAAGCCGAGGATCTTGCTCATCATGGCGATGCGGCCGGTGTCCCAGCGCTTGTTCGGATCGCCGCCGGCCTGCGCGGCCGGGGTGAGGAAGGTGGCGAACACCCGCTCCCGCTTCACGAAATCCAGGAAGTCCGCGTACCAGATTCGTTCCCGGTCGTCGTGCTTGAGCGCGGCCTTGCCGCGGGTCTCGAACCAGTCGACGGTGGCGCGCAGCAGGCGGCGGGTCTCCGCGTCGAATTCGGCGAACTCACAGGTCTTCGGGTTGAACAAGGTCATCGGTGACTCCTAGCGCGTGGTCCAGCCGCGGGCACGAGCGACTTCATTCGCGACTGTAGCATTATTGTTCATCAATGTAGGAAATGTTGCCGTAGGCGGCTGGACCTGCGAGAACCCGCCCGCGACGCTGCTATGTTGGTTCGCATGGGTAGCGATCAGGCCGTGGCGCCGCGGCAGCGGGCGCAGCATCTGGGGCCGCAGCGGCGCCGCCCGCAGGTGCTCGACACCGCCCTCGCGATCGCGGTCGAGCACGGCATCGCCGCGGTCACCATCGCCGCGGTCGCCGAGGCCATGCAGGTGACCCGCCCGGTCGTCTACGCCTGCTTCGCCGACCGCGTGGAGCTGATCCAGGAACTGATCGCCCGCGAGGAGGAGCACCTGATCAGCGGTCTGCTCGAGGCGACGCCGCGGCGCGCGGTCGACGCCGGGGAGACGGTGTTCGTCGAGGGCTTCCAGATGCTGCTGGAGATCGCCGCCGCCCGCCCGGATTCCTGGCGGCTGCTGTACGGCAATCCCGATCCGGCCGTGGCGGATTCGTTCGGCCGTGGCCGGCGGCTGGCCGTCACGCGCTGCACCGAACTGCTGCGCCCGACGCTGCGCGCCTGGGGCACCGCCGACGCCGAGCGCAAATTGCCTGTCCTGGTGGAACTCTGGGTCTCGGCGGGCGAGGGCGCGGTGCGCACACAACTGGCCGACGACGGCGCGTGGACACCGCGGACGCTCGGCGCGTTCGTCGGTGCCGCGGTCTACCGGGCGCTGCGTCAAGCCTGACCGATCGCTCGATTCGCCCGGCGCCCAGCGGCTTCGCGCTGACGGCCGCGTCGGTTCAGAGCCGCTCGATCTCGTCGCCCAGCTCGTTGATGCGCAGCATGCCGTCGCGGTCGCCCTGCTCACGGTAGGCGGTCCGCCCGAGCAGGTGCGCGATGACCGGCGCGGTCAGCATGGTGAACAGTCCGGTGAGTGCGAGCATCCAGGCCTGGCCGTCGCCGCGGATCTGGATGGCGGTGCCGATCAGGATCAGGATCAGGCCGATCACCTGCGGTTTGGTGGCGGCGTGCATGCGGGTCAGGGTGTCCGGGAAGCGCACGATGGCGATGGCCGCGGTGAAGGCGAGCAGCGCGCCGGTCAGGATGAGCAGCCCGGAGACGATGTCGAAGACGAGGTTCATCGGTCGTCCCGCACTCGGAAGCGGGTCACCGCGGCCGACCCGAGGAAGCCGACCAGCGCCAGCGCGACGATGGCGGGCACCGTGGTGGTGTCGCGGGAGTAGGCGGCCCACACCGCGAGTCCCGAGGCGGCCACGGCCATCAGCGAGTCGATCCCGACGACCCGGTCCAGCGTGCTCGGGCCCGCCAGAATGCGGAAACTGGTGATCCCGGCGGCCGCGATCAGCAGCACGCTCGCGATCACGGCGAAGATCGTCATCGGGCCACCGTCCGTTCGAAGGCCGAGATCAGCAGCCGTTCCAGCCGCCGGGTGATCAGGTAGAACTTCTGCACCGCCGCGTCGCTGCTGACGTCGAGCACGTGTACGTACACCGCGCAGCGCCGCCGATCGATCTCCAGCACCATGGTGCCGGGGATCAGGTTCAGCAGATCGGTGCACAGCACCAGCACCAGATCCGACCGGGTGCTCAGGTTGACCCGCAGCACCCCCGACACCGGCGGCGGTGCGGGCCGGATCGCGAACCAGGCCACCTGGAAACTCGATTCCAGCGCGTAATACACACTCGCGACCGCCAATTGGAGCAGCGAGGGCAGATGCAGCCGGCCGAACACCGGCATGCGCGGCAGCGGCAGCGCGAAGATGACGACCGCGCCGATCACGAGTCCGGCGAGCAGGTTGGCCACGCTCAGATCGCCCCAGAGCGCGGTGTAGACCAGCGCCAGCCAGATCAGCAGCCCGCCGCGCAGGATGCTCGACTTCGGCACGCCGAAGGCCCGATCGGTGCTCATCGGTAATCTCCCGGATCGCCCAGCACCGCGACGATGTAGGTGGCCGAATCGTGCAGGTCGGCGGCCGCGCGGTCGGCGATGCCGAGGATCGGCCCGGCGAAGACGGTGAGCGCGAGCCCGGCCAGCGCCAGCGCCGCGGTCGGCAGCACCATCAGCGCCGGTACGCGTCCGGGGTCGGTGCGCTCGTCGTAGAGCACGTCGTCGTTCTCCTCCACCAGGGTCGGCACACCGGCGGCGGCGAGGTGTCCCTCGGGAGCGTCGGATCGGTTCCGCCAGAACGCTTTCGCCCAGACCACGGCGACCACGTACAGGGTCAGCAGGCTGGTGAGCACCGCGCCACCGACCAGAATCCAGGCCAGCACGCTGCCGTCCATCGCACCGGCTTGCAGCAGCGCCACCTTGCCGATAAAGCCCGAAAAAGGCGGAATACCAGCCAGATTCAACGCGGGGACCAGGAACAGCACGGCCAGCAACGGACTCGCCGCGGCCAGCCCGCCGAGGCGGCGCAGCGAGGTCGACCCGGCCTGCCGCTCGATCAGGCCGACGGTCAGGAACAGCGTGGTCTGTACCAGAATGTGGTGCGCCACATAGAACACCGCGCCCGCGAGCCCGGCCACCGTGGCCAGCCCGATGCCGAACACCATGTAGCCGATGTGACTGACCAGCGTGAAGGACAGCAGTCGCCGGATGTCGCTCTGCGCGACCGCGCCGAAGATGCCGATCAGCATGGTGAGCAGGCCGCAGACCAGCAGCACCGTGTCGAAGCGGCCGTCCGGCGCGAGCAGCGCGTGCGTCCGGATGATCGCGTACACACCGACTTTGGTGAGCAGGCCGGCGAACACCGCGGTCACCGGCGCGGGCGCGGTGGGGTAGGAGTCGGGCAGCCAGTTCGACAGCGGGAACACCGCGGCCTTGATCCCGAACGCCACCAGCAGCACCGCGTAGACCGCGGTGCGGATGCCGTCCGGGGCATCGCCCAGCCGCACCGCCAACTGCGCGAGATTCAGTGTGCCGGTGCAGGCGTAGGCCAGCGCGATGCCGGTCAGGAAGATCAGCGACGACAGCATCGAGACCATCACATAGGCCACCCCGGCCCGGATCCGTTCCGCGGTCGCGCCGATGGTCAGCAGCACGAACGAGGCGGCCAGCAGGATCTCGAAGCCGACGAACAGATTGAACAGGTCCCCGGCCAGGAACGCCGCCGAAACCCCCGCCGTCAGAACCAGATACGTGGGCCGGAAGATCGAGGTGGGCTGTTTGTCGTCGCCGTCGCGGATGTTCTGGCCGGAGCCGTAGGCCGAGACGCACAGCAGCACCACGGAGGAGACCAGCAGCATCGCCGCCGAGAGCCGGTCGGCCACCAGGCTGATGCCGATGGGTGTGTCCCACCCGCCGACCTGCACCACCGCGGTGCCGTCCCGATCGGTCAGGTACAGCATGCAGCCGCTGATCGCGACGCCCGCGGCCAGCGCGAGCAGCGTGATGTAGCGCTGGATCATCCGCTGCTGCCCGAAGACCAGCGTCACCGCCGCGCCGAGCAGCGGAATCAGCACCGGCAGCGGAATGAGAATCGGCAGCAGGCCGGGGGACAGTGCGATCATTCTTCCGGCTCCTCGGCCTCGCGGCGCCGGCTCACCTGGACGTCCTCGGGGTCGTTGTCCACCTCTTCGGAGGTGGTCAGGATGTAGGAGCGGTAGGCCAGCGCGAGCACGAAAGCGGCCAGGCCCATGGTGATCACGATCGCGGTGAGCACCATGGCCTGCGCCAGCGGATCGGCCATCTCCGTGTGCACGACATCGGGGGAGTCCACGATCGGCGGCGCGCCGTCCGGTCCGCCCGCGGTGATGATCAGCAGGTTGACGGCGTTGCCGAACAGGATCATGCCGAGCAGCATCTTGGACACGGCCCGCTCCAGGATCAGGTACACCCCGCACGCCACCAGCACGCCGATCAGCAGCAGCAGGGTGACATCGGCGCTCATGCCGGACCGCCCTTCGCCGTGGTGGTTTCGTCCGCGCCGAGTTCCTTGTCCAGGCGCGCGCCCAGGCTGCGCAGCACATCCAGCACCAGGCCGACCACGATCAGATAGACGCCGAGATCGAAGAACAGCGCGGTGACCAGCTTCACGTGGCCGACCACCGGCAGCGTGAACTCCAGGATCGCCGAGGACAGCGGCGGCGCGCCCAGGGCCAGCGAGGTCGCGGCGGTGCCCGCGGCCAGGGTGAGGCCCGCGCCCAGGACGTGGCCCGCGTCCACCGGCAGCGCCTCACCGAGTTCGTAGGGCCCACCGGCCAGGTAGCGCAGGGTCAGCGCGAGCCCGGCGGTGAGCCCGCCCGCGAAGCCGCCGCCGGGCGCGTTGTGCCCGGCGAAGAAGAAGTACACCGACAGCACCATGATGGTCGGGAACACCAGCCGGGTGGTGATCTGCAAGACCATCGACCGTTCCCGGCGGTCCACCAGGCGCCCGGCGGGCAGCCAGGCCACCGCGTCCGGGTCGTAGTCGGGCGCGTCCACCGCGCGCGGCGCGCTGCCGAATCGGCGGGTCCGGAACACCAGCGACGCGACGCCGGTGGCGGCGACGATCAGCACCGAGATCTCGCCCAGGGTGTCCCAGGCGCGAATATCCACCAGCAGCACGTTGACCGCGTTCTTGCCGCCGCCGAGATGGTAGGCGGCGTCCGGGATCAGATGCCAGATCGGTTCGGTGGCGCGCCCGGCGGCGGCGAAGGCCGCGAGCACCGTCACGGTCACGCCGACCAGGACCGCCAGGGCGATCCGGTGCGGCCGGTAGGCGGCGGTGCGGCTGTCCTCGATCTCGGCCGGGAAGGCGCGCAGCACCAGCACGAAGATGACCAGTGTCAGCGTCTCGACCAGGAATTGGGTGAGCGCCAGATCCGGTGCGCCGTGCAGCGCGAACAGCACGCCGCACCCGTACCCGGTCACTCCGACGACCAGCACGCTGGCCAGCCGGTTACGCAGGACGGTGGCGCCCAGCGCCATCGCCATCATGATCGCCCCGACCGCCAGCTGTCCCGGGCTGTCCCACCAGCGCAGCCGCACCGTGTCCCGGGCGCCCAGCAGCAGCATCGCGAGCGGCAGCACGACCAGCGTGCCCAGAATGGTGGCCTGGCTCAGGGGAAGTGAGCCGCGCTGCACCGCGCCGGTCATCCGGCGCGAGAGCCGGTCCATCGCGCGCAGCGTCGCGTCGTAGGCGCGGTCGGCGTTGCCGAGGCGGTGGTGCGCCGCGCCGGCGATCTCGTAGCGGTAGGCGAACAGCGTCGCGCCGACCAGGAAAACCATGGCGGTGAGCACCAATTCGAGGTTGGCACCGTGCCACAGCGCCAGGCTGCCGTAGGCGTATCCCGGCAGGGTCAGCGTGTACGGCTCGATCACGTGACCCAGCCACGGCGTGGCCAGTCCGCCGAGCAGCCCGCCCGCGGCCAGCACGGCGGGCGAGGTGACGAACAGCGGATCCGGTTCGTGCCAGCGCACGCCGGTCCGGGTGTCGTCGCGCTCGGGATCCGGCGCGCGCACCCGGGCGCGCCGCGGCTCCTGATATTCGCCGAGCGTGCGGGAGGGGTCGACCGGGTGCCAGCGCACCGGTTCGGCGTCGTCGTAGGACTGGGTCGGCCGCCAGGGCTTCTCGCCGAACGCGCCCCAGACGAACCGGATGCTGTAGGCGACGGTCAGCGCGGACGCGGCGACCACCCCGGCGAGCAGGGTGTTGCGCGTCCAGGTGGACAGCGATTCCGCGTCCAGGATCGCGCTGAGCGCGCTCTCCTTTCCGGCGAAACCGAGCAGTGGCGGCAATCCCGCCATGCTGGCCGCCGCGAGTCCCGCGACACCGGCCAGCAGCGGGGCCTTGCGGCCGAGACCGGAGAGCCGGCGCAGATCCCGGGTCCCGGCACAGTGATCGACGATGCCGACCACCATGAACAGGCAGCCTTTGAACAGCGCGTGCGCGATCAGCAGCGCCAGCCCGGCCAGCGCGGCGTCCGGCGTGCCCAGCCCGACCAGCAGGACCAGGAAACCGAGCTGGCTCACCGTGCCGAAGGCCAGCAGCAACTTCAGGTCCGTCACCTGGAGCGCTCGCCACCCGGCCAGCAGCATCGACAGCAGCCCGAGGGTGAGCACGATCGGATGCCACACCGGATTCGTCGCGAACACCGGCGCCAGCCGCGCCACCAGATACACCCCGGCCTTCACCATCGCCGCGGCGTGCAGGTATGCGCTGACCGGGGTGGGCGCGGCCATCGCGCCGGGCAACCAGAAGTGCAGCGGCACAATGGCCGACTTGCTCAGCGCGCCGATCAGGATCAGCACCACCGCCACCTGCACCGCGACGCCCGACGGCGGCTGTTCGGCGGCCAGCAGATCCGAGAGCAGGTAGGACCCGGTGCGCTGCCCCAGGATCACGATCCCGACCAGCATGGCCAGCCCGCCCGCCCCGGTCACCAGCAGCGCCTGGATCGCCGCGCGCCGGCTCACCGGCTGCGCGCCGTGGTGGCCGACCAGCAGGAACGACAGCACGGTCGTGGTTTCCCAGAAGGTGTAGAGCAGCAGCATGTTATCGCTGCACACCAGCCCGAACATGGCGCCCGCGAAGGCCACCAGCTGGGCGGCGAAGACCCCGAGGCGGGCCTCGTCGTCCTCGAAATACCGTGCGCAGTACAGCAATACCAGCGCGCCGATGCCGAGCACCAGCGCGGCCATGATCGTGGACAGCGTGTCCAGGCGCAGATCGATGTTCATCTCGATCGCGGGCGCCCAGGTCACCCGGACCGGCTGGGTCGTGCCCCAATTCGCGAGCACCCACAGCAGCGAGCCGAACGGGATCACCGCGAGCAGGAGAAAAGCGTTGCGGCCCAGCATCCGGACGCACGCCGGCGCCGCCAGTGCGGCGAGAGCGTGTGCGATCAGGATGGCTAGCAAGCCGGGCGCTCCGTGTCGTCGAAGAGAATGCGGATGTCAGAGGTCCTCGGCGGCCGACGCCGGATCCGGCGCGGCCGCGTCGTGTCTGTGCCGGGGCCGGGCGCGGTGCAGCACCAGCAGACCGGCCGCGCAGCACATCGCCAAGAACACCGCCACCCGGCCGGGCGTGGTCGCCTCGGGGATGCTCGGGCGGCCCGGCCACATCCGATCCGGCTGCGGCAGCGCGGTGACCAGGGACGGCAGGAACAGCGCCGCGACCGCGAGCACGCCGCTGGGCGGGTAGTGCGGCCGCGCGACGCCGCAGCAGTACCCGGCGATCAGCGCCAGTGCGACACTGCCGATTCCGTACTTCCACACGGTCTCGTGCCCGGCGTTGACCATGCCGAACGCCGCGAGCGCCAGGATCGCCAGCACGGCCGCGGCGACCGAGGGCCCGCGGGCGCCCAGCACGATGCCCGCCGCGGTCACGGCGAGCAGGATCAGCACCAGCCACCAGGGTCTCGGCGTGTCACCGAGCGTGTCGGCGGCCGCGACCAGCGGCACGGCCAGCAGGACACCGATGCCGTCGCGTCCCGGCAGCAGCAGGGCCGCGGCCAGGGCGGCCACCGCGACCACGGCGATCGCCAGGCCGATCTCGCCGCCGTGCCCGCCCTCGCTCGGATTGTCGGTGTACTGCCGTGAGAGCCACTCGGACATGGCGAGGATCCCCAGCGCGAGCACGGTCGCGCCGAGGATCGGGGTGATCGGCAGTTCCACCGCGATGCCCGGTGGCGGCGGCCGGCCGATCCCGGTGCGATGGCGCATCGCGCTGAGGAACAGGAACACGATGGCGATCGCGATCAGGGTGCGCGGCGGTGTCTCCAGCACGGCGTAGGGGTCGTGGCCTCGAATGTCGAGCACGTCGGCCAGGTCGCCGATCACGAAGGTGCCCGCGCCGCCCAGCGCGAACCCGAAACCGGGGCCCTGGCGGCCGGATTGCCAGCAGCGCAGCGCGGCCGCGCCGAGGGCGCCCAGCAGCACGCCGCCGCACACCGAATCCACGTAGTTCTGCGTGGTCAGCAATTCCGGCGCGGAAACTCGCTGACCGACAATGTGGTTCACGAGCTGGGCGAGCGCGGCGGCGAAGGCCCACCACCAGGCCGCGGCCGGGCCGGCGAAGGTGCGCATCAGCACGGCGACGGCCACGGCCACGATGACGCCGATCGCGGCGCCGCGCGGCACGCTGTTGACCAGACTGGCGATTCGGTAGGGCGTGCTGTTCAAGGTCCAGCTGAAGGTGATCGGCAGGAACAGCGTCACGCCCGCGACCCCGGCCCCGAGATAGGCCGTGATCGCGTCGAATAGTTCGCTGCGCCGTTGCACGCAGCCGAACTTACCTCGGGTTACCCAGTCAATCTGGGATTGCTATTGATTAGCTAATGGTGTCGGCGTAGCGGCGAAGCGCTTCCACCTGGACCGGATCCAGCGACGGGCGCACCGCCGCGCGCGCCGCCGCGACATCCGCGGCGGTCACATCGGCCGCCGCCACATCCCGGCGCATCGCCGCCAGCGCGGCCTCGCGCAACAGCGCCGCGCAATCCGCGGCGGAGTAGCCGTCCAAATCCTTGGCCAGCGTGGGCAGGTCGACCTCGGCGGCCAGCGGCACCGATCGACCGGCCGTGCGCAGGATCTCCAGCCGCGCGGCGCCGTCCGGCGGCGGCACGAAGATCGAACGTTCCAGCCGGCCCGGCCGCAGCAGCGCCGGATCGATCAGCTCCGGCCGGTTCGTCGCGGCCAGCACCACCACGTCGCGCAGCGGCTCGACACCGTCGAGCTCGGTGAGCAGCGCGGCCACCACCCGGTCGCCCACGCCGGAATCGCTGCTCTGCCCACGGCGCGGCGCGAGCGCGTCCACCTCGTCCAGGAAGATCAGCGACGGCGCCGAATCCCGGGCGCGCTGGAACAATTCACGGACCGCCCGCTCCGAGGAGCCGACCCACTTGTCCATCAGCTCGGCGCCCTTGACCGCGTGCACGCTGAGCTGGCCACTGCCCGCGAGCGCGCGCACCAGGAAGGTCTTGCCGCACCCCGGCGGCCCGTAGAGCAGCACGCCGCGCGGCGGCTCGACGCCCAGGCGGGCGAAGGAATCCGGGTGACGCAGCGGCCACAGCACCGACTCCGTCAGGGCCTGCTTGGTTTCGGCCATGTCGCCGACGTCGTCGAGCCCGAGGCTGCCGATCGCCAGTTCCTCCATGCCCGAACGCGAGAGCGGGCGAATGACTTTCAGCGCGCCGAGCAGGTCGTCCTGTTCCAGCTGGGGTGGGGTCTGCTCCTTGGTGCTGCGCGAGGCCGCGCGCAGCGCCGCCTCCCGGCACAGCGCCGCCAGATCCGCCACCACGAAACCCGGTGTCCGGGCCGCGATCTCGTCGAGCTGCAGCGGGCCGGTCGGCACCCGGCGCAGCAGCTGCTCGAGCAGCGCCTTGCGCACCGCCGCCCCGGGCAGGCTGAGCGCGAGTTCCCGGTCGCACAGGTCGGGCGCGCGCAGCCGGGCGTCCACCCGGCTCGGATGCGCCGTGGTGGCCAGGAAAGCGATGCACGGGGACACCACCGCCGCGCGCAACTGATCGAGAATGAGCGTGGCCACCGGCTCGGCCTGCGCGGGCAGCAGCGCGTCGATATCGGTGATCAGCAGGATCCCGCCCTGCCCGGAACCCACCTCGGCCACCGCGGCGGCGACGTGGCGCAGCCGATTGCCGCCCTCCTCGGCGCCGACGGTCGGGCCGTCCAGCTCGACCACGCGCCGCGGCGCGGCCACCGCCCGGGCCAGCGTCGTCTTGCCGACGCCCGCGGGGCCGGTGATCAGCACGCCGAGATGTGGTGTGGCGCCTAGGGTTTTCAGCAGTTCGGGCTCGTCCAGTGCGAGACTGAGCCACTCGCCGAGCTTGGCGGCCTGGGTGTGCACCCCGGCCAGATCCTCCAGCGCGACCGGCGCGATCGAGCCGCTGGTCGCGGTGCGGCCCAGGGTCCCGCCGTCGGTGGTGGCGATCGAGCCCGCGGCGGCGGCCGGAATCGGGGTGCCGAGGTCGGCGATGTCGAGCCGGGAGGCCGCCCCCGCGCCCCACACCACCGCGGTGTTGGGCTGCACGCTCACCGGGCCCGGCCCCGGATCGGTGGCGGTGACGGTGAGCAACTCGGTGGTCCAGGCGATCCCGAAGGTGCGCGAAAGCGCCTGGCTGGCCGCCGAGGACGGAATGTCCGGGCCCAGATCGCGGGGCAGCAGCGAGACCGTGTCGCCGACCGTGACGACCTTGCCCAGCAGCGCCTGGCGCAGCGTCGCCGCCGGAATACTGCCGGTGGCGTGCGCCGAGCCGCTCACCGAGATCTGTTTGGCGCCATAGACGGTGGCGGGGGAGACCACCACGGTGCTGTTCTCCCGCAGCCCGGCGTTGGACAGCGTCACGTCGTCGAGCAGGGCGACGCCGGCCGGGGTGCCGGTGGGCGCGATCCCGGCCACGGCCGCGGTGCGGCGCGCGCCGAACAGGGCGATGCCGTCCCACTCCCGCAACCCGAGCGCGGCCAGCGCCTCCGGATGCAACCGCACCACCCCGCGCCTGGCGTCGGCGGCGGACGGATTCAGGCGGGCGGTGAGCGGAAGTTCGGCCACCGTGCCATTCTGCCCGCGCCGCCCCCGGTGTGCCGAGGACTTCGCCTTACTTCGGGGTGACGATGTTCGCGGCGATCGCGACCGGCTTGCTCGCGTTGCTGCCCGCCAGGCAGACCAGCTTCGCGGTGCCCAGGGCGACGTTCGGGCTGCCCGCGAACGTGCTCTCCGGGTTCTCCGCCAGAATCTCCTCGATCAGGCTCTTCTGCGCGTTGGCGTCGAGCGCCTTGAAGTCGCCGCAGCTGGTACGCGAGGCGGTGCCCAGCTTGGAGGTGTCGACCGCGCTGGTGCTCGCCGCCGCGCTCGCCGTGCTGGTCGGCGAACTCGCCGGGCTGGCGCTGGACGCGGAGGTCAGCGAGCCGCCCTTGCGCAGGCCGCTGGCGTCGCTGGAATCGTCGGAACCGCCGCAGGCGGTCAGTGTCAGGGCCACCGCGCCGGCGGCCAGGACCATGACGGAAATTCGCTTCATGTAGTGCTTTCCCCGGTGCCTCCGGGCGCCGGAACCTCCGGCGCTCGGTGCAGCGTACCGGGTGCACCGCCCGCGGACCCGGGGGCGGTGCTCATCACTCGCCGGGTGTCGGCGTCAGTGCACGTGCGACTGCCAGTCCGCGGGCACCCGCCCGCGCGGGCCGGGGACACCCTGGTCGGCCGGGTGGCTGTGCGGCGGGGCCAATTCGGGCCCGTCGCCGTACATTTCCTCGGTCTGGTAATTCCAGAACCAGTCCTCGCCGGGCTCGTAGCTCTGGATGAACGGGTGGCCGTCGGCCGCGGCGTGCTTGGACGCGTGCTGGGCCGGGGAGGAGTCGCAGCAGCCGACGTGGCCGCACTGCGCGCAGCGCCGCAGATGCACCCACCAGCCCTGGTTCGCTTCGCACTCCACACACCCCGGACCGCTGGGCGCGACCGCGGGATCGATTCCTTCGATGGCCTCAGGCATGGGTTTCCTCCGGTGTGGGGTTCTCGCGGTGCAGGGGCAGCCGGACGATGAATCGGGTGTTGCCCGGCTCGGATTCGACGCGGATGTCGCCGTTGTGCTTGTTGACCACGATCCGGAACGAGATGTCCAGACCCAGGCCGGTGCCTTCGCCGACCGGTTTGGTGGTGAAGAACGGTTCGAAGATACGGCGCAGCACCTCGTCGGGCACACCGGGACCGGTGTCGCCGATTTCGATGGCCGCGCAGTCGCTTTCCTGATACGTGCGGACGGTGAGCGTGCCCTTGCCGTTCATGGCGTAGACCGCGTTGTCGATCAGATTGGTCCACACCTGGTTCAATTCCGCCGCGTAGCAGGGAATCTGGGGCAGGTCACGGTCGTAGTCCTTGACCACCTTGATCTCGTCGCCGATCTTGCGGCCCATCATCACCAGGGTGCTGTCCAGCAGTTCGTGCAGATCCACCACCTGGAACGGCGCCCGGTCCATCTGCGAGTACTGCTTGGCCGCCCCGACCAGCGTGGAGATGCGCGTGGTCGAGTCGGCGATCTCGTTCATCAGCAACTCGGTCTCGATGGTGTAGTTGAGCCAGCGGATCGCGCCCTCGAAGGTCTTGTCCGCGCAGCCCTCCAGGGTGCCGTGCACCGTCTCCAGCCAGTCGACGTCGATGCCCGCCTGCACGAAATTGGGGGCGAGATCCCAGCCGCCGGAGATGTCGTGATCCTCGAACCACTCGCCGAGGGTCTCCTCCCGGTCGCTGGCCTCCATCGTGGTCAATTCCGGGGCCTTGGCCACCTTCTCGGCGGCTTCCTCCTGCAGGCGCACGAGCGTGAGCAGCACCTCCGGGGAGAACTTGCCCTGCGCCATCATCGCCAGCTTGTGCCGCATGCCCGCGACCCGCTCACGCAGCCCGGAGGTCGCCCGGACCGCGGCCGCCGCGGGATTGTTCAGCTCGTGCGTCAGGCCCGCCGACAGCGAACCCAGCGCCAGCAGCCGTTCCCGTTCGGCCAGGCGCTGATTGGTGGTGCGGTTGCCGTAGAACGCGCCCTCCAGCAGGTGCACCGCCATCGGGAACCACTCGCGCATCATCCGCGCGAAGGTGCCCGCGTCCAGCACGAAGAAGCGCGAGCTGCGGGTGACATACATCGAGCCGGTGTAGTTCTGCTCGACCGCGTCGCCGAGATAGGCCGTCCAGGCGCCGGAGTAGACGCCCTTGTGATCGGTCCGGTTCACCTCGATCTCGGTGCCGCCGGACAGCTTGGTGATGCGCACCTCGCCGTCCATCAGCACGTAGAAGCAGGTGGCCGGATCGCCTTCGTGGAACACCGGTCCGGGCTCCAGGTATTCGATCTTGCCGTCCGCGCACAGCCAGGCCAGCTGCTCGTCGTCCAGCTTCTCGAACAGGAACAGGGTGCGCAGTTCGTCGGGGTCGCAGACCCCGTGGGAGGCGCGCGTCGCGATGTCTTCGGTCATTTCAGTTGCTCCTACGCGAGATACCGGTGCACGAACATGACGGCCATGGCGCCCTCGCCGACCGCGGACGCCACCCGCTTGGCCGACTCGGCGTGCACGTCGCCGGCCACGAAGACGCCGGGCACGCTGGTCTCCAGATGGTGTGGCGACCTGGGCAATTCCCAGCCCGCCGGGCGCGCGCCGTCGAGTTGCAGATCCGGCCCGGCCAGCACGTAGCCGCCCGCGTCCCGCTTGACGACGCCGTCGAGCCAGTCGGTCTGCGGCGCGGCGCCGATGAACAGGAACAGCCGCTCGGCCTCGGCTTTCTCCTCGACGCCGGTCGCGTTGTCGCGCAGCATGATCCACTGCAGGTGGTCTTCGCCGTCCGCGCCCACCACCTCGGTCTCGGTGTGCACCTGGATATTCGGGATCTGCGCGATCTGCTGCACCAGGTAGTGCGACATGGATTTGTCCAGCGCGTCGGCCCGCACCACCAGGTGCACCGTCTTGGCCTTGCGGGACAGGAACACCGCCGCCTGCCCGGCGGAGTTCGCGCCGCCGACGATGTACACGTCGTGGTCGGCGCATTCGGCCGCCTCGGTCATCGCCGAGCCGTAATACACGCCGCGGCCGGTGAATTCGTCCACGCCGGGCGCGGGGTGGCGGCGGTAGTCGACGCCGGTCGCGATGATCACGGTGTGCGCGCACAGCCGCCCGCCGTCGGCGAAGCGCACGGTGCGGGCCGAGCCGTTCGCCTCCAGCCCCACCACCTCGCGGGTGGTGATGACCTCGGCCCCGAACTTCGCGGCCTGCCGCCGGGCGCGATCGGCCAGCTGGGCGCCGGACAGTCCGTCCGGGAAGCCGAGGTAGTTCTCGATCCGGGAGCTCTGCCCGGCCTGGCCGCCGGTCGCGGTGCGCTCCACCAGCACCGTCCGCAGGCCCTCGGACGCGCCGTAGACCGCCGCGCCCAGACCTGCGGGGCCGCCGCCGACCACGATGAGATCGTAGAAGTCGCCGGCCGGATTCACCGTGAGCCCGACGTGCTCGGCCAGCTCGCTGTCGGTCGGCTCGATCAGGGCCTGCCCGTCGGAGGTGATCACCACCGGGCAGCGGTCGGCGCCGACGCCCGCGGCTTCGAGCAGGCGGTTGCCCTCGGCCTCCTCGGCCAGGTACCAGCGGTAGGGGAGTTGGTTGCGGGCGAGGAACTCTCGCACCTGCGAACAGCGCGGCGACCAGCGGTTGCCGACCACCTGGGTCTCGGTGACGGGCCGGTTGTCGCTGCCGCGCCAGGCTTCGAGCAGGTTGTCCAGTACCGGATACAGCTTCTCCTCCGGCGGATCCCAGGGCTTGAGCAGGTAGTGGTCCAGGTCGACGACGTTGATCGCGTCGATCGCGGCGGAGGTGTCGGCGTAGGCGGTGAGCAGCACGCGCCGGGCGTAGGGGTGCAGGTCCATGGCCTGCTCGAGGAATTCGATGCCGTCCATGCCGGGCATCCGGTAGTCGGCGATCAGGACGGCGACGGGCTGGCCGCGCAATTTCATCTCGCGCAGCGCGTCGAGGGCGTCGGCGCCCGACTCCGCCCGCAGGATCCGGTAGTCGGCGCCATAGCGGCGGCGCAGATCACGCACGACCGCGCGGGAGACACCCGGGTCGTCGTCCACGCTGAGGATGGCCGGCTTGGAAGCAGCAGTTGGAGCAGTCACCCGACGATTATCCCGCGCCGGGCGATCACGTGTCCTGCCCGTCTCGGGGCCACGCGCTCAGACTTGATGGTGGATGACCAGATCGAGTTCGGTCGGCGTGAGCAGTCGTTCGAGCTTCTCCTCTGTCGTATCGGTCTTCACCGGCCGGCCGTCGTCGGGTTCGATCGAGGGCAGCAGCGGAAGATCCTGGTTACGGCGGCGGGGTAGGAACGAGCGCAGTTTCACAGCCGATCACCTCACACTGGATGGGAATTTGGTGGCAGTGCGTCTGTTGGTGCTTCGTGTATCCGCCATTCTGCGCCCGGTATTACAGCGCGTGGTCACCCGAGAGCCAAAATGTGACCCGGTTGTATTCCAATTGGCTCTGACTATTATGTGTGACATCTCGTCACTCACATCACGGAGGCAACGTTGCCGAAGAATCTCGAAGCGACCATCGACATCGCGGCGCCCCCCGAGCAGGTCTGGCGCGTGGTCTCCGATCTGAAGCGCATCCCGGAGTTCAGCCCGCAGACCGTGCGCACCATCCCGCTCGGCAAGGTCAAGGTCGGCACCTTCGCCGTCAGCGTGAACCGCGACGGCAAGCTGTTCTGGCCGACCACCGCCCGGGTCGTGCGGATGGAACCGAACTCGGCCTTCGCCTTCCGGGTCCTGGAGAACCGCATGGTCTGGAGCTTCACGCTGGAGCCCACCGCCACCGGAACGCGGCTGATCCAGCGGCGCGACGCTTCGAACGGGACGACCACCTTCTCCCGCAAGGCCATCGAACTCGGCATGGGCGGTTACGACCGCTTCGACGGCGTCCTGGTGCAGGGCATGAACCAGACGCTGCAGGGCATCAAGGCCGCCGTCGAAGCGGGCCGCTAGCTACTTCCAGTTCGGCAGCGTGACGACCTGCGCCGCGTAGGACAGGCCCGCGCCGAACGCGATCAGCAGCGCCGTGGCGCCCGGCTTCGCCTCGCCCTTGCGCAGCATCGCCTCCATCGCCAGCGGGATCGAGGCGGCCGACGTATTGCCGGTCTCCTCGATGTCGTTGGCCAGCGCGCAGTGCTCGGGCAGCTTCAGCACCCGCGCCATGATCTCGATGATCCGGCCGTTGGCCTGGTGCGGGATCATCGCCTCCATGTCGTCGGTGGACAGGCCCGCCCGGTCGATGGCGTCGCGGCACACCTTCTCCAGCGAATGCGCGGCCCAGCGGAAGACCGCGGTGCCCTCCATCGCCAGGTAGGGGCGGACCGCGTCCGGGCCCTTCTCCTCGATCTCGGTGAAGAACTCGATCCAATCCTTGTCCTGGCGGATCGCGTGGTGCTGGGTGCCGTCCGAACCCCACACCGTGGGGCCAATGCCCGGCTCCTCGGCGGGACCGACCACCACGGCGCCCGCACCGTCGGCGAACAGGAACGCCGTCGAGCGATCGGCCGGGTTGATCGTGTCGGTGAGCTTCTCGACGCCGATGACCAGCACGTTCTTCGCGGTGCCGCCGCGGACCAGGTCCGAGGCGAGCGCCAGCGCGTGACAGAAACCGGCGCAGCCGGCCGAGATGTCGAAGGCCGCCGCCCCGTTCATCCCGAGGTCGGTGGCGATCCGCGGCGCGGCCGCGGGGGTGAGTAAGAGATGGGTGGAGGTCGCCACGATGACGCAGTCGATCTGATCGACCTCGATCTCGGCGGCCTCGATGGCGTCGCGGGCGGCGGCGACGCTCATGGACTGGATGGTTTCGGTGTCGTCGGCGAAACGCCTGGTCTTGATGCCCGACCGGGTGCGGATCCACTCGTCGCTCGAGTTGATCGGCCCGGCCACCTCCTCATTGGTCACGACCCGGGCGGGGCGATATACGCCGAGCCCGAGGATGGCGGTGTGCTCTGCTCCCGTGGTCTGGGCGAAACGAGCAGACATAAGCGTCTCCTATACACCTGGCGCTGCCTCATCAGTTGCCCCTGTGCAGACATGAGGCCCCCTCATATTAGCTCGGGATCCGCGCGGCGGAAGTGCGTATTTCCGCAATGTCCGGGTATAGCGAGCTCAGCACGTCATTTGCTGAGGACGTGCGCCCTACTAATGGATGCGAGGTTGCCATGCTGGGTCTAGGGATTATCGGATGGATCATCATCGGCGGACTTGCCGGTTGGATCGCGAGCAAGTTCATGGGGACCGATGCGCAACAGGGCATCGTCCTCAATATCGTGGTCGGTATCGTCGGCGGTCTGCTCGGCGGGTTCCTGCTGAAGGTGCTGGGTGTGGACGTCGAAGGCGGCGGGCTCATCTTCAGCTTCCTGACCTGCCTGGGTGGAGCGGCGATCCTGCTGTTCCTGGTGAAGCTGGTGACCGGGCGCCGGCCGGTGCGCTGACGCCGTCGACCGCGTGCCACAGGCTCCGTTCCCGTAAGGTGTGATCGCTTGCGCCGACCCTATTGTCGAGGGTGCGCAACCCTTCTGCACCGAGCACGAAAGAGGAGCCTGTGGCACGCCGTCCCACCCCGCCCGGCACGCCCGATACCACCGCCGTCGGCCACGTGGTCGACCTGGTTCGGTCCGCGATTCCCCCGCTGCATCCCGCCGGGCTGCCGTTCGTCGCGGTTCCGCTCGCGGTCGCGGTGCTCGGCGGCAAACGCAAGTGGGTCCGCCGCACCGGCCTGCTGAGCGCCGCCGCGATCGCCGGCTTCTTCCGGCATCCGCATCGCGTGCCGCCGAACCGCGCCGGCGTCGTCGTGGCGCCCGCCGACGGCGAGATCGCGCTCGTCGACACCGCCGTCCCGCCCGCCGAACTCGGCCTGGGCGAGCAGCCGGTACCCCGGGTCAGCGTCTTCCTGTCCGTGCTGGACGTGCACGTGCAGCGGGTGCCGGTCTCGGGCACGGTGCGCGAGGTGCTGCACCAGCCCGGGCAGTTCAAGTCCGCGGATCTGGCCGACGCGAGCGCCGTCAACGAGCGCACCAGCATGGTCCTCGAAACCCCGTCCGGGCAGCAGCTGGTCGTCGTGCAGATCGCCGGCCTGCTGGCCCGCCGCATCGTCTGCGACGCCCAGAAGGGCGACGTGCTCACCATCGGCGACACCTACGGCCTGATCCGCTTCGGATCGCGGGTCGACACCTACTTCCCGGCCGGCACCGAGCTGCTCGTGCAGCCGGGGCAGCGCACGATCGGGGGCGAAACCGTCCTGGCCGTGCTGGCCGGTTCATGATGGAGGCCGCCCTGTCCAGCGCCCAGCGTTCCGCCGCGCCCAAGCAGCGCCGCCGTTCGATCCGGCTGCTGCCCAGCGTCGTCACCATTCTGGCGCTGTGCGCCGGGTTGTCGGCGGTGAAGTTCGCCCTCGACGGCCGGCTCGACATCTCCCTGGCCATGATCGGCGCGGCCGCCGTATTGGACACGCTGGACGGGCGGCTGGCCCGCATGCTGGACGCCACCACCAAGATCGGCGCGGAGCTGGATTCGCTCTCCGACGCCATCTCCTTCGGTGTGGCTCCGGCGCTGGTCCTCTACATCACGCTGCTGGACGAGAGCAGCGCCGGCTGGATCATCGCGCTGCTCTACGCGGTGAGTCTGGTGCTGCGCCTGGCCCGGTTCAACACCCTGCTCGACGACGACACCCGGCCGGAGTGGTCGCGGGAGTACTTCGTCGGCGTGCCCGCGCCCGCCGCGGCGCTGATCGCGCTGGTGCCGATCGCGCTGTACGTGCAGTTCGACGATCCCTGGTGGATCAAGTTCTGGGCGGTCGCGGCCTGGACGGTGTTCGCCGCCGCGCTGGCGGTCAGCACCATTCCCACGCTGGCCATGAAGTCGGTGTCGGTGGCCCCGCAGGCCGCCGCCGCGCTGCTGGTGCTGGTGGCGGTCGCCGCCGCGCTGCTGGTGACGTATCCGATTGTGCTGCTGCTGATTCTGGTGGCGCTGTATCTGGGGCACATTCCCTTCGCCTGGCATTCCCAGCGCTGGGTGGCCGCGCGCCCGGAGACCTGGGAGCACAAACCGGCCGAGCGCCGGGCCCAGCGGCGCGCGCAGCGTCGCCGACCGGCGCTGCGCCGCCCGGTGATTCGCGGTTCCAGTGCCCGGTTGCGGCTGCGCCGTCCCGGCGCCAAGCGGCCCTCCGACGAGGACGCCTAGCGCGCACGACTTTCCCGGAGAATTCCGCAAGCCCCGAAAGGTACTGTCACACCTGACAATCGGCCGCATCCGGTGACGAGCGCGGGAGAAGGTGGCGGTGGAGTCCGACGGCTCGCGGGAATTCCGGGCGCATCACCCGCGCCTGTTCGCCCTCGCCTATCGCATGCTGGGTTCCGCGCGCGAGGCCGAGGACGCGGTGCGCGAGGCCCGGCTGCGCTGGAACGGCACGGGGCGCAGCACGATTCGCTCCGCCGAGACGTGGCTGACCGGCACGGTCGTGAACCTGTGCCGGGCCCGGCTGGTCACGGCCCGCGTGCGCCGGGCCGGGTATGCCGGGCCGTGGCTGCCCGAACCGGTGCCGACCGCGCGAGGTGAGCTCGGCCCGCTGGAATCGGCCGAGGAGCGCGGCCTGGTGTCGCTCGCGCTGCTCGCGGCGCTGGAGCGCCTGGAGCCGGTGGAGCGCGCGGTCTTCGTGCTGCGCGAGGGTTTCGGCTATGCGCACCGCGAGATCGCCGACCTGCTTGCGCTGTCCGAGGCGGCGGCGGTGCAGACCTATCGCGCGGCCGGTGCGCGGTTGCCCGCGGGCCCGGATCGCGCGCCGCTCGCGCGCGACGCGGGTCGCGCGCTGCTCGAAAGCCTGCTGAAGGCGGCCCGCGCCGGTGCGGACGAGGAGCTGGAGCGGCTGCTGGCCGCCGAGGTCGTGCTGACGGTGGACAGCGGCGGCCGGGATCGCGCGGCGCTGCGCCCGCTGGTCGGGGCCGAGCTCGTCGCCCGCTATCTGGCCGGACTGTTCCCGGCCGAGCGGCCCGAGCTGGAGATCGCGCTCGAGGAGGTCAACGGCGGCCCGGCGGCGGTGGCGCGGTTGGCCGGGAATCCGATGCTGATCATCGATGTCGCGGTGCGGGAGGCACTCGTGACCTCTGTTCGTGTGGTCAGCGATGCCGGAAAACTGGCCTATTTCCGCCGCTTGACCTGCTGATTCCTCTCGAAGCGAGATCGTCAACTGATGGTTGACGATGCGGGTTCGTCAACCTATCGTTGACGATATGACCTCTTCCTTCCGGCTGGACGACCTGATCTCCGGCATCAAGAAAGCCCGCCCCGACAACCCTCTGGACCAGCTGTCCGACGCCGTGGTGGCGGGCAACCACCTCGGCGAACTCGCCGACCACCTGATCGGCCACTTCGTCGACCAGGCCCGCCGCTCCGGGGCCTCCTGGACGGCGATCGGTGAGAGCATGGGCGTCAGCAAGCAGGCCGCGCAAAAGCGTTTCGTGACAAAGACTCCCGCCGACGCGGCGGCGATGGATCCCAACGCCGGCTTCGCCAAGTTCACTCCCCGCGCGCGGCAGGTCGTGGTCGCGGCCCAGGAGGAAGCCCGCACCGCGGGCAACAGTCAGATCACCACCGCGCACCTGGTGCTCGCCCTGCTCACCGAACCCGAAAGCCTCGGCACCGCCGAGATCGTCGCCAACGGCGTCACTCTGGACGCGGTGCGGGCGGCGGCGCAGGCCGCGCTGCCCGCCCCCGACGGCGGCGAGATCCCGGCGATGATTCCCTTCGACGCCGAAGCGCGCAAGGTCCTCGAACTCACCTTCCGGGAAGCACTTCGCCTGGGCCACAACTACATCGGCACCGAGCACATGCTGCTCGCCCTGCTCGAGCTGGAGAACGGCGCGGGCCTGCTCACCGGCCTGGGCGTGGACAAGGCCAAGTCCGAAGCCCATCTGCAGGAACTGCTGTCGGTGTATCTACAGCAGAAACAGCAATGAACGAGCCTGCGGCGCACCGGCACCGGGCCATGGCCGAATCGTTCGGCGTCGACGCCGAACGCTACGACCGGGCCCGGCCGCGCTACCCGGAGGCTCTGGTGGCGCGGGTGCTCGGCGTCGCCCCCGGCCGGGAGGTCCTCGATGTCGGCTGCGGCACCGGCATCGTCGCCCGGCAGTTCCAGGCGCGCGGGGCCACGGTGCTCGGCGTCGAACCCGACTCGCGCATGGCCGAATTCGCGCGCGGCACCGGCGTCGAGGTGGCCGTGTCGACCTTCGAGGACTGGGACAGTGCAGGCCGGACCTTCGACGCGATCGTCGCGGGCCAGGCCTGGCACTGGGTGGACCCGGTCGCCGGGGCCGCCAAGGCGGCACGGGTGCTGCGGCCCGGCGGGCGGCTGGCCGTGTTCGGCCACGTCTTCGCGCCGCCGCCCGAGGTGGCGGCGGCGTTCGCCGACGTCTATCGGCGGGTCGCGCCCGACGCACCGTTGAATCGGCAGAACACGCAGCCGACCGGCACCGCGTTGCAGGTCTACCAGGCCATGTTCGACGCGGCCGCGGACGGGATCCGCCAGGCGGGCGGATTCGGCGAACCGGAGCACTGGCGGTTCGACTGGGAGCAGCACTACGACCGCGACGCGTGGCTGGACCTGGCGCCCACCACCGGCGCACTCACCCAGCTGCCGCCCGGCCAACTGGCCCAGGTGCTCGACGAGGTCGGCGCCGCCGTCGACCGGATCGGCGGCTTCACCATGCGGTACAGCACCTTGGCCGTAGTGGCGGCACGCGCCGCCTGAGCGGTCAGCGCGGCGGACCGGGCCGGGCGAGGGATGCCAGCCGAACCCGGTTGCCGGCACCGGTTTTCGCCATCAAGTTGGTGATATGGGTTTTGACGGTGCTGACGCCGACGTGCAGGCTCGACGCGATCTCCGCGTTGGAGCGGCCCTCCGCGACCAGCGTCAGGACCTCGGACTCGCGCTGGGTGAGTCCGAAAGCCGCTGCGGGGTCGGTGGTTTCGGCAACAGTCCGGGAGCGCGCGGTGACCGCCGTGTCGACCACGCGTTGCAGAACCTCGGGTGAGAACGGGTGCGCTCCGGCCGCGGCCCGGCGGATGCCGTCGAGCAGATCGGCGGGCGCGGCATCCTTGACCAGGAACCCGCACGCTCCGGCGGCGAGCGCCGGATACAGGTGATCGTCGTCGTCGAAGGTGGTCAGGACGAGCACCCTGGTGGCCGGACGGGCCGCGAGAATCGCTGTCGTAGACCGGATCCCGTCCATCCCGGGCATGCGCAGATCCATCAGCACGACATCGGGCCGCACCTGCTCGGCCAGCCGCACCGCGTCACCACCGTTCGCGGCTTCCCCGACCACCTCGAGATCGCCCGCCGTCTCACACAGCATCCGCAGCCCCGCCCGCACCAGCTGCTGGTCGTCCACGATCAGCACCCGCACGGTCACGCCGTCCCCGCTTTCGCCGTGGTCTCGTTCATAGCCGCGATCGCTGGCACGCCTCCACCTCCACCTCCACCGCCTCCACCGACGTTGCCGTCGCCGTCGTCTCCGCCTCCACCGTTGTCGCCGCTGCTGCTGTCGGCGCTACTGCCACCGCCGCCGCGGCTGTCGTCTTTGCCGCTGCCTTCGATCTCGCCTTTGCGGCTGCCTTCGCCATCGCCTTCGCCGCTGCCGCCTTCGCCGCTGCCGCCTTCGCCGCTGCCGCCTTCGCCGCTGCCGTCGTCGCCGCCGGCCGTCGTCGCGGTCGCTGGTGCCGTGGCGGTCGCCCGCCTCACTTTCGTTTCCGCCGCCTCTACTTTCGTTTCCGCCGCCTCTACTGCCGTTGCCGTTGCCGTTGCCGTCGCCGTCGTCTCCGCCGCCACCGTTGTCGCCGCCACCGTTGTCGGCGCTACTGCCTTCGCCGCTGCGGCTGTCGTCTTTGCCGCTGCCTTCGATCTCGCCTTCGCCGCTGCCGCTGCCGCTGCCGTCGTCGCCATGGCCGTGGTCGCCGGTGCCGTGGCGGTCGCCCGCTTCGCTTTCGTCTCCCTGTTTGCCGTGACGTCGGTGGCTGTGGTGGCGATCGTGCTGGTCGCTGTGGCGGCAGCGGTGGTGGCCGTGCTGTGGGGATGGCGCGGGCCCGGCGCACCGTCACCGTGGTCGGTGCCGGTGTGAAGCTGCTCGGGGCTTGCTTTGTCGGCGGTTCTGGTGTTCGTGGCCGTGGATTCGGTTGCGGCCGTGGGTAGGTGAGCTGTTAGGTGCCAGCCGTTCGCGGCGGGTCCGGCGGTGAAGGTGCCGCCGAGTAGCGCGACTCGCTCCTGTAGCCCGATCAGGCCCAGGCCGTGTGCGCCGTCGGCGGGCGGCGCGGCCGGTCGGGAGCCGTTGTCGCGCAACAGGAAATCGACGCCCGTGCGAGTCATGGCGATGGTCAGCTGGGCTTCGGCGTCGGTGCCCGCGTGTTTGGCGGTGTTGGCCAGGCCCTCCTGGGTCAGGCGCAGCAGGGTGAGTCCGGCGGTCGCCTCCACCTCGGGGAGCCGGGCATCGATCGTCGCGTCGACGCGCAGGCCCAGGCGCTGCGCCCGGTCCACGACCGTGGCGAGGGCGTCGGGCAGGTCGGCCGGTGCGACGAAGGCGGTGCCGCCGTCGCGCGGATCGCGCAGGATAGTCACCAGTTTCCGCAGATCGGTCAGTGTGGCTTTGCCGCTGGCGTGGATGTCGTCGAGCACCGCCAGCAGTGCGGGCGGCGCGTCCGGCACCGCGTGCCGGGCCACCCCGACCCGCAGCACCGTCGAGGAGACATGGTGGGCGATCAGGTCGTGTAGTTCCCGGGCGATGGCGGTGCGCTCCGTCGCCCGTGCGGCGGCGATCTCCGTCTCCCGACTCCGGGCGATCCGGCGGGCTTCGTGCCGGGCGCGTTCCGCGTTCTCCCGCGCGGCCCGCAGCAGCATGCCGAGCAACAGCGGAGCCACGGCCATGACGACCGCCCGATAGCCGGTGGCGGCCAGGCCGCCCGCTGGATGCGCCAGATACGCGCTCGCGAGTGCGGCCGCCCCCGCCCACGGCCGCCAACCACCTTGGCGCGCAGCGAGTTCGGTGAGCGCGACGGCCGCAGCGACCTTGGAGACGGCCGGTCCGGCAATCCCGAACTCGAAGCCGATCAGCAGTAACGCCGCGCTGCCGAGCGCTGTGGCCAGCGGCAGGCGGCCCGCGCCCGCGACGGCGAGCAGTGACAGGGCGGCGATGGTCCAATCCCGCCCCGTGGGTGCGTTGACGATCCACAGATTGCAGCCGACGCCGAGAGCGACCAGGACCGCCATGCGGATCGGCAGCGACCTGACATCCAGCAGCCACTCCACGCCGCGGTCCACTCCGCTCGACTCCGCCACGTCCCCATGATGCCCGCCCGGCCCGGGCGCGCGGCTCCTACCAAGGGCGGAGACGACTCCACCCGGGGGCCGGAATTCGAGCCTCCGGGTCGGATCCGCTCGGCGCGCCGCCCGGCCAGAGTCGAAGCATGACGGATGAGCAGGACACCTTCGACACCGCGCCACCCGGCGACACTGCACCGAAACCCAACCGCCGCAGACTTTTCGGCCTGACCGCCGCCGGCTTGGCGGCGGGCGCGGCAGCCGGCGTGGCCGGCGGAATCGCGCTCGGCGCGGACTCGAATCCGCCGCACGCGCAGTACGGCGGCCGCCGCCGGTTCGACGGCAAAGTGGTGCTGATCACCGGCGGCACCTCAGGGATCGGCGCGGCCGCGGCTCGCCAGTTCGCCGCCGAGGGCGCGCGGGTCGCGTTCTGCGGGCGGCGCGTGGATCGCGGGCAGGCCGTGGAACGCGAGATCCGGGCCGCGGGCGGCGAAGCCGCGTACTTCCGCGCCGACGTGCTGATCGAGAGCGAGGTGCGGGATTTCGTGGACGCCGCCGCACAGCGCTATGGCGGACTGCACGTCGCCTTCAACAACGCGGGCATCACCATCCAGAAGAAACTGCACGAGTACAGCGCCGAGGAATTCGACCGGGTGCTCGGCACCAATGTGCGCGGAGTGTTCCTCGCGATGAAATACCAGGTGCCGCATCTGATTCGGGCGGGCGGCGGCACCATCGTGGTGACCTCGTCGAGCAACGCGCTGGCCACCGACGCCGGCCGAGCCGCCTACACCGCGGCCAAGCGCGGGCTGGTCGGCCTGGTGCAGTCGGCGGCGCTGGACTACGCGGCCGACGGCATCCGGATCAACACCCTCGTCCCCGGCACCACCGACACCGAGCTGGTACGCCGGGCGGCGGGCATGGCGGCCGTCCCCGACGACGTCTACCAGGTGTTCATGAAGCAGTGGGCGAAATCCAATGTGCCCGGGCTGGGCCGGCTCGCCACCGCCGAGGAGATCGCCGCGTTCGCGCTGACGCTCGCCTCTCCGGAACACCCCTACCTGACCGGTGCGCAACTGGTCATCGACGGCGGGAAGACCGCGCACGCATGAGGGGATTCGTGCTGAGCGACCACGTACTGGCGCAATTGCTGCGCTTCGCGACGGTGGGTGGCATCGCCAACCTCGGATACCTGCTGCCGTTCCTGGCCCTGCACGGCAATGGAACCCAGGTGGCCAATGCCGTGGGCTCGGTCGTGAGCACCGCGCTGGCCAGCGAACTGCACCGGCGGCTGACGTTCCGCTCCGCCCGGGTGGGCCGGTTGACCGCGCAGCTCAAAGGCGGCGGCACCGCGCTCGCCGCGTTCGTCGCGAGCGCCGCCACGCTGGCGGTGCTGGATCACACGGCCCCGGAGCTGAGCGGCCCGGCCGCGGCGGCCGCGGTGCTGACGGTCTCCGCGATTGTCGGGGGTCTGCGCTTTCTTTCCTTACGCCACTGGGTCTTCCGGGACGTTGCGGGCGAGTTCGTCCAGCCAGGCGGCGGCGGAGGCGTCGCTGGGCGCGCGCCAGTCACCGCGTGGTGAGAGCGATCCGCCGGAGCCGACCTTCGGGGCGTTGGGCAGCGTGGAGCGTTTGAACTGGCTGGTCTGGATGAACCGGCGCAGGAATTCGCCGAGCCAGTGCTTGATCGTCGGCAGGTCGTAGGCGTTGCGCTGCTCGGCCGGGATCAGCTCGGGCCAGCTGCCGCGCGCCGGATCGGACCAGGCGTGCAGCGCCAGATAGGCGATGCGGCTGGGCCGGTCGCCGAAGCGCAGCAGATGGTAGAGGTGGAAATCCTGGAGTTCGTAGGGGCCGACGGTGGCCTCGGAGCTCTGCCCGGGCGCGCTGTCATCGGCGTTCGGGACGAGTTCCGGCGAGATCTCGGTCAGCAGAACGGAATTCAGCACCTCGGCGGCGTCGGCGCCGAGGCGCCCGGTCTCGGCGGCCCAGGCGATCAGATATTTGATCAGCGTCTTCGGAACCGAGGCGTTCACGCTGTAGTGCGCCATGTGGTCGCCGACGCCGAACGTGCACCAGCCCAGGGCGAGTTCGCTGAGGTCGCCCGTGCCGACCACGAGCGCGTTGTGCTGGTTGGCCAGCCGGAACAGATGCGAGGTGCGCTCGCCCGCCTGCACGTTCTCGTAGGTGGTGTCGTACTGCGGAATGCCCTGCGCGGCGGGATGATTCAAATCTCGCAGCATCTGGGTGGCCGACGGCTTGATGTCGATCTCGGTGGCCGTCACCCCCAGCGCGGCCATCAGGCGGTGCGCGTCGGTGCGGGTGCGGGTACTGGTTCCGAATCCGGGCATGGTGTACGCCAGCACGTTGGTGCGGGGCAGGCCCAGTTTGTCCATCGTCTCGACCGCCACGATCAGCGCCTGGGTGGAGTCCAGGCCGCCGGAGACGCCGATCACCAGGCGCTCGATGCCGGTCGCGCGCATCCGGGTGCTCAGGCCCTCGACCTGGATGTGATGCACCTCGGCGCAGCGCTCGTTCAGCGCCGCCGGATCGCTGGGAACATAAGGGAAGCGCGGGATCTCGCGGCGCAGCGGCACCGCGCCGGTGGGAATCGGCAGGCCGACCTCGATCCAGCGCATCCGCGCCAGGCGCTCGCGGTGATCGTGCACGGTGTCGGCGAAACTGGTGGCGCGCAGGCGGTCCGCCGCCAGCCGTTGCAGATCGAGATCGGCCAGCACCAGGCGCGGGTGGTCGCCGAAGCGCTCGCCCTCGGCGAGCAGATCGCCGTTCTCGCAGATCAGCGCCTGGCCGTCCCAGGCCAGATCGGTGGTCGACTCGCCGTGTCCGGCAGCCGAATACAGGTACGCGGCGAGATAGCGCGCCGAATGCGACGTGCACAGCGCCCGCCGGTAGTCCGCCTTCCCGATCACGATATTGCTGGCCGACAGATTCACCAGCACGCTCGCCCCCGCCAGCGCCGCGTAACCGCTGGGCGGCAACGGCACCCAGCCGTCCTCGCACACCTCGAGGTGAAAGGTGAAGCCCGCCAGGTTGGTCGCGGTGAACAGCAGGTCCGCACCGAACGGCGCCTGCTGCCCGTCGATCACGATCTCCCCGCGCAGCGACTCTCGCGCGGCGGCGAACTGCCGCTTCTCGTAGAACTCGCGGTAGTTCGGCAGATAGCTCTTGGGCGCCACGCCGAGCACCCGGCCCTTGGACACCGCGATCGCGCAGTTGAACAGGCGGCCCTGGGTGCGCACCGGCGCGCCGACCACCAGCACGGTGTCGATGCGCATGCTCTCGGCCACCAGCCGGCGCAGCGCCAGCTCGACCGCGTCGTCCAGGGCGTCCTGGTGGAACAGGTCGTCGGCGGTGTAGGCGGAGAGGCCGAGCTCCGGGAAGACCGTCAGCACCGCGCCCGCGTCGGCGGCGCGGCGGGCCAGCTCCAGCGTCTGCGCCACGTTGTAGGCCGGATCGGCGACCCGCACCCGCGGCACCGCCACCGCCACGCGGGCGAATCCGTGTCGATACAGCGATTCGAACGGCACCTGCATGCGGCGGGCTCCTGTCCGGAGATGATCATGGTCTGCCGCCGAATCTACGCCCGCCCGCGCAATCCGCCGCCCCAGCGCGGCCAGCTCGCCTGCGGTTTCGGCTCCGGAATCAGCGAGCGCCGGCTCATGTCGGTGACGTGCAGCGGCAGCAGCTGATCGGACAGGCCGCCGAGCAGGCCGAGCAGCTTTCCGCCCAGCGCGGCCCGGTACTCGGTCATGGTGAGTCCGATCATTTGCCGGAACTCCACCCGGCCGAACGGGGCCTGCAGTACCCCCAGCTCCGGATCCTGCACGAACCCCACCGCGTGGATCAGCGAATCCGGGCGGTCGTCGGCGATCGGGCCGCTGGATTTGATCGTGTGCCCCACCTCGAAGCGCTTCCCCGACTGGTACACGTAGCGCGCCAGGTTCTGCAGGAAAGTCACGGGCCACTGCGGCGCGCGCAGCTCGCCCTCCTGGCGCAGCAGCCGGAAGCTGAACTCGAACCCCCACCCCGACTCCGCGGGGTTGTCCCATTCCTTCTCGTACAGCTCGCTCATCCCGAAGCTGACGTAGTGCCAGTGCGGCACCGGGCCGCCGCGGGAGTAGGCGTTCACCCCGTCCAGTGGTTCGGTGCCCCCGGCCGCCCACGGGTCCTCCGCGCGCCATCGTCTCGGCTCGACGCCGCCGTATAGCTCGGCCAGAACCCCCTCGATCGCATCCCACCCGGGTCTACCACTCACCCGCCCAACACTAGGTCCGCACGTCCGGACCCGGCCGATCGGAGGTCGCCAGTTAAGCTATAGCGATGGCGGATGAAACGGAAGAAACGGATTCCGACCTAGTCGCGGGAGAGCGTCGTTCGGACCTCCTGCGCGCGTTGTCGTACGTGTCGACGGACTATGGGCCGGACGGCGAATACATCGTGAACGGGGACCTGCCGCCGGAGGTGGCGCCGCCGTTCATCCGCGCGATCATGCGGGTGGAAGCCGAGCTGTTGCTGCACGACGCGGAGCTGGTCACGGTCGACAACGAGGAACCGCGCACCCCGGACGAGCGGCGTACCGACGCCTTCGTCGCGCTGGTGCTGCGGATCGACGATCGCCCTTAGCCCGCGACCTTGCACTCGCCACACCCGAGTGCTAGAAATGGCTTTGGCACTCTCTAGCTGTGAGTGCCAGGTCGGGACGGTGAGGCCGGGTTCAACGACACCCTCGGTCGTCCGTCGCGGGCACCGAGCCTGGCCACGTACTTGGGGCGATCCCGCCATTGAGGTCGCCTTGCGTGTCAGCCATCTACGTGGAGGATCTCAACAACGCCATGGCTAAGACTATTGCGTACGACGAAGAGGCCCGCCGGGGTCTCGAGCGGGGCCTGAACGCCCTCGCTGACGCGGTCAAGGTGACGCTGGGCCCGAAGGGTCGCAACGTCGTCCTGGAGAAGAAGTGGGGCGCCCCCACGATCACCAACGATGGTGTGTCCATCGCCAAGGAGATCGACCTGGAGGACCCGTACGAGAAGATCGGCGCCGAGCTGGTCAAGGAAGTCGCCAAGAAGACCGACGACGTCGCGGGCGACGGCACCACCACCGCCACCGTTCTGGCCCAGGCCCTCGTGCGTGAAGGTCTGCGCAACGTCGCCGCCGGCGCCAACCCGCTCGGCCTGAAGCGCGGCATCGAGAAGGCCGTCGAGGCCGTCACCGCCAAGCTGCTCGACACCGCCAAGGAGGTCGAGACCAAGGAGCAGATCGCCGCCACCGCCGGTATCTCGGCCGGCGACGCGTCCATCGGTGAGCTCATCGCCGAGGCCATGGACAAGGTCGGCAAGGAAGGTGTCATCACCGTCGAGGAGAGCAACACCTTCGGGCTCCAGCTGGAGCTGACCGAGGGCATGCGCTTCGACAAGGGCTACATCTCCGGTTACTTCGTCACCGACCCGGAGCGTCAGGAAGCGGTCCTCGAGGATCCGTACCTGCTGCTCGTCGGCTCGAAGATCTCCACCGTCAAGGACCTGCTGCCGCTGCTGGAGAAGGTCATCCAGGCCGGCAAGCCGCTGCTGATCATCGCCGAGGACGTCGAGGGCGAAGCCCTGTCCACCCTGGTGGTCAACAAGATCCGTGGCACCTTCAAGTCCGTCGCCGTCAAGGCCCCGGGCTTCGGTGACCGCCGCAAGGCGCAGCTCGCCGACATCGCCATCCTCACCGGTGGCGAGGTCATCAGCGAAGAGGTCGGCCTCTCCCTGGAGACCGCCGGCATCGAGCTGCTCGGCCAGGCGCGCAAGGTCGTCATCTCCAAGGACGAGACCACCATCGTCGAGGGCGCGGGCGACGCGGAGGCCATCAAGGGCCGCGTGGCGCAGATCCGCACCGAGATCGAGAACTCGGACTCCGACTACGACCGTGAGAAGCTGCAGGAGCGTCTGGCCAAGCTGGCCGGCGGCGTCGCGGTGATCAAGGCCGGCGCGGCGACCGAGGTCGAGCTCAAGGAGCGCAAGCACCGCATCGAAGATGCCGTGCGCAACGCCAAGGCCGCCGTCGAAGAGGGCATCGTCGCCGGTGGCGGCGTGGCCCTGCTGCAGTCGGCTCCGGCTCTGGACGAGCTCACCCTGACCGGTGACGAGGCCACCGGCGCCAACATCGTGCGCGTCGCGCTGTCGGCCCCGCTGAAGCAGATCGCGTTCAACGCCGGCCTGGAGCCGGGCGTCGTCGCCGAGAAGGTCTCCAACCTTCCCGCCGGCCACGGCCTGAACGCCGACTCGGGCGACTACGAGGACCTGCTGGCCGCCGGCGTCGCCGACCCGGTCAAGGTCACCCGTTCCGCCCTGCAGAACGCCGCCTCCATCGCGGCGCTCTTCCTCACCACCGAGGCTGTCGTCGCCGACAAGCCGGAGAAGGCCGCCGCTCCCGCCGGCGACCCGACCGGCGGCATGGGCGGCATGGACTTCTGAGTCCTGCCCCCGGGCAACCAGTTTCACAACCGAAGGCCGGTCCACCGTGGGTGGGCCGGCCTTCGGCGTTGCGGAACTATTCGGCGAATACCTGGTCGAGGGTGGTCGCGGTGAGCAGCCGCTGCATCCATGCCTGTTGCTCGTCGGCGGTGCCGGCGCGGATGGTGGCCAGCACGTGCGGAGACAGCGGACCGAACTTGAATGTCAGCTGCTCGGTCAAGCATTCGGCCCGTGCCCTGGCCTGGCCGATCACGATTCCGCGCGCTCGCCCCTCGGCATAACCCTCGGCGCGCAGCCTGTCGCTCGTGGTCATCAACGCTCCTTGCTCGGGATTTTGGGCGCGCTCGGTGCACCGCGCACGAGGTCGAATTCCGAAGTAGGGCGACCAGTTACGCAACCGAGGTCCGGCCCGCCACCTGGTGTGCCGGACCTCGGTGGTCGGCGAACTAGTCCGCGAATACTTCGTCGAGGGTGGTCGCGGTGAGCAGCCGCTGCATCCAAGCCTTCTGCTCGGTGGTGGTGCCTACATGGATGATGCCCAGGATGTGAGCTGGCAGCGGACCAAATTTAACCGTCAGCAAGTCGGTCAAGTCTTGTGCTCGTGCATTCGCTTCGCCTATGGCGATGCCGCTTGCCTGGCCTTCTGCTCGCCCCTCGGCTCTGCCTTCTGCATGGCCTTCCGAATGGCCTTCCGCTCGACCCTCGCTATAGGCGCTGGCGCGCATTCGTTCGCCGGTGGTCATCAATGCCTCCTTGGCTCGAGGGGTGATCCGTTCGAGGTAGGGGCCGAGATCTCGGACGGATACTTCGCTCGTCAACAAAATGTACGTCAGATACGGAATCAGGGCGTCGACTCCGTCGGGCGCGGATGCCGTGGTTCTGATCGCTTCCTCCAGTGGTTTCAGTTTCTGGACGACGGTCTCGAGGTCGGCGTCTCTCAGGTCGGTTTTGAGCAGGTAGAACATCATCTGCACCGGCTGGGCCAGTTTGCGGGCTTGCAAGGTCGGGAAGTCGACGGCCGCGACATCGTCGAGCAGGAATTGGAACCGCGGCAAGTGCGGCTCCAAGATCTGGCGGACCTCCGGGTCGGCGTCGTAGAGATCCGCGATCTCCGTGGGCGACGACCATGGTCGCCCGGTGCTGTTGGCGTGCACCACGATCGGAACGACCAGCGGTAGTGTCATGGCTTTCGGATTCTTCGCCCGGTAGTGATTCCAGAGCCCGGTGATGTAGCCGAGCATGCGCAGCGGCATCAGTCGGTCCGGGCAGCTCTGGTGCTCGACCAGCAGGTAGACGAAGGCGTCGCGGCCGTCGCAGGTGGTCCGGAAGGCCAGGTCGCAGTAGCTGGAACGCAGCTCCTCGCTGACGAAGCTGCACGACATCAGCTCTAGTCGTTTCCAATCCATCCGTGCCGCAACGGCTTCCGGTAGGACTTGCCGCAATTGCGAGGTGGCGTTGGCTGGTTGGCCCAGCACTCGGCGGAACAGGGCGTCGTGGGGGTTCGAAGGCGTGACTGCCATGGCGCGGGACGCTACGCGCGACCGACCGGCGACACGCCATGAACGCAAAAGTGCGTTTGCAATATTGCGTTTCGGTCACGAACTTGGTCCGGACAGGGGAACATATAGCGCATGGCTACCAGCGAGTGTCCCGATGCGGAGCTGCCCGATGCCGCTTCGCTCCTGGGAGGAGGATCAATGGAGTGGCACGACAGATATCCGGTGCCGGGGTTCCACCAGTTCACCCTGTTCCACTGCCCGATCGGGTGGTGGGACATCAAGTTCGAGGATCCGAGGTACGCGGCGATCAAGCGGGACCCACCGCGCGGCTGCAAGGTGACCGAGATCGGCCGCTACTTCGCCCTGGACTGCGAGCGGGCCGCCCCGACCCTGCTCGACGCCATCGCCACCACCTGCGCCCACATCCGCGAACGCTACGGCCTCGCGATGTACGACCTCGGTATCGAGGACGTCGACGAGTGGTCCTCGGACGGCCTGGACGGCTGGGGCGCAAAGGTTCTCGGCCAGCTCGCCCTGATGTCGGTGGAACGCACCGAACTCCTCGGCTACCACACCGAGGATCTCGTCCGCTTCATCAGAACCGTCGCCACCCGAAGAGTCGACGCCTGAGTCCACGCCGCGCGGCCGGTGGATGCGGGGTAGGGTTTGCCGAGGGGAAGGGGGAGTTCCATGCATCCTCGATCATCCGGTTACGCACCGTATCCACCGCCCGCGCAGCCGAAATCGGATGCGAGCACGGCGGGAATCCTGGCGGCCGTCTTCGGATTGCTGGTCGCACTCGCCTACGGCGGGTTGGTGCTCGGCGGGTTCGGCGCGCGCCGTGACCTCGATGCGCCGATGGAGCTCGGCGCCGTCCTGTTGTGGCTCGGTCTCGGCGTGTCCGCTGTGCTGCTGTTCATCGGCTCGATCGCGCTGCTGTGCCGCACGGTCGCCGGTCGGTTCCTGGTCATGCTCGGCGGGGGCGCGGGTGGGCTCACCACCGTCCTGTATGCCGTTGTGCAGCTGATCGATTCGCTCGACAACGAGCACATGAACGCCACCGAACGAGTCTTCGCCACCTTGCTCACTCTGCTGTTCGCGGTGTGGCCGCTGCTGCCGGCGGTCTTGGCCGCGGTGCCGTCCACTCGCCAGTGGGTCGCGGCGATGGGGCGATAAGTCGCTCACCCGGCGAGGACGAAGGCGACGAGGAAGCCGGCGGCGGTGGCGAGGCCGACCCACCAGCCGCCTTCGCGGTAGGCCTCGGGCATGAGGGAGTCGGCCAGGACGGCGATGGTGGCGCCGCCGGCGAAGGCTTGGACGGCGCTGATGTGGGTGGGGGAGAGGTTGTCGGACAGGGTGTATCCGATGACGGTGACCGCGACCAGGGCCGATCCGGTGACGGCCCACAGCCAGAACGAGCGCGCGACGGAGAAGTTGTGTTTGTCGCGCATCAGGGTGGCACCGCTGATGGCTTCGGGGACGTTGCCGACGGCGACGGCGACCAGCAGGACCAGTCCGCCGCCGGAGGTGAGCGAGACGCCGAGCGCGGTGTTCTCGGGGACGCCGTCGAGAATGGTGCCGAGCATCAGGGCCCAGCCGATGGCGGCGGCGCCCAGCCTGGCCTCGATGAAATGGTTGGCCACGACATAGATTCCGGCCCCCGCGAACAGTGCCGCGGCCGCGATCCACACGCCGGCCTCGTGGAACGCGGGCTCGAACAGTTCCGAGGACGCCGCCGCGATCATGGTCCCGGAGCCGAACGCCATCAGCGAGGCGAGCACCTGTTTCGGCAGCGTCCAGCGCAAGCCGATGGCCGCCCCGAGCACCAGCGGCACCGCCGTCCCGAGTCCGTAGAGCAGCGCTTTCACCATGGGCAACACCCTAGGGGCACCGTCGGAGGCGAACCGTGAGCGCGAGAAGACCGGCCCGTCGCCATCAAAGGCAGTGCTCTCGGAACTGCCGGATTCAGATGCCCTCGACCGCGAGGACCGCGAACGGGGTGGTCGGGGTGCCGGGTGCCATGGGGCCGCCCTTGTCGAATTGCGAGGCCACGACCAGGGCTTTGCCGTCGACGAAGACCATCGTGGTGGGGATGGACAGGGCGGGGTCGGTGACGGTGGCCTGCCGGGTGGCGGTGGTGTAGTCCTCGGACAGGGTCCAGCGGCTCAGGGTGTTGTCGCGGTTGTGGACGACGCGCAGCAGGCCGCCGGTCAGGTCGAGGCCGTCGCCGTTGGTCAGGTCACCGCCGTGCAGGGTCACCTTGTGGATGGCTGGGGATGAATTCGGTGCGGTGGCAATGCGATACAGCTCGCCGGTGGGCATGTCGACGACCAGCAGGTATTTTCCGGTGGGGTCGGCGGCGATGCCGTTCAGGCCGAATTCGCCGGCCGCGCGCGGCGCGATGGCCCCGTGCAGATCGAAAGCCGTTGTCAGCTCGGCTGTTCCGCCCCCGGCGAGCTGATCCGGTGTGACCCGGTAGACCACCGCGCGCAGCGAATCGGTCAGGTAGGCCGTCCCGTCGGGTGTGATGGCCAGGTCGTTGACCATACGCGGATCGGGCCCGGGCGCGGTGAAGGTGGCGATCAGCGCGCGGGTTCCGGTGTCGTACACCGCGACTCCCCTGGTGGAGTCGATCACCCAGAGTCGCCCGGCCGGGTCGACGCGCAGCCCGTTGGTGGTCCGCCGCCCGTCGGCGCCTTCGGGCAGAAAGACCTCGGCGCGCGCCGCCCCGGGTTCGGCCCGGTAGACGGCCCCGGTGCTGTACGAGCCGACGTAGGTCGTGCCGGTGCGCGAGTCGAGGGCGATGCCCTCGGGGTAGACGCGCTCACCGGGCAGTTCGTAAGCCGTGCTGATCCGGGGCGCGGGGGCGGCGCTCGGCGGGTTCGAGTCGGCGCCGCAGGCAGTCAGCAGCGCGGCGGCGGCGAACACGGTGGTCGCGGCGAAGGAACGCGGAAGAGTCATGTCGAGCCTCAATCGAACGTAGTCACATCAAAGAACGAAGACGAAGTTAGATTAGAACTCTAATGATCGTCAAGAGTCTAATGATGGGACGGACGGATACGATGCGTGCATGACGTCGATGCCCGCCGCCGAGCGACTCGGTTCATTCCTGAAGCGCGCGGAGCAGGCCATGGCCGCGGCGAAGGCGGCGGCTCTGAAGCCGGCCGGTGTGACGGTGCCGCAGTACTCGGCGCTGCTGCACCTCGATGAGCACCCGGGCATCTCGGCGGCGGCCTTGGCGCGGCTGTGCGGCGTCACGCCACCCACGATGAACACGGTGCTGAGCAACCTGCAGGACCGCGGGCTGGTCGAGCGCACCCCGCACGCCTGGCACAAGAACGTGCTGGAAACCCGCCTCACCGAGCGGGGTGCGGCGGTCATGCGGGACGCCGACCGGCGCGCCATCCACGTGGAGCGCACGGTGGCGGCGGAGTTCACGGCGCCGGAAATGGAAGCGCTGCGCGAGTTGCTGACCCGATGCGCGGACCGCTTCGACGCGATCCGCCCGGCGGAAGGCTAGACCGGGTCGGTGACCCGGAGCCGTTCCGCGAGTTCGTTGAAGATGTAGAAGTTCGGAATGGTGGCCACGGCGGCCAGCGAGACCCAGCGCCGGTCCACCTTGATCCGGACCAGCCCGCTGCGGGCATCGATCAGCTGGATCTCTTCCCACGGGTAGCTCTCGCCGCGGAAAGTGAGCGTCTCGAGGTTCAGCGCGATGTCGCCGAAGTGCATGGTCTCGCCGTTGTCGATGGCGGTGACCGCGTTCGGCAACTGGGTGGCGGTGATCGCGGACTGGATCGCCTTGCCCCACTCGCGCCCGTTGCTGAACAGGGTGTCGTCGAAGGTCGCGTGCGCGCCGGGGCCGGTCATCTCGAAGGCATACTCGGGGACCGCCGAGGTCTGGAACGGGATCACCCGCTGCTTGACCTGCGCGGTTTCCCACCGGAAGCCGGCGATGCGCTCACCGGCGCGGTAGACGGTCATGCCGAAGTCGAACAGGTCCAGCCGGGCGGAGCGGTGCTGCCGGTTGCTGCGGGCCCGCCAGGCCGCGGGGATGGCGGGGATCAGGGCCAGCAGCCCGGCGGCCGCACCGCCGGCGGGCGCGCCGACCGCCACGCAGATGACGCCGAGCACCACGCAGCAGCCGACCACGATGCCGCAGCCGCGGACGAAGGTGTCGCCGGCGGGGGTGGGCAGGTAGGTCTGGCGGTGGGCGCCGAGTTTCTGGTACTCGGACATCAGGTGGATCAGCTGTGAGAGCGGTACCGTACGTCCGTCGTCGGTCTCGCCCGTCTCCTGCTCCAGGGTGTTCGGAGTGGCCATAGTCCCTCCACGAGGCGGTTTTCCGCGCGAAGCGTATGTCACGCGGGCCCGACCCGCCACCGCGACCCCGGGCGACGCGCCGTAGTTGGCGGCGAAAGTCAGGGCGTGGGCAATCTTCCGATTATCGGGATTTCTCCCTCCGCCTGGAATTCATCGGTCAAAGTCGCTGTGGCGCACAATGTTCAGGAGGCCGGTAACGAGCTACCGGGATTCGAATTCACCGTCCGCGGAGTGGTGTTGTACTCGCGAGTAATGGAAGTGGCTCGCGCGCATCGGGATTCCCTCGGCCGGTGCCGCTGCTCCCGGCGCGCGTTCGCGCCGGCGGTGCGCGCGCGCCTCGGGAGGCGGTGGCCGCGTGGCGATCCGGGCCCGGCATGAACCCGGCAAACTTCGCGGAGCGAGGGGACCGGTCCGTCCACAAAAAGTTCTACGTTTTCCCTTCAAAATCGCACACAGTACCGGCCGTCCTCGGTATCGTCCGTTTCGGCAAACAGCCAGTGACAGCGGAGTGGCGGCCGTTAGATCGGAGTCGTTGTATGGCAGGTGTTTTCCCGCCAACTTCCGGCTAACGCGCGGTCAGCTGGAGGTCGAAGCGAAGGCCCCGATCCATGACGAGGGGATCGGGGCCTTCGGTATTGTCTGCCCCAATGTCACAGGATGCGAATACGGGACGAATGTATGCCGGGCAACCCGTAGAGGACCGGCAACGTCAGCGGCGTGCGCGTTTTCTGGAGTCGGGCCTCACGGTCTTCGCACGCGACGGCTACGCCAATAGTTCGGTGGGCGCCATCTGTAAGGACGCCGGGCTCTCCTCGCGCCAGTTCTACGAGGAGTTCACCGGCCGCGAATCGCTCCTACTCGAGCTGTACGAACAGATCGACCGGGAATCGCGCGACGCGGTCACCGCCGCACTGGACAAGAAGGCCGATTCGAGCGCCCTGGAGATCATCGACGCGGCGGTGCGCGCCTACGTCGAGTCCATCGGCGCCGATCCGCGCAAGGCCCGGGTCGCGCTGGTCGAGGTGGTCGGGGCCGGACCGAAGGTGGAGAAGTTCCGGTTGGAGCTGCGCCGGGTCTGGGGCTCGCTGCTCGCCAGCGCCGCCGAGGACGCCGCCATGCACGGCGAGATACCCACGGGCGACTACGAAATGCGCGTGCTGGCCATCATCGGCGCGGTGAACTACGTGGTCGATTCGTGGAGCGGCGCCGACCCGCGACCGCCGCTCGACGATGTCATCCGGGTGCTCAGCCGCGTGATCATGGGCGCGGTCGGCGCGTAGGCCCGCCCGCCTGGGTAGCCTTGGGCCGCATGGAGACCGTTCCCATCCAGGTTCCGGACGGCAGCACGATCCCGGTGCGCCTGTTCCCGGCCGAGGGTGCGCACAAGCATCCGGTGACGCCGGACGCGCCGCGCCCCGTGGTGGTGCTGATGCCCGGATTGGGCGTGCCCGGCGGGTATTACGAGTACTTCGCGGCGCAGTTGGCCAAGCGCGGTTTCGACGCCGCGATCGGCGAACTGCGCGGCAACGGCGACAGCCGGCCGCGCCCGAGCGCGCGCAGCGCCTACGGCTACCACGAACTGGTCTCGGTCGATTTCCCGGCCATCTTCCAGGTGGTGCGCAACCGGTTCCCGGCCAGCACGCCCTACCTGCTCGGGCACAGCATGGGCGGCCAGTTCGCGGTGATGTACGCCGCGCGCGTGCGCGGGCGGCTCGGCGGCCTGATCCTCGTCGCCTCTGGAACCCCGTACCACCGCGGCTATCCGGGCGTGCACGGGCCCGGCATCCTGTTCGGCACCACCGCCGCCGCCCTGACCGCGAACCTCACCGGTTTCTGGCCCGGCGACCGAATCACGGTGGGCGGCTTCGGCCGTCAGTCCAAGGTGCTGATCGCGGACTGGGCGCGGCTGGCCCGCACCGGCCGCTTCCGCCCGGTCGGCGCCGACATCGACTACGAGGAGCGCATCGGCAGGCTGAAGCTCCCGGTCCTGTCGATCACCGCCGAAGGCGACGACTTCACCCCGCCGGGCGCGGCCGAGCACCTGCTGTCCAAGCTGCCGGACGCCGAGGTGAGCACCTGGCATCAGCCGGAGCGGCTCGGGCACAACGGCTGGATCACCGATCCCGCGAGCACCCTCGACCGGATCGAGAAGTGGCTGCGGGATCGGTAGCCGTCAGCGAGTCTTCTTGCCCTCGAACAACATCTGGGTGAAGAACTCGTAGATCAGCGCGGCCTGGAACGCCGACTGCTTGTTGTCGGCCGCGCCGCCGTGCCCGCCCTCGATGTTCTCGTGGTACCAGAAGGTGTGGCCCTGCTCCTCCAGCAGCGCGGCCATCTTGCGGGCGTGGCCGGGGTGCACGCGGTCGTCGCGGGTGGAGGTGGTGAGCAGGATCGGCGGGTATTGCGCCGTGGCGCTGACGTTCTGGTACGGGGAGTACTTGCCGATGTACTCCCACTCCTCCGGCTTGTCCGGGTCGCCGTACTCGGCGATCCAGGAGGCGCCCGCGAGCAGCAGGTGGTAGCGCCGCATGTCCAGCAGCGGCACCTGGCAGACGATGGCGCCGAACAGTTCCGGGTACCGGGTCAGCATCACGCCCATGAGCAGGCCGCCGTTGCTGCCGCCCACCGCGCCCAGCTGTTCCGGGGTGGTGATGCCGCGCGCCACCAGGTCCCGCGCGATCGCGGCGAAATCCTGGAAAGCCTTGTACCGGTTGGCCTTCTGCACCTGGGTGTGCCATTCGGGCCCGTACTCGCCGCCGCCGCGGATATTCGTCATCACCCAGGTACCGCCGCGTTCCAGCCAGCCCATCCCGGAGACGCCGCTGTAGGCGGGCGTGCGCGAGACCTCGAAGCCGCCGTAGCCCGACATCACGGTCGGATTCGGGGTGCCCTTGCGATCACGGTGCCGCAGCACGAAGTAGGGCACCATGGTGCCGTCGTCGGAGCGTGCGAAGAACTGCTCGGTCTCGATGCCCTCGGCGTCGAAATACTCCGTCTCCTGGCGCAGCTGGGTGGTCTCGCCGCCCACCGAGCTGGCCAGCAGCGTGGTCGGTGTAGTGAAACCGCTTGTCACCAGCATGAATTCGTCGCCGCCCTCGAGCGGGTCCAGATTCGTGACCCCGGTGCTGGCCATCGGCGGGGTGTCGGTCAGCGGGCGGCGGCTCCAGCCCTCGGCGCCCGGGGTGAGGACGTAGAGCTTGGTCTGCACGTCCTCCAGGGTGCTCAGGATCAGGTGGTTCTCGGTCCAGCCGTAGCCGTGCAGCGCGGTGTGCGCGTCCGGGGTGAACAGCACCTCGAATTCCCGTGCGCCGGAGAGGAACTTCTCGAAATCGATGGCCAGCAGCGCACCCGCCGGGTACGTCTGCCCGCCCACCTGCCAGGGCGACTTCAGCAGAACGGTCAGCCAATCCTTGTACCAGGACTCGCTGGCGTCGGAGGGCACCTCCAGCGGGCGCAGCGTGCCGTCCGGCTCCAGCAGGGCGACCTCCTCGTTGAAGAAGTCCGAGGCCCGGGCGACGAAATGGCGCTCGTAGCCGGGCGTGCGGTCGTATCCGGCGCCCACCGAGACGTCACCCGGCTCGCCCTCGAAAACCGTTTCGGCCTCGGCCAATTCGGTGCCGCGCCGCCAGCGCTTGGCGATCCGGGGGTAGCCCGACTCGGTGAGCGAGCCGGGACCGAAATCGGTGCCCACGTAGACCGAGTCCAGGTCGATCCAGCCGATCCGCGACTTGGCCTCGGGCAGGTAGTACCCGCCGTCCGCGGGATCGATGAATTCGCGGGTGCCGAGATCGAATTCGCGGACCACCTTGGCATCGGCCCCGCCGCGGGACAGGCTGATCAGCGCGCGATCCTGGGCGGGGCGCAGGACGTTGGCCCCGGCCCAGACCCAGTTCTCGTCCTCGGCGGCGGCCAGCGCGTCGACGTCGATGAGCACGTCCCACGCCGGGGATTCCTTGGCGTACTCCGCGAAGGTGGTGCGCCGCCACAGGCCCTTGGGATGCTCGGCGTCGCGCCAGAAGTTGTACAGCCACTTCCCGCGGCGGCCCGGATAGGCCACCTTGGTGTCGTCGTCGAGCATGTCCAGGATGCGGCGCTCGAGCTCGCTGAATCGGTCGGCGGCGGCGAACCGCCGCACGACCACGTCGTTATGGGCACGGGCCCAGTCCAGCGCCCGTTCGTCGGTCACCTCTTCTAGCCAGAGGTAAGGATCGCTCATAGCTCACATTGTCGCTTGGATGTCGCGTCATGGCCGCCCGGGTCACCAATAGTGAGCGACATCCAGCACGACCCGGGATCCGCTGCCGGGGCCGTCGAGGGTGAACACCCGGAACGGGAGCCGGGCGCGCACGCCCAGGCCGACGGTGGTCTGGCCCTCGAACGAACCGGCCCACGCGACCTGGCGGAAGGTGCTGTACCCGGTGACGCCGGTCAGTTCCGCGCGGTCGGCGGGGTGGTAGGTGCTGTTGCCCGCGCTGTCGTAGGCGGGGGCGTAGACCGCGACGCTCAGGAACGCGCCGCCGCGCAGCGGGACCGGGGCGCCGGAGCCGTCCATCGTCACCCGGTCGACGTAGCCGACGTGGTAGCCCGAGACCGGGCCCGACAGGTCGAAGACGAGACGGTCGAAGCATTCGTGGCGGCCGGACCGGATGTCGGTCAGCGCGGCGGTGGTGCCGACCGGATTCGATTCGGGCAGCGAGCCCCACACCAGCCCGCAGTAGGAGGGCGTCGATCCAGCGGGCGCCGCGGTGACCACCAGGGTCAGCATCGTGGCGAGCGCGGACAGCGCGACGAGAACGGAGAATATGCGACGCATGCCGCACCAGCCTTCATCAGATTTCGCAGGTGATCAGATACCCGAATAATCGGGCTAATCGGACGCGTCGTTAGGCACGGTAGGGTCGCGGGTTCGTCTCGAAACGAGCCAGGAACTCCCGCGCCGGGAGATTTCGTTGAAACCTGTAGTTCGCGAGGAAACAGGAGTCCGAGTGCCGCCCTTCGTCTGGGAGCAACATTGCTGTCTGCCGCTGCTGCCGTCGGCCCGGGTGGCCGAGCTGGCGCGCTTCCCGGTGGGGTCGTACCTGTCGGTGAATATCGGCTACGCGCCGCACAGCACGGCCGACGCGGTGGCGATGGCCGAGCTGTTGCGCAAGGACGCGCTCGACGACGGCCGGTTCCGGCTGGTGCAGCGGCATCGCGACATCGCGGGCTGCGCCGGTGAATCGCGCGCGCTGGCCTTCGATCTCGAGGATTCCGGGCCGCTGGGCGGCCGCCTCGACAACATCGCGATGTTCTACGAGCTGGGCGTGCGCTCGCTGGCCACCACCTACAACCACGCCAACGCCGCGGGCTGCGGCTGCCTGGACACCGAGGACACCGGGCTCACCGGCTACGGGCGCGATATCGTGCGCACCCTGAACACGGTCGGGATGTTCGTCGACGGTTCGCACTGCTCGCGCCGCAGCGGCCTGGAGATGGCCGAGCTCACGGACGCGCCGATGATCTACAGTCACTCCAATTTCGCCGCGCTGTGGGCGCATCCGCGCAATATCACCGACGATCAGGCGCGGGCCTGCGCGGCGACCGGTGGCGTGGTCGGCATCAACGGTGTCGGAATCTTTCTGGGGCACAACGCCGAATCCGAACGGGCCGAACGGGTGGCGGCGATGGCGCGGCATATCGAATACGGCGCGGAACTCCTGGGAATCGAGCACATCGGAATCGGGTCGGATTATTCGTTCGACAACGCCGAATTCAACGAGGAAATCCTGGCGCACCCGGAGAACTTTTCCGCGGACTATACGAAATACGGCCCGCTGCAATGGACTCCGCCGGAGGACCTGCTCGGTTACGCCGAAGTCCCCGGCCTGGACGAGGTACTCGCCGACCGGGGTTTCTCCGAGTCCGACCGCGCCGCCGTCTTCGGCGGCAACTTCGCCCGCGTCGCGGCCGAAGTCTGGGCCGACTAGCCGAGCCGCACCAGCATCTTGCCGGTGTTCGCGCCGGACAGCACGCCCAGCAACGCGGCCGGGGCCTGCTCCAGGCCCTCGTACACCGTCTCGCGGGTGCGCAGCGTGCCGTCGGCCAGCCAGCCCGCGGCCTTGGCGATGTACTCGCCGAAGATCGGGAAGTAGCTGTTCACCAGCATGCCGCGCAGGCTCGCCTCCTTCGTGGCCGCCTTGTACAGGTCGGGGCCCGCCTCCGCCCCGCCGTTGTAGCCGCTGATCGCGCCGACCAGCGCCACCCGGCCGCGCGGCCGCAGCGCCTCGACCGCGACGCGCAGGTGTTCGCCGCCGACGCTGTCCAGGTAGACGTCGATGCCCTCCGGCGCGGCGGCCGCGAGCTGACCGGCCAGATCGCCCGCGCGGTAGTCGACGGCGGCGTCGAAGCCGAATTCCGCCAGCAGCAGGGCGTTCTTCACCGGTCCGCCGGCGGAACCGATGACCCGCTTCGCGCCCAGCGCCTTCGCGATCTGCCCGGCCACACTGCCGACCGCGCCTGCCGCGGCGGAGATGAACACGGTGTCGCCCGGGCGCACCGGCGCGACGTCGGTCAGGGCCGCGTAGGCGGTCAACCCGGTGGTGCCCAGGGCGCTCAGGTAGTCCTGGGGCGCGGCGAGTTCCGGGTCCACCGGGGTGGCGGTCGCGGCCTCGAGCACCGCGTACTCCCGCCAGCCGGCGAAGTGCGAAACCGTTGCGCCGACCGCGATCTCGGCGGACCGCGAGGCGATCACCACACCGATCGCCGAGCCTTCCAGTGCGGCGCCGAGCTGGAACGGCGGAATGTAGGACGGGCGGTCGTCCATCCGGCCGCGCATGTAGGGATCGACCGACATCCAGGTGTTGCGCACCAGGATCTGGCCTGCGGTCAGTTCCGGCAGCGCGCGCTCCACCAGGGCGAAGTGCTCGGCGGTCGGCACGCCGGTCGGGCGCGCGGCCAGCTGGATCTCCCGCGAGGTGGTGGGGAGGAGGGTGGCGGTCTGGGTGGCCTGGTTCTGCATGGCACTGCCTCTTCTTCGTGGTCCGGGCCGGAGCGTTCGATCCGGCACGAATGACGTTATGAGGCAGCGGCGTCCGTTCCGAGGTCCGCGCGCGACACGGACCGGTCCGGACGCGCCAGGTTATCCGGAGCCCGCGCGCAGCTCCGACATGGACGCGCCCGACCAGCGGCGGAACGCTTTGCGCAGGGCGCGATCATCGGTGAAGCCGAGGCGGTCGGCGATCGTCGCGGTGGTCAGATCGCCCGTGGCCAGCAGGGCTTTCGCCTGTTCGTACCGGACCGAGTCGTATTCGTGCCGCCAGGTGGTGTCGTGCTCGGCCAGGTGCCGCTGCACGCTGCGCGGACTCATCGCCAGCCGGCGCGCGACGCCCGCCAGGGTCGGGTCGCCCGCCTCGATCGCCGCGGCCAGGGCGATGCGGAAGGCCTCCAGCGGGCTGGGCAGCGGGCGGGCCGAGGCCAGCACCAGATCCGCGTGGCTGCGCAGCAGGCCGGCCAGCATCGGGTCGGCGCGGGGCAGCGGAGCGGCGGCGTCGGCGGCCGCGAAGGTGATGCTGTCCGCGGGCGCGTCGAATTCCAGTGCGGCGGTGCCGAACGCGTCGATCAGCGTGCGGTGCTCGCGCGGCGCGGGCTGACCGAAGGTGACGCGGACCGGGACCAGGGCGCGGCCCGTGGCCTCGCGGGCCCGCCGCAGGTAATAGGCGAGCACGTATTCGTTGACCACGGACACCACGGCAGGGTCGCCCGCCGAGGTGCGGTAGCCGATGGTCAGCTCGCCGTCGTGGTGCAGGTCGAATCCCTCGGCGGCGGCGGTCACCAGGCGGTGGTAGGGCTGGGCGGCGCGCAATGCGTCGGCCAGCGTCGGCCCGTTGGTGATGAGGTAATCCCAGGTGGTCAGCGTCCCCAGCGGGGCGGCCGCCGCCACCGCGAGCCCCGCACCCGGGCCCGGCCGGGCGGTCGCGATGGCTTCCCACAGCTGGATCAGCGAGGTCAGCGGGATTCGGGTCAGTTCACCGGCGAGCGTCGCGTCGTCGGTGCCGCGCACGGCGGCGATCCGTTCCGGTGCGACGCCCGCGGCGCGGGCGGCGTCGCGCACCAACCGGATCAACTGCGTGGAAGCGGTGGTATCGGTCGGATCCAGTGCCAGCTTTCTGCCGCCGTCCGGCCGATCCGATCCCACCCCGTCAGCCTATTCACGGTTATTTGCGGGGGACGGGTGGGCCAACCTCCGGCGGCGGAGTTAGGCTCGGGGGCGTGACTTCCCACTACGATGTCGTCGTTCTCGGCGCTGGTCCCGGCGGATATGTCGCCGCGATCCGTGCCGCTCAACTCGGCCTGCGAACAGCGATTGTCGAGCAGAAATACTGGGGTGGCGTGTGCCTGAACGTGGGCTGCATCCCGTCCAAGGCACTGCTGCGTAACGCCGAGCTGGCCCATATCTTCACCAAGGAGGCCAATACCTTCGGCATCAGCGGGGAGGCCTCGTTCGATTTCGGCGTGGCCTTCGATCGCAGCCGCAAGGTCGCGGACGGCCGCGTCAAGGGCGTCCACTTCCTGATGAAGAAGAACAAGATCGACGAGTACGACGGCAAGGGCAGTTTCGTCGACGCCAACACCCTCTCGGTCGAGCTGACCAAGGGCGGCAGCGAGACCATCACGTTCGACAACGCGATCATCGCCGCGGGCACCGTCACCAAGCTGCTGCCGGGCACCCAGCTCAGCGACAACGTCGTCACCTACGAGGAGCAGATCCTGACCCGGGATCTGCCGGGGTCGATCCTCATCGTCGGCGCCGGCGCGATCGGCATGGAGTTCGGCTACGTCCTGAAGAACTACGGCGTCGACGTGCGCATCGTGGAGTTCCTGGATCGCGCGCTGCCGAACGAGGACGCCGATGTCTCCAAGGAGATCACCAAGGCGTACAAGAAGCTGGGCATCACGATCAGCACCGGTGCGGCCGTGCAGTCGATCGAGGACGACGGCGCCAAGGTCACCGTCCAGATCAAGGACAACAAGAGCGGCAACGTCGAGACCGTCACCGTGGACAAGGTGCTGCAGGCCGTCGGCTTCGCGCCCCGGGTCGAGGGCTACGGCCTGGAGAACACCGGCGTCCAGCTGACCGATCGCGGCGCCATCGCCATCGACGAGTACATGCGCACCAACGTGCCGCACATCTACGCCATCGGCGATGTCACCGCGAAGCTGCAGCTCGCGCACGTCGCGGAGGCGCAGGGCGTGGTGGCCGCCGAGACCATCGGCGGCGCCGAGACGGTCCCGCTGGGCGATTACCGGATGATGCCGCGCGCCACCTTCTGCCAGCCGCAGGTCGCCAGCTTCGGCCTGACCGAGCAGCAGGCCCGCGACGAGGGCTACGACGTGAAGGTCGCCACCTTCCCGTTCACCGCCAACGGCAAGGCGCACGGCCTGGGTGACCCGACCGGCTTCGTGAAGCTGATCTCCGACACCAAGTACGGCGAACTGCTCGGCGGCCACCTCATCGGCCCCGACGTCTCCGAGCTGCTGCCCGAGCTGACCCTGGCCCAGAAGTGGGATCTCACGGTCAACGAGCTCGCCCGCAACGTCCACACCCACCCGACGTTGAGCGAGGCGCTGCAGGAAGCGATCCACGGCCTCGCGGGCCACATGATCAACTTCTGATCCTCCGATCCGCGCGAATGGCCCGATGCCGGCGAAACCCGCCGCCATCGGGCCATTTTCGTCGCCGAGTACAGCGGCTGGCTGTTCCACTCGGAACCAGGGCCCTACCTCGTCACCGCCCACTTCTGTCCGGCGCCTCCGAAGCGGGTCTCAGCGAGATCGCGGCTTCTTCCGCGCTGGAGAGTCGCGAGGGGTCCGGTTGCCGGAGTCGAGTTCGATTGTCGCGAACGGAGATCGGATGACGATCCGGCCGTCCGGCCCCTTCTTGCGTAGTGCCACCACGGTCAGCAGCACGGTGGTGGCACAAATGACCGCGACGATCAGCAGCGGCATCCAGGACGTGTTCAGGCCGGCGATCTCGGTGAGTCCAACGGTCATGTCAGTGCTCCGTCATGCGTGAGGTCCGAAACGTAGTGTTCTGCGAGCTTGATCATCAATTCCGATGTTCGCTCGGAGGATTCGGCCCGTATCGCGAGAAAGCGCGCCGATTCCAGGTAGGTGTGGACGTCCACCGGATTCGTCAGCAAAGTGGTCGCACCCATCTGCTGGGTCGACACCAGCTGGCCCAGTTCTGGATCCGGGAACCGCAAGTAGGTGAAGCCGCTCTCTGCGAGGGCCGGACCACCTGCGGTATCGGCCAGGATCTGCACGGTGACGTGCGGAAGGTCGCATAGCTTCGCGATCGTTTCGAGCTGCCCGCGCCACACCGAGTGTCCTCCGAGCGGGCGCCGTAACGCCGACTCCTCGATGACGAATCGGACTTTCGGAGAATCCCGGCGGTGCAGCATCTCCTGACGCCGCAACCGCAGCTGCACTTTCCGTTCGACCTGATGGCGGGACTCGCCCGTCCTGGTCGCCAGGCTCAGGACGGTGCGCGCGTAGTCCTCGCTTTGTAGTAGGTCGGGAACGAAGCGTGGTTCGTATACTCCGATCAAGGCCGCCGCCGGCTCCAAATCGAGGAGAGCGTCGAAGCCCTTCGGGATCCAATGGCAGTCGCCGTGCCACCAAGACGGTTCGTTCGAGAGCCGAGCCAGGTCCAGCACCCGGTTGCGCTGCGCGGGCGTTGCCGCATAGAGCCGCAGGAGATCCTCCACGTCGCGTAGATGCAGACCGACGCTGCCGGACTCGACCCGACTGAGCTTGGACTGGGACATGTTTGCCTGCTGGGCGACTTCTTTGCGGTCCATCGGGCACAACTCCCGCAACCGCTGGAGTCGAGCTCCCGCGATCATCCGAATAGCGAGCGGACCTGCGAGAGTGCTCGGCCTACCCGAAATATCGAACTCGATACTCCGCCTCGGCTTGGTATCTGCAACTGGCACGCGACGAGCATGGCACGGGATGGCCCGCAGCAGAACAGTCCGCACTGAACGTGCATTTGCACTTACATATGCAAGAACATTTTGCCGAAACGCGATGCCGTGAAGGCGAAATAGACTATGCGGTCGCATTAAAACTTCGGTGTGAACGTTCTGGTATACACGCCAGGGTGCGTCGGAAGTTGCTGGTCGGTGGGTCGTTGAGTCTTGTCGTGTTGGTCGGGGTGGTGGTCGGCGGGTATTTCCTGATGAACGCGCGCGGGTACCAGGTGGCCGGGCGGTTGGTGGATCGGGTGGACACGGCCGCGAAGGTGGTGGCGGTGACGCTCGACGACGGGCCGGGCGAGCGCACGCCCGAGGTGCTGAAGGTGCTGGCGGAGAGCGGGATTCGGGCCACGTTCTATCTGAACGGCCGGGATCTGGCGGCCCGGCCCGAGGCCGGGCGGGCGATCGCGGCGGCGGGGCACGAGCTCGGCAACCACACGTATTCGCATCGGCGGATGGTGCTGGTGTCGGCGGGCACGATCCGGGACGAGGTGGAGCGCACCGACGCCGAGATCGCGAAAACCGGCTACCAGGGGCCGATCACGTTCCGGCCGCCGTACGGCAAGAAGCTGATCGGGCTGCCCCGGTATCTGTCCGCGCACGATCGCACCACCGTGATGTGGGACGTGGAGCCGGATTCCGGCAAGGTCGCGAGCACCGACGCCATCGTGGCCGAGACCCTCGCGCAGGTGCGTCCCGGATCGATCGTGCTGCTGCACGTGATGGGCGAGCGCGGCGGTGATTCGCTGGCCGCGATTCCGCGCTTCGTCGCCGAATTGCGGTCGCAGGGCTACGAATTCGCGACCGTGTCGGAGCTGCTCGGGCGCTAGAGCATGCCGTAGGCGGAGCCGGGCGTGAAGCGCGCCAGCACGCGCCGGTCCTCGACCATGGCCCGGCGGTATTCGCTCCAATCCGGGTGCTCGCCGGTGGCCTGGCGGTAGTAGTCGACCAGTTCCTCGACTGTCGCGTCGTCGGGCGACTCGGCGATCGGGGTCAGCTCGACGGTGCCCTCCAGCACGGCGTAGGCGAAGAAGTCGTCGCGCGTGACGTGCAGCGCGGCCCACGGATCCCGTCGCAGATTGTGGTATTTGGCGCGATCGGCGGTGATCGAGATCCGGATGACGCCGTCGTCGCCGACCAGGTGCAGCACATTGGACAGCTGTGGCCGGCCGTTGCGGCGGAGGGTGGTGAGGACGGAGCGGCGTGCGGTGCGCGCGAAATCGATGGCGTCGGAGAGATCCATGCCACAGTCAACCAGCGCGGCGGCGCAAACGTTCCCGTTTCACTCGCGGTGGTAGTCGGCCTGGGCCTGCTGGATCCGGGGCAGGTTGAGTTCGAGCACCTTGATCAGTGCTTCCAGGTGGTCGGCCACCTCGGCGCCGAGGTCGGTGAGGGTGTATTCGACGCGCGGCGGAATGGTCTCGTGCACCTCGCGGTGCACCAGGCCGTCGCGTTCCAAACCCTGCAGCGTCTGCGAGAGCATGCGTTCGCTCACTCCGTCGACCCGGCGGCGCAGCGCGCTGAATCGGTAGGGGCCCTCGCGCAACGCGACCAGGGCCAGCGTGCCCCACCGGCTGGCGACATTCTGCAGAACCGGCCGCGACGTGCAGTTTCGTGCGAAAACATCGGCTTCCAGCGTGGGGTCGTCGACGTGTGTCGACGGAAGTCGCCGGGTGCTCATGAATGCGATGGTACCGAACTTGACGAGAGTGCTGCCGGAATGGATAGTGCTTACTATTAGTTAGTGCTTGCAGAACAGTCACCAACCTGGAGGTAGTCATGACCGTCGCAGTCACCGGAGCCAGCGGGCAGCTGGGCCGTCTCACCGCCGAAGCGCTGCTGCGCACCGGCGCCACGCCGGTCGTCGCGATCGCGCGCGACGCGGGGAAGCTGGCCGACCTCGCCGCGCGCGGGGCGCAGGTGCGCGAGGCGTCCTACGACGATCCGGCCGCCCTGGATCGCGCGCTCGCCGGTGTCGACCGGGTCCTGCTCGTCTCGGGCAACGAATTCGGCAAGCGCGTCGCGCAGCACACGAACGTCATCCGCGCCGCGGAACGCGCCGGCGTGGAACTGCTCGCCTACACCAGCATTCCGCAGGCCACGCGAAATCCGCTGATCCTCGCGCAGGAGCACGCCGGCACCGAGGCCGTCCTGGCGGAATCGACTGTCCCGCATGTCCTGCTGCGCAACGGCTGGTACTGGGAGAACTACCTCGGCGGCCTCGGGCACGCCGTCGAAACGGGCGTCCTGAACGGCGCCGCGGGCGAGGGCCGGGTGGCCGCGGCGGCCCGCGCCGACTACGCGGAGGCCGCCGCGGTCGTGCTCGGCACGGACGGGCACGCGGGCCGGGTCTACGAGCTCGGCGGTGACGAGCGCCTCACCTATGCCGAACTCGCCCAGGTGATCTCGACGGCCGCGGGCAAGCCGGTGCGCTACGAGAATCTCCCGGAATCCGACTACGCCGCCGCGCTCGAGGCCGCGGGCCTGCCCGGCCCCTACGCCGCGGCGCTGGCCGACGCCGACGCGGGCATCGCCGCGGGCATCCTCGACGTCGACTCCGGCGACCTGCGAAAACTGCTCGGCCGCGCGTCCACCCCGGCGCTCGAAGTCATCCGCGCGGCGCTGGCCTGACCGCGTGCCGGGGCGACGCGCCGAAAACGCGCGCCCCGGCGGTGGTTTCGGTCAGACCCACTGCACCAGCTGCACGATGATGCCGTTCGGGTCGCTCATCTGGAAGTAGCGCTCGCCCCAGGGCTCGGTCTCGATCTCGGTGACGATCGGCACGCCCGCGGCCCGCAGCCGCTCGTACTCGGCATCGATGTTGTCCACCGTGAACGCGAGCAGCAGGCCCTCGCCCGCCGCGCCCGCCTTGTCCGTGGGCTTGAACGATTTCAGGCCGACGGCCAGGTAGACGACGCTCACCCCGGCCTCCGGGTGCCCGAGGGAGACGAAGCCGTCGGCCGACATGAGTTCGGCGAACCCGAGCGTGTCGATCAGGAACTGCGCGGAGGCGGTCGGGTCGGCGACGTTGAGCGAGATGGTGGACGCGGTGATGGTCATGCGGCTCCTCTGGCTGGGCGAACGGAAACTCTGTACTTTGTAGAAGAATACCGGCCTGGCTGCACTATGACTCATGTCACATCGATACGATCGGGACTCCAGCGAAGGAGGCGATGTGGCGAGTAAGGAACGCAGCAGTGCGGGTGATCCGGTGCGCACACTCGAATTGCTCTGGCGGGTACCGAGTAAGCCCGGCAGAGGGCCGAAGCAGCGCAGCAGCGTGGACGCCGTGGTCCGGGCGGCCATCGAGATCGCCGACGCCGCCGGGCTGGAAGCGCTGACCATGCGCGCGGTCGCCGCGAAGCTGGGCCTGACGCCGATGGCGACCTACACCTACGTGCCCGGCAAGGCCGAACTGGTCGACCTGATGCTGGACCACGTGTACCAGTCCATGCCGCGTGCGGACCTGACCGACATGGACTGGCGGGAACGGGTCACCACGATCGCGGAGGAGAATCGGGTGCTGCTGGCGCGGCATCCGTGGGTGGCCTATCTGCCCACCACCCGGCCGCCGCTCGGCCCGGGCCGGACCGCGAAATACGATCACGAACTGCGGGCATTCGAGCGCATCGGCCTCGACGACGTGGAAATGGACGCGGCGCTGACCCACCTGCTCGGGTTCGTCAACTCGGTCGCGTGCATCGCCGTCGACACCCAGCGCGCGGCCGCGGACAGCCAGATGACCGACCGCCAGTGGTGGGAGCGGGCCGCGCCGCTACTCGAGGAAGTACTCGACAGCGAGCGGTACCCGCTCGCGGCGCGGGTCGGCGCGGCCGCCGGTCAGGCCTACGACGCGGCCTACAGCGCCGATCACGCCTGGCAGTTCGGCCTCGGGCTGGTGCTGGACGGGCTGGAGTCGCTACTGATCCAGCGCTGAGGCGCCGAACCCGTCGCGCTGGATCCGCAGCGTGGTGATGGAGGAGGCCAGACCCTCGTATTGGTTGGTGAGCAGGACGATTTCGATGAGGCGGCGCTCGTCGTAGTGCGCGGCGAGCGCCGCCCAGGCCTGGTCGTCGAGATCGCGGGTCGCCACGATCTGATCGACGGCGGTGAGCAGGGCGCGGTGCTTGTCCGACCAGCCCGCGGCGGCGGGCCCGCCGCGCAGCCGCTCCAGGATCTCCGGGGTGACGCCGGCCTTGCGGCCCAGCCGGATGTGGTGATCCATCTCGTAGTCGCACCCGCGCAGGTGGGCCACCCGCAGGATGACCAACTCGGCCTCGTGCCGGGGCAATCGCCCGCCGGGCATGAGCTTGCCGGAGTAGTGCAGCCAGCCGCGGAACAGCCCGCCGGTGCGCCCGAGCGTGCTGAACAGCTGCGCGTCGCGGGTGCCGGCCACCCGGGAAAGGACCTGCCAGACAACCCAATTGATGGGCCCGAGTTCCCGGGCCCGCCCGGGTGCGATCCGTGCTTCGGTCATCGCGGTGCGCCTCTCGTGGGGTGTTCTGCCCGTCCGGGCCGGCGCTGGCGAGCGTACCCGCCGAAGCGGGTGCGATCGAGTGCGCGGACGCCGACCAGGGGTTCGGCGAAGTCCCCTGATCCCCAGTTAGTTCTGAGCTTTCGGTGGTAACCGCTCGCGGCGGCGGGCATCATCGGAATCGGCGCACTGGACGAGGCAGGGTAGCCCGTGCGCTTCGGTACTCGGTAGGGGATGGCAGATGCTGGTGAAGGTCAGGGCGGGAGCGCAGCTCTCGGCGGCGGAACAGGAATTCGTCGAATGCCTGCGGTCCTACCCGAGCACCGGCCTCGCCGCCGTCGACGTGCACGTCGGCGTGCACGGCACCCGCCAGATCGATGCGGTGGTGCTGACTCCGCGCGGCCTCACCGTCGCCGAGATCCGTGGCTTCGGCAAGCGGCAGAGCGGCATTCTCAATCTGAATACCGAGCCGTGGCGGATCAGCGAGGCGCCCGCCGAGCTGGACGACGCCGAGACCAGTCCCACCGACCGCCTCGAGCAGTGCGTCTACGCGGTACGCACCAAACTCGAACGCGCCCTGCAGGACCCCGGGGACGTCTGCGGTGTCGTAGTGCTGGTGCCCAAGCGCGGCGTGATGGTCCGGCCCGCGCGCACCGCCATCCGGCCCGGCATCGACGTGCTGGTCGCCAATGTCGACGACGCCACGGAATTGCGCATCTACCTGGAAGGTTTCGCGGCGGGCACGCGCAGCTGGCCCGCCGACCGGGTGATCCAGGCGGCGCAGGTGCTGGGGGTGCAGCCGCCGCCCTCGCGGGCCGAACTGCTGGCCGACGGGTTCGACGAGGTGCGGCCCACGCCGCTGGGCGAGGTCACCCCGTCGCCGAAACCGCCGCGGCCGCCCCGCCCGCAGCGCCCGGCGCACGCGCCCGGCCCGCAGACCCGGCGGCAGCAGGCGGGCGCGTGGGGTGCGGTGGTCGTCGCCGTGGTCGGGATGCTGGTCGTGTTCTGGGTGATCGCCAAGGTCTTCGTCGACGGCTCCGGCGACAGCGGCCCGGAACCGGTCGGGACCAGCACGGTGACGCCCGCGCCGCCGCCACCCACCTCGCGCAACTGCTTCCCGTTCCAGCCCAGCTGCTAGCTCAATCGCGCATCGCGCGACCGAGTTTGGTGAGTTCCAGCGCCTGCCGGGCGCGCGCGAGGGCGTGCGTGCGGGCCGAGTCCAGGTGCGCGAGCAGGGCCCGCAGCGCGTGGTCGGGGTCGCCGTCGAGGACCCGCTCGGCGATCCCGATGTGTTCGGCCGTCATCGCCGCGATCCGCTCCGGGGTGGGCAGGTCGAGCGTGCGGACCGGCCGGACCCGGGTGTAGACCGCCGCCAGCGCCTCGGTCAGCGCCTGATTGCCGGCCGCCGCGAGCAGCGCCGTGTGGAACTGCTCGTCGGCCGCGACCAGCGCCGGGCCGGGCGCGGGCGGGTCGTCGCGCAGCCGCCGCCATACCGCCAGCTCCGCGCCGACCAGATCCCGGTCGTGCCCGGTCGCGCCGAGGCGCTCGATACCGCGCGCCTCCAGCAGGATCCGGAGTTCGAAGAGCTGGTCGAGTTCGCGCAGCCGGGGCCGGTACGGGTACAGCCCGTCGGCCAGGCGCTGCACCAGGCCGTCGGCCTGTAACCGGGCCAGCGCCTCCCGCACCGGGGTGCGGGAGACGCCGTAGTTCTCGGCCAGCCGTTCCTCGCGCAACCGCTCGGTGGGCACGATGACGCCGGCGGCGAGATCCCGGCGCAGGGCCTCGTAGACCCGTTCGCCGAGCCGCCGGCCCGCCCCGCCGGCGGCGGTCGTCCCCCTGGACGCCACAGGCGACTCAGATCGCCATCGCCGAGCGGACCGCCGATTCCGCGCCGGCCCCGCCGTCGCCGCTGGAACCCACCCGCCCCGAGTGCAGCACGTAATAGCGTTGCGCCGCTTGCAAAGCGAAGCCGATGTGCTGCTCCACCAGCAGCACGCTCAGGCCGCCGCGGCCGGTCAGCTCGAGGATGGTGCGCTCGATCTCGGCGACCACCGAGGGCTGGATGCCCTCGGTCGGTTCGTCCAGGATGAGCAGCTTCGGCTCGGTGATCAGGGCCCGGGCGATGGCCAGCTGCTGGCGCTGGCCGCCGGAGAGCAGACCGGCCTTGCGCCCCAGCAGTTCCCGCAGCGCCGGGAACAGATCCAGGGCTTCGTCGATCAGCGCCTTGCCGCGTTTGCGGCCGTCGGCGACCACCTGCAGATTCTCCGCTGTGGAGAGCTGGGGAAAACTCTGCTGCCCCTGCGGCACGTAGGCGATGCCGCGCTTGACCCGGCGCGAGGGGGACAGCTTGGTGATGGTCTCCCCGTCGAAGCGGATCGTCCCGGATTTGGTCCCGATCAGGCCGACGGCGGTGCGCAGCAGCGTGGTCTTGCCCGCGCCGTTGTGGCCCATGACGGCGACGACGCTGTCGTCGGGCACGCTCAGCGAGACGCCGTGCACGACCTCGGTCCGGCCGTATCCGGAATGGATATCGATGAGCTCGAGCATCAGGCTTCCTCCAGAGCTTCGGCGGTCTGCGCGGTTTCGAGTTCGGTGCCGACGGCGGCCGCCGTGCCGAGGTAGACCTCCTGCACCTTCGGGTCGGCCTGGACCTGCTCCACGCTGCCCTCGCTGAGCACCGTGCCCCCGGCCAGCACGGTGACCGAGGTCGCGAACGCGCGCATGAAATCCATGTCGTGTTCGACCACCACGATGACGCGATCGGAGCCGATGCGGCGCAACAGGTTTCCGGTCTCCTCGCGCTCCTCGGCGCTCATGCCCGCCACGGGTTCGTCGAGCAGCAGCACCGAGGCGTTCTGCACCAGCAGCATGCCGATCTCGAGCCACTGCTTCTGCCCGTGCGCGAGCACCCCGGCGGGCTGGTCGCGCAGCGCGCCCAGGCCCGTGATCTCCAGGGCCTCTTCGATACTCGGCAGCACCGACTTGCGCCGGCGCAGCAGCGTGAGCGCCGAGCGCCCGGCCCCGGCCGCGATGTCCAGGTTCTGCAGCACGCTCAGCTGCTCGAACACGCTGGCGGTCTGGAAGGTCCGGCCGACGCCCAGGCGCGCGATCTGGTGCACCTTCTTGCCCAGCAGTTCCGCGCCGGACTTCTGCGCGGAGCCGGTGGCCGGGACCAGGCCGGTGATCGCGTCGATCAGGGTGGTCTTGCCCGCGCCGTTGGGCCCGATGAGGAACCGCAGGTCGCCCTGCAGCACCGTCAGATCCACGTCGGTGACGGCCTTGAAGCCGTCGAAACTCACCGAGAGCCCGCGGATCTCGAGGTATTCGTTGTCCATTCTCATCGCGTCACCTTCTCCGGCTCGACGGTCTCGGCCTCGGGGGTCTCGCGCACCAGCACCGCCGGGCGCGTGCGCCGGAATCGGCTGTCCAGGAAGCCCTTCAGCATCGGCCACACGCCGGCCAGGCCGGCCGGGATGAAGCCGACCACGACGATGAACAGCACGCCCTGCAGGTAGGTCCAGCCCGAGGGGAACTGTTCGGAGAGCGCGGTCTGCGCCCAGGCCACCCCGATCGCCCCGAGCACCGGGCCGAGCAGCGTGGTGCGCCCGCCGATCGCGACGCCGATCAGGAAGGCGATCGAGGGCACCACGCCGATGTCGGCGGGGGAGATGATGCCGACGATCGGGGTGAACAGCGCGCCCGCGATGCCCGCGAGGAAGGCCGCCACGACGTACGCGACGATCTTGATATTGGCCGGGTCGTAGCCCAGGAAGCGGACCCGCTCCTCCTGATCGCGCACCGCGACCAGCAGTTCGCCGTACCGGCTGTGCATCAGCTGCCGGACCAGGGCGAGCACGACCAGCAGCGTGCCCGCGGCGATGAAGAACAGCATCTGCCGGTTCACCGGGTCGGAGAGCTTGAAGCCGAAGAAGGCCCGGAAATCCGACAGGCCGGTGAACCCGCCGATGGCCTGCTGGCCGGTGAGCAGAATGGCCAGCGCGGCCGCCAGCGCCTGGCTCAGGATCGCGAAGTACGCGCCCTTGACCCGGCGCTTGAACACGCCGTACCCGAGCACCGCGGCGACCAGCGCGGGCAGGATCAGGATGCCGAGGATCGCCACCGGCGCGGACGCGAAAGGCTGCCAGAACGAGGGTAATTCGCGGATGCCGGAGATCTCCATGAACTCCGGCACGTCGTTGCCCAGCCGCGCGGCGTCGGTCATCTGCAGGTGCATCGCCATGATGTAGGCGCCGATGCCGAAGAACACGCCCTGCCCCAGGGTGAGCATGCCGCCGCGCCCCCAGGCCAGCCCGATGCCCGCGGCCACGATCGCGAAGCAGAGGAACTTGGCGAGCAGGTTCAGGCGGAAGTCGCTGAGCACGGCCGGGGCCACCGCGAACAGCAGGATCGCGGCGATCGCGAACCCGCCCAGCGCGGTCAGCGAGGAGTGCCGGCGCAGTTTCCCGGTGAGTGTCGTCATGCCAAACTCCTTGTCCGGACGGTGAACAGCCCCTGCGGCCGGACCTGCAGGAAGATGACGATCGCGACGAACACGATGACCTTCGCGATGGACGCGGTGGTCGAGTACTCGATGAACGAATTGAGCAGGCCGAGCGCGAACGCCGCGATGACGGTGCCCTTGATCTGCCCGAGCCCGCCGATCACCACCACCAGGAAGGCGTCGATCAGATAGCTCTGCCCGATGGTGGGGCTGGTCGAACCGATCAGCGTCAGCGCCACCCCCGCCACCCCGGCCAGCCCGGAGCCGATGAAGAAGGTGCTGATATCGGTGAAACGGGAAGAGACGCCGCTGGTTTCGGCCAGGCCGCGGTTCTGCACCACGGCCCGGATGCGGCGGCCGAGCGGCGTGGCCTTGAGCACCGCCGCCAGGGTGGTCACCGCGATCACGGCCAGCACCAGGATGAAGATCCGGGTCTTGGGCACCACCGCGCCCAGAATGTCCACGCCGCCGCTGAGCCAGGACGGCACCAGCACGTTCTTGGCCGGCGCGCCGAAGATGTCGCGGGCCAGCTGCTGGAGCACCAGTCCGACGCCGAAGGTGACCAGCAGGGTGTCCAGCGACCGGTCGTACATCCAGCGGATGAGGCCCATCTCCAGGGCCGCGCCGAGCGCGCCGCCGACCAGGAACCCGATCAGCAGGGATACCAGCAGCGAGATCCCGGCCGACGAGACGACCTTCTGCACCACGTAGGTGGTGTAACAGCCGGCCATGATGAACTCGCCGTGCGCCATGTTGATCACGCCCATCTGACCGAAGGTCAGCGACAGGCCCAGCGCCGCGAGCAGCAGAATCGATCCCAGGCTCAACCCGGTGAAGAGCTGGCCGACAACGACATCCATGAAGTTCTCCTACGGTGTCGGGCGGGGGGGGGGGGGGGGGGCCCCCCCCCCCCGGGGGGGGGGGGGAAGAACGGGCCGGTCCCCGGCGGGTGGGTATAGATCGTATAGGCGGCACACCCCCGGCCCGCGGGGTTTTAAA
>NZ_JBFAJW010000004.1:116385-778119 GCF_040655395.1 Nocardia sp. NPDC050435
CCCAGACCACAACAACCGACCCCTGGACCACCCCGGTTAAGAGCGGCCCCACACCCAAAACAATCACTTTCACCGTGGGGGGGGGGGGGGGGGGGGCGCCCCCCCCCCCCCCCGGCTCGGGTTCTGCTACCTCAGGCCCTTGGCCCACTCGTAGGACTTCAGGTACGGATCCGGCACCACGGCCTTGCCGGAGTCCCACACCGTGTAGATCAGGCCGTCCGGGCGGATCTCACCGATCCGGGCGGTCTTGGTGATGTGGTGGTTGGAGCCGTCGATGGTGACCAGGCCCTCCGGCGCCTCGAAGCTGACGCCGTCGGCCGCGGCCTGAATGTCGGCCACCGCGAACGACTTCGCCTTCTCGACGGTGTTCTTCCACAGGTAGACCGAGGCGTAGGCGGCCTCCATCGGATCCGAGGTGGGCTTGTCGGCGCCGAAGGCGGCCTTGTAGTCGCTGACGAACTTCTTGTTCACCGGGGTATCGACGGTCTGGTAGTAGTTCCAGGCGGTGAGCTGGCCCGCGATGTTCTGCGCGCCGATGCCCGCGACCTCCTCCTCGGCGATGGACACCGAAACCACCGGCATCTCGGCGGCTTTCAGGCCGGCGTTGGTGTACTCGCGGAAGAACGCGACGTTGGAGTCGCCGTTGAGGGTGTTGAAGACCGCGCCCGCCTTGGCGCTGCGCACCTTGTTGACGATGGTGGAGAAATCGGTGGAGCCGAGCGGGGTGTAGTCCTCGCCCTTGATCTCGATGCCGTTGGCCGCGGCGTAGGCCTTGATCTCGCGGTTGGCGGTCTGCGGGAAGACGTAGTCCGAGCCGACCAGGTAGAGCGAGGTCACGCCCTTCTGCTTCAGGTAGTCCAGCGCCGGGATGATCTGCTGGTTGGTGGTGGCGCCGGTGTAGAAGATGTTCTTGCTGTCCTCCAGGCCCTCGTACTGGACGGGGTAGTAGAGCAGCGAGTTCAGCGATTCGAACTTCGGCTTCATGGCCTTGCGGCTGGAGGAGGTCCAGCCGCCGAAAACCGCCGCGACACAGTCGGAGCTGATCAGTTTCTCGGCCTTCTCGGCGAAGGTCTTCGGGTCCGACGCGCCGTCCTCGAGCACCAGCTGGATCTTCTTGCCCAGCACGCCGCCCGCGGCGTTGATCTGGTCGACGGCCAGTTTGGTGGAGTTCGCGACGGTGACCTCGGAGATCGCCATGGTGCCCGAAAGCGAGTGCAGCGAACCGACTTTGATGGTGTCCTTCGTCGTGTCGACGCAGGAGGCGGCGTTCGAGCCGGTGGCGGCGTCGTCCTTGGCGCCGCAGGCGGTCAGCAACAGACCGGCCAGCGCCACCGCGGTGGGGACGACCAGGGTTTTGGTCAGGCGGGCATGCGGCCGGCGGGCGGCACGGGATTCTGGCATGGGGCGAACCCTTCTAACTTCATCAGGTGGAGCGGCGGCGCTGGCTGCGCCGGGCCGAATACGCCCGCCTGCGGCACCGGCACGGTCCGTATCGGCTGCTCGCGGGTTCGCCGCGGCGGCCTGTGGACCGCGCTGTATACAGCGGCTGTATTCGTGATGCGAACGGTAGCCAGGAGTTGTTGCGGCGGAATATCTCTCGGTGACGAGTCCGTTGCGAGCGTTTCGGGCAGGTGAATTAATGCTCACCGCAAGGTTTTCCGCCGCGTGGGGATCGTGGTTGCCGAGCGCCCGGAAAAGGTCACAGTTACCTTACAGCTATCAGGATTTGGGCGCGGGAAACTTACGGTGACGTAGGGTTTTGCCTACGGTTGCGTAGCTCGACGGCCGTACGGCAGTCTTCGTTTTGTACGACGTCAGAACCCCGAATTCGCGGTCACCGGGGTCGCGAATCAGTCAGGGAGGACCACGGTGGGTCACTACAGGGCGAACGCACGAGATCTGGAGTTCAACCTCTTCGAGGTGCTCGAGCTGGACAAGCTGCTCGATACCGGCGCCTACGGCGAGCTCGACTCCGACACCGTTCGCGAGATCCTCGCCGAGGTGAAGCGGCTGGCCGAGGGGCCCATCGCCGAATCCTTCGCGCCCGCCGACCGCGACCCGGTCACCTACGATCCGGCTACGTACTCGATCTCGGTGCCCGAGCCGCTGCGCAAGACCGTCGAGGCCGTCCGCGCGGCGGACTGGAGCCGGCTGGGCCTACCCGAGGGCATGGGCGGCACCGCCGCGCCCGCCGCCGTGGTCTGGGCGGTGCAGGAGATGATCACCTGCGCCAACCCCTCGGCCAGCTTCTTCAACATGGGCCCGGTCATGGCCTCGGTGCTGTTCAACATCGGCACCGACGAGCAGAAGCGCTGGGCCACCGAGGGTTACGAGCGCGGCTGGCAGGGCACCATGGTGCTGACCGAGCCGGACGCCGGCTCCGACGTGGGCGCCGGGCGCACCAAGGCCATCCAGCAGGAGGACGGCTCCTGGCACATCGAGGGCGTCAAGCGCTTCATCTCCGGCGGAGACGTCGGCGAGACCGCCGAGAACGTCTTCCACCTGGTGCTGGCCCGGCCCGAGGGCGCGGGGCCCGGCACCAAGGGGCTCTCGCTGTTCTACGTCCCGAAGTTCCTCTTCGACTCCGAGACGATGGAGCTGGGCGACCGCAACGGCGTCTACGTCACCGGCCTCGAGCACAAGATGGGCCTGAAGTCCTCGCCGACCTGCGAGCTGACCTTCGGCGGCGCGGTACCGGCCAAGGGCTGGCTGGTCGGCGAGGTGCACAACGGCATCGCGCAGATGTTCCAGGTGATCGAGAACGCGCGCATGGTGGTCGGGATCAAGTCCACCGGCACGCTGTCCACCGGGTACCTGAACGCCCTGGAGTACGCCAAGACTCGCGTGCAGGGCGCTGATCTGACCCAGATGGCCGACAAGGCCGCGCCCCGCGTCACCATCACCCACCACCCGGACGTGCGGCGCTCGCTGGCCCTGCAGAAGGCCTACGCCGAGGGCTTGCGCGCGGTGTATCTCTACACCGCCGCACATCAGAACGCCGATGTGGCACAGCTGGTTTCGGGCGCCGATGCCGACCTCGCGCATCGGGTCGACGATCTGCTGCTGCCGATCGTCAAGGGTGTCGGCTCCGAGCGCGCCTACCAGTACCTGACCGAATCGCTGCAGACCTTCGGCGGCTCGGGCTACCTCCAGGACTACCCGATCGAGCAGTACATCCGCGACGCCAAGATCGATTCGCTCTACGAGGGCACCACGGCGATCCAGGCGCAGGATTTCTTCTTCCGCAAGATCGTGCGCGACCAGGGCGCCGCGCTGGCGCACCTGAACGGGCAGATCGCCGCCTTCCTCGATGGCCGGACCGGTCGCTTCGAGACCGAACGCGCCCTGCTGGCCACCGCGCAGGCCGATGTCGGCGCCATGGCCGCGACCCTCACCGGCTACCTGATGGCGGCCCAGCAGGAGCCCGCGGAGCTCTACAAGGTCGGCCTCGGCTCGGTCCGCTTCCTGCTGGCCGTGGGCGATCTGCTGATCGGCTGGCGGCTGCTGGCGCAGGCCGAGATCGCGGCCGCGGCCCTGGCCGGGGACGCACCCGCCAAGGACGTGCCGTTCTATCAGGGCAAGGTCGCCGTCGCGAGCTTCTTCGCCAAGAACGTGCTGCCCGAGCTGACCGCCACCAAGGACATCCTGGCGGCCCTCGACAACGACATCATGGCCCTGGACGAAGCCGCCTTCTGACCGGACGGGCCCGGCTCACGCCTCCGGCGTGGGCCAGGCGTGACCGGCGAGGCGGGACTGCACCCGGACCACGTCGGCCTCGGCGGGCATCTCGTTGGTGACCTTGGTGATCATCACCTGGATGTCGGTCTTGTCCGCGGGCAGTTCGCCGGTGGCCGCCAGCTCGGCGGCGATCAGGCGCACCTCCTCCTCGGAGAGCCGGCGGCGCAGCAGCGCGATCAGCGGGATGTAGTCCGATTCCGGCACACCGTCGGGGTAGCCGGCCCGCAGCCAGTCGATGATGGCGTTCAGGAATGGGGGCACGGCGCCTCGTCAGTCCGACTCGGTGAGCGGGGTGGCCAGGGGCCAGCCGCCGGCCGCCAGATGCGAGGCGACCCGGGCGACGTCCTGGGGATTCGCCTGTTCCATCGCGACCCGGTTGATCGCGGACTCGATGTCGGTGTGGCTGATCTCGGATTCCGGATTGCGTTCGGCGACCAGCTCTTCGGCGATCGCCACCACCTCGTAGTCGGTGAGGTGGCGGTGCAGCACCGCGAACAGTGCCACATAATCCGATTGCGGGACACCCTGGGGATAGCCGGCGCGCAGCCAGCCGATGACCCGGCCGAGCAACTTCTGCCGGGGAGCCTGCTGATCCGTCATCGATTCGCCCTTCACGCCTGTCCGAACAGATGGATGCCGAACTTGGCGGCGAGGAAGGCCTTGGCGGTGTAGAGGATGCCGGTGACGATGGCGGCCAGCACCAACGCGAAGCAGGCCCACGCGCCGGCCAGAGCCGGGTAGTTCCGCGAGGCTGCGCTGCCGTTTGCCCCAACGGTATTCCCGGACGACCAAAGCCGCACGCCGACCGCGAATATGATCGGCAGCCCGGCGCCGAGGATCAGCGCCGCCAGGGTGACATCCCACAGGGCCTTGAGGTTCGTGGTGAGCGTGTGCATGTCTGCTCTCCTACTTCTTCGCCGACGGGGTGCGCACCGGCGCCTCGGGAGTGGTGATCACCGTGGTCTCCACCTCGGCGACGGAGACCGGTTCGGTCGCGCTGGGCCACTCGTTGACGTTGTGCGTGTCGACCGGGTTGCGCCGCGAGCGCAGCCACATCAGCGTCGCCAGCGCGATCAGGATCGCGAACACCACCAGCACGCCGGGCAGCCCGCCGATGAGGTGCGCGATCGCCCAGCAGAGCGCGCCCGCCACACCGGCCAGGGGCAGGGTCAGCAGCCAGGCGACCACCATCCGGCCCATCACGCCCCAGCGCACCTCGGCGCGCTTGCCGAGCCCGGAGCCCAGGATCGAGCCGGTCGCGGTCTGCGTGGTGGACAGCGGCAGCCCGAAGTGCGCCGAGGTCAGGATGATCGCGGCCGACGCCGATTCCGCGGCCAGGCCCTGCGGCGAGTCGATCTCGACCAGACCCTTGCCCAGGGTGCGGATGATCCGCCAGCCGCCCAGGTAGGTGCCCGCCGCGATGGCGACGGCACACGCGGCCATCACCCACAGCGGCATCTCCGCGTCCTTGGTCAGCGTGCCGTGCGCGACCAGCGCCAGGAAGATCACGCCCATCGTCTTCTGCGCGTCGTTGGTGCCGTGCGCCAGCGAGACCAGCGAGGCCGAGCCGATCTGGCCCCAGCGGAAGCCGGTGGTGACCTGCTCCGGATTCGCGCCGCGGGTGATCCGGTAGACCGCCCGGGTGCCGATCGCCGAGACCAGCGCCGCCACGATCGGGGCGAGCACGGCGGGCAGCACGATCTTGGTCAGCACACCCTGCTCCGCGCCGGACCAGATCACCCCGCCCCAGCCCAGCGAGGCGATGGTGGCGCCGATCAGCCCGCCGAACAGCGCGTGCGAGGAACTGGACGGCAGCCCGAACAGCCAGGTCAGCAGATTCCACAGGATGCCGCCGACCAGACCCGCGAACACGATCACCAGCAGATCCTGACCCTGCGCCTCGTCGAGCTGGACGATGCCCTTGGCCACCGTCGCGGCGACCGCGACCGACAGGAAGGCGCCGATCAGATTCAGCACCGCGGACACCGCGACCGCGACCCGCGGTCGCAACGCCCCGGTGGCGATCGAGGTGGCCATGGCGTTGGCGGTGTCGTGGAACCCGTTGGTGAAATCGAACGCTAACGCCGTGACGATGACGATCAGGAGAACCAGTAATTCGGCGGTCACGTTTTCAGTGTCCCGTATGGTTCGTCCGGATTGCCATGCGGTTGCCGTATGTCGCGGCCGGATTCCGATGCGCTAACGTGGATCATCCGGCGCTCACCGCCAGCCCTTGGAGCAACCGTCCGGTTCGTCTCCGGCGAACATCCGGTCGATCCACGCGTTCGCCTCCGGAATCCCCGTGCTGCCAACCACGATGTGCTCGCCCGGGAAGACATCCAGCCGCACCGGCACCCCCTGGGCGCACCAGTCGGCGTAGAGCCGTTCGGCGCCGTCCAGCGGTACCCACAGCTCGTGCGCGCCGTGGTACAGGTACACCGGCACGCTCGGCGCGGCCGCGCCCATGCGGTTGTCGGTCAGCACCTGCCGGATCACCGGATCCTGGAGCGGGTCGACCTCGTCGGTCAGCATCTCCGCGGGCACCGGCAGCATTGCGCCGAGCAGCGCCTCGCCCGGGAAGCACAGATCCTTGAACGACTGCGCGAGCCGCCAGCCGTTGTCGTTGAACATCCACATCATCTCCGGGTACTCGCGGGCCACCCCGAGGGCGGCGGCGAGAAAGACCCCGGCGGCGGCGTTGCGCCCGTTCATGGTCTGGAGCAGCAGCTCGAAATCGGCTGGAACACCGCCGATTACGGCGCCGACCAGATTGAGCTCGGGTGCGTAGTCCGGCGCCAGCTGGGCCGCCCAGCCCGAAGCGATGGCGCCGCCGGAGTATCCGGTGACGACCGCGGGCGAATCCGGGCGCAACCGCAGCTCCGGCGTGTTGACCGCGCCGCGGATCGAGTCGAGCACCGCGTGGCCCGCCATGCGACCGGCGGCGTAGGCCTGCCGCGGGCCCTCGTGATCGGGCACCACCACGGCGTAGTTCTCGGCCAGCGGAATCTGCGCGGCGACCAGATCGGGTGACGGTCCGCGGCGCAATTGGAAGGAGGGGGCGCAGGTGTGGCCCAGCGAATCGATCGCGACGTTGTAGGCGACCACGGGTCTGGAGCCGGGCCCGGTCCACGGCGCCTGGGGCACCAGCAGGGTGGCCGACACCGGAACCGGATTGCCCTTGGTGTCGGTGGAGCGGATCAGGAGTTCGGTGGAGGTCACCGGTGTGAGCGTGAAGCCGATGCCGCCGACTCTCGAGGCGAGCACGGTGCCGGGGGCGGTGCTCTCGAAACCCGGTGGCGCGGCGTAGAACGGATCGCCGGTGGCGGTGGGCATCACCGTCGCCGGATCACGCACCACCGGTCTGGTGTACTTCTGCAACTCGTCCAGCGGTGTCGCCTGCGCCATCGTGGCGCCGCCGGCGCACAGCACAGCTGATAGGACGACCGCTCTGTGCGCCGTTCTTCTCAACCACTTTCGCAATGCCCAGACCCCGTTCCCGAACGCGTATCGGACAAAACCCGCGAACAGTCTGGCCTATCCGAATCGAGAATCGGGGTAGGGCGCACCGAGGCATTCGTGCTGGCAGTCAGGGCAAAAGCGCACGCACCGCAGCGATGGTGTCGGCTTCGGCCGGGGTTTTGTCGGGCCGATAGCGCACCACGCGGGCGAAGCGCAGCGCCACCCCGCCGGGGTAGCGCGGGCTCACTTGCACCCCGTCCAAGGCGATTTCGACGATCAGTTCGGGCCACAGATAGACGGTGTGCTCGTCGCGTGCGCGTTCGTGCCGCGGGAATTCGGCTGTCTGCCAACCCAGCAGCGCGTCGGTCAGGCCCTTGAAGGTCTTGCCGACCATGACCGGGTCGCCCGTTTCCGGATCGCGGGCGCCCAGGTGCAGGTTCGACAGGTATCCGGTGCGCCGGCCGTAACCCCACTCCGCGCCGAGCACGAGGAGATCCAGCGTGTGCGTCGGCTTGATCTTCTGCCAGGCCCGGCCGCGGCGGCCCGCCGCGTACGGCGCGGCCAGCGATTTGATCATGACGCCCTCGTGCCCCGAGGCCAGGACGCCGTCGAAATATTCGGCGGCCGCCTCGGCGTCCGGGCGGATCAGCGCCGGAATGCTGTACTCGGCCGCCACTTTGGTCAGCGCCGCGCGCCGCCGGAGCAGCGGGGCATCGAGCAGGTCGCGGCCGTCCAGGTGCAGGCAGTCGAAGAAATAGGGATGCAGCAGCAGGTCGGCCGTGGCGCTCGGGGTGGGGGATTCGGCCACCGCGGTGGCCGGGGCGGGCTCCGGCGGCGTCGGAGCGGCGGGCTCGGCCTCCGGCGGCGGTAGCGCCGCGGCGGTGGCCCCGGTGCGCGCGCCCGCACCGGGGCGCGCCAACTCCGTGGGATCCGAGATGGGCAGGCGGCGGGCCAGATCGGGCGCGCTCAGCGGCGGGGTGGGCACCGAGGTGGCGAACCGGCTCATCGTCTCCTGGAACGGGCGCGGCCGGCCGGCGTCGGTGAGCGCCAGCGTCTCCCCGTCCAGCACGACGCTGGTGCAATCCAGCCCGGCGACCAGGCGCACCAGTTCGGGCACGCGGTCGGTGATGTCGCGCAAGGTCCTGGTGAAGACCCAGACCCGGTCCCCGCTGCGGTGCACCTGGATGCGCGCGCCGTCCATCTTGTGCTCGACGCTCACCTCGCCCTCGAACTCGGCGAGCACCTCGTCCAGCGAGGCGCCGGGCGCGGCCAGCATGGGCTGGATCGGGCGGCCCACCTCCAGCCGGAACTCCCGCAGCGCGGCCTCGCCGCCGGTGCGCGCGGCGGCCGCGGTGCCGGGCAGCTGCCCCGACAGCATGTAGGCCCGGCGGACCAGCTCGACCGGGACCGCCTCGGCCGCGGCGACCGCCTCGGCCACGATCGCGGTGAGCGCGCCCTGCCGCAGCTCGCCGGTGAGCAGGCGGAGCAGAAAGCTCTGCTCCTCGGGCGTGGCGGCCGTCCACAGCGCGAGCAGCAGCTCCTTGCGCCGGTTCGCCGAACCGCTGCCGGATACCCCGGCCAGATCGTCGAAGACCTGGTCGACGGCGGCGACCGTGAGCGTGGGGGCCGCGGCGGCCGCGGCCTGCAACCCCGTCAGGGTGCGCCAGCCGGTGCCGATGCGCCCCTGCCGGAGCTCACCGGACACCCAGGCCACGACCGGGACGAGCTCCTCGACCGCGGCGGCGGCGAGCAGCTCGGACAGGGTGGCGATCTTCGTTTTCCGGGACCGGGTGGCGCGAACGGTCTCCGAAGCCTGCACGACATCCGAGAACAGCACGCAACGACGGTAGCGTGCCCCTATGACAAATGGATGCGGTCGGTGAGCGAAGGCCGCTAACCCGATATTGGCAGGGCTGTGAAATCGGGCCTAAGCTGGACACATGGCCAAGACTTACGTCGGGGCGCGGCTACGCCAGCTGCGGACCGAACGGGGGCTGAGCCAGGTCTCGCTCGCCACCAAGCTGGAGATCTCGGCGAGCTACCTCAACCAGATCGAGCACGACGTGCGCCCGCTCACGGTGCCCGTGCTGCTCAAGATCAGCGAGGTCTTCGGCGTCGACGCCACCTTCTTCTCCTCCCAGGACGACACCCGGCTGATCGCCGAACTCCAGGAAGTCGTCATGGACGCCGAGCTCGGCATCGAAGCCGACACCCAGGAGATCGCCGACATGGTCTCCGCGCACCCCAGCATGGCCCGCGCGCTGGTGAACATGCACAACCGCTACCGCAACACCAGCGCCCAGCTGGCCGCGGCCACCGAGGACCGCTTCGCCGACGGTTCCGGCAGCGCCGCCATCAGCAAACCGCACGAGGAAGTCCGCGACTTCTTCTACCAGCGCCAGAACTACATCCACGAATTGGACACGGCCGCCGAGAAACTCACCGATCGCATCCGCTTCCACGGCGGCGACGTGAACCGTGAGATCGCCCGGCTGCTGCGCGATCACGACGTGCGCATCGTGGAGCGCATCGACCTGGGCGAGGGCGTGCTGCACCGCTACGACCCGGAATCCCGGGTGCTGGAGATCGCGCCGCACCTGTCCGGCGGCCAGCGCACCTTCAAGCTCGCCGCCGAACTCGCCTACTTCGAGTGCGACGAACTGCTCGAAAAGCTGGTCGAGGAGGGCAATTTCGCCACCGAGGACTCGCGCAAGCTGGCGATGCTGGGCCTGGCCAACTACTTCGCCGCCGCGACGGTGCTGCCCTACACGCACTTCCACGAGGTCGCCGAGGACTTCCGCTACGACATCGAGCGGCTGTCGGCGTTCTTCACCCAGAGTTACGAGACCATCTGCCACCGGCTTTCGACCTTGCAGCGGCCCAAGCTACGCGGCGTGCCGTTCTCCTTCGTCCGGGTGGACCGCGCGGGCAACATGTCGAAACGCCAGTCCGCCACCGGTTTCCACTTCTCCTCCAGCGGCGGCACCTGCCCGCTGTGGAACGTCTACGAGACCTTCGCCTACCCCGGCAAGATCATGACCCAGATCGCGCAGATGCCCGACGGCCGCAAGTACCTCTGGGTGGCGCGCACCGTCGAGCGCCGCGCCACCCGCTACGGCCAGCCGGGCAAGACCTTCGCCATCGGCCTGGGCTGCGAACTGCGCCACGCCGGGCGGGTGGTCTACGCCGACGGCATCGATCTGGACGAGGCCACGCCCACGCTGATCGGCGCGGGCTGCCGGGTCTGCGAGCGCACCAACTGCCCGCAGCGGGCCTTCCCGCCGCTGGGCAAGGTGCTCGACATCTCCGAACACCGCAGCTCGGTGTCGCCGTACGTGTTGAAATAGGCTGGCGGAGCACACTTCAGCACCTGGGGAGGTGGCAGGATGCCGCGCTACGAAGCTCGCTACGAAATGCCCACCGGCATGTACGTCTACGCGACGCCGGAGGGCTGGCGGCACAGCATCTTCACCGAGAACTCGATGATCTGCGGGCACCTCTACCACGTGCCCGAGGACGCCGACGACGCCCAGGCCACGCGCGCGGCCACCGAGATGCTCTGCGAGTACGCCCGCGATTTCCACGGCGCCGACATCACCGTCAGCTGGACCGCCGAGGAGCCGGGCAAGTGGATGGCCGAGGTGACCCGGGCCGGATAGCTCAGTCCCGCAGGACCCGCAGCAGGTGGGTCACTTCCCGCTGGATGGCGGTGCGGGCGGGCCGCAGGTACTTCCGGGGATCGGACAGTGCGGCGTCCGATCCGAGCACCGCGCGCACCGCGGCGGTGGCCTCGATGTTCAGGCGGGTCGCCAGGTTGATCTTGGTCATGCCGTGCTGGACGGCGGCGTGCAGGCCCGCGTCGGGGACGCCGGAGGAGCCGTGCAGCACCAGGGGCACCGGGACTTTCACCGATAGTCGGCCGATCAGCTCGTTGTCGAGTTCGGCGCTGCGCTCGTGCATGGCGTGCGCCGAACCGACGGCGACCGCCAGGGCGTCGACGCCGGTGGCGGCCACGAACTCGGCCGCCTCGGCCGGATCGGTGCGCACGCCCGGCGTGTGCGCGCCGTCCTTGCCGCCGACCGCGCCCAGTTCGGCCTCGACGAAGACGCCGCGCGCGTGACACCAGGCGGCGATCTCCGCGGTGGCGGCGACATTGTCGGCGTAGGCGGCGGTGGATCCGTCGTACATGACCGAGCCGATGCCGAGCTCGGCCGCCGCGCGCACGAGCGCGAAGGACGTGGCGTGATCCAGGTGCACCGCGAGCGGCGCGGTGCTGTCGGCGGCGATGCGCAGGCAGGCCAGGGCGAGCGGGGCCAGGCTGCCGTGATAGGCGACCGTGTTCTCCGAAATCTGCAGTACGGCAGGCCGATCGGCGGCCTCGGCGCCGGCGGCGATGGCCTCGGCGTGCTCCAGGGTGATGACGTTGAACGCCCCCAGGCCGCCCGGGCGGGCGGCGGCGATCAGCTCGGATACGGGGGTCAACGGCACGGTGCGGCTCCTGGGTTAAGCAGTGCTCGGCGACGGCGCGCTGAGCTTTTCGACGACGACGGTGGGCGCGATGCGGGTGCGCAGGCAGCGATCGATCTCCCCGGCCACCGGAATCACCACGGCGGCCGCGGAGGTGGCCACGGCGTCCACCAGGATGGCGGGCCAGTCGGGCTCGCCCGGCTCGGACAGCGCGGCGATGACGGCGGCGGCCGCGGAATCACCCGCGCCCGTGGGGTTTCCGGCGAGCACCTCGGGCAGCTCGGCCATCCAGGCGCCGTCGGCGGTGACAGCGATCATGCCCTCGGCGCCGCGGGTGGCCACGATGGCGCGGACGCCGCGCTCGAGCAGCGGGCGCACCGCGTGCGCCACCTCGCCGGGGGTGACCGGCACCAGGCCGGTGAGGCGTTCCAGTTCCTCGGTGTTCGGCATCAGGATCACGCCCGGGACCTCGGCGGCCAGGCGCAGCGCCTCGCCGTCGACATCGCAGATGGTCGGGACGCCGGCCTCGACCGCGATGCGGGCGACCTCGGCGGGCAGGCCGTGATCGATGCCGCCGGGTAGGGATCCCGAGATGACCAGGCCATTGATGTCCGGGAGCAGGCCCGCCACCCGGATCGTGAGCTGTTCGGCGGCATGCGGATTGGAGACGCGCGCGCCCGGCTCCCACAGGGCGGTGGCGGTGCCGTCCTCGGATTCGCTGATCACCACCGTGCGGCGCACCCAGGGCAGCGCGTGCACGAAATCCACCGGCATCTCCAGCTCGGCCGCGGCGGCGAAGGCGTGGTCGGCGAAACCCGTTGCCCTGGCGTACTTGCCGAGCTGGTTCAGCACTCGCGTGACATTGATGCCCTTGCCGCCGATGCGCTGTTCGACCGACCGGACGCGGTGCGCCTGACCGCGTTCGAACCGCTCCACGCGGTAGGTCATGTCGTAGGCGGGATTCATTGTCACTGTGAGGATCACGTCAACCACTGTCCACGTCTGAGCACCCGGCGCAAGAGCAGATTGTCATCGGCTATCACCAGATCGGCGAACAGGCCGGGACGCAGATCGCCCACGGCGGTCAGGCCGAGGGCCGCGGCGGGGACCGAGGTCGCCGCGCACACCGCCGCCCGCAGCGGCACGCGGCACGCCGTGACCGCCCACGACACGCAGTGCAACAGGGTCGATGTACCGCCGGCGATGGAGCCGTTCGGCACCCGGGCGACACCGTCGGTCACGTGCACCGACTGCGGCCCGAGCCGATACTCGCCGTCCGGCATGCCCGCGGCCTGCATCGCGTCTGTGATCAAAGCCACATGCCCCGGAGCGGCCGCGAAAACCATGGCCGCGAAGCCGGAATCGACGTGCACCGCGTCGCCGATCAGCTCGACGACGACCGCGCCGGTGGCAGCGGCGGCCAGCGCCGCGGCGACGGGGCCGCCGGAGCGGTGGTGGAGGGGCGGCATTCCGTTGGCCAGGTGCGTGACGAGTCCGCCGAAGCCGTTGGGGCGCAGCGCGTCCCGGAAGAGATCGAAGGAACTGTCGGTATGCCCGAGTGAGACGGCCACACCCTGATCCGAGAGCTGTTGCGCCACAGCGGTATAGCCCGGCAGTTCCGGTGCGAGGGTCATCGCCCGCAGGTGCCCGCCGGCCGCGCTGATCAGTTGCCCGGTCAGCACCGGGTCGGGAGCGCACAGGAATCGCGGGTCCTGCGCACCGCATCGGGCGACCGCGAGAAAGGGGCCCTCGGCGTGGATCCCGCCGAGCAGTCCGTCCTCGGCCAGCTCCCGCAGCGTCGTCGTCTGCGCCACCATGTCGGCGGGCGCTCCGGTGACGACGCTGGCGACCACCGTGGTCGACCCGCGCGCATGATGGAACCGCGCCGCCGCCTCGGCCTCCGCCGGATCGACGGTGTCGAACCGGTGGCCGAAGCCGCCGTGGTTGTGGATGTCGACCAGCCCGGGCAGCACCAGCCCGCTGAACTCCGGGACCGGTGAATCACGATTGGCCGCAGCCCATTCCGCGAACGGGCGCACCTCCTCGATCCGATCGCCCCGCACGGTGACGACGCCGTCGTCGAGCAGTTGCGCCGCGCTGACGATCCGCCCGCGGACCACCCGCACCTCCGCGCCGCCGCTGCCCATATCGCGGGCGCTCATGCGAGTTCTCCGAGGCGGGCGAAGCGGGCGGCTCCGGTCAGTCCGGCGCGGGCGCCGAATTCGCCCAGGACGACCCGCGGTGCGGGGACGAGGCGGAGGCGTTCGGACAGGGCCTGGTGCAGTGGGTCGGTGAGGGCCGCGCCCGCGCCCGCGAGGCCGCCGCCGAGGATGATCAGCTCGGGGCAGGTGGCGTGGACGATGCCGACCAAGCCGTCGGCGAGGGCGTCGACGGCGTCGGCGAGAACCGCCTCGGCGTCGGAGTCGGTGTCGCGGCGGGCGAAAACCTCGGCGGCGCTGGTGGTCCGGCCGGTGCGCGCGGTGTAGGCCCGCGCGATGGAGGCGCCCGAGGCCACGGTCTCGACGCAGCCGACATTGCCGCAGGCGCAGGGCAATCCGTTGTCGTGGCGCACGGTGATGTGGCCGTACTCGCCGGTCTGGCCGATGCCGCCGCGCACCAATCTGCCGCCGGCGGAGAGGGTTCCGCTGATGCCGGTACCCAGGATGACCACGCACACGTCGTCGTGGCCGCGCCCCGCCCCGAACCGCCACTCGGCCCACCCGGCCACGGCGACATCGTGTTCGATCAGCACCGGCAGCCCCCAGCGCGCACTGAAGCGGTCACCGATGTGCACGTCCCGCCAGCCGACATTGGCGCTGAACACCGCGAGGGAGCGCGCCACATCGATGATGCCCGGCAGCACCACCGCGGCGCGCTCCACCGCCGCCCGCTGCGGGGCGGTCAACTCGGCCAGCAGCCGATCACCCAGGGCGCCCATGGCCTCGAAAGCGGCCTCGCCCCGCGGTGTTTCGACCACCTGCACCGCGAGCACCGCCCCGGCCGCATCGGTGACCTCGCCTTTCATGGTGGTCCCGCCGACGTCCACGGCGAGCACGAGCGCTTCGGGCGATACCTCGGTGGCCGACGACGACATGGCCGCGACCCTAGCCGCCGTCGCGCCACGGTCGCCCGGCCGCGCCGGGGAGCTGCCCGAGTTCGATCCGGTCACTGCTCGAGGATGATCGAGCGGTTCAGGTTGCGCGGATGGTCGGCGTCCAGGCCGAGGTCGGCGGCGCGGAGCAGGCACAGCTGCTGGACGCGGACCAGATCCGCCATCGGGTCGATGTCGCGGTGCTCGAGGTGCGCCCCGGTGACGGCGACATCGTCGGCGAAGCCGGGCTCCAGCGCGCCGAAGGCCCAGACCGCGCGGCCCGGGGCGGCGATGCTGATCGGGCCGTGCCGGTACTCGGTGGCCAGGTAGCCCTCGGTCCAGGCCTGGCAGGATTCGCGCAGCTTCAGGCCCGCCTCGTCGGCGATGGCCGCGCCGAAACCCATGCCGACGAAACTGATCTGCTCGGCGCGGCGCACCCCGGCCAGCGACGCCGCCGGGTCTTCGGCGAGGACCGCGCGGGCCTGGGCGATCACCGGCGTCAGATCCTCGCCGAGGTGCCAGCGCAGGATCGCCAGCGTGGTGGTCGCGAAACGGGTTTGCACCACGGACTTTTCGTCGACCTCGTCGATCAGGACCGCATCGCCGAGTTCGAGTACCGGGGTCCCGGGGCTGGAACAGACGACGGTGCGCGCGACGCCGTCGGGCACCTGCTCCATCGCGCGCACCACCTCGGTGGTGGTGCCGGAGCGGCAGATGAACAGGTAGCGGTCGTATTCGCGGCCCAGGCGCAGCTGACTGGCGGGCCAGGCGTCGGTCAGGCCCTGGCCGGCCTCCTCGCGCAGGGCGGCGATGGCGCGCGACATGAACAGCGAGGTCCCGCAGCCGACGACGGCGACGCGCTCGCCCGGTTGCGGCAGCACCGCGCGGTGGGCGGCGGCGATCTCGGCGGCGTGCGCCCAGTCGTCCGGCTGGGTGGAGACCTCGGTGGCGAGGTGGGTGGCGGGGGTGGTGTCAGCGGAGGTCGGCACAGCACCAGAATCACCCTGGTGATCGTTCATGTCAACTTTACATTCAAATCAGTCACATACGATCACCGATAGCGCTACATTGTCCGCAAGGCGATGGGTTGCTCCCATCATCGGCGGTCCGGCCTGTGCCGGTCGCACATTTGGCGTTTTGCAGAAGGGTTCCACTCGTGAAAAGAACATTCCGCGGTGTGCTCGCGGGAATCGCGATGACCACCGGCGTCGCGCTGGCCGTCTCGTCCTGTGGGTTCGGTGGCGACGACAAGGCCGACTCCGACACCACCATCAACTTCCTGGCCCCCACCTACAGCGACGGCGCCAACGGCACCAAGGCGCTGTGGGACGGCATCATCGCCGAATTCCAGAAGAAGAACCCCGACATCACGGTCAACCTCCAGATGGAGTCCTGGGACAACATCAACGACGTGATCCGCACCAAGCTGCAGGACAAGTCGACCACCCCCGACCTGCTCAACGTCGACGCCTACGCCAGCTTCGCCGGTGACGGCCTGCTCTACCCGGCCGCCGAAATCGCCTCTCCGGCAACGATCGCCGACATCCAGCCCGGGTTCGCCAAGAACGCCTCGCTGAACGGCACCCAGTTCGCGCTGCCGCTGTTCGCCTCCACCCGCACCCTGTTCTACAACACCGAGCTGTTCCAGCGCGCCGGCGTGGTCAACCCGCCCAAGACCTGGGACGAGCTGACCGAGGCGGCCAAGAAGATCCAGGCGCTGGGCGGCGGCGTCTCCGGTTACGGACTACCCCTGGGCAGTGAGGAGGCCCAGGGTGAGACCTCGATCTGGACCTTCGGCGCCGGCGGCAAGTGGGCCGACGGCGACAAGATCACCGTGGACACCCCGGCCAACCTGGAGGGCGTGCAGGCGATGCGCGCGCTGGTGGACGCCGGTGTGACCCAGCCGAATCCGGGCGCCACCGACCGCAAGGACGTGATCAACGCCTTCATCCAGGGCAAGATCGGCATGATCGAGGGCCTGCCGCCCACCATCGGCCAGATCCAGACCAAGAACGCGGCGCTGAAGTACTCGACCGCGCCCTCGCCCACCAAGTCCGGCCAGCCGGTCACCCTGGGCGTCGCCGATCACCTGATGGCGTTCAAGAAGGACGGCAAGAAGGCCGAGACCATCAAGAAGTTCGTCGACTTCTTCTACTCCGCCGACGTGTACTCCGGCTTCGTGCAGAAGGAAGGCTTCATCCCGATCACCAACAGCGGCGCGGCAAAGCTGGCCGACGACCCGGTGACCAAGGCGTTCGCCGCGACCCTGCCGGTGGCGCAGTTCTACCCGAGCAACAACCCGAAGTGGGCCCCGGCCCAGGGTGCGATCCGCCAGCAGATGGGCACGATCGCGCAGGGCGCGGACCCGGCCGCGGTGCTGACCAAGGTCCAGGAAGCCGCGAAGTAGTCGTGGCGGGTGCGGTAGTTGTTCCGGTGTGTGGAGGCTGAGTCGTGGTGAGTCAACGTAGTTCGAGGACGCGGCAGATGCTGGGCGCGTTGCCCTGGATCGGCCCGACCCTGGTGCTGATAGCCGCGATCGTCGCCTTTCCGGTCGGGTACATGCTCTGGACGAGCACCCGGGACCTGAGCCAGTACGGCCAGGACCGGGGCCCGGCCGGGCTCGGCAACTTCCGCACCCTGTTCGGGATCCAGGAACTGGGCTCGGTGCTGCTGCACACCGTGGTGTGGGTGGTGGCGGTCGTCGGCATCACCCTGGTGCTGTCGGCGGCGCTGGCCCAGTTCCTGAACAAGCGGTTCCCCGGCCGCACCGCGGTGCGGATGGCGATCCTGGTGCCGTGGGCGGCGTCGGTGGTGATGACCACGACGATCTTCTACAACATGCTCGATCCGGACGTGGGCATCGCGAACCGCTTCTTCGTCGACATCGGATTGCTCGATCGCGGTTACGGTTTCACCAAGCAGCCGGCCCAGGCGTTCATCGTCGCCATCGTGGTGGGTGTGTTCGTCTCCATCCCGTTCACCACGTACACGATTCTGGCCGGGCTGCAATCGATTCCGGCCGAGATCGTGGAGGCGGGCCGGGTGGACGGCGCGAGCGCCTGGCAGCGCTACTGGTATCTGCTGCTGCCGCAACTGCGCCCGGCGATCGCGGTGGCCACCATCATCAACATCATCAACGCCTTCAATTCGCTGCCCATCCTGAAGGTGCTGACCGGCAGCATCGCGGGTTTCGGCGCGGACACCACAACCACGCTGACCTTCAAGCTGATCCAGCAGAACCAGCAGCTCGATACCGCGGCCGCGATGAGCGTGCTGAATTTCGTGCTGATCATGGTGATCATCGCGATCTACGTGAAGGTGATCAAGCCGACGCGGGAGGTCGACGCGTGACGAACTCGGTAACCGAAAAGCCGGTGGCCCAGGCGGTTCCGCCGACCGCGCCGACGGTGGCGAAGAAGCCGCGCCGGCGCTGGGATCTGACCGCGGTGGGCGTGGTCGTCGCGGCGCTGTTCCTGCTGCCGTTCGTGGTGATGGTGCTCGGTTCGCTCAAGAGCGGCGCCGAAATGCTGCGCATCCCACCGACCTACCTGCCGCAGTCGTGGCATCCGGACAACTACGCCACCATGTGGGACACCCCGGAGACCCCGCTGCCGTTCAATCTCGCCAGCACCGTGATCATTTCGGTGTGCGCCACCGTGCTGGTGCTGGCCGTGGCGATCCCCGCCGCGTATTACACGGCGCGGCGGCGGTTTCCGGGCCGCGCGGTGTTCCTCGGAGTGGTGCTGATCACCCAGATGATGCAGCCGACGGTGCTGGTGACCGGTCTGATCCGGGAGTTCTTCACGCTCGGCATCAACGACACCTGGCTGGCCATGATCCTGGTGAACGCGGCGTTCAATTTGTCCTTCGCGGTGTGGATCCTGCACAGCTTCTTCGCCTCGGTGCCGGTCGAGATCGAGGAGGCCGCGCAGCTCGACGGTTTGAGCCGCTGGCAGATTCTGACCAAGGTCAGCCTGCCGCTGGTGTGGCCCGGCATCGTCACCGCGACCATCTTCACGGTGGTGGCCTGCTGGAACGAATTCGCCGCGAGCCTGGTGGTATTGACGACACCGGAGAACCAGCCGCTGTCGGTGGCGCTGACCAAGTTCGTCGGACAGTACGACACCGCATGGCATTACGTGTTCGCCATCTCCACCGTGGGCATCATCCCGGTGGTCATCCTGTTCGCGCTGATCGAGAAGCGCCTCGTCGCCGGCCTCACCGCCGGCAGCGTGAAGTGATCGAGACATGTTGGCGCGCAACGGAGTGAGGGCGGTCATCTGGTTGTCCGCCCCCGTGTCAGGCCCGCTTCGCGCGGTAGCATCGAGGTGTGGCCGGGGACCCGAGGGGTGGACGCAACTACGCCGGACTATCCAGGGAAGAGCGGGTAGCCCAGCGGCGGACCAGGCTGATCGATGCCGCGCTGGAACTATTCGGCACCCAGGGCTACGCCACCACGCCGATCGAACGGTTGTGCACCGTCGCCAACGTCTCCACCCGCAGCTTCTACGAGGATGTGGGCAGTCGCGAGGCACTGCTGATCGCGCTGGCCGATCGGGTCTGCACGCGCGCGGTGGACCAGGCGATCAGTTCGCTCACCCGCAATCGGGCCGAGCCGCTCGCGGTCCGGATGCTCGACGCCTTCCGCTCCTACCTCGCGGTGACGTGCGCCGATCAGCGCTCGGCCCGGGTGCTCTACGTCGAGGTGGTGGGGGTCAGTCCCGCGGTCGAGGAGTGGCGGCGGGAGCAGCGCCGCCTGCTCGCCTCCCTGCTGGTCGGCGAGGCACGGCGGGCCGCCGAGCGTGGCGAGATCAAATCCCGGCGCTTCGAACTGTTCGCCCTGGCGGTGATCGGGTCGGTGCACGCGCTGGCGCAGGAGCTGGTGCAGAGCACCATGCCGGGCGGGGCCGTCTCGCTCGACGAGATCTGCGCGGAGATCGCCTTTTTCGTCGACTGTGGTCTCGGCCTGGGCTGAGCCGCCCGCCCGGCCCCGCGTGTGGTCAGATGGTGGCCGTGGAACAGCGGAGGCCGATGCGCCGGGGCGGCAGGCGATGACCGGGCCGATCGACCGCCCCCAGCGGTGGAATCGCCTGCTGGAACTGCTCGCCGAATCGGGGCGGCTCTCGGTGGAGGAGGCCGCCGAGCGGCTGGGCGTCTCCCCGGCCACCGTGCGCCGTGATTTCACCGCGCTGGCCGAACAGCAGCTGGCCACCCGCACGCACGGCGGCGTGGTCGCCACCTCCGTCGCCTACGATCTGCCGGCCCGCTACCGGCAGACCGGCGGCGAAGCCAAGCAGCGCATCGCCGAGCACGCCGCGGGCCTGGTCGAGGCGTCCTCGGTGGTCGGGTTCAACGGCGGCACCACGACCACGGCCGTGGCCCGGGCGCTGGCCGGGCGCACCGATCTTGCCGAGGCCGGCGGCGACCAGCTCACGATCGTCACCAACGCCCTGAACATCGCGGGGGAGATGGTGCTGCGCCCGCACCTGCGCACCATCTGCCTGGGCGGGGTGGCCCGGCGCGAATCCTATGAACTGCACGGGCCGCTGGCCGAGCGCGCCCTGGCCGAACTGCGTCTGGACGCGCTGATCCTCGGCGTGAACGCGATCACGGCCGACGGCGGCGCGCAGTGCCGGCACCTGGACGAGGCGGGTGTGACCACCGAGATGGTGCGCCGGTCCCGGCGCGTCACGGTGGTCGCCACGGCCGACAAGCTCGAGCGCACGGCGCTGGCCCGCATCTGCGGGATCGAGCAGGTGCACGTCCTGGTCACCGATACCGACGCCGACGCCGCCGCGGTCGCCGAGATCCGGGCCGCGGGCGTGCGCGTCGACCTGGTCTAGGCCGAGCCGACCGGCTCGGCCGCGCGCAGCGTGCGCGCCCAGACGGCGAAACCCCACGCGACGAAGCCGGCGTACACGATGTACAGCGTCGCCGACGGGTAGTAGCCGGCCTTCAGCAGCAGCGGGACGCCGACGATGTCGACCGCGATCCAGATCAGCCAGAATTCGGCCAGCCCCCGCGCCATGCCGTAGGTGGCCAGCACCGACCCGGTGAAGATCCAGGCCTCGGCCCACGGTCCGTACGAGCCGATCCAGGCGAACAGCTGAGCGAACACGACGGTGCCGATCAGCATGGCCGCCACCAGCGCCAGGCGTTCCCGGGCGGTGGCCCAGCGCGGATCGACGCCGCGGTGTTCCAGACCGGTCTCGCGGGAATGGCGATACCACTGATACCAGCCGAACACGCTGACCGCGATGAACATCAGCTGCCGCCCGGCCTGCCCCGCCATGTTCAGCTGCTGCGGCGTATTGAAGATCCCGCCCACGAAAACGGTGAACAGCAGGGCGTTACCGGCGATACCCACCGGCCAGGCCCAGACCCGCCGCCGCATCCCGCCGACCGCCGACGCCAGACCGAAACCGTTGCCGATGACTTCCCGCCACAGGATTTCCGACCCCGCGATATGTAATTTGGCGTCCAGCAACGCGTATATCGGGTTCACCCGAGCTACAACTACCAGCACCGCCGAACTCTTCCGCCGTCGCCTCGCGTAATCCGGCGGTTGCATTACGCAATATCGGGGCAACGGGCCGCTTCTAGGGTGACCGCATGAGCACGGATATCGGCCTCGAATCGGCGAAAGCCGAGAGCCCGGGCGGCACCGGGATCCAGATCAGCGGATTGAGCAAGACCTTCCGGGTCGGCCGCCGAACCGTGCGCGCCCTGGACGCGGTCGATCTGCACACCGACCAGGGTGCGTTCCTGTCGCTGCTGGGGCCGTCGGGATGTGGAAAGTCCACGGTGCTGCGGATTCTGGCGGGACTCGAGCAAGCGACCGCGGGCACGGCCCTGATCGACGGGCATACGCCCGCCGCGCTGGTCCGCCGCCACGAGCTGGGCATCGCCTTCCAGGATTCGGCGCTGCTGCCTTGGCGCACAGTGGAATCGAATATCAAGCTGCCGTTGCAGGTGGCCGGTCTGGATCCGAATCCGGATCAGATCGCCGACCTGATCCGGCTGGTCGGACTGGAGGGCTTCGAGAAGGCGAAACCCGCGCAATTGTCCGGCGGTATGCGCCAACGGGTTTCGATCGCCCGCGCGCTCGTGGTGCAGCCGGCCGTGCTGCTGCTCGACGAGCCGTTCGGCGCGCTCGACGATATGACCCGGCAGCGCCTGAATCTCGAACTACTGCGCATCTGGACCGAAAAACCCGCCACCACACTGATGGTCACGCACGGCATCGCCGAGGCGGTATTCCTTTCCGACGTGGTCGCGGTGATGAGTCCGCGCCCGGGTTCGGTGCTGGAACTGGTCGAGATCGACCTACCGCGGCCGCGGTTGCCGGAAATGACGCGCACCCCGGAATTCCACCGGCTGCACGACTACCTGTCCGAGTTGCTGTTCGGCGCGGGCGGTGTGGCGTGAAGCGATTCGGCGGACTGCTCGGCGTGGCCGGGCTGCTCGGCGCGTGGGCGCTGCTTGCGGCGTTCGGGGTCGCGGGCGGCACGATCCCGGCCCCGTGGCGGGTGGCGCAGACGATGTACGCCGACGGATGGGCGCTGTACGGGCCCAATTTCACCATCACCGCGCGCGGCGCGCTGCTCGGTTTCGCCTGGGGCAACGCGCTGGCCATCGGGCTGGCGGTGCTGGTGCTGCTGGTTCCGCCGATCGAATCGCTGGCCACGCAGCTGGCGATCCTGAGTTACTGCACACCGCTGCTCGCGCTCGGCCCGATCATCCTGGTGGTGTTCGGCGGCCGCACGCCGACGGTATTCCTCGCGGCGATGTACTGCTTCTTCACCACCATGGTCGGCACCGTGGCGGGTCTGCGCTCGGCCGACGCCGCCAGTCTGGACCTGGTCCGCGCCTACGGCGGCGGCCGCTGGCAGCGGCTGTACCGCGTGCAGGTGATCGCCGCGCTGCCGAATACGTTCGCCGCCTTGAAGATCGCCGCGCCGTCCGCGGTGCTCGGTGCGATCCTCGGGGAGTATCTCGGCGGTGTCGACAGCGGCATCGGCGTCGCGCTGACGGCGGCCCAGACCGCGTACAACGTGCCGCGCACCTGGGGCATGGCGCTGGCGGCCGCCGCGCTGGCCGGGCTCGGGTACGCCCTGGTGGCGGGCCTGGCCCGGGTGGTAGCGCCGTGGACCACGGCGGAGGCGCGGTGAACGCGGCGCGCCGGGCCGGGCGCTTCCTGTTCCCGCTGCTGCTCTCGACCGTGCTGATGTTCGTGCTGTGGCAGTTGTTCTTGCTGGCGTTTCCTCAGGTCGGGCCGCGGGTCGGGAAGTCGCCCGGTGATATCTGGCGCTATCTGGTCACCGCACCCGGCGCGGCGGACGCCCGCCGGGTGCTCACGGCGGAATTGCAGATCACCCTGCGGGACGCGGGGATCGGGTTCGCCGTCGGCATGGCGGTGGCCGTGACGCTGGCCGCGCTGTTCGTCTCCTTCCGGGCCGTGGAGCAGACCTTCCTGCCGGTGGCGATGATCCTGCGGTCGGTGCCGCTGGTGGCGCTGACGCCGATCATCGTGCTGGTCTTCGGCCGGGGCCTGGGCGGGGTGACGGCGATGGCGGCGATCGTGGTGCTGTTCCCGGCGCTGGTGCTGATCCTGGCCGGTCTGCGCGCGGCGCCCCGGCAGGCCACGGATGTGGTGGCGGCCTTCGGTGGTTCCCGCTGGACCGCCCTGCGCCTGGTGGCGATTCCGGCCGCCCTGCCCGCGGTGTTCGCGGCCGCGCGAATATCGGTGCCCGGAGCGCTGATCGGTGCGCTGATCGGGGAATGGCTGGGCAGCGGAAGCGGTCTCGGCGCGGGCATCATCCGCGCGATCCCGACTTTTCAGTACAACAAGCTGTGGGCCTCGATCGTGCTCGTCACCCTGGTGTCGGTGCTGCTGTACGCGCTCGTGGGCGTGCTGGAGAGTCTGGTGCTGGCCAGGTTCGGGCCCGCGGCCGGAATGACGCAGCCTGGAACCTGACAGTAAAGATCCGGAAACGGGATCTCCCTAGATTCAGCGCATGAACCCCGTGCCATCTCTCTCGACCCGTACGGCCCTGAATCGCCGGTCCTTCCTTCGCTACTCCGCGCTGACCGGCGCCGCGCTCGGCGGCGCCGGGCTGCTGGCCGCCTGCGGCGACGACTCCGCCGACGCTCCGGGCGGCACTACTCCGGACGGCTCCAGGTTCGGCACCGTCGCCGTGCAGCTGTCCTGGATCAAGAACATCGAGTTCGCCGGTGAGTACTTCGCCGACCAGCGCGGCTATTTCAAGGAGGCCGGGTTCGGGGCGGTGAACCTGATCGCCGGCGGCGCGGCCAGCACCTCGGTGGAGGCGGGCCTGGACACCGGCAAGGTCTGGATCGGGCTGTCCGCGCCGCAGACCACCGCGCCCGCCATCCTGGAGGGCCTGCCCGCCAAGATCGTCGGCGCCACCTTCCAGAAGAACCCGTTCTGCATCGTCAGTTCGGCGGCGAAGCCGATCACGTCGCCGCAGGAGATGAAAGGCAGGCGCATCGGCGTGCAGGACACCAACCAGCTGATCTTCGCCGCCCTGCTGGCGGCCAACGGGATGCGACCCGGCGACGTCACGATCGTGCCCGCGCAGTTCGATCCGACGCCGCTGGCCAGTGGGGAAGTGGACGGCTGGGTCAGCTACGTCACCAACGAGCCGATCATTCTGGCGGCCAAGGGTTTCGCCAATACCAACTTCTTGTTCGCCGACTTCGGCCTGCCGCTGGTGGCCGAGACGCTCACCGTGCAGCAGGCCACCATCGACGGCGAGCGGGACAAACTGAAGGCGTTCCTGGCCGCCGAGATCAAGGGCTGGAAGGACGCGGTGGCGAATCCGGCCGAAGCCGCGCGGCTGGCGGTCGAGGTCTACGGCAAGGATCAGAAACTCGATCTCGCCGAGCAGACGAAAGAGGCGACGGCGCAGAACGATCTGGTGGTCTCGGCCGACACCAAGGCCAACGGCCTGTTCACCATGACCGATCAGCTCGTGGCGCAGAACATCGCCGCGCTGCGCTCGGCGAAGATCGACATCGAGGCCGATCAGCTCTTCGATCTGTCGGTGCTGCGCGAGGTGTACGCCGAGAACCCGGGACTGGTGTAACCGCGGTCGCGGCGCCGGAATACCCGGCGCCGCAACCGGCTTCGGCTCACAGCGCGGTGATGAACGCTTGCTCGGCCGTGTCGTAGGCGCGGCTGTCGGTGGCCGGTGCCACGCGCGGTGAGCGGCTCTGGCCGGTGCGCCCGGAGCGGGCGGCGAGCAGTTCGGCGGCGATGGACAGGGCGGTCTCGCCCGCGGTGCGCGCGCCCAGGTCGAGGCCGGCGGGGGAGTGCATGGTGGCGAGGGTCTGCTCGTCGAAGCCGCCCGCGCGCAGATCCTCCATGCGGCGCACGTGCGCGGCGTAGGTGCCCGCCGCGCCGAGGTAGCCCAGTTCGGGCAGGCGCAGCGCGACGGTGAGCAGCGGGATCTCGAACTTCGGATCACCGGCGAGCACGACGATGGCGGTGCTGGAATCGATCTCGCCGGAGGCGGAGAGGGTGTTCAGGTACCGGTGCGGCCAATCCACCACGACTTCCGCGCCGGGAAACGCCTCCGGCGTCGCGTACGTCTCGCGGGAATCGCAGATGGTCACCCGGTACCCGAGTAGTCGGGCCTGGGTGGTGAGCGCGGCGGCGGTGGCGTTGGCGCCGAAGACGATCAGCCGCGGCGGTGGCGCGAAGGACACGACGAACAGATCCGAATCGGGGAGCGCCACCAATTCGGTGTTGTGCCGCTTGCCGGTGATCAGGTGCTGACCGATCAGGTCCGGGTCGGGGTTCCACACCACGGTGAACAGGGTGACGCGACGGTGCGCCGCGATCTCCGCGGCGATGGTGGGGAACTCGGGAAAATCGCGCCGCGAGAACGGTTCCACGAACACGTCGACCATGCCGCCGGTGCTGGAGCCGGTTTCGCCGGCCGGGACGCCGAACCGGTGCATGCCCCGGGCGCCGGTGCGCAGCGCCTCGATCGCGGCCTGCTGCACGGTGCGCTCGACGGTGCCGCCGAGCATCGAGCCGTACACCGCGCCGTTGGCGTCGACGAGGAGGGAGGTTCCGACGGTCAGCGGCCCCGATCCCACGGTCCGCACAATGGTGGCCAAGCCTCCGGTACGCCCGGAATGCCACACCCGCAAAAGGTCATCGACGATGTCGCGCACTGCTAGCTCCGATCCACCCATGCGTCGCTGCCGGGAAATCACGATCCATTCCCGTCGCCAAATCGTCGCACGTGACGCACACCATATCTACTCGAGCGTCCGAATAGGTGGGCCCTTTCGATTTTCTAACAGCATTCGAGGACTGCGAGGTCGAAAGCTTGTGTAAGAGCACAGATGCATCCCGGAATGTGTTGTGAGTCACACGCATGAACGCGGCGTCGGTGGGCACCGATGGCGGAGCGGCAGCGGCGCGGTCCGGTGAGCGGGATGCGGCTGGCATGGCAACACGGTAGTCCGGCCCATGTTGCCAATGGGTTACTACCAGTCGAAACATAGGTGCGATATGGCGAAAGGAAAAGCGCAGCGTGTGAATTCGCGGAGGCGCCTCGAAATTGTCCGGCAAACCCTTTTCCCGGCTCCGGGCCGACCCGACACGCCGAAAGTGAACTATCTCCTGTCGACTGGCGGTGGCGGGTTCCGTATTCGATGCTGGACCGATGACAGACGAGAGCGGACTCGCCGGTTTCGGCGCGCTGCCCGAGGCGGCGGCGATCGACGCGTTGCTTGGTTGTTGCTCGGCGCCGGAATGGGCGCGCGCCGTGGCCGCGGGGCGGCCCTACGCGAGCGACGCCGAACTGTTCGCGGCCGCGGACGCGGCACTCGCGGCGCTGCCGGAATCCGGCATCGACCAGGCGCTGGCCGGTCACCCCAGGATCGGGGCGCGTGCCGAGTCGGCCGCCTCGGCACGCGAACAAGCCGGGGTCGCCCAGGCGGCCGACGGCGTGCGCGCGGCGTTGGCCGAGGGAAATCGGGCCTACGAGAAGAAATTCGGCCACATCTATCTGGTCTGCGCCACCGGGAAATCCGGCGCGGAACTGCTCGACATTCTGCGGGACCGGCTCGGCAACGACCCGGCGACCGAAAGGCAGGTCATGCGAACGGAATTGGCGAAGATCAATCGGATCAGGTTGGCGCGGTTGCTGGGCGGTGCCGCGTGAGCACGCTCAGCACGCACGTGCTCGACGCGGTGCGCGGCGTCCCGGCCGCCGGCGTCACCGTGACGCTCTACGACGGCGGGCAGCGGCTCGCGTCCGAGGTCACCGACGCCGACGGGCGCGTCGGCCGGCTGGGTCCGGCGCTGCCGCCCGGAACCTATCGGCTGGTGTTCGACACCGGCGCGTACTTCGCCGCGCAGCAGGTCGACGCCTTCTTCCCCGAGGTCGCGATCGCCTTCGTCGTCGCCGACGAGCGGCACTATCACGTCCCGCTGCTGCTGTCGCCGTTCGCCTTCTCCACCTATCGAGGGAGCTGACCCATGCACCTGTCCGGCCCGATCGTGTTGTCCGACAACCGTTACGGCAAAGCCGAGAACCGGATCGTGCGGGTCTACCGCGACGCCGCCCGGCACGAGATCCGCGACGTGAACGTCTCGACGGTGCTGCGCGGCGACTTCACCGCGGCCTACACCGCCGGTGATCAGACCAAGGTGCTGCCGACCGACACCCAGAAGCAGACGGCCTACGCCTACGCGAAACTCGCCGGGGCGCAACCGATCGAGGATTACGCCCTGGCGCTGGGGCGGCACCTCGTGGATCGGACCCAGCCGGTGGAGAGCGCCCGCATCGAGGTCGAAGAGTATGCGTGGCAGCGGGTCTCGGTGGCCGGGCAGCCGCACGACCACACCTGGACCCGGCAGGGTCCGGAGGTGCGCACGGCCACCGTCACGGTGGCCGGCCGGGGCGACGCGCAGCGCGCGTGGGTCATCGGCGGCGTCAAGGACCTGGTGATCCTGAAGTCGACCGGGTCGGAGTTCGCGGATTTCCTGGTCGACGACTTCACCGTGCTGGAACCGACCGCCGATCGGATGCTGGCGACTTCGCTTGTCGCGCAATGGCGTTTCGCCGGGGTCGCCGACGTGGACTGGGACGAGACGTACGCCGGCATCCGGCAGCGGATGGTCGAGGTGTTCGCCACCCAGCATTCGAAAGCGCTGCAGCAGACCCTGTTCGAGATGGGCAAGGCGGTGCTCGAGGCGTATCCGGTGCTCGCCGAGGTGCGCCTGGCCGCGCCCAACAAGCACCATTTCGACTACGACCTGGGCCGGTTCGGCATCGAGAACCAGGGCGAGGTCTACCACGCCGCGGACCGCCCGTACGGGCTGATCCACGCCACCGTCGCCCGGGCGGACGCGCCGGATCCGGGCCCGGCCTGGGTGGCCTGACCGGCTAGTTCACACCGCGGCGGAGCACGCCGGTGCAGGCCTGGATGATGTTCTGCACCAGGTCGGGCGCCGTGGTGTGCATCAGGTTCGCGCGCTTGGCCAGTTGGCCGTCCAGCCATAGCGAGGCCAGGCCGTGCGCGATGCCCCACCAGGCGACGGTCACGGTGTCGGCGCGTTCGGGCTCGACCAGCCCGGCCGCCACGCAGTCGGCGACGGTGTCGGCGAGCACGGCGAAGGCGGCCTCCCCGGCGACCGCGGCGTCGGGATGCTTCTCGGGCTGGGACAACTCGGGGCGGAACATCAGCCGGAAGTACGCGGGCTGCTCGCGGGAGAACTGGACGTAGGCCTCGGCCAGCGCGGTTAGCGCCGCGAGCGGCGTGTCCGCCGTTGCGCGGGCGGCCGCTAGTGCGGCGCCGAGCCGCTCGAAACCGTTGGCGGACAACGCCGCGAGCAGCGCGGCCCGGTCGGCGAAGTGGTGATAGGGCGCGCCCGTGCTGACGCCCGCCTCGCGCGCCACCCGCCGCAGGCTGACGGCCGCGATGCCCTCGGTGTCGATCAGGCGCAGGCAGGCGTCCATCAGCGCGCCGCGCAGGGCGCCGTGGTGGTAGCTGGTCCGCGTCACCGTCCGAGCGTATGCGACGACCCCTGGACGTTCAATCCAAGCAGTGCTTAAATGATCTGAGCGGCGCTCAGATCGCGGGCGCGGACTGGAGGGAACAGCAATGGGCACACGTGTGTTGGTCACCGGCGCAACGGGATTCGTCGCCGGATGGGTCATCTCCGAACTACTGGAACACGGGTACGCGGTGCGTGCGACGGTGCGCGACCTGGCCGCGCCGGACAAGCGGGCGCACCTGGCCGCGCGCGGCGGCGAGCTCGAATTCGTCGCCGCCGATCTGGAGCGCGACGCCGGCTGGGCGGAGGCGGTGTCCGGCTGCGCGGCGGTCCTGCACGTCGCCTCGCCGTTTCCCGCCACACCCCCGGCGGACGAACGGGAACTGATCGGCCCGGCGGTCGAGGGCACGCTGCGGGTGCTGCGCGCGGCCGCCGCGGCGGGGACGGTGCGGCGGGTGGTGCTCACCTCCTCGATCGCCGCGATCGCGCACGGCCACGCCCGGCACGACGTGATCCGCACCGAAGCCGACTGGTCGGTGGTGGCCGAGAGCGCGGCGTATCAGAAGAGCAAGACCCTAGCCGAACGGGCGGCCTGGGATTTCGTCGCGGCGGAACAGCCCTTCGAACTGGTCGCCGTGAACCCGGGCATGGTGCTCGGCCCGCTGCAATCGGCCACCGCCACCAGCACCTCGCACGAACCGGTGCGCCGGTTGCTGGCCGGCGCGGTGCCGGGCGCACCCCGGGTGGGCTGGGCGACGGTGGACGTGCGCGACCTGGCGGTCCTGCATCGCCTGGCGCTCGAGCAGCCCGCGGCGGCGGGCAATCGCTATATCGCGGCGGGCGAACACGTCTGGATGCGCGAGCTCGGCGACATCCTCGCCGCCGAGTTCGCCTCGCGCGGCTATCGCGTCCCCACCCGCACCCTCCCGGATCTGCTGGTGCGCGCGGTCGCGCTGTTCGACAAGGGCGTTCGCCTCACCGTCCCCACCCTCGGCGTCGCGGAACGGCTCAGCGCCGACAAAGCGCGGCGCGAACTCGGCTGGACCATGCGGCCGGTGCGCGACTCGGTGCTCGACACCGCGGCGAGCTTGATCGAGCACGGAATCGTGCACCGTCCGCGCCGGGCGGCGCAGCCGGCCGAGGTGTGAGGGGAGTCCCCGATGTTGATCGCGACCATAGTCATCAGCACGATCGCGTTCCTGCGGCGTCTGCGGAACCGGTCCGGCGGCGCCGCGCCGCGCCGGACGCCGGGGCGCTTCCGTGAGATCGTGCGCCGCCCCGCACCCGCCCTCGCCGGGCTGGCGGCGCTGGCCCTGTTCGGCACCGGCGGCGGCGTCCTGCTGGCGTGCTGAGCGCCGCGCCTGGGGATGAATGTGCACGGATCCGGGAGCCGCGCTGAGCGGCCGCACTGTGATGTGGGACGGGCCGACCTCACACCCGTGACGACCATCCGGAATGCTTGCACGGTACGGCCGGACCGGCGACCACCCGCGGTGGACGGATCCGGCGCGCCATGCGAGAAGGAGAGCCAGGGTGACGTCCACACGGTTGCCGGAGAATGTCCGGGCCAGGATCGAGTCGATGCTCGATTCCGTCGACGCCGAACTGAACGCCCATTACCCCGGCCCGGACGGCCGTGACCAGCCGATCCACACGGCCTACATCGGCGCCGATCGGGCCACGGTCGAGACGCCGAAGGAGTGGGGCGCGGCTGCTGTCGAGTTGCTCGACGCCCAGCAGGCGCTGCTGTCCGAGCTCGACGCCACCGACTCGCTGGCCGCGGTGCGGACCCGCCTGGAACAGGAACCGATCCAGGACCTGCGCATCGACTTCGAGGACGGCTACGGCTTCCGCAGCGACGCCGAAGAGGACGCGGCGGCCGCCAACGCCGGCGCGGTCCTCGCGGCGTGGGCGAACGAGGGCGCTCCGGCCAGCTATGGCATCCGGATGAAGGGCTTGGCGGGCACCGAGCGGCGCCGGGCACTGCGCACCCTCGAACTGGTGCTGGAGGGCATGGGCGGGGTGCCGGCCGGCTTCGTGTTCACCGTCCCCAAGATCCGCTCCGCCGGGCAGGCGGCGGCGCTGGCCGCGATGTGCGAGGGCATCGAGCGCGGTTCCGGGCTCGCCGAGGGCACGCTGCGCTTCGAACTGCAGATCGAGAGCCCCCAGGCGATCATCGCCGCCGACGGCACCGCGCCGATCGCCACCATGATCGCCGCGTCGGCCCGCCGGTGCAGCGCGCTGCACTTCGGCACCTACGACTACACCGCCGCGTGCGGCGTCGCGGCCACCGATCAGGCCCTGGATCATCCCGCCGCCGACTTCGCCAAGTCGGTGATGCAGGTGGCCGCCGCGCAGACCGGCGTCTGGATCTGCGACGGCTCCACCCAGATCGTGCCCGGCGACGACCCGGAATTCGCCGTGCGCAACCATCACCGGCTGGTCGGGCGGGCCCTGACCCGCGGCTACTACCAGGGCTGGGACATGCACCCGGCGCACCTGGTGACCCGCTGGCTGGCCACCTACGACTTCTTCCGCAAGGCCATCGATGTCGCGGTGCCGCGGCTCGAGGCCTACCTGGACCGCCGTTCCGGCGGCGTCATGGACGAGCCGGCGACGGCCGAAGCCCTGGCCGCCACCGTGCTGCGCGGGCTCAGCTGCGGTGCGCGTACCGCCGGCGACCTGCCGGACCACCTGACCCCGGAGGTGTTGCGGGCCCTGGTGGCCCGCGCGCCCCTGGCCTGACCGGAGGCACGATGAGCGAGCTATCCATGGACTTCACCCTGCTGCCGGACCTCGCGGTCCGGCCGCTGGGCGGCGCGGTGATCTGGGCGAACGACGAATTCTTCGCGGAGAAGGAGAATTTGATCAATCCGGGTCCCGCGGACTACCGGCCCTCGACCTTCGGCCACAAGGGCCAGATCTACGACGGCTGGGAAACCCGCAGGCACCGCGGTAAACCCGGAGACGACAGCGCTATCGTGCGGCTCGGCGTGCCGGGGGTCATCCGCGGCGTCGTCGTGGACACCGCCTGGTTCAAGGGCAACTATCCGCCCGCGATCTCGCTGTCCGCCTTGGCGATCGAGGGCTATCCCGCCGCCGAGGAGATCGCCGCGCGCACCGACTGGGTGCCGCTCGTCGAGCACGCGCCGGTGGCCGGCGACAGCCGCAACCCGCTGCGCGTCGACGACGAGAACCGCTGGACCCACGTCAAACTCACCATGCACCCGGACGGCGGCGTGGCCCGCCTGCGCGTGCACGGCGAGGGTCGTCCCGACCGGGCGCTGCTCGGTCTCGGGCCGGTCGACCTGGCCGCGCTGGAGAACGGCGCGCTGGTCTTGGACTGCTCCAACCGTTTCTACAGCGAACCCAATCAGATGCTCTATCCCGGACTGGCCCGCGAGATGGGCGACGGCTGGGAGACCGCGCGCCGCCGCGACGACGGAAACGACTGGGTGCGAATCCGATTGGCCGGTCCCGGCCTGATCCGGCTGGCCGAGATCGACACCTCCTACTTCCTCGGCAACAGCCCCGGCGCGGCCCGGCTGACCGGCACCACCGCCGACGGCACCGAGGTGGAGTTGCTGCCGCGCACCGAGCTACAGCCAGATACCCGGCACCGCTTCCCGATCGCGGCGAAGGCGGCCTCGGTCCAGGAGGTCCGGCTCGACGTGTACCCCGACGGCGGCCTGGCCCGCCTGCGCCTGTACGGGGAGCTGGGCGCATGAGCGACCACCTGTACGGGCCGGACCGCGACTTCCTCGGCTACGGCAAGAATCCGCCGGATCCGCGCTGGCCCGGCGACGCCCGCATCGCCGTGCAGTTCGTGCTGAACTACGAGGAGGGCGGGGAGAACAACGTCCTCTACGGTGACGAGCACTCCGAGACCTTCCTCTCGGAAATGACTCCGGCGCAAGCCTTCCCGAACCGGCACATGAGCATGGAATCGCTCTACGAGTACGGTTCCCGCGCCGGCCTGTGGCGCATCCTGCGGCTGTTCGAACGGCGGGGTCTGCCGCTCACCATCTTCGCCGTGGCGCAGGCGATGCAGCGCAACCCCGAGGCGGTGGCCGCCTTCCGGGAACTCGGCCACGAGATCGCCAGCCACGGTCTGCGCTGGAAGTCCTACCAGGAGACCGACGTCGACACCGAGCGCGCGCACCTGGCCGAGGCGGTGCGCATCCTCACCGAACTGACCGGGGCCGCGCCGCTGGGCTGGTACACCGGCCGGGACTCGCCGCGCACCCGCGACCTGGTCGTCGAGCACGGCGGTTTCGTCTACGACTCCGACTCCTACGCCGACGACCTGCCGTACTGGGTGCGGGTGCAGGACCGCGACCACCTGGTCGTGCCCTACACCCTCGACACCAACGACATGCGCTTCGCCTCACCGGCCGGATTCCCCACGGGCGAACAGTTCTTCGCGCACCTGCGCGACGCCTTCGACGTCCTCTACCGCGAGGGCTGCGAGGGCAGCCCGAAGATGCTCTCGGTCGGTCTGCACTGCCGCATCGTCGGCCGCCCCGCCCGCCTGGCCTCCCTCGAACGGTTCCTGGACCACATCCAGTCCCACGACCGGGTCTGGATCCCGCGCCGCATCGAGATCGCCGAGCACTGGCGCACGGTGCACCCGCCCGCCTAGAAACCCGAAGGCCGCCTTGCCCTTTTCGGGGAAGGCGGCCTTCGTGATCGGCGGGCTACTGCTGGGCGGCGAGGGCGCGGCGGCGCACGCGGCGGGCGGCCGCGACCATGTTGCGCAGCGACGGCTCCAGCTGCCAGTAGTGGCGAGTCTTCAGGCCGCCGTCCGGATTGGCCCAGACCCGTTCCGGGGTAACGGCTTCGGCGGCCGCGGTGAGCAACTCGTCCAGCTCGTCGATGTCCGGGATACGGGCCGAACGGCTCTCGTAGACGCCGGGGCCGACACCGTGGCTCAGGCCCTGACCCTCCGCGCAGTCCTCGGTGAGCGCCTTGAGCACCCACTCGATCGAGCGGGTCGCGACGATCGCGGTGACGTCGCAGTCCAGCTCCTCGATCGCCGCCACCACCTCGGTGCGACCGGAATAGGCGATGTGGGTGTGGATCTGGGTCTCGGGCCGCACGCCGGAGGTGGCCAGCCGGAACGCGCCGACCGCCCAGCGCAGGAACTCCGCGCGACCCTCCGGGCGCAACGGCAGCAGCTCGCGCAGGGCGGGCTCGTCGACCTGGATGATCGAGATGCCCGCGCGCTCCAGATCCACCACCTCGTCCCGGATGGCCAGCGCCACCTGGTCGGCGGTCTCGTAGAGCGGCTGATCCTGGCGCACGAACGAACGCGCCACCATGGTGACCGGGCCGGTGACCATGCCCTTGACCGGCTTGTCGGTCAGCGACTGGGCGTAGGTGATCCAATCCACCGACATCGCCGCCGGCCGCGAGACGTCGCCGTAGATGATCGGCGGTCGCACACAGCGGGATCCGTACACCTGCACCCAGCCGAAGTGGGTGGTCGCGAAGCCGTCGAGCAGCTCGGCGAAGTACTGGATCATGTCGTTGCGCTCGTGCTCGCCGTGCACCAGCACGTCCAGGCCGATGTCCTCCTGCAATCGGATGGTGGCCTCGATCTCGGCCTCGATCCGCTTGCGGTAGTCGTCGTAGGACAGCCGGCCCTGGCCCAGATCGTAACGGGCTTGGCGGATCCGGTCGGTCTGCGGGAATGAACCGAGCGTGGTCGCGGGCACCAGCGGCAGATTGAGCTTGGCCTGCTGGGCCTCCCGGCGCACCTCGTACGGCTCGCGCTCGCGCATCTCCGGCGTCACGGCGTAAACCCGTTGCCGCACCGCGTGTTTCTGCTTGAAATGCACCTCGGTGGGCCGCTTGCGCCACTTGTCCGAGGGGCCCTCGGTCAGCGCCTTGGCGAGCGAAACCACCTCGCCCACTTTTTGTTTCGCGAACGCCAGCCGGTCGGCGACATTGCCCTCGATCTCGTACTCGACGAGCAGGTCGTAGGGCACGTGCAGCAGCGTGGTGCCGGTGGAGACCACCAGGTCCGGGCACACCTGCGCCAGCGCGTTCAGGTACTCCAGGGTCACGTAGCGGTCGGCCCGCCACACGTTCTTGCCGCTGATCACGCCCGCGTAGAGGCGCTTGCGCCGGATGCCGGGGATCGCGGCCAGCTCCTCGGGCTGGATCCGGTAGCTGGCCAGATCCAGGCCGATCGCCTCGACATGGGTCTGCGCCAGGATCCGCAGCGCCTCACCGAAATCGCCGTACTGGCCGGTGACCAGGATGCGCGGCCGCAGCGGGGCCTTGGATAGTCGCTCGTAGGCCGCGCCGAACGCGGCCAGTTCGGCCTCGCTGCGCTCGCTGGTGAAGGACGGCTCGTCGAGCTGCACACAGGTCGCGCCGCGCTTGGCCAGCACCTCGAACAGTTCCTCGTACACCGGCAGCAGCCGGTCCAGCAGGCCCAGGGTGTCGAACTCCGGCTCGCCGGGCACGTGCCCGGCCTTGGACAGCAGCAGCAGCGACAGCGGGCCCAGCACGACCGGCCGCAACTCGATGCCCTTGGCCTTGGCCCGGTCGAACTCGTCCAGCAGCGCCTCGGCGTGCAGCGAGAACGCGGTGTCCGCGGTCAGCTCGGGCTGGCGGTAGTGGTAGTTGGTGTTGAAGAACCGGACCAGTTCCAGCGGCGGCAGATCGGGCCGGCCGCGCGCCATCAGGAAGTAGAAGTCCAGCGGATCCATCACGTCCTGATAGACGCCGAAGCGTTCCGGGACCGCGCCGAAGAGCAGCGCGTTGTCCAGGACGTGGTCGTAGAAGGAGAAGGTGTTGCCGGGCACCTGGGTCAGGCCGGTGGCGGCCAGCTCGCTGAACTGGCTCTCCTGGATGTCACGGCCGACTTCGAGGAGTTCCTCGCGCGGGATCGCACCGCGCCAATAGGCCTCGAGTGCCCGCTTGAGTTCTCGGTGCGATCCGATCCTCGGGTAGCCGAGGATGCTGGATCCGTAGCCGTCGGTCACGTTCACCATGAGCGCTGCTCCCTTTCGATGCCTATGCGGCGCCCACCACGAGAATGGACGCCGCACATGTTGCGCTTGGGTTGCCGAAGTTCGATATCAGGCGCGGTTGTACTGGTAGAAGCCCGCGCCGGTCTTTTTGCCGAGCAATCCGGCTTCGACCATACGCATCAGCAGCGGCGGGGCCGAGTACAGCGGCTCCTTGAATTCCTGATACATCGAATCGGCGATCGACTTCACGGTGTCCAGGCCGACCAGATCGGTCAGCGCCAGCGGGCCCATCGGGTGGGCACAGCCCAGCACCATGGCCTTGTCGACGTCTTCCTTGGTGGCGAAGCCGGATTCGACCATGCGGATCGCGGAGAGCAGGTACGGCACCAGCAGCGCGTTGACCACGAAGCCGGAGCGGTCGGCCGAGCGCACGACCTGCTTGCCGAGGACCTCGGCGGCGAACTGCTCGGCGCGCTGGGACACGGCCTCGGTGGTCTTGAGCGTGGTGACCAGCTCGACCAGCGGCAGCACCGGCACCGGGTTGAAGAAGTGCATGCCGACCACGCGCTCGGGGTTGGCGGTCGCGACGGCGATCTTCATGATCGGGATGGAGGAGGTGTTGGAGGCCAGCACCGCGTTCGGGTCGGTGACGACCTTGTCCAGCTCGGCGAAGATCGAGGTCTTCACCTCTTCGTTCTCCAGCACGGCCTCCACGACCAGCTGGCGGTCGGCGAAATCGCCGAGATCGGAGGTGAAGCGCAGCCGCCAGGCCGCCTGCTCCCGCTCGCGCTCGGTGATCTTGCCGCTGCTCACGCCGCGGTCCAGCGACCGCAGGATGCGGGCGCGACCGGCGGCCGCGAGTTCCCGGGTCTGTTCGTAGACGAGCACGTCGACATGCGCCCGGGCGCACACCTCCGCGATTCCGGCACCCATCTGTCCGGCGCCGATGATGCCGACGCGCTGAATCTTCTCGCTCACGGTCCCGCTCCTGCTGGGTTGTTCTGGCTGTGGGGTGGCTCTGGGGGGATCAAAGTCAAATCTAAAGGGAAGCCCTCCCCGCCGAGGGCTGTTCAGCGGGGAGGGCGGTACACCCCTACTGGGGATAAGTCGTTTCCGGGCCCGGAGCGACCGAGCCCGGAAACCGGTCTAACTCAGTGGAACTGACCCTCTTCGGTCGAGCCCTTCAGGGCCGCGGTGGAGGTGTTCGGGTCCACGGTGGTGGCGATCGAGTCGAAGTAGCCGGCGCCGACCTCACGCTGGTGCTTGACGGCGGTGAAGCCACGCTCCTTGGCGGCCTTGAACTCGCGCTCCTGCAGGTCGACGAACGCGGTCATGCCCTCGCGGGCGTAGCCGTGCGCCAGGTCGAACATGCCGTAGTTCAGCGAGTGGAAGCCGGCCAGGGTGATGAACTGGAACTTGAAGCCCATCGCGCCGAGCTCACGCTGGAACTTCGCGATGGTCGCGTCGTCCAGGTGCGCCTTCCAGTTGAAGGACGGCGAGCAGTTGTAGGCCAGCAGCTGGTCCGGGAACTCGCCGCGGACGGCCTCGGCGAACTTGCGCGCGACCTCGAGGTCCGGCACGCCGGTCTCCATCCAGATCAGGTCGGAGTACGGGGCGTAGGCCTTGGCGCGGGCGATGCAGGGCTCGATGCCGTTCTTCACGCCGAAGAAGCCCTCGGAGGTGCGGGTGCCGTCGAGGAACTCACGGTCGCGCTCGTCCACGTCGGAGGTGATCAGGGTGGCGGCCTCGGCATCGGTACGGGCGATGACGACGGTCGGCACGCCGGCGACGTCGGCGGCCAGGCGCGCCGAGGTCAGGGTGCGGATGTGCTGCTGGGTCGGGATCAGCACCTTGCCACCGAGGTGGCCGCACTTCTTCTCCGAGGCGAGCTGGTCTTCCCAGTGCGAACCGGCGACGCCGGCCGCGATCATGGCCTTCTGCAGCTCGTAGACGTTCAGCGCGCCACCGAAACCGGCTTCGCCGTCGGCGACGATCGGGGCCAGCCAGTTCTCGACCGAGGTGTCGCCCTCGACCTTGGCGATCTCGTCGGCGCGCAGCAGCGCGTTGTTGATGCGGCGCACGACCTGCGGCACCGAGTTGGCCGGGTACAGCGACTGGTCCGGGTAGGTGTGCCCGGACAGGTTGGCGTCACCCGCGACCTGCCAGCCCGACAGGTAGATGGCCTTCAGGCCGGCGCGCACCTGCTGCACGGCCTGGTTGCCGGTGAGGGCGCCGAGGGAGTTGATGTAGTCCTCGTTGTTGACGAGATCCCACAGGATCTCCGAGCCGCGACGTGCGAGGGTGTGCTCCTCGACGACGGTGCCCTGCAGCTTCACAACCTGCTCGGCGGTGTAGTTGCGGGTGATGCCCTTCCAGCGCGGATTGGTGTCCCAATCCTGCTGGATTTCCGCAGCGGTCTTCGGGGTGCCGGTGGTCGACATCTCTGACTCCACTTCCTCTGTTTGTTCGATGCCCTGTGGACGAGCTGGCCATTTCACAACTCGAACTGCTGGAGCAGCAATTTGCAGGCTTGCTAGGCCCTTGGGGTGTACTTCCACACGATGGCACATCAGGAAATAGCCGTCTACCTGTTGCTAATGTGAATCTCAGCTAGGTTTCAGACGGCGTTTGCTAACTTTGCGAAATTTGCGGGCTAATTGCAAGCATCCAACTTACCCGCCGGTAGCGCTGACGTGCGGTTTTAGCGTAACGCCCGTACTGTTTGCGATCCGCACCGGATCGGTGGTCGCGGCGGGTCGCTCCGGAGCCCTGTGAGTCGATTCACAGGTTCGGGCGCCCGCCGTCGGTGTGGGCAGGGCCACTCGCCGCGCCGCCATGCGGCACACTGAGCGCCACCCCGTCTCGAGCAGCTGTCCAGTTGCCGGGTCGGCCCAGCCGGGTCAGATCGAAGGAGACCTCCCAGTGCGGAAACTCTGCGCCGCCGCCGTGATCGCGGCCGCCACCCTGTTGTCCCTGCCCACCGCAGTCGCGGACCCGGCGGCGGGCACCGTCGAATCGGTGTCGCCCCTGCCCGCGGTGGCCACGCTGCCCGGTTCGGTGAACGCCGCCCGGCTGCTCTACCGGACCACGACGGCCGGCGACGCGCCCACCACGGCGAGCGCCGCGGTGTATTTCCCGCCGGGTACGCCACCGCCCGGCGGCTGGCCGGTGATCGCCTGGGCGCATGGCACCGTCGGCCTCGGCGACGACTGCGCCTACAGCGTGGCCGGGCCCTCCGCGGTCGAGCGGGACTGGGCCTACCTGGGCACCTGGCTGAATCAGGGCTACGCGGTGGTCGCCGCGGACTATGCCGGGCTGGGCAGCGAGGGCGAGCATCCCTACCTGAACGGGATCGTGGAGGCGCACAACGTCGTGGACGCGGTGAAGGCCGCGACCCGCCGGTACAGCACGCTGTCGAAGAAGTGGGCGGCCGTCGGCCAGTCCCAGGGCGGTGGCGCGGCGGTGTTCGTCGCCCGCTACGCCACCGAGTTCGGCGGTGGCGAGCTCGACTACCGGGGCGCGGTCGCCACCGGCGTGCCCGCCTACATCGAGGACATCCTGCTGCCGCTCGGTCCCGGCGTGCCGCCGGTCAAGCTGGGCGCGCACAGCACGGCCTACGTGCTCTACATCCTCAACGGCCTGCGCACCAGCTACCCGGACCTCGATATCGAGTCCTACCTGACCGACTCCGGCCGGCAGTGGCTGGCGCGTGCCCGCACCTCCTGCATCGAGCCGTTCGGCGAGGAGCTCGCCGCGGCCGGCGTGGTGCTCGGAAACCTGTTCTCTCGCCCGCTGCTGCAGATCCCGGATCTGCCGGGCGTGCTCACCCGCACCATGGGCCTGCCGGAGACCGGCTACGACAAGCCGCTGTTCCTGGGGCAGGGCCTGTCCGACACCGATGTCATCACCCCGGCGACGCTGCTGTTCGCGGAGAAGCTGAAGGCCGGCGGCCAGCCGGTGACGCTGCGCACCTACAACGCCGACCACAGCGGCGCGGTGAACGCGTCCCTGGTGGACTCGGTGCCGTTCGTGCGCAACCTGTTCGGCTGAGCGGCCGCCGAAACCCGCTGTGCCGCCGGGGCGCTCAGTCCGGCGGCAGCTGACCGGCGAGCGCGCGCAGGCCCGCGACGATGGTGTCCGGGCCGGGCGCGCGCTCGGGGTCGATCAGCCACTGGATCAGCAGGCCGCCGATCATCGTCTGCAGCACCGCGCCGACGGCGTTGTCTTCGGTAGGCGCCCCGAAGGGTTCGGACAGGCCCTGGCGCGCCATTTCCTGGGCGGCGCCGAGTTCGGCGCGCACGTCGGGGGAGTGCAGCGCCTGGATGAAGCTCTCCGCGTTGGCCGACCACAGCGCCGGATCGCCGGTGAACGAATCGATCAGGCGGGTCAGGAAGGTGCGCAGGCGCGCATCCGGGTCGGCCGTGCCCGGCAGGGCGTCCAGGATCTGCCGCACCGCGGCCGCGCTGGATTCGATCATCGCCTGATTGAGCAGCTTGTCGCGGGTGCCGAAGTGGTAGTTGATGGCCGCCAGGTTGGTGCCGGAGGCGGCGACGATGTCGCGCACCGTGGTGCGGGCGTAGCCGCGCTCGGCCAGGCAGCGCTTGGCGGCGGCGAGCAGGTCTTCACGGGTTCCCACGTGCGCACGATAACAGGCGCGCGGACGACCGTTCATGACATCTGTTTCAAACAACTGTTTCTGACAGTTGTTTGAAACGTGTGTATGGTTCGGGACATGACGACTCAGCGCCTCCTCTCTCCCTTCGAAGCCAGTTACTTTCGCGCGGCCGGGCAGCTCGGCAGCGTCCCCACCGCCGGAATGCCGCTGTTCATCGGCTCCACCGTGCGCGGCGACCTCGACACCGCCGCGCTGCGCCGCGCGCTCGCCGAACTCGCGGCCGCGCATCCGCTGCTACGCAGCCGGGTGCTCGACGCCGACGGCCCCGCTCGCTTCGTCCGCGACGACGACTTCCGGCCGCGCCTGCACCTCGCCGAGGGCGGCGCGGACGAATACCGGAAACTGGTGAACACCCAGCGGGATTGGAGCGACGGACTGTTCCAGGCCCACCTGCTGCGCGAGGGCGATCGGCAGCAGGTGGTGCTGGTCGTGCACCACGGCATCGCCGACGGCAGATCGGCTTTCGCCTTGCTCGCCGAGTTCTGGCAGCGCTATACCGCGCTGCGCGCGCCCGGCTCCGTCCCCGTGCCGCCACCGCTGTCGCAGGATCTTCCCGAGGCCGTCGACACCAGGCTCGCCGCGCTGCTGAGCGCGGCCGAGGTCGCGGATTTCCTCGCGCAGGTGCGCGCCATGGCGGCGGTGCTGGGTCCGGAGTCGGCGCAGCGCACGCTGCCGCGCACCGGCGCCGGCCCGGATCCGCTGGGCCGCTTCGATATGCGGCGCATCGAGCTGGATCCGGCCCGCACCGCCGATCTGGTCGCCACGGCCCGGGCGGCGGGCGTCTCGGTGAACAGCCTGCTCACGGGGGCCGCGCTGACCGCGTTCCGGGCCCAGTTCGACGCCGCGGCCGGTGCCGTCCCGATGTTCGCCGGGCACGCCTTCGATGTCCGCGGCGATCTGGAACCGCCGCTGCCGGAGCGGGTCATCCTGAACTGCGCCTCGGGGGTGGGCACCCCGGCGGAGGTGCCGGCCGGGGCCGATCCGCTCGAACTGGCCCGCGTGGTCGCCGGGGCCATGGCGGAGGTGGTGCGGCAGCGCCAGGCGGCGGTGTTCCTGCTGGCCGCGCAGCGCGCCGACGAGGTCACCGCCGCGGTGCTGTCCGCGCCGCCGACCGTCGCGATCTCGAATATCGGCCGCCTGCCCGCTCATTCGCTGCCCGCCGGCCTGACCTTCGTGCGCGACGACGTGTACGCCATGGGGCCGGGGATGCCGCCCAAGCTCACCGTGTTCACGGTGGGGGAGCGCCTGACCGTGCAGGTCGAATACGACACCGCCTACTACAGCGGTGATCTGATGGCACGGATCGCGGAGACTTTGGCCGGCACCCTGCTCGGCTTCGGCGCGGTGACGCCGCGCTGAATCAGCCCTGTGCAGGCGGCTGTTCGCCGCGGACCAGTCGAATCGTCATCTGCCGGGTCCACTTCCGCGGCTTGCGCTTCGGCGGATCCGGCGGCAGATCGTCGAGGTCGGTCTTCACCTCGTAGCGCCGGATGTAGGCGCCCGCGAACGCCTGCACGGTAGCCGTGACGGGGATGGCCAGCAGCGCGCCCGTCGGCCCCAGTATCGCGGCGCCCGCCAGCACCGCGCCGAACGCGACCGCGGGGTGCATGTCAAGCGTGGTCGCGGTGATGCGCGGTTGCAGCACGTAGTTCTCGAACTGCTGATACAGCAGGATGAAGCCGAGGATCCACAGCGCCGAGCTCGGGCTGTCCACCAGTGCCACGATGACCGGCAGCGCGCCGGCCAGGTAGGTGCCGACGGTCGGGATGAACTGCGAGACCACGCCCACCCACAGCGCCAGGGCGAAGGCCGAGGGCACGTCCAGCACGCGCAGCGCGACGTAGTGCGCGATCGTGGAGCAGAGCGCGAGCAGACCGCGGGAGTAGATGTAGCCGCCGGTCTTCTCGACGGCGATGTCCCAGGCGCGCAACACGTGCCGCTGCTTGCTCGGCGGCAGCAGCGAGCAGACGGCGTTGCGGAAGCGGGGGCCGTCGGCGGCGAAGTAATAGGTGAACAGCAGCACGCCGAGGGCCTGGAAGAGCGCCCCGATCGCGGCGGTGCCGATGCCCCAGGCGTTTCCGGCGAGGCCGGTGAGGATGCCCTGGAGCTTGTCGCTCCACTGGGTGGCGTACTTCTGGATGTCGGTGCCCGAGATCTCCTGGTGGAACGTGTTGTTGAACCAGTCGACGCTTTCGTCGGCGTACTGCGGTGCGTTCTGTACCAGGGTGGTGACCTGGTCCACCAGCAGCGCGCCCAGGGTCCACACGAAGCCGACCACGATGAGCAGCAGGGCAAGGAACACGATTCCGGTGGCCGGGCCGCGTTTCACACCGCGCGCGGCCAGCCAGTTCACCGCGGGCTCGATGGCGAAGGCCAGGAACAGCGAGACCATCAGCACGGTGAGCAGACCCTGCAAACGTTGCAGCGCCCAGAACCCGAAGATGAGTCCGCCGATGGTGGCGGCGGCGAGCAGGAAGGCACGCAGGAGCCAGGGCGGCGGTCCGGCCGTCACGTCGGCGGTGACAATGGCTTTCGTCGTCGCTTCGGTCAGCTCGATCTCGGAGGACTCGGCGGGTGGCGTGAAATCGTCTTCCCCAGGCACATCGTCAACGTACCCACGGGAGAGGCGGTTAGCCCGCAGGCTCGTCGGTTGACCCGGGCCGCTCGCCCGGCCCGCGGGTGCGGGCGAGGCGGCGGTGCGGGCGCGGGGCTCAGGCCAGCGCCGGAGTCCCCGGTGGCGAGTCGCCGAGGTCGACCATTCGGCGCAGGATTTCCGGAGCCAGGGCGAACTCGAATTCCGAACCGCCACTTTCGAATACATATGTCAGGTACTCGTCGTGGCGCAGTTCTGCCCGGCGAACCGAGCAGTGCTCTCCGACGATGACCCAGGTTCCGATGGACAACTGATCGAACATCACGCCTCCCACCCTGCGGACTATGCCAATCTGACGCCGTGGACTATGCCAGTTATAGCGGGTTGCTGTCAATGCCGAATTCCCGGGCGCCCGGCGAGCTAGGAGCCGATCGAGTATTCCTGCTGGAAGGCCCACCACTCCTGCGGATACAGCGCCTCGTCGAACTGCAGGACTCTGCCCTCGATGGTGTGCACCGAGAGCCGATAGGCCAGCACCGCAGCGGGTTTCGGCAGGCCGAGCAGGTCGCTCTCCTCGTCGGTGGCCAGGCGGGCGCTGACCTGATCGCGCGCGAAGGTGACCCGGCGATCGGTCACCGATTCGATGTACTGCGCGGTGCCGCCCTCCAGTCGCTCCAGGCTCAGCAGCAGTTCGGCGACCTCGGCCAGTTCGCCCGCGAACCACGAGGTGGCCAGCTCGTTCAGGCCGGACTCGTTGGTCACCAGGCGGCGGCGCGCGATGACGCTGCTGCCCTTGGGAATTCGCAGCGCGGCGGTGACGTGATCCGGACCCGTCAGCAACTCGGCCGACAGGATCGTCACCGATTCCTGCTCGGTGTACATGGTGCCGTAGCGGCGCGCGCGTTCGTAGCGCTCGCGCGCCTGCGGCGCGATGCGGCTGTCGGCCACGAAGGTGCCGGCGCCGCGCTGCGAGATCACCAATCCCTGCTGCCGCAACGTGTTCAGCGCCTTGGAGGCCGTCGGCCGCGCCACCCGCCAGGCCGCCGCGAGCTCGCGCTCGGAGGGCACCTCCGCGCCGGGCGACAGCTCACCGCTCATGATCTGGTCGCGGATGTAGGCCGAGATCTGCAAGTATTTCGGGAGAACTTCTTCGATTTCGGGCACCGAATGCCTTCCGCTGGCTCGACCTGCAAAGACCACCGGTCAGTGTAGCAACCGGTCGGCAGACCAGGGTGCGCTACATCACAGGGGTATGGCGTCGGCAAGTGGGGAGCGGTGCTCTTACCGGCCGGTAGAGTCGGCGTGTTTGGTGGACCGAGCAGAAGGGGCTGCGACCCAGATGGCGGTACCGGATATCGGACAGCACAGAGCGCGTGAATTGTATGCGGCGGCAACCGGATCCGGTGGCGACCGCTTCGAGCTGGCGCCCGAGGTCGCGCAGAACCTCGCCGCCGCCTGCGACAAACTCATCGAGGATCTACGGAAAGCGCTGGTCACAGGTGATCTCGTGACGGGCGTGGCCGGTTTCCCGGACCTGCCCTCCGGCCAGGCGCTGACCAAGGGCTTCGGCGCCAAGGGCCGGGAGTTCCTGGACACGGTCACCGCGTTCCAGGAGGCGGCGCTGCTGTTCAAGGCCGCCTACCTGGCCGCCGGTCACCGGCTCGCCGAAGCCGACGCGGCGAACAAGGCGGCGCTGCAACTGATCTCCGACTACCTGGATCCACGTTGACGGGCCGCGCGCGGGGGTGATGGTGCTGGATGCCATGGCCGCCGCGGCCGCCGACGATATCCGGGTCCGGCAACGGGCCCTGGCCGCAGACGCGGAAACCACCGGTGCCGGAACCGATCCCGGCTTCGTCCGGGAGCGCGAACGCTTCGGCGGCTACTCCCATCAGGAGATCTGGGACCAGGTCCACGAGGCGCTGGATCCGGCCGCCCTCGGCGCCGCCGCCGGCGGCTGGCAGCAGGCCGGGGCCGCCCTCGGCGCCGCCTTCGAGACCTTCGCCGCCGCCACCGCCCGCGAATTCGCGGACTGGACCGGCCGATCGGCCGACCAGGCGCTGCGCGCGACCCAGGAGTTCATCGCGCAGGGCCTGGGCGCGCTGCAGGTCTGCGACACGATCCGGCGGCTGCTGGAACTGAACAGCGATGCCGCGCAGACGATCCGGTGCGCCCTGCCGCCGGTCCGGTCCTACACGCCGCTGCCCGACCCGGCGGCGGAGGCCGTGCACGGCGGACGAAGACGCTGGGAGCACGAACTGTCCGCCGCCGCGGCGCAGGCCGAGGCCCAAGACGTCATGACCTACCTCTACAACCCGACGATGCCCGCCTCCGGGGACAGCGTGCCCCGCTTCCGCGACGAGCCGCCCAGCGCAGGCGGGAGCGGCGCACGGTGAGATGGGTGCTCACCCCGGACGAATTCACCTACGTCTGGGAGAACGAAACGAATCTGGACCGGCGGCCGTACCCGGTCAACCTGATGCCCGCCTCGCTGGTGCGCACCGAAACCGAGTACGCCGCGCTGCGTCTGCCGCAGCGTTTCGCCCGCCAGGCCGATCCGGACCTGGCCGCCGCGCTCATGCTGTGCGCCCGCAACGACGCCACCACCCTCACCCTCTCCGGCGAGCGCGGCGCCGAACGCGTGCTGGTCTTCGCGGCGGCGGTGCACCATCACGCCGCCATCCTGGTCGGCGCGCCCGACAAGATGACCGTGCTGATGTGCCACTCCCGCAACCTCGGCGAGCGGCTGGTGCAGCTCATCGGCCCGAACCGCCCGGGCCGGCTCGGACCGCTGCGCGAAGGCCAGGACGCGGTGCTCAACCAGGGCGAGGCCAATACCAACGGGCACCGCGGCCCGGCCCGGTTCCGCAAGATGCTGCGCCAGCCCACCGACGGGCGCGGGTTCCTCACCGTCACGGTGGAACCCGACAACCCGATGTCGCCGCCCACCCGGCACCGCACCTGGCTCGATGTCACCGGCGACGGCCGCTACCTGCTCACCACCGCGCACGACCTGACGCTCACGCCGGTCTCGGACGCGGACTTCGCCGCCCAGTTGTTGCGCCTCGCCCAAATCCGCTGACGCGCGTGGTTCTCTTGAGGGATGTCGAAGTGGACCATGCCCGCGACCGAAGCGCTGAAGGCCGACGGCCTGCGCATCTCCGACCTGGACACGGCCGCGACGCCGGGTTTCACCGGTGACAAGAAGTCCGGTCAGCTGCTGCTGGCCGAGCGCGCCGAGGTGCTCTCGCAGCTGCAGGAACGCCTCTACGCCAACGGCCGCTCCGGCGATCACCGCAGCGTGCTGCTGGTGTTGCAGGGCATGGACACCGCGGGCAAGGGCGGCATCGTCCGGCACGTGATCGGCTCGGTCGACCCACAGGGCGTCGACCATCACGCCTTCGGCGTGCCCACGCCCGAGGAGCAGCAGCACCACTATCTGTGGCGGATCCGCAACGCGCTGCCGCGCGCCGGGCAGCTCGGCGTCTTCGATCGCTCGCACTACGAGGACGTGCTCGTGGTCCGGGTGCACAACCTGGTGCCGCCCGCGGAGTGGGAGCCGCGCTACGACGAGATCAACGCCTTCGAACAGGAACTGGTGGACCAGGGCACGACCCTGGTGAAGGTGGCGATGTTCGTCTCCCTCGACGAGCAGAAGAAGCGCCTGCGCGAGCGGCTGGAGCGGCCGGACAAGTACTGGAAGTTCAACCCCTCCGACATCGACGAACGCGCCTACTGGCCCGCGTATCAGGAGGCGTACCAGGCCATGCTGGACCGCACCGGTACCGAGAACGCGCCCTGGCACGTGCTGCCGACGGACAAGAAGTGGTACGCCCGCTTGGCCGTCACCGAGTTGCTCATCGATGCCTTGCAGCGGTTGAAGCTGGAGTGGCCGCCCGCCGATTTCGACGTCGCCGAACAGCTGCGCCGTCTGGAAACGGCGTGACGGGACTCACCACACGGGGTCTACGGAAACTCTCAGGTTCGTTCAGGAGGATGTGAACCGTGCCCGACCGCGCCGGGAAGAACCGCGCAACTACCATCGGGTCGGCAGCGCAGAACCGGCAAGGCGAGCGAAAGGCGTGGTGAACGCACGGTGAGCAAGAAACCGGGTGGGCGAAAGAATCCGAATCCGCTGGCGAAGGTGCAGCAGGCCGATCGGAACCGCAACCTCGCGATCCAGATCGGCGTGGCCGCCGTCATCATCGGCCTGATCGCCGTCATCGGCGTGGGCATCGCGATGAAGAAGAAGGAAAAGGACGATCCCGGGCCGACCCCGGCCATCGCCGCCGCCCCGGCCGCGAACGGCCTCACCGGTTCGATCACCGACAACGGTTCCGTCCGGATCGGCAAGCCGGAGGCCAAGACCACCGTGCGCATCGTCGCCGATCTGCAGTGCCCCGCCTGCCAGGCGTTCGAGGCCCAGTACAAGGACCTGCTGGAGAAGAACGTCGCCGACGGCAAGATCGCCGTCGAGTACAACATCATCTCCTTCCTCGACCAGGCGTCGGGCACCCAGTACTCCACCCGCGCGGCCAACGCCTCCTACTGTGTCGCCGAGGCGGATCCGTCGAAGTACCAGGCCTGGCTGGGCGCCATGTTCGCCGCGCAGCCGCCGGAGGGCACGGGCGGCCTGACCAACGACCGGATCGTCGAGATCAGCAAGCAGGTCGGCTACGGCGACGACGTGGCGAGCTGCATCAAGGATCAGAAGTACAGCAAGTACATCAAGAAGGTGACCGAGGACGTCTTCGCCGAGGGTGTCCAGTCGACGCCGACGGTGTTCGTCAACGGCAAGCAGACCAACCCGGCTCAGCTGGAGCAGGCCATCGCGGGAGCGGCGGGGCAGTGATCGACGCGCCACCCCGGTCCGCCTGGCTGGTCCTGCTGGGCGGGCTGGCGGGCTGGCTGGCCTCGGTGACGCTGACCGTCGAACGGATCAGGCTCTACACCAACCCCGAGTACCGGCCGTCCTGCAGCATCAACCCGATCCTGTCCTGCGGGACGGTGATGGCCAAGCCGCAGGCGGCGGTCTTCTTCGACATTCCGAACCCGCTGTTCGGCGTGGTCGGCTTCTCGGTGGTCGTGACGCTGGGCGTACTGGCCGTGACCGGCGTGCGGATGCCGCGCTGGGTCTGGGGCGGCCTGTGGCTGGGCACGCTGGCCGGGGTCGGCTTCATCTGCTGGCTGATCTACCAGAGCCTCTACGAGATCAACGCGCTCTGCCCGTACTGCATGGTGGTGTGGGCGGCGATCACCCCGCTGCTGGCGGCCGTCACCCAGATCCTGTGGGGCGGCAGCCGCGGGCCGCTGGGCGTGCTCGCGCAGTGGCGATGGACCGTGGTCGCGGTGTTCTTCGCGGTGGTGCTGCTGCTGGTGTTCCTGCGTTTCCAGGACTACTGGCTGACGCTGGTGTAGCTCACCCGGCGTTCGCGGCCGCCTGCGTGCGCGTGTAGGCCGCCGCGACCACCCGGGCCAGCTCTGCGTTGAATTCCTCGTGGGCCTCGGTGTTGCCGAGATGACCGGTCGGCAACACCGTCATCCGGTCGAAACTGCCGGTCCGGCGCAGCATCTCGGCGATCTGCTCGGCGTGCGCCACGGGGGTCATGTCGTCGAAGGAGCCGGCGACGATCGAGGTGGGCACCACCAGGTTGCGCGCGGATTCGCCGAGGTCCATGTCGGCGAGCAGGAAGCCGAACCGGGCCCGGACCAGCGCCGGGCAGGACCGGACGATGTTCATGCTGAAGTCCAGCAGGTCGCCGGTGGCGGCGGTGCTCATGATCTGCCGGGCGAACAGCCATTTCACCGGCGCGATCGGCGGGAAGACCAGGGGCAGGCCGAGCCCGGCGCGACCCATCAGGAACGGCAGCGGCACTTTGAGTTTCAGCAGCCGGGCCGGGCGGTTGAACAGCGGCACCACGGTGGTCTGGAAGATCAGGTGCGCGGCGGCGGTATTGCTGAGCAGCACCGAGTGCGCGCGGGCCGGGACCTGCTCGGGGTAGCGGCCGGCCCAGGCCTGCAGGGTCATGCCGCCGAGGCTGTGGCCGACCAGGACCGCGCGCTCGTCCCGCGCCAGCGTCGCGTCGAGCACGGCGGCGAGGTCGTCGGCGAGCAGGTCCATGTCGAGCGTGCCGGGGCCGAATTCGCTTTCGCCGTGGCCGCGCTGGTCGTAGGCGATCACGCGGTACTCGCCGGCGAAGGCGTTGATCTGGGCGTTCCAGTATTCGATGGCGCAGGTCCAGCCGTGCACCAGCACGATGGCCGGCGCGTCCTTCGGGCCGTAGGAGTGCACGCGCAGCCTGGCGCCGTCCCGGGCGGTCACGGGGATGACCCGGTGCGGGGCGGTGGGCGGATTGAACGCGGCGGTCGCGTAGGTACGGGAACGCAGGTTCGCGCGGTGCGTGTCGAACAGGGCACTGGATAGGCCGGTCCACACGGTCGTCAGCAAGGCACGCATCGGACACTCCTTTGTGTTACTGATAATCACAGTAACGCGCGGGAGCGCCTGCTTGCTAGTGCTAGCAGTGAATAGTTATGGAGCCTCCGGCCGCCGTCAGGCCGCTGTGCGGCCCGGCGAACGCCCGTCTACCAGCGCGGGCCGCGCTGTACCTCGTCCACCTTCGGCCGCACGTCCGCGAGGTAGATTCCGGTCGCGATGATCGCGATGAAGGTGAGCAGCGAGAGCCCGCCGACACCGCCCGCGAGCAAGGGAATCACCAGCAGGAACAGCGAGACGCCGAGGATCGCCAGCCACAGCTGCTTGGTCTGCTTGTCCACCGCGGTGAAGGCGTCCGCGCGCTGGCGGATCGCATGGATCAGCGCGAAGATCGTCGCGCCGAGCGCCACCAGCCAGAACGCGGCCTCAATCCACAATCTCACCTGCAAGACAGTCACCTCACCATCCTAGGAGCAACGCCGCCGCATCCTCATGCACCGGAACGGCGCACCCGGGGTGTCGTCGGCAACAATTGTCCGCCGGACGGCGACCCGGCGTGCGAAATCCCTTGAACAGCACAGCGACCCCGCACCCGGAGGGGGTGCGGGGTCGCCGGGGGAAGGTTTACGCCTTCTTAGGGGCGGCCTTCTTGGCCGGAGCCTTCTTGGCGGCCGGGGCCTTCTTCGGGGTGGCGGCGGGCGCCTTGACGACCGGCTCGGGCGCCGGAACGGTCTCGGTGGTTACCTCGACGACCTCGGCCTCGACGACCGGGGTGACGTCCACGACCGGGGCGTCCTCGACCTTGGCCGGGCGGCCCAGCAGGCCGTTCACCCGATCCAGCGCCTCCTCGGCGCGCACGGTGGCGTCCTTGTACAGCGCCTCGACCCGCTCGATCCGGTCTTCGACCAGGTGGTTGGCGCGCAGGCGCTCGACGGTCTCCTCGCCGCGCACGGCCAGGTCGGCGTACAGGTCGAGCACCTTGACGCGGTATTCCTCGGCCAGCTTGCGCAGTTCCTCGGCGGTGAACTTCTCGCGCAGCTGGGCCAGATCCTCGGGCAGCTCGGAGGGCAGGCCGGCCAGGCGCTCGCGCAGCGACTCGAACTGGGCCTGCACATCGGCGGGCACATTCGCGAAACGCTCGCGGGCCTCGTCGACGCGGCCCTGGACGTCGGTGCCGGTGGCGCGCTCGCGCACCTGGGTCACCACATCGGTGACGACGGCGTAGACGGTGTCGCCCGCGCCCACGGCGGCGAGCAGCGGCTTGGTGACGGTGACATTCTTTTCGGTCATAGTTCTTCGTTCTCCTGGCGTGGCGGAGTGTCGTTTATCGGATGCGGAACGGCGCTGTCCCATGCATTCCCCCCTGGCTCGTCTCCTCCGTTTTCCCGGCGAAACGATTCATAGATGTCCAGCAGGACCTGCTTCTGCCGCTCGGAGATCGAGGTATCGGCGAGCAGGGCATCCCGGACCGGACTGTGCGGCCGCTGTTCCAGATAGCCAGCCCGTACGTACAACACCTCCGAGGAGACGCGCAGCGCCTTGGCGATCTGCGCGAGTACTTCGGCGGACGGATTTCGCAATCCGCGTTCGATCTGACTCAGGTACGGATTGCTCACTCCCGCCAGCGCGGCGAGCTGTCGCAGCGAGACTTGCGCGGCCTCTCGCTGTGACCTGATGAAACCTCCGATGTCGTGCGCAGCACGTCCCACTTTGTCGCCGACACCCTCGGATTGCTCGTCGGGTCTGTCGGTGTACTCGGCGGAAACCTCGGGCTGGTCTGCCATCACTCACCTTCTGGCGGTTGTACGGGTCCAATTCTAGGGCAGGGTGCTAGCTCTTGCAAGCACCCTGTTAGCACCATTTCGGCAAATGCCGAGCGGCATTCGATCGGCAGTGCTCGCAACGGTATTCACCGCGCGACACGCCGGACCTCAGCCGTGGAACAGCAACTGTGAAATCGTGTAGATCGCGAGGCCGGCGAGCGCGCCGACCACCGTTCCGTTGATCCGGATGAATTGCAGATCACGCCCGACCTGCAATTCGATCTTCTTGCTCGCCTCCTCGGCGTCCCACTTGGCCACCGTGTCGGTGACCAGGGTGGTGATCTCGGCGGCGTAGTTCTCCACCAGGTATCGAACTCCGCGGTCCAGCCAGCCGTCGACATTCGCGCGCATGGCGTCGTCGTCGCGCAGCCGCTCACCGAGCTGTTGCACGTTCTCGGCCACTTTACGGCGCAGCGTGCTGTTCGGATCGTCCACCGACTCCAGAATCAGCCTTTTCGCGGCGCGCCACGTGGCCTCGGCCATGCCGGTGATTTCCTCGCGGCCCATGACCTGCGCCTTGATCCGCTCGGCCTTCTTGATCATCGCGTCGTCGTGCTGCAGATCATCGGCGAAATCCTCCAGGAATCGATTCGCCGCCAGCCGGACTTCGTGCTCCGGATTCGAGCGCACCTTCCAGGTGAACTCGACCAACTCCCGGTAAATCTTTTCCGACAGCAGGACATTGGCGAATTTCGGAGCCCACGACGGCGCGTCGCGCATCACGATGCGGTCGATCGTCTCCTGGCTGCCCAGCGCCCACTGGTGCGCGCGCTCGGCGAGCATGTCCAGCAGCGCCAGCTGGCGGTTGTCGGCCAGCAGCTCGGTCAGCACCCGCCCGATCGGCGGCCCCCACAGCGGCTCGGCGATCCGTTTGACGATGGTGTTGTCGATGATCTGCTGCACGTCCTCGTCGCGCAGGACACCGACGACCGCGCGCAGCAGCGTCGAACTCTCCTGCGCGACTCTGGCGGCGTGCCCGGGATCGGCCATCCAGCGCCCGATCCGCAGCGAGACCTCCGCCGACTGCACCTTCGCCGAGACCACCTCGGGCGCCAGGAAGTTGGTGCCCACGAAACTGCCGAGACTCGCGCCGAGCTGGTCTTTCTTCTTGCGGATGATGGCGGTGTGCGGAATCGGCAGGCCGAGCGGATGCCGGAACAGCGCCGTCACCGCGAACCAGTCGGCCAGGGCGCCGACCATGCCCGCCTCGGAGGCGGCGCGCACGTAGCCCACCCAATCCCCGCCCTGCCCGCGCGACTCCAGCCAGCGGCAGAACAGGTAGATCAGCGAGGCGAAGGCCAGCAGACCCGTCGCGAACGCCTTCATCCGGAACAGGTCGCGCCGCTTGCTCGCCTCGTCGACGAAGAATCCGTCGGGCATGGTCGGTGCGGGCGCGAGCTTCGTTGGCGCGTTCTCCATGCCGTCCATTCTGCTGTGTCGTAGTGACACGGCCCCGCCGCGCGCTGCCCGAATGTGTGGGATCCCCCGCATCCGGGACCCAAACGCGACGCATCCGGGTGCCGGGGACCTAAGCTGTGTGGCAAAAGCCCTGGTTCTACGGAACCACCTAACGAGGGAGTCAACGCTGTCCACCGAAGACCTTGTCGATGTCGGCGAGCGTCCGGCGGCGCGCGGCGGCGCAGCACCCACCCGCTCCGGCGGCTCCGCCGCCTCGCCACCCCCGGCGGACGGCCGCAAGCGCCGGTGGCGCCAGCACAAGATCGACCGCCGTGAGGAACTCGTCGACGGCACCCTGGCCGCTATCCGTACCCGGGGCAGCAACGCGGGCATGGACGAGATCGCCGCCGAGATCGGCGTCTCCAAGACCGTGCTCTACCGCTACTTCTCCGACAAGAACGACCTGGTGCACGCCACCATGCAGCGGTTCATCGAGACCACGCTGATGCCGCGCGTCTACGGCGCGATCAGCCTCGACGCCGCCGAATACGAACTGGTGCGCGCGGCGCTGGCCGAATACGTCGGCACCGTGGACGAGGACCCCGAGGTCTACCGGTTCATCATGGGCAACGGCTCGGGTGACCAGTCCTCGCTGGCGGAGTTCGAGAAACTCTTCGCCGAGGTGGTCTCCACGGTGATCACCGATCGCGGCCGGGCCCACGGCGCCGAGACCGAGGGCGCGATGCTCTGGTCCTACGTGCTGGTCGGCGGCATCCAGCTGGCCACGCACTGGTGGACCACGGACAAGACGATGTCGCGTGACGAGGTCATCGACTACCTCACGATGATGACCTGGAGCGCGATCGAGGGCATGATGCGCGCCGGTGGCTCGCCCGCCAAGTTCGCCCAGATGCCGCACGTGCTGCCGGAGCCGGACGCGGAATAGCGCCCGAGCGGGCGGAGTGCGCCGGGCGGAGGCCGTGCCTTGCGCGGTTGGTTAGTCTGAGACGGATGCGGTGCGCCAGGGGGCACCGTCTGCGCGGTCGGCACCAACGGAGGTACCTCGATGGCGAAGCAAGTCCCGACTTCCCGGCTTGCTCGCGGCACCAAACTGGGTGCCGTCGCTGCCAGTTCGGTGCTGCGCTCACAGCGCACCCGGCTGTCCATGCGCGGCAGATCAGAGGCCGTGCGGGCCAAGATGGCCGAGGAGTCGATGATCCGCACCACCGAGCAGGTGGTCATGGTGCTGGGCACCATGAAGGGCGTCGCCATGAAGCTCGGCCAGATGATGTCGGTGCTGGATCTGGATCTGGTCCCCGAGGCGCACCGGGAACGCTTCCAGAAGCGGCTGGCCGTGCTGCGCGACTCCGCGCCGAACGTGTCGTTCGAGGCGATGCGGCAGGTCATCGAGGAGGATTTCGGCCGCACGCTGGAGGAGGTGTTCGCCGAGTTCGAGCCGGTGGCGGTCGCGGCCGCCTCGATCGGCCAGGTGTACCGCGCGCGGCTGCACGACGGCCGCGAGGTCGCGGTGAAGGTGCAGTACCCGGGCATCGACGCCGCCGTCCGCGCGGATCTGAAGAACCTCAACATGTTCCGCAAGGTGCTGCAGTCGGCGTTGCCCTGGGTGACGCCCGCGGTGCTCGACGAACTGCGCCTGAACATGGAGGGCGAGCTCGATTATCAGGCCGAGGCCGCCACCCAGCTCGAGATCGCCGAGCTCTACGCCGGGCACCCGTTCATCGTGGTGCCGCGCTCGCTGCCCGAGCTCAGCTCCACCCGCGTGCTGGTCAGCGAGTACCTGCCGGGCCGGAATTTCGAGCAGATCCGGCAGCTGCCCGACGCCGACCGGAGCCGGATCGGCGAGATCATCTACCGGTTCTACGTCGGCTCGCTGTTCACGTTCAACGAATTCTGCGGCGACCCGCATCCGGGCAATGTGATGCTGGCCGACGACGGCCGGGTCGGATTCCTCGATTTCGGGCTGTTCAACCGGATGGATCCGGACTACGTGAAATTCGAGGCGATCTGCCTGCGCGCGGCCGCCGAGGATCGCGCGGAAGATCTGCAGCAGTTGATGATCCAGCGCGGCGTCATCGATTCCCCGGAGGAGGTCGGCCCGGAGGAATGCCTGGAATACGTGCTGGCCGCCTCGGAATGGTGCCTGGTGGACGAGGAACTCACCATCACCCCCGATCTGGCCAGCGGCGCGTTCCTGCTCGCCGTCGATCCGCGGGCGAGTGAATTCGCCGGCATGAAACAGCAGAATCTGCCGCCCGAGCACCTGTTCTCTCGGCGCGCGGATTTTCTCACCTTCGGCATGCTGGGCCAGTTGCACTGCACCGCGAATTGGCACCGCGTGGCCCGGGAATGGCTCTACGACGAGCCGCCGGTCACCGAGCTCGGAAAAATCCACGCCGAATGGTTGGCCGAGCATCCGCCGGTCACCCCGAAGAAGAAAGCGCGCGCCAAGCGCCCCCGTCGTACCTGAACGAAAGAGTGAGCATATGGCTGAGAACCGAGAATTCGATCTGATCCTCTTCGGCGCCACGGGTTTCGTCGGCAAGCTGACCGCCGAATATCTGCGGGACGCGGCCCCGGTGGAGGTGCGGATCGGGCTGGCCGGGCGCTCGCTGGACAAGTTGACCAGGGTGCGCGCGGAACTCGGTGACCGAGCGGCCAACTGGGGCCTGGTGGTGGCCGACTCCGGCGACGCCGACGCGCTCGACGCCCTGGCGGCGCGCACCAAGGTCGTCGTCACCACCGTCGGCCCGTACCTGCGCTACGGGATGCCGCTGGTCGCGGCCTGCGCCAAGGCGGGCACGCACTACGCCGATCTCACCGGCGAGCCGCTGTTCATCCGCGACGCCATCGACGCGCACCACGACGAAGCCGTCGCCAGCGGCGCGAAGATCGTGAATTCCTGTGGCTACGACTCGATTCCGTCGGACCTCAGCGTCTACCAGCTGTACCGGTCGACGGTCGCCGACAACACCGGCGAGCTGACCGACACCACCCTGATCGCCGCGCTCAAGGGCGGCGTCAGCGGCGGCACCATCGATTCCGGGCGCGCCATGATGGAGGCGATCGCCGCCGATTCGTCCAAGGCGTCGGTCATGATGCACCCGTACTCGCTCAGCCCGGACAAGTCGATGGACCCGGATGTTGGCCGTCAGTCCGATCAGGCGCTGGAGCGGGCCGCCAATATCGATCCGAGCCTGGACGGCTGGGTCTCGACCTTCGTCATGGCCGCGCACAACACCAAGGTGGTGCGGCGCAGCAACGGACTGCTGGGCTGGGTGTACGGCAAGAACTTCCGCTACCGCGAGGTGATGAGCGCCGGGAAGTCGGCGGCCGCCCCGCTGGTCGCCGTGGGCATGGCCGGCGGCATCGTCGCCACGATGGCGGTCGGTTCGGTGCTCTCGCGCGTCGAGGTGGGCCGCAAGCTGCTGGACCGCCTGCTGCCCAAGCCGGGCACCGGCCCGAGCGAAAAGGCCCGCGACAGCGGCTGGTTCACGATGAAGACCTACGCGCACACCACCTCCGGCGCCAAGTACGTGGCCACCTTCGCCGGTCAGGGCGACCCGGGCTACAAGGCGACGGCGGTGCTGCTCGGCGAGGCCGGGCTGTGCCTGGCGGTCGATTCCGGCAAGCAGCCGGAGCTCGCGGGCATTCTCACCCCGGCGGCCGCCATGGGCGACGCCCTGACCGCTCGGCTCCGCGCCGCGGGCATGACCATCGAGGTCGAGCGCGCCTGAACTGCCGAACTCCCCAACGACGAGGAGCCGCAATGAATCTGGCCCGCCGCAGCATGAATCATCCCGCGCTGGCCGCCGTCTACGAGCGGGCGTGGCGGCCCGCCGCATTCTACGCCGCCAGTGGCCGCACCATGGGCGCCGACCGGCGCGACGCGGTGCGGCAGCTGCGCCTCGGCGGGCCGCAGCGGGTGCTCGACATCGCCTGCGGGCCGGGCAATTTCACCAAATACCTGAGTGATTCGCTGACCGGCGGTGGTTTCGCGGTGGGGCTGGACTACTCCGAGGCGATGCTGGCCCGGGCGGTCATCGACAACACCGGGCCGCGGGTCGGCTATCTGCGCGGCGACGCGGCCCGATTGCCGTTCGCGGACGGCACTTTCGACGCGGTGTGCTGCTTCGGCGCGCTCTACCTGATCCCGGATCCGCTGACCGCGGCCCGGGAGATGGTGCGGGTGCTGGCGCCGAACGGCCGGATCGCGATCAGCACCAGCCACCGCGACGATTCGCCGTTCGGCCGGGTCAGCAAGGTCGTCGGCGGCCTCGGCGGATTGCGGGTGTTCCCGGGCGCGACCTTCCCCGGCCTGTTCGCCGAGCTCGGGCTGGTCGATATCGAGCAGCAGGTGCATCGCCTGCTGCAATACGTCAGCGCGACCCGGCCGGCCTAGATCGTCGCCGCGTCGATGACGAAGCGGTAGCGCACGTCGCTGGCCACCACCCGGTCGTAGGCGTTGTCGATCTCGTCGGCGGAGATGACCTCGATCTCCGCGCCGATGCCGTGCGCGGCGCAGAAATCCAGCATCTCCTGCGTCTGGGCGATGCCGCCGATCATCGAGCCGGCCAGCGAGCGCCGGTATCCGGCGATCGTGAAAGGCTTGACCGCCAGCGGCTTTTCGGGAAGCCCGAGAATCACCAGCGTGCCGTCCAGGTTCAGCAGGCGCATGTAGCTGTCGATCGGCAGGTCGGCGGAGACGGTGTTGAGGATCAGGTCGAAGCGGTTGCGCAGCTCCTTGAAGGTCTGCTTGTCGCTGGTCGCGTAGTAGTGGTGTGCGCCGAAGCGCTTGCCGTCCTCCTGCTTGCTCAGCGAGTGGCTGAGCACCGTCACCTCGGCGCCCAGGGCCGCGGCGATCTTCACCCCGACGTGGCCGAGCCCGCCCATGCCGATGATGGCGACCTTCTTGCCGGGCCCGGCGTTCCAGTGCCGCAGCGGCGAGAACAGCGTGACGCCCGCGCACAGCAGCGGCGCGGCCACGTCCAGGCCGATGCCCTCCGGGATGCGCACGACGAAGCTTTCGGTCACCACGACCTGCGTGGAGTAGCCGCCCATGGTGTAGCCCTCGGGCTGCACGGCCGGGTCGACCTCGGTGTTGTAGGTCATGGTGGCGCCGTTGAGGCAGTACTGCTCCTCGTCGGCCAGGCACGGGCCGCAGCGGCCGCAGGAATTCACCATGCAGCCGACGCCCACCCGGTCGCCCACCTGGTACTTGGTGACCGCGTCGCCGACGGCCGCGACCAAGCCGGCGATCTCGTGGCCCGGCACGCACGGATACTTCGTGCCGCCCCACTCGTCCCGGGCGGTGTGGATGTCGGAATGGCAGATTCCCGCGAACTTGACGTCGATGAGCACGTCGTGCGGACCCAGCTCCCGTCGTTGGATCGTGACCTTCTCGAAGGCGCCGTCCGGCGCGGGGATGGCATAGGCAGCGGCGCTCGTCATGGATACATGCCTACCGCCGCATGCCTCGGTTTGCCAAGCACCCCCGGTGGGGATTGCCATTCAGTAGAGGTGCTCCGTCCGTGCCCGGTCGGCCACAATGGAACCGGTGTGCCCTACCGACGGCGGGAGCGCGATGGACGAGCAGTGGCGGTATCCGACCGATGACCGCCGTCCGCCGCGCCCGGAGCCGGCCGGCGGCGGCGGCCGGGTGCTGGCCCTGCTGGTGGTTGCCATTCTCGCGGTCACGACCTTCCTCGGTTTCCGCGCCGAGCTACCGCAGTGGGGGCCCTTCGCCGATCCGGAGATCGTCGACGCCACCTACTCCGCCGAGCCGCTGCCGACGCTGGACCTGCCCGCCGTCAGCGCCGCCGTGCGGCCCGCCCTGGTGCACATCAGCACCTCCAGCCGCCCGTTCGGGCTGGGCGCCGCCGGATCCGGCATCGTGCTCACCGGGGACGGCCAGGTCCTGACCAGCCATCACGTGGTCAAGGGCGCGGACACGGTCACCGTGACCGACGTCGGGAACGGTGAGGTGTATCAGGCCACCGTGCTCGGCTACGACTCCGGCGCCGACATCGCGCTGCTCGAACTGCGCGGCGCCACCGATCTGCCCACCGCGGCCATCGGCAATTCCGGTGATGTCCGCATGCGCGACGAAGTGCTGGCGATCGGCAACGCGGGCGGGGTCGGCGGCACGCCCACCGCGATTCCCGGCACCATCACGAACCTGGATTCCACCATCGTGGCGCTGAATTCGGCCGACCTGTCGCGAAAAGCCTTGTCCGGCATGTTCGAGGTCGCCGCGCCGGTGTCCTCGGGGCAGTCCGGCGGCGCGCTGGCCGATCGCAAGGGCGCGATCATCGGCGTGATCACCGCGGCCTCCGGCGATCCGGACCAGAAATCCGCCGAGGGCGCCAACGGCTACGCGGTCCCGATCGATCGGGCCATGCGGGTGGTGCGCCAGATCCGTTCCGGCACACCGACCGACACCGTGCACGTCGGCCCCACCGCCACCATCGGCGTGATCGCGTCCAACGCGCAGCCGCCGGGCAGCGGCGCGCGGGTCGAGGCGGCGATCTTCGGCATGCCCGCGCACGCGGCGGGCCTGCTCGAGGGCGAGGTCATCACCGCCCTCGACGACCAGCCGGTCACCACCACGCAGTCGCTGCAATCCGCGCTGAACCTGCACCGCCCCAACGAGACCGTCACCCTCCTGGTCACCGGCCCGCACGGCAACCGCGCCGTTCCGGTGCTGCTGGTGGTCGGTCCGCCCAACTGAGCGCCCGGCCGCCGGGCGGGTGAGTGGGCTCAGCTGAAGACGACGGTGCGGCGGCCGTGCACGAGGACGCGGCCCTCCAGGTGCCAGCGCAGGCCGCGCGCCAGGACGACGCGCTCGATGTCGCGGCCCTGACGCACCATGTCGCGCACGTCGTCGGCGTGGTCGATGCGGGAGACGTCCTGCTCGATGATCGGGCCGGCGTCGAGTTCGGCGGTGACGTAGTGGCAGGTCGCGCCGATCAGTTTCACGCCGCGCGCGAAGGCCTGGTGGTAGGGGCGCGCGCCGACGAAGGAGGGCAGGAAGCTGTGGTGGATGTTGACGGCCTTGCCGGCCCAGTGCTCGCACAGCTCCGGCGGCAGCACCTGCATGAAGCGGGCCAGCACGACGGCCTGCGGATCGTGGGCGTCGACGAGTTTGCGGACCGCGTCGAAGGCGGGGCCGCGCTCGGCCGGGTCCTTCGGGAACTCGACGTGATGGAACTCGATGCCGTGCGCCTCGGTCATCGCCGCCAGATCGGGGTGGTTGCCGATCACGGCCTCGATGGTGGCGGGCAGCTCGCCGCTGGTGACGCGGCCGAGCAGGTCGTGCAGGCAGTGACCGTCCTTGCTGACCAGCAGGACGATCCGGCGCTTGGCGCCCGAGTCGAGCAGATCCCACTCGGTGTCGGGGCCCAGGTCCGCGGCCACGCCGGCGAAGCGGTCGCGCAGTTCGTCGAGCCCGAACGGCACCGTCGCGGCCTTGATCGCCTGGCGGGTGAAGAACCAGCCGCTGTCGGTGTCGGAGTGGTAGCCCGCCTCCACGATCGAGCCGCCGAACTCGGCGATGAACGAGGTGATCCGCGCGATGATGCCCGGCCGGTCGGGGCAACCGAGGGTCAGGACGTAGCGGCGATCGTCGGATAGGTCGGCGGAACTCATCCGGCCATTCTCCCAGGTCGGGTCGCGCCCGGGCGCAGGAGGGAGCGCCGGGCGGCCCTAGAGCTCGTAAAACGGTTCCGCGTATCGGAATTCGCCGCTGATCTGCGGTTCATAGGCGGTGAGCGTGCGCACCTGGAAGTGTGACGCCCAGCCGGGTTCGTCCGGCGTGATGCCGAGCCGGGCGGCGGGAACGAAGCCGAACGGCGGGTAGTACTCGCGGCTGCCCAGCAATCCCACCAGCGGTTCGTCCAGCGCGTCGGCCGCCCCGAGCGCGGCGTGCATGAGGGCCGCGCCCGCGCCCACCCCCTGGTGCTCGGGGAGCACGCCGATCGGGCCGAGCGCCAGCACCGGATACGGGCCGACGGTCGCGCGGGTCAGGCAGATGTGCCCGATCACCTGATCGATGTCGACCACGACCAGCGACAGCGTCGGTATCCAGCCGGAATCCCCGCGCAGCCGCGCGACCAGGTCCACCTCCGGCGGCTCGGCCGGCGTGCCCGGGCGGTCGGCGGATTCCGGATCCTCCTGGAACGCGACGGCGTCACCGTTCGAGTACTGCGGGCCGAAGGCACTGCGATGGACCGCGGCGATCTGAGCGACATCGTCGGCGCGTTCGCGACGGATCAGCACGTGTCGACACCTCCGAACGAGTTGAGTTATCCGCACACGCTTTACCTACGTGGCGGGTAACCGGGTTGCCCGGGTTCCGCCGACCCTACGAGTGTGCGGTAAGCAACCCGGCCCCGCAACGGAATTCGCGACACCGTCCGGCCGCCGCCGGTCGCTGTGCCAGACTCTGACCCCATGGCCGCTTCCTCCGCACCGACCCGGGCCGATGTGGCCGCGATGATCGATCACACGCTGCTCGCGCCCGAGGCCACCGCCGCGGCGGTCGCCGCGCTGGTGACCGAGGCCCGGCAGCTGGGCGTGTACGCGATCTGCGTCTCGCCCGCCATGCTGCCGGTGCGGGCTCCCGGCCTGGTGGTGGCCACGGTCGCGGGATTCCCCTCGGGCAAACATCATTCGCTGATCAAGGGCGCCGAGGCCCGGCTGGCCGTCGACCAGGGCGCCGCCGAGGTGGACATGGTGATCGATGTCGGCGCGGCGATCGCCGGTGATTTCAACGCGGTGCTCGCCGACATCATCACCGTCCGCGAGGCCACCGGAGACCGGGCCGTGCTCAAGGTGATCATCGAATCCGCCGCGCTCTCCGACGAGGCGATCGTGCGGGTCTGCCGGGCCGCGGAAAAGGCGGGCGCTGATTTCGTGAAGACCTCCACCGGCTTTCATCCCGCCGGCGGCGCCAGCGCGCACGCGGTGCGGCTGATGGCCGATACCGTCGGCGGGCGGCTCGGGGTGAAGGCCAGCGGCGGCATCCGGACCGCGGCGGCCGCCGCCGAACTGATCGCCGCCGGCGCGACCCGGCTGGGCCTGTCCAAGTCGGCCGACGTGCTGGCGGGCTTCCCGGACTGAGATCGGCGGCGCCGCAGGCGGATCAGCAGCGGATCGAGGTATTGCCCTGCCCCGCGGGCAGTTCCGAGCGGCCGCCGGCGAGTTTCACGGTGATCCCGTCGTCGGTCACGCCGATCTCGGTCGGCTTCATGTCGAGCGGATAGCTCTGCAGGCTCTTGGAGATGACATCGACGATGCCCTGCACCAGATCCGTGGGCAGACCCAGGCCGAGCAGTTCGGCCGACTGCGTCTGCACCTGCACCGCGCCGTTGGTGATGACCGGCTTGACCTGGAGTTCGGCCAGTCCGCCGAGCACCTTGAGCGTCAGCATGCCGGTGGACTTCGACGAGCTCACACCCGTCACCAGGCCCGCGAGGGTCTCCCGGATGCCCTCGTTGCTCCAGCTCACGTCGGCGCTGGAGCTGCCGATGGTGCCGCCCCCCTTGCCGCCGTCCACCATTTCCAGGTCGTTGAACTTCGCGTGCACCACCATGCCGACCGCGGGCCCGAACTTGCTGTCGTCGCTGTCGACGGTGACCGCGCCGACCTTGTCGTCCAGGTAGGTGATCAGCAGCGGTTTGACGCCGAAGCCGACGTCGATCTTGGAACCCATCTCCTGCTCGAACTGCGCGGAGATGCACTCGGCGACCCGGTGCCTGGCGTAGGCCTCGCCGCCGACGACCAGTGCCACCAGCAGCGCCACGACCACGCCCAGCGCGATCGTCAGGGTGCGCCGGCTGACTCGGGCGGGCGGCCGGGCCGGCCCGCCCGGCTCCTGGCCGCCGCCCACGGAATCGCTACGCGAAGCTGTGTTCATTGCGCCGATTCTTCCCCACGACTTTGAGCCCGTTCTGTGGGCGCGCTGAGGAGATGGCGGCAGGAACCGCCGGTCAGGCGACCCAACTCGCCGCCGATTGTGAGATGTGACACAAGATTCGAGCGTAGCCTGAGTGCCATGGCTGGCGATGCGGCGGGCCGCGCACCCGAATCCGTTGATCATGGGTGGCGTGTGTTGCGGCGGCTGGCCGCCCGGCACGCCGGCTTCTTCACGACTCGGCAGGTGCTGCGGACCGGATGTGAGACACGGGTCCGGGCCGGACTCGGCGACGGCTCGGTGGTCCGGGCCGGCGTCGGCCTGCTCCGACTAGCCGAGTGGCCGGACGGACCGCTCGACGAGTACGCCATGTGGGCGGCCTGGTTCGACGGCGCCGCCGCGGTCTCGCACCAGAGCGCGGCGGAGTTGCACGGCCTCGGCAGCCTGCGCCCCCGGTTCCTGCATCTGTCGGTCGGCGCGGGCCGGCCGCCGGTGACGCCGCGGCTGGTCGTGCTGCGCCGGTCGCTGGTCGGCGGCGATGTGGAATCGGCGGGCCCCTTCCTGGTGACCACCCCCGTGCGCACGGTGCTCGACCTCGCCGAGGCCGACATCGGCCAGACCGCCCTCGACGAGGTGATCGGCGACGCCGTCGCCATCGGCCGCTGCCGCCGCGAGGAAATCCACTCCGCCAGCGTGCGTTTGCCGCCCCGGGCCGCGGGCCGGGTGCACCGCGCCCTGACTCGTTTGTGACTTCGCACGGGGAGCCGGTGGCGTGATGATCGAAATCGGCTCGCGACCGTACCGCTGCGCCGGGCGTCCGGCCATGGCAGGGTGACCGATCATGGGGACGATGGGGCAGGGCAGGTGGGATCTCGTCTTTCCGTCGGGGGCGCCCGAGCGCGTGGGCGATCTGTTCGCGACCGCGGTGGTGGCCGACGCCGTGCGCCGCCACGACGCCGATCTGGCACAGACGGTGGAGAGCTGTCGCCAGTGGAATCGCGAGTACCGCACCATCTTTCGCGCGCTGACCGCGCTCGGCGCTTCTGCGCCACGGCATGCCGCGGGCATCGCCGCCGACGGCCTGGCCGCGGCGCGCGGCCTGCTCCGGTTCGTCACCGAGTACGTGGTGGCCCCGCTGGACAGCTTCGACGTCGGCGCCGTCGAGCAGCGGGCGTCGCTGGGCACCGGCCGGATCGATGGTGCGGCGAAACCGCCCGCGCGACTGGAGGTTCCGTACCGCGGCGCGCTGCTGTCCGGTTCGGCGCTGCGCGTCCAGGTCACCGAGTGGCGGCATCGGGGCGTGCTCGAGCCCGGTTTCGCCGCCGCGCTGGAGCGGGTGATCGATCACCCGGAGTGGTTGCCGCTGCCCGGTTTCCGCGTCGTCGTGGCGGGCGCGGGGGAACTGGCTCCGATCCGCCCGCTGCTGCGCTGGGGCGCCGACGTGCTCGCGGTCGCGCGGCCCGGTCCGGCCCGGTGGCAGGAACTCGCGGAGCTGGCGCGGGCCGGGGCGGGGGTACTGCGCTATCCGATCAGTCCGGGGCCGCGCCCGTTCAGCGGCGGGCCCGGCGCCGACGTCACCACCCAGTTCCCGGCCCTGCTGCACTGGCTGCGCGACCAGCTCGCCGACGGCGGCCCGCGGCCGGTCTTCGGCGGTTACGCACAGCGCTTCGGCCCCGGCGGCGTCCGGCTGGCCGCCGCCATCGACGTGCTCGCCGAGGACGTGCTCGACCGCCGGGCCGACGCGGTGCTGGCGGTCCTCGGCTCGCCCACCGACTGCTATGCCGTCCCGGAATCCGTTGTCGCCGACGCGCATCAGCGCCTGCACGCGCGCGGTCCGTCCCGGTTCGGCCAGGACCTGCTGCGCGTGCTCACCCGATCCGCGCTCTATCGGCCGAATTACGCGCTGCGGCTGCGGGACGAGGCCGGCGAGCTGTGGAGCGTCGCCGACGCGATGCTGCCCGCGCAAGGCCCGAACCATGTGCTCGCGCAACGGGTTCAGCGCTGGCGCGCGGTGCTGGCGCACAGCGCCGGCCGACAGGTCTCCGGTGCGGTGGCCCCGCTGGTCTGGACACGCAGCCTGGTCGCGCAGCCGCGCCTGGCCGCCGCCTATCGTGGCGCGCACCGCTTCGGCGTCGAGGTGTTCGATCCGGAGACCGCGCGCACCCTGCTGGCCGCCAAACTGGTCGCCGATCTGGCAGCGCCGCCGGTCGAGGCCGGGCGCAACCCGGAGGGCCTGTTCGCCCAGGGCGCGGCGCACGGCGGCCTGTGGCGGCAGCCGTTCGAGCCGCGGTCGATTCTGCCGATGGCGGCGCTGTCCGGCCGGGTGCGCCGAAGCTAAACGGCGGCGGCGTCTTTCGGCGCCACCGCCGACCACGGCACCGACAGCACGCAGTCGCGCATCCGGCGGCGGTACTCACGCACCGGAAAACCCTCGTCCCGCAAGAACTCCGACGCCTGCCGCCAGCGCACGCGGGGACCGAACGGGGCCAGCGCCGCCGCGCGCGCCCAGGCCCGGTCCGCGGCGGTGAGCAGCGCGTGCACCGGTTCGCCGGGAATGTTGCGGTGGATCAACGCCTTCGGCAGCCGCTCGGCGATATCGGAGGGCTGATCGACGGTGAACGGATCCCAGGCCAGCGTCAGCGACAGCGGCCCGGACCGATCCAGCAGCACCCAGGCGCAGCGGCGGCCCAGTTCGTCGCAGGTGCCGTCGACCAGCAGCCCACCCGGCGCGAGGCCGGAGCGAAGGGTGGCCCAGGCGCCGGGCACGGCGGCTTCCGGGTATTGGCGCAGCACATTGAACGCGCGCACCAGAACCGGTCGCAGCCCGGCCAATTCGAAGCCGCCGCGCGCGAAGCGCACGCCGTCGCGGCCCGGCACCACCCGGGCCGGATCGATCTCCAGCCCGACGACCCGCACGTCGGAGCGCACCGTGCGCAACCGGGCCGCCAGCTCCAGCGTCGTCCACGGACTGGCGCCGTAGCCGAGGTCGACCACCAGCGGATCCGGCGCGGCCAGCAGCCGCGCGGTGACCAGGTCGTCGTGGATCAGCCAGCGATCGCTGCGACGCAGCCGATTGACGCCGGTGGTGCCCCGGGTGATGGTCCCGAGTGGCTTGCTCAGCTGGTGGGGTTGCGAGCTTCCAGCCACTTCACCGTCTCTTCGGCTTCGGCGCGGAACAGGTCGACGAGGTTCACCAGCATCAACTGCTCCAGCCGCGGGCCGACCATCGGAATGAACACCTTCGCCTCGGGCGAGAAGCGCATGGTGCAGCCGGTTTCGGTGGGGAACAGGCGAATTCCGCCGTTCAGGCTGCCGGGGCCGGCCGGGATGGACGCCGAGAACCTGCCCTCGGTCTCCTCGGCGCGGTAGGGACCCCAGCTCTCCTTACGGGTGATGATCATGTCCTTGCGCATCACGGCCTGCGCGATCTCGGGCAGCATCTCCCGCGGCAGGGTGTGGTGCAGGACGACCTCGATACCGGAGTCGCTCACGTCGAGGCTGACGACCTCGTTGCCCGGGGTGTACTTCCGCATCTCCGCGACCCGCGCCTCCCAGTACTCCTGAGTCGACAGCGCCTCGTAGAGCTCTTTGGTGGTGTGCAGCGGGTAGCGAGCGGAGTAATCCAATCGACGTGCCATGCCCGCACACGTTACCGGGATCGATTGCTGGGCCATCGCTCGGCGCGCATCTCACAATCGACCCCGGCCGCGGTTGGCACGGCGCACAGTGGACGCCGGATCAGCCCTTGTGGGTGGCGATCCAGGTGTTGGTGAACTCTTCCTCGGACTGCAGCAGCTCGGTGAGGCGCTCCTGGATCGCCTTCTCGATCTTGCCGCCGAACAGCGGGACCTTCACCTCGATGTCGCCCTGCACGGTCGCGGTCGAGCCGGTGCCCGCGTCGGCCAGGGTGATGGTGCCGCGCACCTGGGCGGGCGCGCCCTCGACGGTGGCCTCGAAGGTGGCCGCGTTTCCGGTCCAGTCCTCCACCCGGGGGATGATCAGATCGCCGGGGCGCACCGCGGTGATCGCGGGCGGCAGCAACTCGGCGGCGATGGCCTGCACCATTTCGACCCGGACCTGAGCGTCGTTGGCGCTGAAGGAGTTCAGTCGCGCGTTGTCCCCGCCGACCTCGGCGATGCGGTCTTTCCAGTACTGCTCGTCGGCGAACGCCGCGCGGACGGCGGCGGCCGGGTGGGAGTAGTGAGCCGTGAACGCCAAGGGTGTAGCCATGGTCGGACACGCTACCGGGCTGGGAGCCCGGTGACCGGAGGAGGTCGCCCAGTCGTGACCGGCCGGACGGGCGCGCGCTGGCGCGCGCACGGCGGACATCGCGGGCAGCCCCATCGGATACCGTCTTCGGCGTGCGAACTTCACGGGTGGTGGCCTCGGACGACCTGCGCGAACTGCTGGCCCGCGCCGGCGCGGACCTGCGCGCGCCGGTGCCGCTCGCGGAGCTGACCACGCTGCGCGTGGGCGGCCCCGCGACGGTCGCCGAGTGCGCGTCGACGGAGGCGCTGATCGAGACGGTGCGGGTGCTGGACGACAAGGGCGTGCCGGTGCTGCTGCTCGCGGGCGGCTCCAATCTGCTGATCGGTGACGACGGTTTCGACGGCGTGGTCGTCAAGATCGCCACCGGCACGGTCGAGCTCGGGCCCGACCATGTGGTCGCGGACGCGGGCGTGCCGTGGGACGGTCTCGTCGAACGGACCGTCGCGGCCGGGTTCGGCGGCCTCGAATGCCTGTCCGGCATCCCGGGTTCGGCGGGCGCGACCCCCGTGCAGAACGTCGGCGCCTACGGCGTGGAGGTGGCCAACCTGCTGCGCCGGGTGCGCCTGCTGGATCGGGCGAGCGGCGAGACGCGCTGGGTGGAGCCCGGCGAGCTCGGCTTCGGTTACCGCACCAGCACGCTCAAGCACACCGCCGACGCGGTGGTGCTGGCCGTGGATTTCGCGCTCGATCCGGCGGGGGTGAGCGCGCCGCTGCGCTACGGCGAACTCGCCACCACCCTGGGCGTGACCGACGGCGGCACCCGCCCGGCCGAGCAGGTGCGGGCGGCGGTGCTGGCCCTGCGCGCGGGCAAGGGCATGGTGCTCGATCCGGCCGATCACGACACCTGGAGCGCGGGGTCGTTCTTCACCAATCCGGTGGTGCCGCACGAGCGGGTCGAGGCGGTGCGGGCCCGGATCGCCGCCCATGTGGGCGATGTCACGATTCCCACCTATCCGGCGCCGGACGGCGTGAAGTTCTCCGCAGGCTGGCTGATCGAGCGGGCCGGTTTCGCCAAGGGCTATCCGGGCCCGGGGGCGGCCGCGCGCCTGTCCACGAAACACACGCTGGCACTGACCAACCGGGGGAGCGCCCGCGCCGCCGACCTGGCGGCCCTGGCCAGGGACGTACGCGCGGGTGTCGAGGACCGGTTCGGCATCCACCTGGAGCCGGAACCGGTGACCGTCGGGCTCACCCTCTAACCCGGCAAAACGGGCACTGAACTGCTTCGACAGCCGAACGACCGGGGCGCGGCGCGTAGATTCGAAGTAGTGAACAACCGTCCAGTGATCCGTAGACCGGTCGGCGTCCTCTCGATGCTGCTCCTCGTCGTGGTGGCCCTCGTGGCCGGCTGCGGCACCGACAAAGGCGCACCGGCCAAGGATTCCGGGCCCGCCGCCGAGGTGACGATCACCCCCGGCAACGAGTCCGACGAGGTCAACCCCACCGCCCCGGTCTCGGTCACCGTCGACGACGGCGTGATCGATCAGGTCGCGCTGACCAACGCCAACGGCAAGCAGGTCCAGGGCGAAATGAGCCCGGACAAGCGCAGTTACAAGATCACCGAGCCGCTCGGCTACGACGCCGCCTACACCTGGTCGGGCACCGCGCGCGGCAGCGACAACAAGCCGGTGCCGATCGACGGCGGCTTCCGCACGCTGGCTCCCAAGGCCACCGCGGGCGCGACCTTCCAGATCGCGGACGGCCAGCAGGTCGGCATCGCCGCCCCGATCATCCTGCAGTTCCGCGGTCACGTCTCGAACAAGGCGGAGGTGGAGAAGGCCATCACCGTCACCACCAACCCGCAGACCGAAGGCGCGTGGGCCTGGTTCCCCGACGACAACGGCGGCTCCCGGCTGCACTGGCGGCCCGAGAACTATTGGCAGCCCGGCACCACCGTGCACGTCGCAGCCAAACTCTACGGCCTGGACCTGGGCGACGGCCGCTACGGCGATTCGGATCTGACCTCCGACTTCACCATCGGCCGCAGCCAGATCGTGAAGGCGAACGCGCCCAGCCACCGCATGCAGGTGGTGCGCGACGGGCAGGTCGTGATGGACTTCCCGGCCAGCTACGGCGAGGGCAACGAACCCCGCAACGTGACCCGCTCCGGGCTGCACGTGGTGAGCGAGAAGCACGAGCTGGTCAAGATGTCGAACCCGCCGTTCTACACCGACATCGACGAGCGCTGGGCCGTGCGCATCTCCAACAACGGCGAATTCATCCACGCCAATCCGGAATCCGCGTCCGCGCAGGGCAACTCGAACGTCACCAACGGGTGCATCAACCTGTCCACCGCGAACGCGCAGGAGTACTTCGTGACCGCGCTCTACGGCGACCCGGTCGAGGTCACCGGCACCTCGATCCCGCTCTCGGCGGCCGACGGCGACATCTACGACTGGACCATCCCGTGGGATCAGTGGAAGACGATGTCGGCGGTGCGGGGCAAGCCCGCCCAGGTCTCGGCGACCCCGGTGGCCCCGGCCGCGCCGCGCTAGCCGGCCCGGGTTCAGCGGCGGGCGAACTGGCCGGGCCCGGCCTGGTCCCGCGGCTTGACGATGATCTGGTCCAGGTTGACGTGCGGCGGCCGCGAGGCGACGAAGCCGACGATCTCCGCGATATCCGCCGCGACCAGCGGGTCGATGCCCTCGTAGACCTTCGCGGCGCGGTCCTCGTCGCCGTCGAACCGAACCAGTGAGAACTCGGTCTCCACCGCGCCGGGCGCGATCTCGGTCAGCCGCACCGGCTTTCCGAGCAGTTCGCTGCGCATCGTGCGATGCAGCACGGCCTGCGCGTGCTTGGCCGAGGTGTAGCCGGAACCGTTGTCGTAGGTGTGGAACGCGGCGACCGAGGTGATGGTGACGATCAGCCCGTCGCCGGAATCGATCAGTTTGGGCAGCAGCGCCTTGGTGACCCGCAGCGTGCCCATCACGTTCGTCTCCCACATCCAGCGCCAGTCGTCCAGGTCGGCGTCGGCGACCGTGGCCAGGCCCTTCGCGCCGCCCGCGTTGTTGACCAGGACGGCGACCTCGGGCACGGCGGCGCAGAACGCGGCGACCGAATCCTCGGAGGTGACATCGAGTTCCAGCGCGGTGCCGCCGATCTCGTCGGCCAGGCGCCGCAACCGGTCGAGCCGGCGGGCGCCGACGTAGACGTGGTACCCCTGCTTCGCGAGCTCACGGGCGGTGGCCTCGCCGATGCCCGAGCTCGCTCCGGTCACTACCGCGCTCCGTGTGCTCATGACCGTCGATCCTAGGTGCGGGCGGTTTGCCGGGTCGCGCCCTGTTGCCCGGATCACTGGCCGTGCGGTCCGGCGTTAGCCTGAACGGCATGGCTATACGGGAAGCGGTCAGCGCGGACGGAACCACCCTCGTCTTCCGGGAGCAGGGGCCCGCGTCCGGGCGGCCGCTGGTGCTGGTGCACGGCTGGTCGGCCGACCTGCGCTGCTGGGGCGCGGCCGCCGGTGAGCTGGCCCAGCGCTACCGCGTGCTCGCCGTCGACCTGCGCGGCCACGGCTACTCCGATGTGCCCGCCGCGGGCTACGACGATCCGAAGAACTGGGCCGCCGACCTCGCCGCCGTGCTGGCCGCGGCGGGCGTCGAGTCGGGTGCGGTCCTGCTCGGCTGGTCCTACGGCGGCATCGTGATCAGCGACTACCTGACCGCCTACGGCACGGGCGCGGTCGCCGGCGTGGTCTACACCGGCTCGATGGCCAATATCGGCCGCGCGCCCGGCGCGGAGATCGGCACCGCCATGCAGGCCGCGATTCCCGGTGTCTTCGAGGAGAGCGCGGGCCGGGCCACGCGGGCGTTCGCCGCCTTCGGCAACGCCAACACCGGCCCCGGCGCGGACAAGGGCGTGGATGCGCAGCGCCTGTTCGGCGGCAGCCTGGCCACGCCGCCCGCGGTGCGCAAGGCCCTGTTCGTCCGCACCGTGGACAACACCGAAACCCTGCGCGCCCTGGACGTTCCGGTGCTGGTTCAGCACGGCACCGCGGATCCGGTGGTGCCGATCGCCAACGGGCGCTACATCGCCGAGGCGGTGCCGGACGCCCGCACGTCCTTCTGGGACGACGCCCAGCACGGTTTGTTCCTGGAGGACCGGGCCCGTTTCGTCGCCGAGATCTCCGCGTTCATCGACAGCCTGGCCTGATCGATAGCCAAAGCGGCTAATAGCACAAACTTTCGAATTCAGCACCCTGAGCGGGGTGATCGTGCTCACAAAATTGCTGTGATCGCAGTCACTTGCCCCGCTCCGGGCCGTCTGGGCCGGTGATACACCGTGCACTATGGAGTTGTGAGTGAACGCCCGGATCTACGGCCGAATCGGATCGCCGTGTTGTCGGTGCACACCTCACCACTTGCCCAGCCGGGCACGGGTGACGCGGGCGGAATGAACGTCTACGTCCTGCAGACCGCCCGGCAGCTGGCGCGCCGCGGCATCGAGGTCGAGATCTTCACCCGCGCCACCGCCTCGAACACGCCGCCCGTGCAGGAGGCGGCGCCCGGCGTGCTGGTGCGCAATGTGGTGGCGGGCCCGTTCGAGGGCCTGGACAAACACGACCTGCCGACCCAGTTGTGCCCCTTCACCGCCGAGGTGCTGCGCCAGGAGGCCCGGCACCTGCCCGGCTACTACGACCTGGTGCATTCGCACTACTGGCTCTCCGGCCAGGTCGGCTGGCTGGCCCGGGACCGCTGGCGGGTGCCGCTGGTGCACACCGCACACACGCTGGCCGCCGTCAAGAACCGCGCGCTCGCCGACGGCGACTGCCCCGAGCCGGCGACCCGCGAGATCGGCGAGAAACAGATCGTCTCCGAAGCCGACCGGCTGGTGGCCAACACCGCCGAGGAGGCCCGGCAGCTGATCGAGCTGTACGGCGCCGAACCCCGCAACATCGACATCGTGCCGCCCGGCGCGGATCTCGCTCGGTATCGGCCCGGCGACAAGGCCGCGGCCCGCGCCGACCTGGACCTGCGCGCCGACGAGCAGATCGTCGCGTTCATCGGCCGCATCCAGCCGCTGAAGGCGCCCGACGTGCTGATCCGGGCGGCCGCCGCGCTGCTCGCCGCGAACCCGGAGCGCAAGCTGCGGGTGCTGATCGTCGGCGGTCCGTCCGGCAGCGGCCTGGAGCGCCCGGACGCGCTGATCCGGCTCGCCGCCGAACTCGGCATCGGCGAGCACGTCACCTTCCTGCCGCCGCAGCCGCCGGACCGCCTGGTCCAGGTGTACCGGGCCGCCGATCTGGTCGCCGTTCCGAGCTACAACGAATCCTTCGGCCTGGTCGCGATCGAGGCGCAGGCCAGCGGCACCCCCGTGCTCGCGGCCGACGTCGGCGGCCTGAGCACCGCCGTGCGGCACGGCGAAACCGGCCTGCTGGTACCCGGCCACCGCATCCCGGACTGGGCCGCCGCGCTCGGCGCGCTGCTCGACGATCCGGCCCGGCTGCGCCGGATGAGCGGGCGGGCGGTGACCCACGCGGGAAACTTCTCCTGGGAGCACACCGCCGACGGGCTGCTCGCCAGCTACTCGGCCGCGCTCGGCGACTTCCACGGCGCGCTGGCACACCGCGAGGGGCACGACGTGCTGCTCAACGGGCTCTACGGTGTTCCGGGAGACCGCACCCATCCCGCGTCGTTCTGACCGATTCGGGTATGCGGTAACCGCGGCCGCGCGCTGCGCCCAGAACTCACCAACGACAGGAGTACGACGCGATGTCGGTGCCAGCCACCGCGCAAGTCATCGAAGAGACGCTGCGCGATCGGGAAATCGAATACGACCGCGCCGGCGAGGACGTCTTCGTGGTGATCCTGCCGGGCGAGCGCAAACTGAAGACCTCGGTGATGCTCACCGTCGGCAAGCACGGCGTGCGCATCGAATCGTTCGTCTGCCGCAAACCGGACGAGAACTTCGAGGGCGTCTACAAGTTCCTGCTGCGCCGCAACCGGCGGCTCTACGGCGTGGCCTACACCCTGGACCGGGTCGGCGACATCTATCTCGTCGGCCGGATCGCGACGCACGCGGTGACCGCCGACGAACTCGACCGGGTCTTCGGGCAGGTGCTCGAGGCCGTGGACGGCGACTTCAACGTGCTGCTGGAGCTGGGTTTCGCGGAATCCATTCGCAAGGAATGGAAGTGGCGGGTCTCGCGCGGGGAGTCGCTGAAGAACCTGCGGGCCTTCGAACATCTCGTGGACGCCTCCGACAAATAGGTCCGCGCCCAATATGATCCATCGGGCCGCCGCGATCGCGGCGGTCTGGTGCTGCTGTCGGAAGTGGGGGCCTGATGACCATTCTCGCGCTGGATATCGGGGCGACGAAGATCGCCGTCGGCGTTGTCGGCCAGGAGGGCATGACGCGCGAGGTGGGCCGGATCCAGGTGCCGCAGACCGGCGTCTGGGAGGCGTGCCAGGAGTTGCTGCTGTCCGTGGCCGGTGACGACGACGTGCCGATCATCGGCATCGGCGCGGCCGGGCCGGTGGACGCGCCCTCGGGATCGCTGTCACCGCTCAATATCCCGGAGTGGGCCGACGGCTTTCCGATCGTGTCCGCGGTCAAGGAGCTGTTCCCGGCCGCCTCGGTGCGCTTCGCCATCGACGGCGTGTGCCTGGCGCTGGCCGAACGGCATTTCGGCGCGGCCCGGCAGACGCCGGACGCGCTGGCGATGACGGTGTCCTCGGGCATCGGGGGCGGGATCATCGTCGGCGGCATGGTCGCGGTGGGGCACACCGGTAACGCGGGTCATATCGGTCACATCGTGGTGCCGGGTTCGATGGACCCGTGCGCGTGCGGCGGCGTCGGCTGCGTGGAAGCCGTTGCGAGCGGACCGTCTTCGGTGCGCTGGGCCCAGGAGCGCGGCTGGACCGGGACCACCGGCATCGAGCTGGCCGAGGACGCCCAGCACGGCGATCGCATCGCCAAGGCCGCGCTGCGCCGGGCGGGTATCGCACTGGGACAGGCGATTTCCTCGGCGGCGGCGCTGCTGGACGTCGATCTGGTGGTGGTCGGCGGCGGTTTCGCGCAGGCGGGGGAGCCGCTGTGGCGGCCGATGCAGGAGGCGATCGGCGCGCACGCGCGCGTCGGCTTCCTGAAGGATCTGCGCGTGGTGCCCTCGGAGTTGCAGGACCGCGCCACCCTGATCGGGGCGGGACTGCTCACCGCCCTCTCGGCGCCGGCCTGAGCAGTGCCTGCCAGAATGGCCCCCATGACGTACACCCTCGTGCTGCTGCGCCACGGCGAGAGCGAATGGAACGCCCTGAATCTGTTCACCGGCTGGGTCGATGTGCACCTGACCGACAAGGGCGTCGCCGAGGGCAAGCGCGCCGGCCAGCTGATGGCCGAGCAGGGCGTGCTGCCGGACATCGTGTTCACCTCGCTGCTGCGCCGCGCCATCAGCACCGCGAACAACGCGCTGGACGCCGCCGACCGGCACTGGATTCCGGTGGTCCGGGATTGGCGCCTGAACGAGCGGCACTACGGCGATCTGCAGGGCAAGAACAAGGCCCAGGTCAAGGAGCAGTACGGCGACGAGCAGTTCATGCTGTGGCGCCGCAGCTACGACACTCCGCCGCCGGATATCGCCGCCGGCAACGAGTACAGCCAGGAGGGCGACCCGCGCTACGCCGGCATCGAGGTCCCCAAGACCGAGTGCCTGCTCGACGTGGTCAAGCGCATGGTGCCGTACTGGGAGTCGACGATCTCCGAGGAGCTGCGGACCGGCAAGACCGTTCTGGTGGCCGCGCACGGCAATTCGCTGCGCGCCCTGGTCAAGCACCTGGACCAGATCTCCGACGACGACATCGCGGGCCTGAACATCCCGACCGGCATTCCGCTGGTCTACGAGCTCGACGAGAACCTGCGCCCGGTCCGTCCGGCGGTCTACCTGGATCCGGAGGCCGCCGCCGCCGGCGCCGCCGCGGTGGCGAACCAGGGCGGCAAATAGCCCGCACGTCCACGATGAGAGCGCCGCAGTCCTGTGCGACTGCGGCGCTCTTGTCGTTTCGCGTCCAGAATGTGGGACCAGAGCGGTTAACTCTTGGCGCGGACCGCCGGTTACGGTAAGCCTAGATTCTGATGATCGAAGCGGGGGATTGACGGCCATATGCTGCGGCTATTGCGAGCTGTCGCGCATATGTGAACTGGCATTCGTCAGAATTTCGGGTATCCGGGTGTTCTTACCGACGAGTAGGTTCGGTATGCTTCGGCGCGTTGGAAAGTCCGAGAGGTGGATCACGTTCGATGAAGTACGCGTTGCGAGTCACGGTGGCCGCGGTTGCCACCGCCGTGCTCGTTCCTTTCCTCAGCACCGGCGCCACGGCCCAGGCCGCGCCGATCTCCGCCGGACCCGACGGCGGCGCCGCCGGAGCGGCGTGGACGGCCACCGAAGACGGGGCGCAGCAGTACCCCAACGTCAACATCCAGTGGGACGTGCCGATCACCATGAGCGACGGCACCGTCCTCAAGGCGAACCTGTACCGTCCCGCCGACGCGGCCGGCCGGCCGATCGACACCAAGACGCCGACCATCGTCAACCTGACGCCCTACACCAAGCTGGTCTCCAACCTCGGTGACAGCGCGCTGCAGGTGCCCGGCCTCTCCGACGCGCTGATCGCGCTGTTCCGGCAGATCGACATGTCGGGCACCCCGCTGTCCGGCGTCACCGATCTGACCAAGGCCTTCGGCGGCGGCGAACTGCGCAACTTCTCGGTCGACCGCCAGCTCATCAAGAGCGGCTACAGCCAGCTCGTCGTCGACGTGCGCGGCACCGGCTTCTCCCAGGGCACCTGGGACATGCTGCGCCAGCGCGAACAGCAGGACACCGTCGAGGTCATCGACTGGGCGTCGAAGCAGTCCTGGTCCGACGGCAAGATCGGCATGAACGGCATCTCCTACTCCGGCATCAACCAGGTGCAGGCCGCGCAGGCCCAGCCGCCGGCGCTGAAGGCGATCTTCCCGGTGGTGCCGGGCAGTGATCTGGTGCAGGACGTGCTGGCCCCGGGCACCGGCTTCGGCTTCAACTTCATCCCGTTGTGGCTGGCCGCCATCAACGGCCTGAAGTGGGTGCCGGACGTGGCCTCGATCGTCAACGGCCAGTTCGACACCCAGTGGCTGGCCGACCGGGCCGCCGATCCGTACACCTTCATGGACGTGCTGCTCAACGTCTACACCTCGGCGAAGATGGACGATCTCGATCCGCGCGCGAAGGCGCTGCTGACCGACAGCGAAGGCCGCCGCAAGGATTGGTGGAGCGACCCGGCCAAGATCAACGTGCCGACCTTCGTCGTCGGCGGCTGGCACGACCTGTTCACCTACTCCGAATCCAAGATCTACGACCAGATTCCGCTGCCGCCGGGCCAGAAGCAGCTGCTGATGGGCAATACCTACCACGTCAACTCGGGCAACGAGTACGGCAAGCCGGGCCTGCCGCCGCGGCTGGACGTGCTGCAGCGCGCCTGGTTCGACAAGTGGCTCAAGGGCATCGACAACGGCATCGACACCTACGGTCCGGTGACGCTGCGCCAGCAGGGCGGCGGCTGGATCACCACCAACGGGTTCGGATTCGGCGCGGTCGGCAGCCGGGAGGCCGAGGTCGAATCGTCGCACCGCCGGATGTACCTGTCCGCGGCCGACAGCGGCACCGCCCAGTCCGTGCACGACGGATCGCTCACGGCCGCCGCGAATTCCGACACCCAGCGGCTCACGGTCGCGCCCGGCATCACCACCCTGTGCTCCAACGACGCGGCACAGGGCAGCGCGGGCGTGCTCTCGGTGATCGACGGGTGCGCCAAGGACTCGCGGGTCGCCGAGCTCAACGGCCTGACCTTCACCAGCGCGCCGGTCGCCGAGGAGACCGCGATCTCCGGCCCGATCGCGGTGCGGCTCAACACCGTGCACGACGCGGCGGACGGCTACTGGGTGGTCACGGTGAACGACGTGGCGCCCGACGGCCAGTCCACCGTGTTGAGCTCGGGCCAGCTGGTGTCCTCCATGCGCGAGATCGACGACGCGAACAGCGCGAAGTCGGCCAGCGGCGACTACACCGACCCGCGGCCGTTCACCTCGCTGGACCGCAGGCAGCCGACGGTGCTGGGCGAGGCGACCACGCTGGACATCGCGCTGCCCGCTACCGAGGCGATCCTGAAGCCGGGCCACCGGCTGCGCGTCGACGTGTTCGCCGGGAACTTCCCCAAAGGCCTGCCGGTGCTGCCGATGCTGCTCGATTCCGGACTCAAGCCGCAGCACGTGCAACTGGACCCGAATCGGCCGAGCTTCGTCAACATTCCGCTGCGCGGCAAGCCCGGTTGGTGATCGCCGCACGCTGACCACGCCGGGGGCGCCTTCGTTCGGATGAACGAAGGCGCCCCCGGCGCATTGTGCACCGGACCGAATTGCAGTCTCTTCCAGCGGTTTCGGTCATCTCGGGGCGGTTCGGCCCGTAACTTAGTGAGCGTTTACTCCCTAAGAAAGCGAGTGCTGACGAGGTGCGTGCCGCAATGCGTTCGGTGGCGGTGTTGTTCGCCGCCGGACTACTGAGCCCCCTGTTGAGTCCGAACGCCGCGGCGACCCCGGCCCCCCTCGGGCCGGACGGCGGCGCGGCCGGCGCGGCCTGGGCCGCGGCCGAAGACGGCCCGCAGCCCTACCCGAACGTCGCCATCGAATGGGACGTGCCGATCACCATGAGCGACGGCACCGTGCTCAAAGGCAACGTGTACCGCCCGGCCGACGCGGCGGGCCGGGCGATCACCGAGCCGACGCCCACCATCGTGAACCTCACGCCCTACACCAAATTGGGCTCGATGATCGCCGACAGCCTGATCTCGATCCCCGGCCTTTCCGACGCGGTCCTGCAACTCGCGCGCGACATCGACCTCACCGGGACGCCGCTGTCCGGCGTCACCGATCTGACCAAAGCGCTGGGCGGCGGCCTGGTCCGCAACTTCGCCGTGGACCGGCAGCTGATCAAGGGCGGCTACACCCAGGTCGTCGTCGACGTGCGCGGCACCGGTTTCTCCCAGGGCATCTGGGACATCCTGCGCGAGCGCGAGCAGCAGGACAGCGTCGAGGTGATCGACTGGGCGGCGCGGCAACCCTGGTCCAACGGTCGCATCGGCATGAGCGGCGTCTCCTACTCCGGCCTGAACCAACTCCAGGTCGCGGCGAAGAATCCGCCCGCGCTGACGGCGATCTTCCCGGTCGTGCCCAGCCGCAATCCCTTTCGCGATCTCGTCGCGCCCGGCGGCGCGATCGGCGCGACCTTCATGCCGATGTGGCTGGCCGCGGTGAACGGCGGAAAACTCGTGCCCGACCTGACCGCGCTCGCGCAGGGCCGTTTCGACACGAAGTGGCTCGCCGATCGGCTGGCGGATCCGTTCACCTTCCTGGACGCGTTCTTCAGCGTGATGACCGCGCCGCGGCTCGAGGACCTGCACCCGAAAGTCCAGGAACTGCTCGACCAGAACAGCCCCGCGCGCCGCTCCTGGGAGACCGACGCGGGCGCGATCACCGTGCCGACCTTCGTCACCGGCGGCTGGCACGACGTGTTCATCAACTCCCAGACCGATGTCTACCAGCGAATCCCGTTGCCGCCCGGGCAGAAACAGCTGCTCATGGGCGACGGCTACCACATCAGCAACGGCAACGAGTCCGGCCGGCCGGGGCTGCCGCCGCGCATGGACGTGCTGCAACGGGCCTGGTTCGACAAGTGGCTCAAGGGCATCGACAACGGGATCGAGCGCTACGGCCCGGTGACGGTGAAACAGGAGGGCGGCGGCTGGATCACCGAAGACGCCTTCCAGCAGCCGGTGTCGGCCTATCGGCGGATGTATCTGTCGGCCGCGCCCAGCGGCACGGCGAACAGCGTCTACGACGGTTCGCTGCGCACCGAGCCCGGCCCCGAGGTGACGCGGGTGAGCGTCGCGCCCGGCCTGACCGGCCTGTGTTCCCGGGACGCTGCCCAGGAACTGGTCGGCATTCCGTCGATCATCGTCGCCTGCGCGGAGGATTCCCGGATCCAGGAGCTCGGCGGACTCACCTTCACCAGCGCGCCCGTCGGCGCGGCGGTCACCGTCTCCGGCGCGATCGCGGTGCGGCTCAACACCGTCCACGACGCCACCGACGGATACTGGGTGGCCACCGTGAACGACGTCGCGCCGGACGGCCGGTCGACCGTGCTGTCCTCGGGGCAGCTGGTCGCCTCGCTGCGCGCCATCGACGAATCCCGCAGCACCCGCCTGCCCAACGGCGACTACTCCGAGCCCGTGCCCTACCTGTCGCTGGAACATCGGCAGCCCACGGTGCCGGGTGCGCCCACGCCGCTCGACATTTCGATTCCCGGGGTGAACGCGGTCCTGCGACCGGGCCACCGGCTGCGCGTGGACGTCTACGCGGCCAACTTCCCCAAGGGCTTGCCGCCGATGCCGCTGCTGCTCGAAACCGGGCTGCGGCCACAGCATCTGCTGCTGGACCCGAACGAACCGAGCTATGTGAACCTGCCGGTCCAGGGCGAGCCGGGCTGGTAGCCGGGGCGGCGGCCGGGCGGGCCGCCGTCCCGGCCGGCGCTCAGTCGGCGACCGCGAAGGCGGCTTCCAGGGGTGGGAAGACGGCCCGCACATCGTGCCCGGCGAACCACAGCCCGACCAGGAACACCGAGGTGGCCTCCAGATACCGGGCCCGGTACAGGCCGCCGGCGCGGGCCGGGTGCAGCTTCAGGTCGGCGATCAGCCCGGCGACCAGCTCCATGGCGGCGGGGTCGTCACCGCAGAAGGGCACGGTCAGCGGGCGCCCCTCGTAGGACTTGGTCTCGGACGCCAGAACTTCCGCCGCCCAGAGATTGAACGCCTTGACCACCCGTGCCGCGGGCACCGTGGCCGCGATCCGCTCGGCCACCGCGTCCTCGGACAGCGGCATGGTGGTGGGCCCGCCCGCGGCCTCGAAGTCCGGGGCGAAGGCGTTGGTGCAGTCGATCAGCGTGCGCCCGGCCAGCGCTTCGGCGTTCGACCGCAGCGCCTCGTCCAGGGCCGAGACCGGCAGGGCCAGCAGCACCGCCGTCCCGAATCCGGCCGCGTCGACGACGCTGCCGCTCCGCGCGCCGATCGCGGCCGCCAGGTCCGCGGCGGCCGCCGGGTTCCTGGCGCCGATCAGGACCTCGTGCCCGGCGGCGGCCCAGCCGGCGCCGAGCGCCCGCGCCATGTTCCCGGCGCCGATGATTCCGATTCGCATTGTTCGCTCCCAGGGATGTGTGGTGGTGTGGATGAATCCGGAACCGACGCTAGGGAATTCGATAGGCACCCCGAGGTGCCCGACGGACTGGCAGGCTGGAGGCATGACACTGCCGATCACCGCCGGGGAAGTCGAGTTCGCCGCGGTCGACTACATCGCCGACTGCCCGGTGCGGATCGGCGTGGACATCCTCGGCAACTCGTGGCTGCCGGTCATCGCCTACTCGCTGCGGCACGGTCCGATGCGGCCGGGCGAGCTGCGCACCGCGATCGGCGGCATCAGCCAGAAGATGCTCACCCAGACTCTGCGCCGGATGGAACAGCTCACCCTGGTCGACCGCCGCCGCTACGCCGAGGCCCCGCCCCGGGTGGAGTACGCGCTCACCGAAGCCGGTCGCGACCTGCTGACCCCGATCTTCGCGCTGGGCGAGTGGGTGCTCCGGCACGGCCCGCAGGTGAGCGCCGCGCTGGCCGGAGCCGACGACCTCGACTGACCGCGCGGCGTGACACTCCTCTCATCGGACGGGGGTGTGGCCGCGGCGGGGCCGCGACACGCTGCCCGCCGTCCCGGTGAAACACCGCGTGAACAGGCAGCAAACGGGCCTGGAAGAGGCCATGACCTGGGGGAAACTTCCTCGACCCCGCTCGGGGCGGACGGGTACCGACCGTACGATTCAGGGGTGAGTGTTCCGCTAATCCGACGCTGCGCTGGCAGTCCCGGCCGTAACGGGTGATCCGGTGAGTGTTCCGCAGGCCGTATTGCTGGCAGTCCTCGCGGCTGTCGTGGGCCTGGCAGTCGGCGGGCTACTGATTCCGTACGTGAACGCCCGCCAGGCCGCGCGGCGGCAGGCCGAATCCGGCCTGACCATGTCCCAGGTGCTCGACCTGATCGTGCTGGCCTCCGAGAGCGGCATCGCCGTGGTGGACGAATACCGCGACGTGGTGCTGGTCAACCCGCGCGCCGAAGAACTCGGCCTGGTCCGCAACCGGCTGCTCGACGAGCGCGCCTGGGCCGCGGTGAAGAAGGTCCTGGCCAACGGCGAGGACGCGGAGTTCGATCTGACCGCCAAGCACCCGATTCCCGGCCGCAGCCGGATCGCCGTGCGCGGCGTGGCGCGCCCGCTCTCGCCGGAGGAGACCAGCTTCACGGTCCTGTTCGCCGACGACGATTCCGAGCAGGCGCGCATGGAGGCGACCCGGCGCGACTTCGTGGCGAACGTCAGTCACGAGCTCAAGACGCCCGTCGGCGCGATGAGCCTGCTGGCCGAGGCCCTGCTGGAATCCGCCGACGACCCCGAGGCCGTGCGCCACTTCGGCGAACGCGTGCTCGGTGAATCCCGCCGCCTCGGCAAGATGGTGACCGAGCTGATCGCGCTGTCGCGGCTGCAGGGCGCGGAGAAGCTCCCCGAACTCGAGGTGGTCGACGTCGACACCGTGGTGATGCAGGCGGTCGACCGCTCGCGCACCGCCGCCGAGGCGGCCGGCATCACCGTCAGCACCGACCGGCCCAGCGGGCTGGAAGTGCTGGGCGACGAGACCCTGTTGGTCACCGCCCTGTCCAACCTGGTCGAGAACGCGATCAACTACTCACCGCAGGGCTCGCATGTCTCGGTGAGCCGATCGCTGCGCGGCGAGCACGTCGCCATGGCGGTCACCGATCGCGGCATCGGCATCGCCAAGGAAGACCAGGAGCGGGTGTTCGAACGATTCTTCCGTTCGGACAAGGCGCGCTCGCGCGCCACCGGCGGTACCGGGCTCGGGCTGGCTATCGTCAAGCACGTGGCCGCCAACCACAACGGTGAGATCACCCTGTGGAGCAAACTGGGCACCGGTTCGACGTTCACCTTGCGTATACCCGCTCACCTCGAAACCGACGGCGAAGAAGAGCCCGAGGTGAGCACGAGAGAAATCAGCCCGCGCCCCACGGGGCCGGGCCGACCCAATGGTGTGGAGGCACGCAGATGACGAGTGTTCTGATCGTCGAGGATGAAGAATCGCTGGCCGATCCGCTCGCGTTCCTGCTCCGCAAGGAAGGCTTCGAGGTCACGGTGGTCGGCGACGGGCCCTCCGCGCTCGCCGAGTTCGACCGCTCCGGCGCCGACATCGTGCTGCTGGACCTGATGCTGCCCGGCATGAGCGGCACCGACGTCTGCAAGCAGCTGCGCACCCGCAGCGGCGTGCCGGTGATCATGGTGACCGCGCGCGACAGCGAGATCGACAAGGTGGTCGGCCTGGAGCTGGGCGCCGACGACTACGTCACCAAGCCGTACTCGGCGCGCGAGCTGATCGCCCGCATCCGCGCGGTGCTGCGGCGCGGCGCGGGCGACGAGCTCGACAGCGGCAGTGAGACCGGCGTGCTGGAGGCCGGCCCGGTCCGGATGGACGTGGACCGGCACACCGTGCTGGTCAACGGCAAATCGGTGACGCTGCCGCTCAAGGAGTTCGATCTGCTCGAGTACCTGCTGCGCAACTCCGGCCGGGTGCTGACCCGCGGCCAGCTGATCGACCGGGTCTGGGGCGCCGACTACGTCGGCGACACCAAGACGCTGGACGTGCACGTCAAGCGGCTGCGCTCGAAGATCGAGGCGGATCCGGCCAAGCCGGAGCACCTGGTGACGGTGCGCGGGCTGGGCTACAAGCTCGAGGCGTGAAACTCGTCGTCCCGGCTCGGGCCGGGACGACGAGCGGGGGGATCAGGGCAGGTAGGTCCAGGTCGGGCCGACGCCCGGCACATCGATGACCCGCAGGGAGATCCACCCCAGGTCGTCTTCCTGCATGCATTCGTAGATCGGCACGTCGGCGTTGTTGCCGCGGCAGGCGATCGTCCGGTTGGTGCCGTACGGGCTCATGATCACGTGCTTGCCCTGCTTGGCGGCCTCCAGGGCGGCCGGGGTGTTGGCGGGCACGAACTCGGCGGTGAAATCGGCGTACTTGGCCGGATCACCGTTCGGTTCGGCGTGCGCGACGCCGGTCAGCGACAGGGTCGTGCCGAGGGCGAGGGTGGCGAGGGCGAGCGCTTTCTTCATGGTCAGCCATCCAACCGCAAACAAGTGACCTGCGCATGGCGAGCAGGTGGACGCGGAGATTATTTACCGCTTCCTGAGCTGCTCCCGGAGGAACTGCCGCTGGGCGGGCGGCCCCGGTTGGAGCCGCCGGCGCTGCCGGTGCTGTCGGGCTGGGGCCGGCGCACTTCGACCTCGACGGCGACGGTGCTCTCGCCCTGCTGCGCGATCAGGGTGTAGTCGATCGCGAAGGCGGGGCGCCAGCGCAGGGTGGCCGCGCCGTCCGGTCCGGGGGCGGCGGCGCCGAGGTATTCGCCGTTGGCGGTGAACTGGACCGGGAGATCCGTGGACTCGCCGCCGACCTGCGCGGTCAGGGTGTACTCGCTGCCGATGTACTTGTGCTTCCCGGATCCGGAGATCCGGAGCTCGTCGACGTCCGCGTGGGCCTGCGGCGTGGCGAGCGTGAGCGCCGAAGCGAGGGCGATCAGCCCGAAACCGGCTCGGCCGCAGCGGATTCTGGGTGCCTGCATGGTTCATCTCCTGTGCTGCCCGCGGCAGCGGGCACAGGACGACGGTAAGCGGCCGGCGTCCGGTACGTGTGTCTATCGACAAATACTGGACAACCGACCAATGCGGCGCGTGTTTCGAGCACCGCGATCGGAATTCCGTTGTGATAGTTCAACGTTTCCGGTCGGCGGACGAACCGCCGGTCACTCGCTAGGCGCGCTGCGCGTGCACCGTCGCGGGATGGATCGCGACCAGGCCCAGGCCCTCCCGCCGCTTGCAGTGCCGGGCCAGCTCGGCGTAGGCCGGCTCGCCCAGCAGCTCCTTCAGCTCCGGCCCGTAGGACTGCCACACCGGCTTGCTGCCGACGTGCGCGTCCGGCGAGCCCGAGCAATACCAATCCAGATCCTCGCCGCCGGAACCCCAGCCGCGCCGGTCGTATTCGGTGACCACGGTGCGCAGGATCTGCACGCCGTCGGGGCGGTCCACCCACTCCTGGGTGCGCCGGATCGGCAGCTGCCAGCAGACGTCGGGCTTCACCGTGTGCGGCTCCAGCCCGCGCCGCAGCGCCATGGTGTGCAGCGCGCAGCCGACGCCCCCGGCGAAGCCGGGACGGTTCAGGAAGACGCAGGCGCCGTCGAAGCGGCGGGTACGCAGGGCGGGCTCGTCCTCGAGCTCGTCCAGCTCCAGGTAACCCTTCTTGGTCACCTTGCCCTCGGCGTTGGTGGCCTCACCCATCAGCTGCCAGTCCGCAGGTGTGAGCATTTTCACAGCCTCTTTCAGGCGCTGCTGATCCTCCTTGTCGGAGAGGAACGCGCCGTGCGAGCAGCAGCCGTCGTCCGGGCGCTCGGCGATGATCCCCTGACACGCCGGGGTGCCGAAGACACACGTCCACCGCGACAGCAGCCAGGTGAGATCCGCCGCGATCAGATGCTCGGCGTTTGCCGGATCGACGAACTCGATCCACTCGCGGGGGAAATCAAGATCGACCTCCGGGCTGGGATCCATTTTCCCCGCTGGTCGGGGCCGGGTGGAAGCGTTAGCGGATGCACCTTCCGTCACACCTCGAAACGCTAACAGCTCCCGTGCCCGGTCTGTAGCCGGGACGGACCCAGTACCGTGTTCATGTGCGTCTCGGTGTGCTCGATGTGGGATCCAATACCGTCCACCTGCTGGTGGTGGACGCGCACCGTGGTGGCCACCCGATGCCCATGAGCTCGACAAAGGCCACCTTGCGCCTCTCGGAGAACATGGACGACGCGGGCCGGATCACCGTCCAGGGGGCTGGTCGCCTGATCGCCACCGTGGCCGAATTCGCCAGCATCGCCGAAACTTCCGGGTGTGTCGAACTGATGCCGTTCGCCACCTCGGCGCTGCGTGAGGCCACGAACTCCGACGAGGTGCTGGCCCGGGTGCGCGCCGAAACCGGGGTCGACCTGCAGGTCCTGGCGGGTGTCGACGAAGCCCGGCTCACCTTCCTCGCCGTGCGCCGCTGGTACGGCTGGAGCGCGGGGCGGATGCTCAACCTGGATATCGGCGGCGGCTCGCTGGAGATGAGCAACGGCGGTGACGAGGCGCCGGACGTCTCGCTCTCACTGCAACTCGGCGCGGGCCGCCTGACCAGGGATTGGCTGCGCGAGGACCCGCCGGGCAAGCGCCGCATCGCGGTGCTGCGCGACTGGCTGGACGCGGAACTGGTCGCGCCGTCGAAACAGCTGCTCGAGGCCGGTAAACCGGATCTCGCCGTGGGCACCTCCAAGACCTTCCGCTCGCTGGCGCGGCTGACCGGCGCGGCACCCTCTGCCGCTGGGCTGCGAGTTCGTCGTACACTCACCGCTTCGGGTCTGCGGCAGCTGATTGCGTTCATCTCGCGGATGACGGCCGCGGACCGTGCAGAATTGGAAGGCGTAAGTTCCGATCGGTCACGGCAATTGGTGGCTGGCGCATTGGTCGCGGAGGCGAGTATGCGTGCACTATCGCTGGAATCCCTCGAGATTTGTCCGTGGGCGCTGCGGGAAGGACTCATCCTGCGCAAACTGGATACCGATATGAACGGCGGACCGAAGGCTACGCACCTGCCCTCGGCGGGCGGTGCGGTCTTGCCGACCCCGCTCGCGGCGCCGGATTCGACAGAAGTGGTGTCGCCATGAGTGATGAATCCAAACAGCTATCCGTAGCGGAGCTGCTGGCGCGCAACGGGCAGGGCGCCTCCGGTTCCGGTGGTGGCCGGCGCCGCCGCGGCGGCCGCGGTATCTCGGTGGCCGAACTCAGCGGTGACCTGCCGGCCGTCGGCGGCCGCGGCAGCCACGCGGCGCCCGACCCGGAACCCGAGGAAGACGCGGCCCCCGCCTACGAGTCCACGCCCTACGATCCACCCGCCTACGATCCCGCGCCGTACGCGCCCGCCGGCTACGAGCCGCCGCAGTTCGATCCCGTTGTGCCGGAACCGGGTTCCTACGCGCCGCAGCCGGAACTGCCGAACTACTCGCCGATGTCCGGCCCGATCGCCCGCTACGACCCGCTCTCGGACTACGGCGATCCGGCGGGCGGCTACCAGGCGCCCGCCGCCGAGTACCAGTCGCCGGAGTACCCGGCGCCCGTCCCGGAGTACCCGGCGCCGGGTCGTTCCAATCTGGTGATGCCGGGCCGCGAGATGCCGCCCGCCACCCCGTCGCGGCACAGCGCGCCCGCCGACCCCGATCCGTACGGTGCGCAGGCGAATCCCTACGCGCCCGCGGATCCCTACGGTCAGCCGAATCCGTACGACCGGCCCGCGGATCCGTACAACCAGCCGGCCGGCGAGTACGGTCAGCCGAATCAGTACGGCAGGCCCGCGGATCCGTACGGCCAGCCGCAACCCGGCGCGGATTCCTATGGCCAGCCGCAACCGGGCGCGGATCCGTACGGTCAGCCGCGACCGGGCGCGGATTCCTATGGCCAGCCGCAACCGGGCGCGGATCCGTACGGTCAGCCGCGACCCGGCGCGGATTCCTATGGCCAGCCGCAGCCCGGCGCGGATTCCTATGGCCAGCCCCGACCCGGCGCCGATCCGTACGGCCAGCCGCAACCTGGCGCCGATCCCTACGGCCAGCCGGATCAGCGCGGCGCGGATTCCTACGGTCAGCCGAATCACTATGGCGCGCCCGCTGATCCGTACGGTCCGTCGCCCGATCAGTACGGCCGAGCCCCGGATTCGTTCGGCCAGGCGCCGGGTCCGTACGGTCCGCCCGAGGCGGCGTTCGGTCAGCCGCCGAACTCCTACGCCCAGTCCGCGGATCCCTACGCCTACGTTCCGCCCGACGCCCCCGGCGCGGACCCGCTGCCGCCGCCCGGCTCCGGCCGGCGCCGCAGGCACGCGCCGCCGGGGGAGGAGGCGACCGATGTCGCCCCGCCGCTGCACGACGGCGGCCCGCCCGAGCCGCCCCGGCTGGATCCGCCGCCCAAGCGCGGTGGCCGCGCCGCGCGCCGCCGGGCCGAGGCCGCCGAGGTGGACACCGGCGGCTGGTCGCCCGAGCTGGACACCGGCGGCTGGTCCACCCCCGAGGAAGTCGACACCGGCGGCTGGTCGCCGCACGACGACGACGATTCCGCACCGCTGCCCCTACCCGCGCCGGCCGAGCAGCGCCGCGCCGCGCGCCGGGACAGCGGCCTGCCGGCCTGGTCGGCGCGAAGACGCAAATCGGCATCGGACGACGCGCCGGAGTCCGGGGGAATCCCCACCTCGGCGTGGTCGCTGGCCAGCCAGGATCAGCAGCTGGTCTCCGGTTCCACCGTCGCCGGCGATCTGCTGCGCGACGGCGTCGAACGCGCCGAACGCCGGGATGCCGAGCGGTCGAACGGCGGCCGGGGAAGGCGCGGCCGTTCCAAGCGCAAGGCCGAGTTCGACATCGATCCCGACGACAGCTACACCGATGTGCACGACCCGTTCGACGAGGACGACGACGAGGAAGAGCACACCGGTGGTTTCGCCGCGCGCTTGGCGGCCGGGCGGGCGCTGTTCTCGCGTCGCGGCGAGCGCGACGACGAGGACGGGGACGACGAGGAGCACACCGGCGGCCTGGCCACCCGGCTGGCCGCGCGGTCGCGCACCGCGCGCCGCAGCGAGCACGACGCGAACCGCCGCCAGTGGGTGATCCTCGGCAGTCAGAGCACCGGCGCGGCGATCGCGGGGATGTTGCTGTTCAAGGGTTTCGAGCGGATGTGGGAGATGCTCCCGTGGGTCGCGCTCGCGCTGGCCATGATCGTCATCCTGGGCCTGGTGGCCCTGGTGAGGATTCTGCGCCGGACCGACGACATCCTGAGCACGGTGATCGCCGTCGTCGTGGGCATCTTCGTCACGCTCGGGCCGCTAGCCTTCCTTCTCAGTACGAACTGAAAAGGTAGGGAGTCGCTGTGGGGCACATCGGGCAGGCGGACGACACACAGGCGAGCGACGTGCAGGGCGCCGCTCCGGAAAACGAGCCGCGCGGGTCTGGGCCGGCGGGCGAGAACGGGCCACCGGGCCGCGACATCAAGGTCGGATTGTCCACCGCCTCGGTGTATCCGCAGAACACCGAGGCGGCTTTCCGCTACGCCGCCGAAATCGGTTACGACGGTGTGGAATTGATGGTGTGGGCGGAACCGGCCAGTCAGAGCCTGGCCACGATCCAGTCCTACGTGCGCAAGTACGACGTGCCGGTGCTGGCCGTGCACGCGCCGTGTCTGCTGATCTCGCAACGGGTCTGGGGGTCGGACCCGATCGCGAAGCTGGAGCGCAGCGTGCACACCGCCGAGGCGCTGGGCGCCGACAGCGTGGTCGTGCATCCGCCGTTCCGCTGGCAGCGCCGCTACGCCGAGGGCTTCCCGGAGCAGGTGGCCGAGCTCGAGGAGCACAGCTCCGTCATCGTGGCGGTGGAGAACATGTTCCCGATGCGCGCCGACACGCTGTTCGGGCGCGGCGCCAATTCCGCGAAGCGGCTGGAGCGGCGCGGCGGACCGGGTTGGGGCGTCACGGCTTTCAGCCCGTCCTACGATCCGACCGACACCGGGTTCCGGCACTACACGCTGGACCTGTCGCACACCGCGACCGCGGGCGCCGACCCGCTCGCGCTGGCCGCGCGGATGGGCGCGGGCCTGGCCCATCTGCATCTGGCCGACGGCCGCGGGGCCGCGCACGACGAGCATCTGGTGCCCGGCGACGGCACCCAGCCCTGCGCGGAGGTGTGCGCGGAACTGGTCCGCACCGGTTTCTCGGGCCACGCGGTCGCCGAGATCAATACCCAGAACGCGCGTACCACCGCCGAGCGCGCCGCCCTGCTGCGCCGGACCCTGGCCTTCGCCCGGGTGCATCTCAACGGCCTGGCGCCGGCCGCGCCGTTCACCCATCCGCGGGCCGATCTGATCTGAATCCGGGCCCGGAGTCCGATCCGGAATGCGGACGCCGGCACCGCTCGTTCTACGCTGTACGAAACGCCGCCGCCGCGGCCGACGGACGACAGGAGTGACGATGCCGGAGCTGACCGCAGAGCTGGACGCACCGTTCAGCCGGGTGTGCAGGCTGACCGAGCTCGACGAGCCCGGCCGCTACGCGGGCGTCATCGACCCGACCTGGACCATCGGCAAGAAGGTGCACGGCGGCACCATGGTCGCCGGCAGCGCCGCCGCGGCCACCGGCTTCCTGCGCGCCACCGATCCGGCGCTGGCCGAGATGTCGCCCATCTCGGCCAGCTCGGATTTCCTCGGCGCGCCCGAGCCCGGCGCGGTCGAGTACCGGGTGACGCTGCGCAAGGTGGGCCGCCAGATCTGCCTGGCCGACACCGAGCTGATCCAGGACGGCCGCACCTGTGTGCGCACCGCGTTCACCTTCGGTCACATCGACGACATGGATCCGCGCTACGCCTACGAGCACAGCGACATGCCCGCCGAACCGCCGGCCGACGCCCTCGGGTACGACTCCGGGTCCCCGATGGGCAGCATCGTGCACGTGGGCCAGGGCGCCGAGGTCTTCATCGATCGCGAGTGGGCGCACTTCCTGGAGGGCAAGCAGGGGGAGCCGCGGCTGCGGCTGTGGATGCGCCCGTTCGAGGGCGACCAGGCCGATCCGGAGGTGGCGATGTACTTCGCGATGATGTCGGCCGACATGAGCCCGCCGGTGCCGATGAACCTGGGCCACTTCGGCTGGGCGCCGACCGTCCAGATGACCACCTACCTGCGCCGCCGCCCCGCTCCGGGCTGGCTGCGCATCATCGCCACCAGCCACGAGGTCGGCGGCCGGATGTTCGACGAGGATCAGCTCGTCCTCGATTCCACCGGAGCCGTCGTCGCGCAGAGTCGCCAGCTCGCCCTGATGCCCCTTCCCCGCTGATTCGTCCCACGACAGACCGCGATTAGGGTCTTGGGTCATGACGAGAATTGCGGTGATCGGTGGAGGCCGGATCGGGGAGGCGTTGATCGCCGGTTTGCTCGAGTCCGGACGGGCGGCCAAGGATCTGGTCGTCGTGGAGACCCACCAGGATCGAGCCGAGCTGATCGCGGACCGGCTCGGCGTGCGGGTCACCCATTCGGTGGCGGACGCGGCGGTCGGGGCGGATCTGCTGGTGATCGCCGTCAAGCCCGGTGACGTGGATGGCGTGCTCACCCAGCTCGGCAAGGCCGACCTCAACGGCGGCGACCAGGATCAGGTGCTGGTGTCGCTGGCGGCGGGCGTGCCCACCGCGCGGCTGGAGGCCAAGCTGCCCGCCGGGTTCCCCGTGGTGCGCGTGATGCCGAATACCCCGATGCTGGTCGGTCAGGGCATGAGCGTGCTGGCTCCCGGCCGCTACGCCCGGCCCGAGCAGCTCGCGCTGGTGACCGACGTGCTGGCCTCGGTCGGCAAGGTCGCCACCGTCACCGAGGCGCAGATGGACGCCGTCACCGCGGTCTCGGGTTCCGGTCCCGCCTACTTCTTCCTGGTCGTGGAGGCCATGGTGGACGCGGGCGTCGGCCTGGGCCTGACCCGCGCGGTGGCCAACCAGCTGGTGGTGCAGACCATGCTCGGCGCGGCCGCGCTGCTCGACGAGTCCGGGCAGACGCCGGAGGAATTGCGGGCCGCGGTCACCTCGCCGGCCGGCACCACCGCCGCCGCCCTGCGTGAGCTGGAGCGCGGCGGCGTACGCTCGGCTTTTCTCGAGGCGCTGCACGCGGCCAAGAACCGCTCCGCGGAGCAGGGCGCGAGCGAGGGCGTCGCGTCGAATTAACGCGACACGTCTATTCGGTGTCCGGCGGACCCCCAGCGTATGACGCTGATTTCTCACACCCGTCGCAGTAATCCCACTGGCAACGCTAAGCTTCAAGGAGCACGTGCGTGTCTGTTCCGCCGGTGGGGAAGCCGGTGGCGCGGACGTGCCGGAGGTCAATGGTGCAATGATGTCTAACAAGATGTCTGCGAACAGCTCGGGCTCGTCGCCAGGTTCGTCAGGTCCTTCGAGCAGCAGATCGGGCGCGGGGCAACCCCTGCTCGGTGGCGGCACGCAGTTCCTGACGGTTGCCGAAGTAGCGAGTTTGATGCGTGTTTCGAAAATGACGGTCTACCGTCTGGTGCACTCGGGCGAGCTGCCCGCGGTGCGGGTGGGCCGGTCCTTCCGGGTGCACGCGAAAGCGGTGCACGACTATTTGGAGACCTCCTACTTCGACGCCGGTTGACGGCGAGATTTCTCTCGTCGATGGTGTCCAGGTAGAAGGCGGTTTCATAGCTGAGCGGGTGCCCCGGTAGGATGAACACTCGGTTCGTGTTCGCCTGCCGGCGGCACCGCTTCGTGGTGTCCGGTGTCTGCTGGCGGCGCGGGCGCTGAAGAAGGCGTACGTGACTGGCGTGCGCGCCGAGTACTAAAGAGAACGCGAGGAAACCCTATGGGTTCTGTGATCAAGAAGCGCCGCAAGCGCATGTCGAAGAAGAAGCACCGCAAGCTGCTTCGCCGCACGCGTGTTCAGCGGCGCAAACTCGGCAAGTGAGCGACTGCCGGGTCTGAGCGGCCCGGCTGGGCGCCGCTGCCGGCGATTGCAGCAGCAGAGCGAGCCTGTCACCTTAGCGGTGGCGGGCTCGTTTTTTGCGTGAACACCGAATCGTTGTGATCGGTGACAGAAATCATCGTTATAACCTCGTAAACACCCTCGGTGTCTCGGACGGCAGCGGTTACGCTGGAACCGCACACAATTCAACTGGGGGGCCTGGTAGGTGGGATCGGGCGCAGTGGGTTCTGAAGTACGAGATGGCAATTCGCCCAGGGTGGTACTGGTCACGGGCGCCAGCCGCTTCTTCGGCGGCAATGTGGTGGCCAAGCTCGCGCAGGATCCGTCGATCGAACGCATCCTCGCCGTCGACACGATGACGCCGAGCCGCGAGCTGCAACGCCGTATGGGCCGCGCCGAGCTCGTGCGCGCCGACATCCGAAATCCCTTGATCCGCAAGGTCATCGACGGCAACGAGGTGGACACCGTGGTGCACGCCGCGATGCTGACCCGGCCGCCGGCCGGCGGCACCCGCGCGGTGATGAAAGACCACAACGTACTCGGGGCGATGCAGCTGCTGGCGGTCTGCCAGAAGGCGCCCTCGATGCGCCGGGTGGTGGTGCGCTCCACCTCCGCGGTCTACGGCTGCAGCGCGAAGGACCCGGCGAAATTCACCGAGGAAATGAGCGCGCGCACCCCGCCGAAGAGCGGTTTCGCGCGTGACCTGATCGAAATCGAGGGATTCGTGCGCGGGCTCGCCCGTCGCCGCCCCGATATCTCCACCTCGATTTTGCGTTTCGCGCCGATCGTCGGCCCGCGTTTGGCCGGGCGCGCCGTGCAATATGTGCGGTTGCCGATGGCGCCCACGGTTTTCGGGCGCGACGCCCGCATGCAGTTGCTGCACGAGGAAGACGCCGTGGCCGCGCTCGCGCAGGCCGCGAAGACGGCGCCCGGCGGCACCTTCAACATCGCGGGCGACGGCGCGCTGGCGCTTTCGCAGGCGGTGCGGCGAGCCGGCCGGATCGAACTGCCGCTGCCGTTCACACTGTTCCGTACCGCCGGGCGCGCGCTGATGGGCACGGTGATGCGGGAGTTCAGCGGCGAACAACTCGACTATTTTCATTTCGGCTGTGGCCTGGACACCACCCGGATGCGCACGGAACTGGATTTCGTGCCGCGCTGGACCACGGTGCAGGCCTTCGACGACTTCATTGGGGGCGCAGCGTCGCGACCCGTCTTCGATCCCGCGTGGATCGATGCCGCAGAAAAGAAACTGCTCGGCCTGCTCGGGGCCGGTACGGGAGCACAATCATGAACCACGTAGCGAAAGTCATCCCACTCCACGATTCGAACTTCGAGGGCCGCCCGCGCGTGACCGCACGCCGCTGGCCGGAACCCGGCGAATCGGCGCCGAGTCAGGTGACTTCGCTGACCGAACGGCTCGCGGCGGCGGAACCGCCGCAGCCGCAGTCGCTGTCGGAGTTGCTGCGCGGCGCGCTCGGCTCCGGCGTCAGCCGCACCGCGGACTTCGCGCGCCGCCGCCTCACCGGCGACTACCAGGTCGACGAGTTCGGCTTCGACGAGCACCTGCTCGAATCGGTGATCCTGCCCGCCCTGCGGCCGATGTCGGAGCTGTGGTTCCGGGTGCAGGTCAACGGGATCGAGAACATCCCCGAGGCCGGGGGTGCGCTGCTGGTCGCCAATCACGCCGGCACGGTGCCGCTGGACGGGCTGATGCTGCAGCTCGCCGTGCACGACCACCACGTCAAGCAGCGCGCGCTGCGGTTGCTGGCCGCGGATCTGATCTTCGAGCTGCCGATGCTCGGTGTGCTCGCGCGCAAGGCCGGGCACACCCTGGCCTGCCGGGAGGACGCCGAGCGGCTGCTGCGCGCGGGCGAACTGACCGGTGTGTTCCCGGAGGGCTTCAAGGGCATCGGCAAGCACTACGCCGATCGCTACAAGCTGCAGCGTTTCGGCCGGGGCGGTTTCGTCGCCGCGGCGGTGCGCACGGGCACGCCGATCATCCCGGTGTCCATCGTGGGCTCGGAGGAGATCTACCCGAAGGTCGCCGACCTGAAGCCGCTGGCCCGGCTGCTCGGCCTGCCGTATTTCCCGGTCACCCCGACGTTCCCGCACCTGGGCCCGCTGGGCGCGCTGCCGCTGCCGTCGAAGTGGTACATCGAATTCGGCGCGCCGATCACCACCACCGGCTACGACGCGGAGGCCGCGGACGACCCGATGACGATGTTCGAGGTCACCGACCAGGTCCGCGAGACCATCCAGGGCACGCTCTACAAGTTGCTGGCCAAGCGCCGCAACCCCTTCACCGGTTAGTGCTCGCGGCGGCGGGTGACCGCCGCCGCGACCGCGCCGCCCGCCGCGCCCAGGGCCAGGGCGGTGGGGACGCCGATCTTCGCGGCCTTGCGGCCGGTGCGGAAATCGCGGATCTCCCAGCCCCGGTTCTTGGCGACCTCGCGCAGGTCGGAGTCGGGATTGATGGCCACCGCGGTGCCGACCAGCGAGAGCATCGGCACGTCGTTGTGGCTGTCGGAGTAGGCGGTGCAGCGCTTGAGGTTCAGGCCCTCGCGAATCGCCAGGGTGCGCACCGCGTGCGCCTTGCCCAGCCCGTGCAGGATGTCGCCGACCAGGCGGCCGGTGAACTTGCCGTCCACGCTCTCCGCGACGGTGCCCAGCGCGCCGGTCAGCCCGAGGCGCTTGGCGATGACCTGGGCCAGCTCGACCGGCGTCGCGGTGACCAGCCAGACCTGCTGACCGGCGTCCAGATGCATCTGCGCGAGCGCGCGGGTGCCCGGCCAGATCTTGTCGGCGATGATCTCGTCGTAGATCTCCTCGCCGAGCGCCGCCAGCTCCGCGGTGGGCCGCCCGGCGATGAAGGCCAGCGCCTTTTCCCGGCCGGAGTGCATGTCGGCGCTGTTCTCCTTGCCGGTGACCCGGAATTTCACCTGCTTCCAGGCGACATCCATCAGGTCGGAGGTCTTGAAGTACTTGCGGGCGGCCAGGCCGCGCGCGAAATGCACGATGGAGGCGCCCTGCACCATGGTGTTGTCGACGTCGAAGAACGCGGCGGCGGTGAGATCGCGCGGGACCTCGGGCGCTTCGGTCTCGGCGGCCAGCTCGTCGGCGTGCAGCGAGAGCGCGGCGTCGGCGCTGGCCTCGCCCGCCAGATTCGCCCGCACCTCTTCCTCGCTGGGCCCGAAGGGGCTGCGCGGAAGCCGAATGAGTTGATCGTGCAGGCTCTGGCCGAGGCGACCCTGATTCCATCTGACCGGGAATTCGCCGAAGCGCCCCGCGATGAATCCGGTCCTTTCGACCTTCTCTCGTTCCGGCACCAGTACCTCCGCCCGTAGCGCGAACCAGGTCCACCCTAACCGGCGGCGGCGACAAGGACGGGCAGGTGTGTAGGGGATTTAATGAACGTCATGACCAATCCCACACATTCCGTCACTTTGCTGACCCGGGCCGGCTGCGGCCTGTGTGGCACAGCTCTCGAACAGCTGCGGCGCGTCTGCGCGGAATTCGGCCTCGAACCGCAGACGCTGGACGTCGACGAGGCCGCCGCCACCGACCCTGGCCTGCGCGCGGAGTACGGCGACCGGCTTCCGGTGGTGTTGCTCGACGGCCGTGAGCACAGCTATTTCGACGTCGACGAAACCCGGCTACGCGCCGATTTGACGCGCTGAGCCGAAGCTGCTCGTGTCCATTTCGGATGCTGGCCTGGTCGAGAGGGAAAATGAGGCCAATTTCACCGACTTTGTGAAGGGCTGCACAAGCAGTTACGGTGATAGCACGCGACCCGCTTCCCGAGGCTGCGGAAGCGCCCTGAAATCCGACACTTCGACCATGGCACCGGCCGTCCCGGGCCATAGGCCGAACAGAACCGGACCTCGATCAGTCCGGAACCCGAGGAGCCGATACGTGACAGAGCAGCATGAGGCGCCCAGCGGCGTCTCCGGCAGGGCTCTGCAGAAGCCGGTGGCCACCAAGGACATCCCGCAGGCCACCGTGGCGCGTTTGGCTACCTATCTCCGGGTCCTCGCCATGTTGGCCGATGACGGAGTACTCATCGTATCGAGTGAGGAACTCGCTGTCGCGGCGGGTGTCAATTCCGCCAAGTTGCGCAAGGATCTGTCCTTCCTCGGACCCAACGGCGTACGGGGTGTCGGCTATGACGTGGCCAAGTTGCGCACCAGGATCGAGGACGTGCTCGGACTCTCCGGAGGACATCGCGTGGTGCTCGTCGGCGCCGGCAACCTGGGCCGTGCCCTGGTGGGCTACGGCGGGTTCAAGCGGCGCGGTTTCGCCGTGGTCGGCGTCTTCGATCACGATCCCGCGGTGATCGGGCTGCCGGTCGCCGGTCTGCAGGTCCGCGACGTCGCCGAACTGCTGGGCGCGGTCGCGCAGCTGGAGCCGACCATCGCGGTGATCACCGTGCCGGACGCCGCCGCCCAGGCCGTGTGCGATCTGCTGGTCGCCGCCGGCCTGAAATCCATCCTGAGCTTCTCGCCCTCGGTGCTGATCGCGCCGGAGTCGGTCGAGGTCCGCCGGGTCGACCTCGCGGTCGAGATGCAGATGCTCTCGTTCGAGCGCACCCGCAACAGCGACGCCGAATCGCTGCCCGTGGCGCACGCCGGATCGGGCCGGATCGCCCGCCGCGTGCCGCCCGCTGCGCACCGGGTCCTCGAGCACACGAAGTCCTCGCATCAGTCGGCAACGGAGCCAAGCAAGGGATCGGTGGTCACCCCGTGAGCGTTCTTCTCGTCGGAATCTCGCATCGCAGCGCGCCGGTCTCGGTGCTGGAGAAGGTGGCGATCACCGATACCGACCGCCCCAAGCTGATCGAGCGCATGCTCGAATCCAGCCACGTCTCCGAGGCCATGATCGTCTCCACCTGCAACCGGGTGGAGATCTACGCGGTGGTCGACGCGTTCCACGGCGGCTTGGCCGAGGTCGGCGAGCTGCTCACCAAGCATTCCGGGATGCCGCTGCCGGATCTGACCAAGCACGCCTACGTCCGCTACAGCGAGGCCGCCGCCGAGCATCTGTTCGCGGTGGCCAGCGGGCTGGATTCGATGGTGATCGGCGAACAGCAGGTGCTCGCCCAGATCCGCACCGCCTACGCCTCCGCCGACGCCCAGCAGGCGGTCGGCCGCACGCTGCACGAGCTGTCGCAGCACGCGCTCCGGGTCGGCAAGCGCGTGCACTCGGAGACGGGCATCGACCGGGCCGGCGCCTCCGTGGTGTCGGTGGCGCTGGATCGCGCCCAGCAGGTACTGGGTTCGATCGCGGGCCGCACGGCCGTGGTGGTCGGCGCGGGTGCGATGGGAAGCCTTGCGGTGGCGCATCTTTCGCGCGCCGGCATCGGCCGGATCATCGTCGTGAACCGCACCATCGATCGCGCGCTGCGCCTGGCCGAGACGGCGGGCAGCTACGGCGTGGAGTCCAGCGCGCTGGAACTTTCGCGGCTCACCGAGGCCATGGCGGCCGCCGACGTGGTGATCACCTGTACCGGCGCGGTCGGCGCCGTGGTGACGCTGGCCGACACGCACCGGGCGCTGGCCGATCGCGATCGGGCCGCCGCCTCGGATCGCCCCCTGGTGTTCTGCGACCTCGGCCTGCCCCGCGACGTCGAGCACGCCGTCGCCGGCCTGCCCGACGTCACCGTGATCGACATCGAGACCTTGCAGCGCGATCCGGCCGCGGGCGCCGCGGCCGACGACACCGCCGCCGCGCGCTCGATCGTCGCCGACGAACTCGCCCGCTACCTGACCGGCCAGCGGATGGCGGAGGTCACCCCGACGGTCGCCGCGCTGCGTCAGCGCGCGGCCGAGGTGGTGGAAGCCGAACTGCTGCGGCTGGATTCGCGGCTGCCCTCGCTGGCCGATCCGGAACGCGACGAGGTGGCGCGCACCGTGCGCCGGGTGGTGGACAAGCTGCTGCACGCGCCGACGGTGCGGGTCAAGCAGCTGGCCTCCACCCCGGGCGGCGACAGCTACGCCGAAGCTTTGCGTGAACTGTTCGAACTCAAACCCGGTGCGGCACAAGCGGTTGCGGCGCCGATGGAGATCTCCGCGCGGACCGGCGAGCACCTGGCCGACGATTTCACCGCGGCGCATCTCGGCGACGAGGAGGCCCAGGCATGATCCAGGCGCAGGAAATCGAGGACAACGTGACCGCACGCGCGACCTGGCGGATCGGCACCCGCGGCAGTCTGCTGGCGCTGACCCAGTCCGGCACCGTGCGCGACGCGCTGATCGCGGCCGGGCACGAGGCCGAACTGGTCGTGGTGAAGACACCCGGCGATCTGTCGTCGGATCCGGTCGCCAAGATCGGCGTCGGCGTCTTCACCTCCGCGCTGCGCGACGAGCTCGCCGCCGGGACCATCGACATCGCCGTGCACTCCTACAAGGATCTGCCGACCGCGCCGGACCTGCGCTTCACCATCGCCGCCGTCCCGCCCCGCGAGGACCCGCGCGATGCCCTGGTGGCCCGCGACGGGCTGGTGCTCGGCGAGCTGCCCGCCGGCTCGGTCGTCGGCACCTCCGCCCCGCGCCGGGCCGCCCAGCTGCGCGCCCTGGGCCTGGGCCTGAACATCGTGCCGCTGCGCGGCAACCTCGACACCCGCCTGCGCAAGGTGGCCGAGGGCGAACTGGACGCGGTGGTCGTCGCGCGCGCCGGGCTGGCCCGGATCGAGCGCACCGACGCCGTCACCGAGGCGCTGGAGCCGGTGCAGATGCTGCCCGCGCCCGCGCAGGGCGCGCTCGCGGTGGAATGCCGCAGCGAGGACGCCGCACTGGTCGAGGCGCTGAGCCGGCTCGACGACGAGGCCACCCGCGCGGCGATCACCGCCGAGCGGACCCTGCTGGCCGAACTCGAGGCCGGATGCACCGCCCCGATCGGCGCGCTGGCCGAGATCGTCGAATCACTCGACGACGACGGCCGCGTCGTCGACGAACTGTCGCTACGCGCGTGCGCGGCCGCCATCGACGGATCCGACGTGATCCGGGCCTCGGTGGTCGGCGCGCCGGAGCAGGCGGCCGAACTCGGCCGCGCGCTCGCCCGTGAATTGCTGGAGCTCGGCGCCCGCGAGCTGCTCAGCACACCCGAACCGGAACCCGGTTCCCCCACAGAAGCGGTGAGTTCGCCCGCTACAGACTTCGCCAACCCGAGCCCAATGGAGAACAGCCAATGAGCGAGCCCTGCGAGCGAATCATCGGCACAGCGCCTTCGGGCATGCCGGAACCGAGCGCTAGCGAGGTGCAGGCATGAGCCGCGCAACCAAGAAGCAACCCGGTCGGATCCTCTTTGTGGGGTCGGGGCCCGGTGACCCGGCGTTGCTGACCGTGCGTGCGCGCGAAGTGCTCGGGCGGGCGACGCTGGCCTTCACCGACCCCGACGTCGACAAGGGCGTGCTCGCCCTGATCGGCTCGGCCGTCGAGGAGAACGAGGACGGCACCCGCCCGGTCGACGTGCGGCCCGCCCTCGGTGAGCCCGCCGAGGTCGCCAAGACGCTGATCGCCGAGGCCCGCAACGGCCACGACGTGGTCCGCGTCGTCGCCGGCGACCCGCTGACCGCCGACTCGGTGATCACCGAGGTCAACGCCGTCACCCGCTCGCACATGGTGTTCGAGGTACTGCCCGGCCTGCCCAACGCCTCGGCCGTGCCCAGCTACGCCGGCATCGCGCTCGGCTCCGGGCACACCGAGGCCGACGTGCGCGGCGAGGTCGACTGGGCCGCGCTGGCCGCCGCCCCCGGCCCGCTGGTGCTGCACGCCACCTCCGGCCATCTCGCCGAGACCGCCAGCGCCCTGGTGGAACACGGCATGGCCTCCCAGACGCCGGTCGCGGTGACCGTGCGCGGCACCACCCGGCAGCAGCGCACCATCGAAGCCACCCTGGCCACGCTGAACAGCGCGGCTTCCGAGCTGGTCGGCCCGCTGATCGTCACCATCGGCAAGGTGGTGGCCGCGCGCTCGAAGATGTCGTGGTGGGAATCGCGCGCGCTCTACGGCTGGACCGTGCTGGTGCCGCGCACCAAGGATCAGGCCGCCGAGATGAGCGAGCGCCTGGTCACCCACGGCGCCATCCCGATGGAGGTGCCGACCATCGCGGTCGAGCCGCCGCGCAGCCCGGCGCAGATGGAACGCGCCGTCAAGGGGCTGGTCGACGGCCGCTACCAGTGGGTGGTGTTCACCTCCACCAACGCGGTGCGTGCGGTGTGGGAGAAGTTCGCCGAATTCGGGCTGGACGCGCGCGCTTTCAGCGGCGTGAAGATCGCCTGCGTGGGCGAGGCGACCGCGGAGAAGGTGCGCTCCTTCGGCATCAATCCGGAACTGGTGCCCTCGGGTGAGCAGTCCTCGGAGGGCCTGCTGGCCGACTTCCCGCCCTACGACGATGTTTTCGATCCGGTCAACCGGGTGCTGCTGCCGCGCGCGGACATCGCGACGGAGACGCTGGCCGAGGGCCTGCGCGACCGCGGCTGGGAGATCGACGACGTCACCGCCTACCGCACGGTGCGTGCCTCGCCGCCGCCGGCGGAGACCCGCGAGATGATCAAGACCGGCGGTTTCGACGCCGTGCTGTTCACCTCGTCCTCCACGGTGCGCAATCTGGTCGGCATCGCGGGTAAGCCGCACGCGCGCACCATCGTCGCGTGCATCGGCCCCAAGACCGCCGAGACGGCCATCGAATTCGGCCTGCGCGTGGATGTGCAGCCGGAGACGGCGCAGGTCGGCCCGCTGGTCGAGGCGCTGGCCGAGCACGCGGCCCGGCTGCGCGCCGAGGGGCTGCTGCCGCCGCCGCGCAAGAAGAGCCGGCGCAGCAGCAGCCGGTAGACCTCGGGACAGAACGAAACGCTCACGACGCTGTGAGCGTTTCGCCCTCGGGCCGGGCGTCGCACCGGTCCGAGCCTGGGGTCAGCGGCTGTATCGCATCAGGGTACGCACCAACCGGCAAGTAGTGTCCGAAGGCGGCCGAATTCCGATGAGTTCGGCTGTGCGCCGGATCTTTTCGTTGGTCGCCTGATCGGGCAGATACGTGCCCGAATCCAGCAGGGCGATGGTCAGCCGCATGGCCTTGAGCCTGCGGTTGTGCCGGACGTACCACTTGCGTGGCCGCCCCGCCGGCAGCCGCTGCTTCTCCAGCGGCACGTACGGGGCATCGATGATCGTGGTTTTCGCGGGCAATTGCGTTCTCCCCTCGCGATCGGGGACCCTTGTGGATCCCCTCGAACACAATGTCGATTTTACTCCTGCCCACCGACAAAAACCGCTGGCCGCAATGCTTTTCGTACCCCGCTCAATCCGTGCAGACCGACTCCCGGATCTGCGGGTTGCGGCCCTTGGCCGCGGCGATCGCGGCAGCGTTCGCCGCGGCCTTCGTCTCGCCCCGGCCGATCGACCAGGTCCCGTTCCTCGCCTCGGCCACCGCACCGCACTTGTTGACGAAGTTCAGCAGCACCTCGCAGTCCGACTTCTTGCACGTCTCGATCGCCGCGCGCTCGGCCCGCTTCTTGGTGCTGTAGTTGCGGCCCCAGCCGGTCTCGCCGGTGGACGGCGAGTACGCGATCGCGCCCCATTCGTCGGACTTCGCGGTCGCGGTCGCGGCGGTCACCGTCAGCAGCCCGGCCCCCAGAGCCACACAGACCGCGATCCGCCCCGCGATGCTCCCCGAGAATCTCCCCATTTTCACTCCGCAATTCTCTTGTGCGGCAGCCGGTTGCCCCCGCACTCCATTCGACTGGTTCACAGGCTCGCGATGCCGATCATCACGAACGTCAGCATCATCAGGCCGCTGACCAGCAGGCAGTAGAACTCCCACTTGCTCAGCGGCGCCGCAGGGCGTTTCACAGTGGTCTCCTCATGGCAGGATCAGCAAGCTCACGACCGCGGCCGACGCCGCGAGGGCGGCCACGCACCCGAGGGTGACCAGCAACCGGCGCAGCAGGCCGGGCTCATCGGTGAGCGGCGGGACCACGATCTCCCCGGGCCGCCGGCCGATCGCCGCGGCGTGCCGCTCCCGCAGCGGATCCAGCGACTCCGCGAATCTCCGATCCGAGATCGTGCGCTGCGGCGTGCGCACCCAGACGACGCTGCCGTCGGTGCGGTGCAGCACCGGCTGCCACCGATGCAGCCCCTTGCGGCCTTCGATCGCCGCGACCTCGTGCCACGGGATGAACAGCTGCCCCGGACGCCAGGGCCGCCGCGTCTGCTGGCAGCTGATGCCTCGGTCGGTGAGCACCGTCGCGCGCGGGCGCAACACCCACAGCGCCGCCAGGGCCGCGACCACCAGCACTGCCGCCGACAGCAGAAACAGCGGGCTCGGCCGGGCGCCGGGCCTGCTGATCGTGGCGAAGTTCGCCGTCGTGAAGAGCAACTGGGCCGAGACGAACAGCACCAGCGGCACCGGTACGACGCGCTGCACCCAATCCGGCCGGATGACAGTGCTGTCGTCCACGGACAGTTCGGTCTCGTGCATGAATTCTCCCCCCACCTGCCGCGAGTATTGCCGAAACCCGGCGCGGCCACAACCGCCGGTCCCCAGCGCCCGCCATCGATGCCCGGAACGCACCCGCCTATATTGAGGTCATGACCGGACTGGACCGCCCGCGGCGGTTGCGCCGCACCCCCGCACTACGCCGGCTCGTCGCCGAAACCACTCTCGAACCAAGGCAATTGGTCTTGCCGATGTTCGTGGCCGACGGGCTGGACGAACCGCGGGAGATCGGCTCCATGCCGGGCGTCCACCAGCACTCCATGGATTCGCTGCGCAAAGCGGCGGTGGAGGCGGTCACGGCGGGCGTCGGCGGGCTGATGCTGTTCGGGGTGCCGCGTCCGGAGGACAAGGACGCGACCGGCAGCCGGGCCAGCGATCCGGAGGGCATTCTCAATCGCGGCCTGCGCGCGCTGGCCGACGAGGTGGGCGGCTCCACGGTGATCATGGCCGACACCTGCCTGGACGAGTTCACCGACCACGGCCACTGCGGTGTGCTGGGCGCCGACGGCGCGGTCGACAACGACGCCACCCTGCACCGCTACGTCGACATGGCGCTGGCCCAGGCCGACGCGGGCGCCGATCTGCTCGGCACCAGCGGCATGATGGACGGCCAGGTCGGCGCGATCCGGCGCGGGCTGGACGCGGTCGGGCGCACCGACACCGGCATCCTCGCCTACGCCGCGAAGTACGCCTCGGCGTTCTACGGCCCGTTCCGCGAGGCCGTGGGTTCCTCGCTGGAGGGCGACCGGCGCACCTATCAGCAGGATCCGGCGAACCGCCGCGAGGCGATCCGGGAGCTGGAGCTGGATCTGGCCGAGGGCGCCGACATCGTCATGGTGAAGCCCGCCATGTCGTACCTGGACATCCTGCGCGATGTCGCGGATCGGTCGACGGTGCCGGTCGCGGCGTACCAGATCTCCGGCGAGTACGCGATGATCACCGCCGCCGCGGAGCGCGGGTGGATCGATCGGCGCGGCGCGGTGCTGGAGTCGCTGACGGGCATCCGCCGGGCGGGCGCGGACATCGTGCTCACCTACTGGGCCACCGAAGCCGCACACTGGTTGTCGTGACACATCACCTACCCGGTCCGATGCCGGGCCCGCCCGGGGTTCCGCCGCCGCCCGCCATGCCCGAGGACGTCCGCACCGCGCGGCAGCTGTGGTGGGGGGTGGCGCTCGTCGGCATCGTGCAGCTGATCGCCTCGATCCTGGCGGCCACCGGCCAGCAGACCGACCTGCCGGAGCAGGTCCTCGAGCAGATGCGCAAGTCCGATCCGGCGGCCACGCTCGAGCAGGCCGAGCGGATGACGTCGGTGATGCTCATCATCGGGGGAGCGGTGGTCGGGTTGGGGCTGGCCGCGCTGACGGTGCTGCTCGCCCACCTGATGGCCCGGGGCAAGTTCTGGGCCCGCGCGATCCTGACGGTGGTCGGCATCTGGACGGTGTGCACCGCGCTGGTCAATCTGTTCGCTCTCGGCTCGATCACCGGCCCGGCCATCGTGGTGGCCGGCGGCGCGTCGATCGTGCAGGGCGTGATCGCGGGCGGCGCGGTCTTTCTGATGCACCGCAAGGACTCGACCGCCTATTTTCTCGCGAATCGCCGGCGCTGAGTACCGCTCGCCGCCAAGCGATTACAGACCAGGTGGTTTTGCTACCGCCCGGTATGGGTATGTATGGTGAGGGTTGTCACAGTGGACTTGGGAACCGGATGCCGTCGATGAGACGTTAGGCGCCGGGGGATCGGAGGCATCGATGCGAGTGGTGATCCAACAGCCGCAAAGCATTCGACGAGATCTGCTGGTGCTGAGCCTGCTGGTCCTGCTGGGATTGGTCACCGTCGCACTGTTGCTGCTGCCGGGGATGGTCGGCTGAGTTCTCGCCCCATGACCGTCGAGTCCGCCGAGCGGGTGCTGTTCGCCGAACCGGGCGCGCGCTGGCGCACGGTCGCCTACGGTCCCGCGCTCTGCGTGGTCATCCTGCTGCTCGAACTGGTGACCGGCAGTCCCGTGCACTGGTTCGCCCTGCTCTTCTGCGCGGGCCTGATCGCGCTGTTCGTCGCGCTGCAGGTGGTCGCGGGCCGCCGCCACGTCAGCGTGGAGCTCACCGGCGCCACCCTGCGTTCCGGCGCGGAGACCCTCGCGCGGGCCGACATCGCCGAAGTGCTGCCGCCGCGTGCCGACGCGCGGATCGAGGAGGACTGGGAGTCCGCCCGCGCGCTCGGCGAACTGAGCGGCGTGCCGCGGCGGCGCACCGGCATCGGGCTGCGGCTGCGCGACGGTAGCGTGGTGCAGGCTTGGGCCAGAGACCATCGCGGGTTGCGGGCCGCGCTCACCGCGGCGCCGGCCACCGAGGAGAACGGAGCGGACCGTTGAGTCGAGGGATGGCTGTCGCCGAACTGGTGCTGGCGGTGCTGTGCGCGATCGGCGTGGCGCTGAGCTGGAACCGCGGGCTGGTCACCACCGGGTTCGCGGCGGCCGGCGAGCTCCCGGCCTTCGAGGTGACCCGCTACGCCGGGCCCTGGCTGCTGCTGGCCACGCTGTTGCTCGTCCTGGCGGGCGTGCTCGTCATCGATGGCGTTTCCCGCTTGCGGCGGGCCGTGACACGCTGACGCGAGTTCGCTGTTCGATCGCTCGTCTCCCGGGAAGATGCGTGGCATGACCACCGCGAAGAAGCTCGTACCCGGGATCCTGACCGGCCTCCTGCTCGGCGCGGCCCTGGCGGCGCCCGCCGCCGCCGACCCGATTCCGCTCGGCCCGCCCAGCGGCACGACCGGTCTGCTGCCGGCCCCGCTGGCCTGTCTGGCCAGCACCGGCTCGGCTCTGTTCTGCCTCGGCGTCACCTAGCCCGCGCGACCCCGCTTTCCGGGTGCTTACAACAGCCCGCGCGGGCGGTAGTTTGGCTTGGGGTTCATGGGTGATCGACTGTCGCCCAGCCCTTTTCGAGTGAGAGGTTGTGTTCGTGAAAACTCTGGTTGCGAAATTCGGCGTGGCTCTGGTGGCTACCGCGGCACTCGGGCTGGCCGCCGCGCCCGCCTCGGCGCAGGGCCTGCCGCTGGAGCCGGCTCCGGCCGAGGAGGTGTTCGCGCCGGAGACCGGCTCGGCCGGGATCTACAACAACGCCATGTGCCTGCTGCACACCATGTCCGCGTCCGTGCCCTGCATGTACACCTAGCTAGTCGGACCAGTTCTGGTAGACGTCCAGCACCCGGCCGCCGTTGGAACCGGGGGCGTTGAACAACAGGGTGATGGTGCCGTCGGGGTGTGCCGCCGACTCGGCGACGACCTGCCGTAGCGAGGCGTACACCCCGCCGTTCTGGTCCCGGTAGATCTCGGTTTCCGGGTGCAGCCCGGCCCCGATCCGGGTGAGCGGTACGAACATCGTGATCAGCGCCGGCACCGGGCCGCCGGCCACCGCCACGGTCTCGCCGTGGCTCAGCCGCACCCCGGCCCGGCCCTGGTCGAGCTGCAGCACCGGATCCGCCGCGGCCGCCGTTCCGCTACTGGCCGCGACGGCCGCGGCGCACAGTGCGGTGAACGCGACTGTCCTGCTGATGGTGATCCGCATGGAAACCCTCCCGGCCGTTAGCGGATGAGACGAAGACGGGTCGAGGTTACGCACCAGCAACCTTTCGGCGACCGATATCGCGGGAAACCGGAATCGGCGTGTTGCCGGGGCCCGGGTGGGGCGCATCACGTCGACTACACCCTGTCGTCGACCGGTTCCGGCACAGCTGCGAGACTGGGGGCCGTGAGTTCTTCTCCGCGCGTGGCTCCGACATCCGTTCCGGTTTCCGCCCAGCTCTTCGAGCGAGCTGCCTCGGTGATCCCCGGCGGCGTCAACTCGCCCGTGCGGGCCTTCGCCTCGGTGGGCGGCACCCCCAGATTCATCGCCTCGGCCCGGGGCTGCACGCTGACCGACGTCGACGGCAACGACTACGTCGATCTGGTCTGCTCCTGGGGGCCGATGATTCTCGGCCACGCGCACCCCGCCGTCGTCGAGGCGGTGCGCGAGGCGGCCGTCGGCGGCCTGTCCTTCGGCGCCCCGACCGCCGCCGAGATCGACCTGGCCGAGCTGATCGCCGCCCGCGTCGACCCGGTCGAGCGGGTCCGGCTGGTGAACTCCGGCACCGAGGCGACCATGAGCGCGGTCCGGCTGGCGCGCGGCTTCACCGGTCGTACCAAGATCATCAAGTTCGCCGGCTGCTACCACGGCCACGTCGACGCGCTGCTCGCCGACGCCGGCTCCGGCGTCGCCACGCTCGGCCTGCCCACCTCGCCCGGCGTCACCGGCGCGCAGGCGGCCGACACCCTGGTCCTGCCCTACAACGATCTCGACGCCGTGGCCGCCGCCTTCGCCGCGCACCCCGGCGGGATCGCGTGCGTGATCACCGAGGCCGCCGCGGGCAACATGGGCGCGGTCGCGCCGGTCCCCGGCTTCAACGAGGGCCTGCGCCGGCTCAGCACCGAGAACGGCGCGCTGCTGATCATGGACGAGGTGATGACCGGCTTCCGGGTCAGCCGCTCCGGCTGGTTCGGCCGCGACGGCGTCGCCGGCGATCTCTACACCTTCGGCAAGGTGATGAGCGGCGGCCTGCCCGCCGCCGCCTTCGGCGGTCGCGCCGAGATCATGAACCACCTGGCCCCGCTCGGCCCGGTCTACCAGGCGGGCACCCTGTCCGGGAATCCGGTCGCGGTCGCCGCCGGTCTGGCCTCGCTGCGCGCGGCCGACGACGCGGTCTACGCCGCGCTCGACCGCAACGCCCAGCGCCTGGGTGGCCTGCTGGGCGAGGCGCTGAGCGCCGCGGGGGTCGAGCATCAGGTGCAGTTCGCGGGCAATATGGTGAGCGTGTTCTTCGCCGACCGTCCGGTCACCGACTATGCCGCCGCCAAGGCCAGCCAGACCTGGCGTTTCCCCGCCTTCTTCCACGCTCTGCTGGACCGCGGCGTGTACGCGCCGCCCAGCGCGTTCGAAGCCTGGTTCGTCTCCGCGGCGCTCGACGAGGACGCATTCGACCGCATCGCCGCCGCCCTGCCCGCCGCCGCCGCTGCGGCGGCGGCCGCAACTCCCGAAGGAATCCGCGCGTGAGTTCCGATCCCGATCAGTCCGACAAGCGTGAGCTAACCAGCTTCGCCCCCGACAGCACCGCTCCCGTCACCGACTCCAGCGGCGACCCGGCCGCCGTGCAGGCCGCCGCCGCCGCGCTGGACGCCGGTCTCGCCGCCGCGGATGTCGAGGCCGAGGCCGTCGCGGCCGCGGTCGTCTACGCCGCCGCCGCGGACCTGGCCGCCGAGGGCGACGCCCGCGCCGCCGCCGAATTCGCGGCCGCCGCCGGCGAATCCAGCCAGGGCGCGCCGTTCAGCGAGGCCGAGGCCGCCGCGAGCGCCGAGGAGGTCTCGGCCCTGCTGGAAGGGGCGGCCGCCGCCGATCCGCTGAGCGACGCCGTCACGGCCGAGCGCGATTCGGCCGTCGCCGCCGCGCAGGTGGCGCTGACCGAGGGCGCGGATGTCGCCGACGCGGTCGTCCAGGCCGGTGAACCGGCCGCCGCCGCGCCGTCGGCCGGAGCGTCCGAGCCCGCGGTGTCGAGCACCGTCGCGCGCCCCCGCGCCGTCGCCCCGGACGCGACCGAACTGGCCCCGGTCGACGACGACGTCGAGACCATCGTGCACGTCGTGCGCCACGGTGAGGTGCACAATCCGCGCGGCATCCTCTACGGCCGCCTGCCGGGCTTCGCGCTCTCGGTGGCCGGGCGGGCGCAGGCCGGCGCGGTCGCGCGAGCCCTCGCCGATCACGACATCGCCCTGGTCATCGCCTCGCCGCTGCAGCGCGCGCAGGAGACGGCCACGCCCATCGCGGCGTCGCACAAGCTGCTCGTGCGCACCGACGAGAACCTGCTCGAGGCGGGCAACACCTTCGAGGGCCTGCGCGTCTCGGTCGGTGACGGCGCGCTGCGCAAGCCCCGGCACTGGTGGAAGCTGCGCGATCCGTTCACCCCGTCCTGGGGCGAGCCGTATCTGCAGATCGCGCACCGCATGCTGGCCGCGGTCAACAAGGCGCGCGTGGAGGCGGCCGGGCACGAGGCCGTGCTGGTCTCGCACCAGCTGCCGGTCTGGACGCTGCGCCGCTTCCTGCAGGGCCAGCGCCTCTGGCACGATCCGCGCCAGCGCCAGTGCTCGCTGGCCTCGCTGACCTCGCTGGTCTACCAGGGCGACACCCTGGTCGACATCGTCTACTCCGAGCCCGCCGGCGGTTCGGATCCCACGGTGCACGGCGCATGACCTCGGTGCTGCACGGGAAGCCGCGTCGCGTCGCGTCGGTCCTGCTCGCGTGCGTGGCGCTGGTCGCCGCGCTCGCCGGTTGCGCGACCGGCACCGACGCGGTGGCCACCGGCGGCACCTTCCAATTCGTCTCGCCCGGCGGCAAAACCGAGATCTACTACGATCCGCCGAGCGCGCGCGGCACCATCGGCGCGCTCGCCGGACCGGACCTGATGACCGGAAAGCCGCTGGCGGTATCCGATTTCGCAGGCAAGGTCGTGGTGATCAACCTGTGGGGGCAGTGGTGTGGTCCGTGCCGCGCCGAGGTCCCCGCGCTGGAAAAGGTCTACGAGGCAAGCAAAGACAAGGGCGTCGCCTTCCTCGGCATCAATGTGCGCGATCCGCAGCAGGACAAGGCGCAGGATTTCATGACCGCCAACAAGGTCGGGTACCCGTCCATCTACGACCCGTCCATGCGGACCCTGCTCGCGCTCGGCGGGAACTTCCCGACCAGCGTCATCCCCACGACCCTGGTGCTGGACAAGGAGCATCGCGTGGCCGCGGTCTTCCTGCGCGCGCTGATCGCGTCCGATCTGCAGCCCGTCGTGGACCGGCTCGCCGAGGAGGCGGCCGCGTGATCCACGGCGTTACCCCGCTCGACGAGGTGGTCGGGCGATGACGGTCCTCGCGAGCGTGGGGGATTCGTTCCAGCAGACCGCGGCCGGCGGGCCGCTGCTGCTCGCGCTGGGCGCGTGCGTGCTGGCCGGGCTGGTGTCGTTCGCGTCGCCGTGCGTGGTGCCGCTGGTGCCGGGATATCTGTCCTACCTGGCCGGACTGGTCGGGGCGGAGGTGCCGCCGGTGACCGTCGCGCAGGCCCGGGGGTCTGTGGCGGTGGACACCTCGAAGCAGGCGCTGCGGGCCGGGCGACTCCGGGTCGCCGGTGCCGCAGGGCTTTTCGTGGCGGGCTTCACGGTGGTGTTCGTGCTCGCCACCGCCACCGTCTTCGGCGTCATCCAGACCCTGAACATGAATCGTGAACTGCTGCAACGCGTCGGCGGCGTGGTCACCATCGTGATGGGGCTGGCGTTCATCGGCCTGATTCCCGCGCTGCAGCGCGACACCCGGATGGAGCCGCGCCGGCTGACCAGCATCGCGGGCGCGCCGCTGCTCGGCGCCGTGTTCGCGCTCGGCTGGACGCCGTGCCTGGGCCCGACGCTGTCCGGCGTCATGGCGGTCTCCGCGGGCACCGACGGGACCACCGCCGCCCGGGGCGTCGCGCTGATCGTCGCCTACTGCCTCGGGCTCGGCCTGCCGTTCGTGATCCTGGCCTTCGGGTCGGCGAACGCGCTGCGCGGGGTGGGGTGGCTGCGGCGGAATTCGCGCACCATCCAGATCGTCGGGGGACTGTTGCTGGTCGCCGTCGGCGTCGCGCTGGTCACGGGGGCGTGGGACCAGTTCGTGGCGTGGGTGCGTGACGCGTTCGTCTCCGAGGTGACGCTGCCGATATGACACTGACGGAAACCCCGGCGGCAGCGAAGCCGCCGCGCCAGTCGCTGCCCGGGCGGGCCTGGGCGACCGCGCGCAACGCCTGGCGCGGGCTGACCAGCATGCGCACCGCGCTGGTGCTGCTGTTCCTGCTGGCGCTGGCCGCGATTCCGGGCGCGCTGCTGCCGCAGCGCAACCTGAACGAGCAGAAGGTCGCCGAGTACATCGCCGACCGCCCGACCCTGGGCCCGTGGATGGACCGGTTCGAACTGTTCGACGTGTTCTCCAGCTTCTGGTTCACCGCCGTCTACGTGCTGCTGTTCGTCTCGCTGGTGGGCTGCATCCTGCCGCGCTGCTACGACCACTACCGGGCGCTGCGCACCCGGCCGGTCAAGGCCCCGCGCAATCTGGCGCGGCTGCCGCTCAACCACTCCGAGACGGTGGCGCGCGACCCGCGGCAGGTGATCGAGCAGGCCCGCGCGCAGTTGCGCGGCTGGCGCACCGAGGTCCGGCCGGGGGAGCGCGAGGGTGAACTGACGCTGTCCGCGGAGAAGGGCTACACCCGCGAGTTCGGCAACCTGGTCTTCCATCTGGCGCTGGTGGGGCTGCTCGTGGCGATCGCGGCGGGCAAGCTGTTCGGGTACGAGGGTAGCGTCATCGTGATCGCCGACGACGGGCCCGGTTTCTGCACCACCTCGCCCGCGGTGTTCGACTCGTTCAAGGCGGGCAACGTCAACGACGGCACCGGGATGACGCCGATCTGCGTGCGGGTCAAGGACTTCAAGGCCGAGTATCTGCAGAACGGTCAGGCCGAGATGTTCACCTCGAACATCCAGTACCAGGCCGGCGCGGATCTGGCGTCCAACACCTGGCGCGACAGCACCATCCAGGTGAACCATCCGCTGCGCGTCGCGGGGGACCGGCTGTACCTGCAGGGCCACGGATTCGCGCCGACCTTCACCGTCACCTTCCCGAACGGGCAGACCCGCACCGAGACCATCCAGTGGCGTCCCGACGACGCGCAGACCTTCCTGTCCAGCGGTGTGCTGCGCATCGATCCGCCCGGCGGCATGTTCCCCACCGAGGAGGAGCGGCGCAAGAATCAGATCGCGATCGAGGGCTTGTTCGCGCCGACCGCCGCGTTCCACGGCAGCCTGCTCACCTCCGCGTTCCCGCGGATGGACGATCCGGCCGTCGCGGTCGACATCTACCGCGGCGACACCGGTCTGGACACCGGCCGCCCGCAGTCGCTGTTTGCGCTCGATCAGGAGATGATCGCGCAGAAACGGCTGAACAAGGAAGCGCGGGTGAACCTGCGGCCCGGGGAGTCCACCACCCTGCCCAACGGCACGAAGGTGACCTTCGACGGCGCGAAGGAATTCGTGAACCTGCAGGTCTCGCACGACCCGGCGCAGCAGTGGGTGCTGGTCAGCGCGCTGGCCATGATGGCCGGGCTGCTGGTGTCGCTGCTGGTGAAGCGCAGGCGGGTTTGGGTGCGGGTCTACCCGTCCGCCGACGATGCCGGTACCGTTGACCAACGACGCGCCGTAGTAGAGATGGGCGGCCTCGCGCGCACCGACCAGGCGGGCTGGGGCAGCGAGTTCGACCGGCTGCGCGCGCGTCTGCTGGATCCTGCCAAGACCACTTCGGGAGAGTGACCATGCCGATCGACGAGACGCTCGCCGGGTACAGCAACCTCGCCTTCAAATCGGCGTGGGTTGTCTACGTGCTCGTGCTCGCGCTGCTGATCGTGCAGTACTCGGCGGCGCAGAAGCGGCTGTCCGAGCGCGAGCTGGTCGCCGCCGGCGGCGGCGCGATCGATCCCGGCCTGCCCGGGCGAATCGAGCAGGCGCCGAGGCGGCCGTGGCCCGAGCGTTTCGGCAACATGGCGTTCTCGGTGCTGATGGTCGGCATCGTGCTGCATGTCGCGGCGATCGTGTTGCGCGGCTTCGCGACCCACCGTTTCCCGCTCGGCAACATGTACGAGTTCGTGGTGATGGCCACGGCCGCGGCGATGGTCGTCGGCGTCGCGTTCCTCAACGAGCGCAAGTTCCGGTCGATGTGGGTGTTCCTGCTCGTGCCCGTGCTGGTGCTGATGTTCGTCGCGGGCCAGGTGCTCTACGCCGAGGCCGCCCCCGTGGTGCCGGCCCTCCAGTCGTTCTGGCTGCCCATCCACGTCACCGTGGTCAGCATCGGCAGCGGCATCTTCCTGCTCTCCGGCGTCGCCAGCCTGCTGTTCCTGTACCGCCTGCGCCAGCCCGAAGGCCAGGAGTCCGACAACCTGCTCGGCCTGATCGCCCGCCGCCTCCCCGACGCCCGCACCCTGGACCGCCTGGCCTACAAGACCACCATCATCGGCTTCCCCCTCTTCGGCGCCGGCGTCATCCTCGGCGCCATCTGGGCCGAAGCCGCCTGGGGCCGCTTCTGGGGCTGGGACCCCAAGGAAACCTGCTCCTTCATCGCCTGGGTCCTCTACGCCGCCTACCTCCACGCCCGCGCCACCTCCGGCTGGCGCGACACCAAAGCCGCCTGGATCAACGTCGCCGGCTTCGTAGCCATGCTCTTCAACCTTTTCATAATCAACATGGTGATCAGCGGCCTGCACAGCTACGCCGGACTCAATTAGCGTCTTCTACCTGCGGTTTCTTCGGTTCGTCTGGTTCGCCGGTCGTGTTCGCGCGCGAGGCGCGCTCAGTGCGGTGGGCATGGCAAGGAAAGCAGACCCGGCGGTTTTCAGCAGGAGGACGGGCAGGACCACAAAGAAGGTGGCTACGCCGTACCTACCTCTTAAGAGGTGATCTTTGACCAGATGGACCACCGGGGGCGCAGGCGTCCGTGCTGCCGAGCTCGGTCCACCTCCAGAGGGAGCCGGATCAGGTAGGTCGTCGACGTACTCAGAACAGAGCTCGTGGCATTGATTCCTAGTCCTCAATCCAGCGTTCCCTCCTAAGCGGGGGAAGGCCGTATCCTGTACCGCGACATTCGCCCCGCCCACACAAGCTTCAATCGCTGCTTGATTCGGATACACTGGTTTCAGGCTTTCCTTCATTTAGAATTCGCAAAGCCAGAGAGATTCGCGCCTGATCGCCGATCTTCGCATTCTTGATACCGGCGACCAGTTCTGCCGCCTCGGCCAATCTTCGCTCCATAAGAAGTTGTTCATGAACTTTTTGACCTTGCTCCGCCAAATGCTTGCGCGCTTGATCCGCACGGTAGGCAAGTGCAGCACCGCAAGTCCCCACTAGTATTCCACCCAGCCCGGAAACTAGTGAAATAGATTGTGTTGTATTGGTCCTGTCGACCAAGGCCAGGACGGCGGCCGCTAGAATAGCAACCCCACCTAAGATAGCGAAAATCGTGTAAATGACGTAGTTAAAATTTGCCTGCTTCAATGCCTGCCGATGCACTTTTTCCAAAAACGCGCTGCGGTCGCGAAGTGTATCGACAAATATTCTCTTGATTTCTGCAGCTTCACCCGACGTACCGCTGACTATTGTAATGTCTCCACCAACGGCTACATTGCTGATGCTAATAACATCGCCGTCAACGGTACTGCCGGTTACTGATTGCGTCACGCTAGATTCCGACTGTCGCCTAACCTTTCTTAGTTCTCTCATAGGGCCCCGAATAAGAAGAGGGCGTCGGCGGCGGCTCTGCTCAAACTCAACGGGATTTCCCTCACTTGCGGAAGCCCCGCGTTCATTCCGCTGTATTGAATCGGGAGAGTTAACAGCTTCATCGGATGGTTGAATTTCGTCGTTAGACATTGAGCCCCTAGTCGAAAATGACCATACAAAGGATTTAAATCGCCTTAGTGTACGCTCCTTTGGTCCTCCTGGTTCCGAACATCGGGAGTCGATCCCAGAACAGCCTGAGACTGCGTGGACCGAAGTTGCAGTCCCACTTGCCCCGTCGGTACGCAGTCGGTACGCAGCAGCCCCGCCAATCCCCCTCGGCAGGCAGCACCCCCAACAGCGAGCACGCTGGTCAGCCAGCGTCACCAACATAGCCGCACAGTGCCTTGAACTGGGGTTATGTGAAACGTCATAGTTCGGGACGAAGAGGTCGCCGGCCAAGCCCGGCGATCTTTTCGTCATAAAGGGAGGAAGCGCTGGAGGAGCAGACGCCGTCTGAGCGGATCAGACGCCAGGGCTTCAGGCAGCCGCGTATCGTCTGAGGTAGTACAGCGGACTGAGGAGGTGTCGGCGCTTGGGAACTCGTAGCAGGCGAGATGCCGCGCGCGCCCGTCTACTTGCTGCCACGGGGGCGGAAACTGAGGATGACGCGGCCCGCAAGGCCCTAGCTCAGGTGTTCTCTGCCGTGGAAAGCCGCGGCTCGATGGACGAGGAAGCGGCGGAAAGTCTGGTAGAGGCAGAAACCCGCCGGATGCGTGAAGAGAAGCGAAACCGCGACCATGCGCCATCTGGGAAGAGGTGAGCGTTGCGGAGAGTTGTTCTGGATACAAATGCTCTGATATCCGCAGCTCTGTCCCCTCGAGGTGCTTCGGCTAGTCTTGTCCAGGCGGCGCTGAACCGGGATCTGACCTTGGTTGTATCCGATAAGCTCATCTACGAGCTAGAAACGCGACTCGCTCGAAGTAAATTTCGCCGATACCTGTCCGAGGAAGAGGCGGAGCGCTATGTGGACGCAATCTGCCTCGTCGGCCAGTGGATTGTTGATCGGCCAGATGCGGAAATGCCTCTCGTGTGCAGGGATCCTGATGACAATTTCTTAGTCGCGCTGTATCAGGATGCCGATGCGCATTTATTGGTCAGTGGCGATAAAGATGTTCTGGCGATCTCGTATCCCAACGTGAACATCTGTAATCCGCGCACGGCGATCGAGAATTTGAGCTTTAAGCATGAGTGGGGCGATTTCTTGCCCGGTGGATATGAAGATGCTATGGCCTCGGCCTCAGCAGAAGGCTACAAGCCGATCCTTGATGTCTACAGTGCGTTCGCTACGATCGTGAACCAAGACGATGCGAAGCATTTGCTACCTCTCGTTGTCGTGCCGGAGACGGTCAAAAGCTTTCAGCGCGGACTCAGGGCTATTCGAAAAGCGCTAAAAAATAGAGGAATGACTACCCGTCCACATATTGCTTCGCCTGAGGTTGCGTACGTAAAGCTGCCGCCAGACCCGGGTATTGGCCTGCGCGCAACTGATGACCGCGAATTGCCAGCGGATACGATTTTTGCAACAGTGGTCAGGTGTGAAGATATACCCGATCCGTCGGGAATTAATTTCGATCACTGGCGCGTTTTTGGTGTCGGAGCTGCAGTCCCGGTGGATGAAATTCCGCCACGGGCCTTGCGATCGACCTAGAAGACACCACCTGCGCCTTACCGAAATCGCGCTTCGAGCTCGGTCAATGCAAGTGGTCAGTCTGATCGGTGCAGGTGGACAATCCTGCCCCTGATGGTTTGCCGACGGGTGATGGCCTGACCTGCCCCTACCAGCGTGGGTACGCAGGAAGTACGCAGTAGCATTGGCCAGCACCAACGTCACCATCGCCTCCACTGCGCAAACGTGCTGGTAGTGGACATGCTCGTTGACAACCGTCAGCTACAAACGGCGAGAACGCTTTTCATCATCAACATGGTGATCAGCGGCCTGCACAGCTACGCCGGATTGAACTGACGGCAGCCTGGGTCTGTTGACCTAGGCTTCAGCCGTGCCCAAACTGCTGCTGTCCAATCCGTACTCGGACAAGACGCTCACAGTAATGCTCGAGCCGTACGGCGAGGATTACTGGATGCGGCCAGGAGACGCATTCATCATCGAGTTCGACGATGCCGATTACTCGGAACACGTCGTCAGCAACGACGCGCAGTTCGATGTCTCGTGGCACGAGGACGGCATCATCGTCTGGCCGGCGGGTCGTTTCGGCGGCACCGTGCGTGACCAATCGGGCACCGAACTGCCGTGCGGTCACCAACGACCGGAACACGTTGACCGCGCATGGCGGAAAGACAGTGGGAGCAGCAGCTCTCCGAGCTCCGATGGCCCGAGTGCCTGACTTCAGTGCGGGCGGTGTAGCGAGACCCGCTGTGCTGCAACCCGGCAGCTGGGTTGACGACCCAGCCATAGCGCCGAACGCTTCCTGATGGGTGCGCGTAGTGACCCGGTCTGGAACGATGGGCCGGGTGAGTGGGGTGGAGCGCCGGGTGGAATTGCTGTCGTGGCCGTCGGAGTGGCGGCGGGACGAGCAGCGGAACCGGGTGAATGTCGCCAAGGGCGACAGTGGGATTCGGGTTGTCCAGGTGGACGTGGACGGCGTCGTGGAGCAGGGGCTGCTGGTGCCGTTCCAGCGGGCTTCGCGGTGGGTGGGTGTGCTGTTCCTGGTGATCGGTGTGGCGGGTATGGCATTGGTCGGCGTGGGCGCGGTGCGCGCCGTGGTGTATCGCGACTGGCGGCCTGTCGCGGGCATGGTGTGCATCGGTTTGGTCGCTGCGTTCTTCTTGTTCATCGCGTACGCGGTGCTGGCGGAAGATCGCTCCGCGGCAACCGGTCTGCGGCTCACCCCGACCAGGATCGTCGGTCCGCATTTCGCGATCCCGTGGCACGAGGTCCAGCGAATCCGCCCGTTCGTTTCCGATCGAGGGTCGGGCAACTGGGTCAATGCCGGTGCGTGGACGAACGACTTCGCTGTGGAGGTGCGCGATCCGGAGGCGGTGCTTCCCGCGCGGGTCGGTCGCGCCACTCGCCTTCTGCTCCAGAAAACCCAGGGCAACGCGGTTTTGACCGTTCAGGACAAGCAACTGGCGGTGCACCCGCTGCTGGCCTATCACCTGGTCCGCCACTATTTCGAGAACCCGGCGGAACGCCCCGGCATCACCCGAGCCCTGTCCTGAGCGGTGCGAGGAACAAGAAGAACGCGGCGACGACAGCCACCTGACCGTGCGCTGGGCAGAGATCGCCCGGATTCGTTCCGGACGCGGGCGCACGGCAGTGTGGGCTGACGCCGACCTGGAGGTCAACCATGAATCGGCTTACCACCTGGTCAGCTACTACTTCGACAATCCGGGCTAGCGTTCGGTCGAGGACCCGTCTCCGTCGCGGCGCTGCTTGGACAGCCGCCACAGGAACTCCGGGTCGTCGTCCGGCCCCACAACACGCTTGGGCTGTGGTGTCCGCGGGGCCTGCTCGCTCATCCGTTCCGGACCGAAAGCTTTCCAGCACAGCACCGCGATAGCCACCACCGCGATGAGTGCCAACAGGTACGTCACGTGGCTCACCTCCTGCTTACGAGGTTAGCCGCGTGCGTGCCCGATGTGCATCGCGGACACGAAATTGTCGGAGGAGTCCGGGCGCGGGCATTGACAGGAGAAACGGGCCCGCGCCCGCACGGGTGACGAGGGCCGGCGCAGCCGGCCGATGCCCCGCTCAGCGCGTCAGCGGATGGACGCTTCCGTGGTGAGCGAACGCAGTAGCTGCAGCACCTCGGACTCACGGAACCGGCGGTGGCCGCCGGGTGTGCGCAGCGACCCGAGGCGCCCGGCGTGGGCCCAGCGGGTGACGGTCTTGGGATCGACGTGGAACATGGCAGCAACTTGTCCCGGTGTCAGCAGGGTGTCCTGGCCGCCGACGGTGATCGCACTCATAGCAAACCTCTCCGTTCTCGACAGTTCCCTCATCAGATGGCGCCATCGTTGCACCCCAACCCCTAGGTACGCGAACCACCTACGTTTGGTAAAGGCGAAGTAATGGACAAAACGGATAAGCGCCCGACCTCGGCGATGGGTGGGGACCGAGGGCGGGCAACAGCTTCGCATACGCTGGCAGACGTGAGCGACGCAACTCAGCCAGACCCCGCATCCGCCCAGCAATCTCCGAAGGCGAACAGGCGGCTGGTCCGCAACCTCGCGCTGTACACGCTGGCCAGGTTGCTGCTGGTCGCGGCGCTGACGGCGGTGATCGTGCTGCTCGCGAAAGTGGTGGGCGTCGAGATCCCGATCGTGGTGGCGGCGCTGTTCGCGCTCATCATCGCGATGCCGCTGTCGCTGACGTTGTTCAAGAAACTGCGCACGCGGGTGAACGAGGACATCGCGGTGGTCGACGCCAAGCGCCGCGCGGACAAGGCGCAGTTGCGCGCCCGGCTGCGAGGCGAGTCGGAGGGCGGTAAGTGAAGTTCTGTGACCAGAGCGCGCCCCGGGAGTGGGTGGACAACGCGGTCCGGCTGATCGACGCCGACACCCAGCGCAGCGCCGACACCCACCTGCTGCGCTACCCGCTGCCCGCGGAGTGGGGAATCCAGCTCTACCTGAAAGACGAATCCACCCACATCACGGGCAGTTTGAAGCACCGCCTGGCGCGCTCGCTGTTCCTGTACGCGATCTGCAACGGCTGGGTCACCGAGGGCACCACGGTGGTGGAGGCGTCCTCCGGGTCGACCGCGGTGAGCGAGGCGTATTTCGCCAAGCTGCTCGGCCTGGACTTCGTGGCCGTCATGCCCGCGAGCACCTCGCCGCAGAAGATCGCGCTGATCGAAGCGCAGGGCGGCCGTTGTCATTTCGTGCAGCGCCCACCGGAGATCTACTCCGAGGCGGCCCGGCTGGCGCGCGAGTGCGGCGGGCACTACATGGACCAGTTCACCCATGCCGAACGTGCCACGGACTGGCGCGGTAACAACAACATCGCCGAATCCATCTTCCAGCAAATGGAATTGGAGGTGTGCCCGGTGCCGGAGTGGATCGTGGTGGGCGCGGGTACCGGCGGCACCAGCGCCACCATCGGCCGGTACATCCGCTATCGCAGGCACGTCACGAAACTGGCGGTGGTGGACCCGGAGAACTCCGCGTTCTTCGGCGGCTACGAGACCGCCGATCTCGATTACCAGACCGGAATGCCTTCTCGCATCGAGGGAATCGGCCGCCCGCGGGTCGAGCCGTCGTTCATCGCCCAGGTGATCGATCGGATGATCCACGTGCCCGACGCCGCCTCGATCGCGGCGGCGCGGCACGCGAGCGTCGCGCTGGGCCGCCGGGTGGGCGGGTCCACCGGCACCAATCTGTGGGGGGTGTGGGCGCTGGTGGGGGAGATGCTGGCGGCGGGCCGCTCGGGCAGCATCGTCACGCTCATCTGTGATGGCGGCGATCGGTACGCGGGCACGTATTTCGACGACGCGTGGGTCGCCGCGCAGGGCATGAGCCTGGCCGAGCCGACGGCGATCCTGGAGAAGTTCCACGCCACCGGAGCCTGGACCGGCTAGCCGCCCGGCCGCACGTCACCCCCGTCGCTTCGCGGCGGGGGTTTTCGCGTTTTCCGAGAGCGAACATCGTCAATTTTTGTTGACACGAGGCCGTAGCGTCAATCAAAATTGACGGCATGACAGAAGCAACCAACCTGGCGGCCGCCGCCGGCAGTCCCGACCCCAGGGTCGGCCTGCGCGCGGTGCTCGCACTGCGTCGGCTGCTCGAGCGTCTGGAAGCGATCCAGGTCGACAATGCCCGCGAACAGGGCTGGTCCTGGCAAGCCATCGCCGAAGCGCTCGAGGTCAGCAAGCAGGCGGTCCATCAGAAGTACAACCGGAGAGGCAGGAACCGCTGATGTTCGAACGGTTCAGTAAATCGGCCCGGGTGGCGGTGGTCGACGCGCAGGAGACCGCCCGCATGCTCGGCTCCACCACCATCGACGTCGAGCACGTCCTGCTCGGGCTGCTCGCCGCCGGCGACGCGGAGCTCGAAGAGCTGCTCGCCGCCGCCGGGCTCACCCACGACGGCGTGCTGGCCCAGCTCGCGGCGCCGCCCGCGGGTGCGGCGGCCGCGGACGAGCCGCTCGGCGCCGCCGATGCGGAAGCGCTGCGCTCGATCGGCATCGATCTCGACGCCGTCCGCGAGAGCCTGGAGGCCACCTTCGGGGCGGACGCGTGGGAACGGGCGGTGCCCGCCGAGGAGGCCAAGCGCGGCCGGTTCGGCTTCGGGACTCCGCGTCTGTTCGGGCACATCCCGTTCACCCGCGGGGCGAAGAAGATCCTGGAGCTTTCGCTGCGGGAGGCGCTGGCCCGCGACGACGGCACCATCGAATCCGCGCACATCCTGCTCGCGATCCTGCGGGCGCCCAACGAGACGACGGCGCGGATCCTCGGCGGCGGCAAGGGCATCGAGGCCCTGCGGCCCAAGGTGCACGCGCTGCTGGATCAGGCCGCCTGACGGGGCAGGAGCGGACTGGTCATCGTGTTTCGCACGCGCCCCGGGTGCACCCGGGGCCTAGCATGGCCCCATGCAGCTTCTGATTCGGTTGATCATCAACGCGGTGGCCATCTGGCTGGCCGCCGCCTGGGTCGACAAGATCGACATCGTGTACCCCGAGGATCAGGGCAACGGCGGCAAGATCATCGTGGTGCTCGTCATCGCCGCGGTGTTCACGCTGGTCAACGCCCTGGTCAAGCCGCTGGTGAAATTGCTCTCGCTGCCCCTGGTGGTGCTGACCCTCGGCCTGTTCCTGCTGGTGGTCAACGCCCTGATGCTGATGCTGACCGCGTGGCTGACCGACGCGTTCTCCGACTACGGCCTGCACGTCGGCTCCTTCTGGGCCGGACTGCTCGGCGGCATCATCATCACCCTGGTCAACTGGGTGCTGGGAATCCTGGTCCCGGACAACGACTGACGCGAAACCCGGACACCCCCGGCGGGCGACCGCCGGGGTGTCCGGGTGTGCGGGCTCAGGACAGACCGAGGGCCAGCGCCGTCACGGCCGACCAGATCAGCAGCGCGAGCCCGGAATCGCGCAGGGCCGGAATGAGTTCGAGGCCGTTCTTGCCGCCGCGCACGGGCGCGTTGGCCCGCACCGCGAGCGGAATCGCGACCAGGCCGACCAGCGCGTAGGGCGTCCGCGCGACGAGCGCCAGTGTCGCCAGGAACGGGATCACCAGCAGCGCCAGATGCAGGGTGCGGGTCCGCGCGTCGCCGAGTTTCACCGCGAGCGTGGTCTTGCCGGACTCGGTATCGGTCGGGATATCGCGCAGATTGTTGGCGACCAGCACCGCGCTGGAGAACGCGCCGACCGCCACCGCGAGCACCAGGCCGACCCAGTCGACCCGCTCGGCCTGCACGAACTCGGTGCCGAGCACCGCGATCAACCCGAAGAACACGAAGACCGCGATCTCACCGAAACCGCTGTAGCCGTAGGGCTTGCTGCCGCCGGTGTAGAACCAGGCGCCCGCCAGGCAGGCCACGCCGACCAGCAGCAGCCACCACGCGGTCGTGGCCGCGAGCACCAGGCCGAGCACCGCGCCGACCGCGAGGCTGAGCACCGCCGCGTTCTTCACCGCGGCGGGCGAGGCCAGCTTCGATCCGACCAGCCGCAGCGGACCGACCCGCTCGTCGTCGGTGCCGCGGATGCCGTCGGAATAGTCGTTGGCGTAGTTCACGCCGATGATCAGCGCCAGCGAAACCAGCAGCGCGAGAACGGCTTTCCACCACACGAATCCGCCGAGGGCGGCGGCCGCGCCGGTGCCCGCCAGCACCGGTGCGATCGCGTTCGGCAGAGTGCGGGGACGCGCGCCCTCGATCCATTGCGCTGCAGTAGCCATGCGCCGAGCCTAATCGCCCGGGCGGGTCCCGGCCTCCCAGGCGTGCGGCAGGACACAGCTGCCGGAGCGCGCCACGCGGCGAAAAACCAGGAGGACCGACCGGGTGTCGCTCGCATACGATGACCGAGGAATGTTGCCGGAACACAGCGGCCCCCAGGGGCGCAGTCGAGTGACGACGCCCGCAGGCGAAACGGTCGTGGTGGCCCTGCTGGGCGAAATCGCGCTACGCCGCGACGGCACGCTGCACACGGTGCCCGGCACCCGGTCGCGTCTGCTCTTGGCCGCCTTGGCCCTGCATCCCGGCCGCGCCCGCAGCGCCCAGGCCCTGATCGACGACGTCTGGGGCGAGCAACCCCCGCGCGCCCCGATGAACGCGCTGCACACACAGGTCTCGCGGCTGCGCGCGGTGCTGCCCGACGGCGTCCTCGAGATCGGCCCGGCCGGCTACCGGCTGACCCTGCGGCCCGGCCAGGTCGACCTGAGCGCGCTCACCGAGCTGCTGCGCGACGCCCGCGTCCGTCGCGACGACGGTGACAGCGCGGGCTGCGTCGCGGCGGTGGCCGCGGCGCGCGCACTGTGGCGGGGCGAACCCGGCGCGGACCTGCCGCCCGGCGCGGTCGCCGACGAACTGGCCACCGCGGCCGCGGGCCGCCTGCGCGAACTCGACGCGCTGGAGTTGTCGGCGCGCGAGTCCGCCGGTGATGTCGACGGCGCGCTGCGCCTCGCCCGGCAGCTGGCCGCCGAACAGCCGCTGGACGAGCCCGCCCAGGTGGTGCTCATGCGGCTGCTGGCCCGATCCGGGCGCGGCAACGAAGCGCTGGAATCGTTCGCGGTGTTCCGGGCCCGGCTCGGCGACGAGCTGGGCGCGGATCCGGGGCGCGAGCTGATCGAGTTGAACACGGCGATACTGCGCGGGGAACCGGTGGGCGACAGGGTGACCGGTGGCCGGGCGAGTACGGTGGCCGGTTCCGGGCCGGTCGCTGGAGTCGGCGGCGAGTTGCCCGCGGGTTCGGGGTTCGGCGGCGAGGCTGCCACGGGTTCGGGGTTCGGCGGCGAGGCTGCCACGGGTTCGGGGTTCGGCGGCGAGGCTGCCACGGGTTCGGGATTCGGCGGCGAGGCCCCCACGGGTTCAGGGTTCGGCGGCGAGGCCCCCACGGGCTCGGGGTTCGGCAACCGGGGGCTCGCGGGCTCGGGGTTCGGCAACGGGGCGGCGGCGAGCCCGGGGTTCGGCAGCCGAGCGACTGCGGGTTCAGGGTTCGGAAACGGTTCTGCCGGTAGCGCGGGATCCGGCTACGGGTCGGCCCAGGGGGCGCGGGCTGCCGAGGGCGGTCGTGCTCATCAGGGCGGCTCCGCCGCTCCGGGCGCCCTGCCCGAGGACACCGACACCCTCGCCGCCATGGCGATCGGCCTGCGCGCCGCGCCGAACGCGCTGCTCGGCCGCGAGGGCGACCTGACCGCGCTCGGGCAGTTGCTGCCGGAATCCCGGGTGGTCACCGTGCTCGGCCCCGGCGGCACCGGAAAGACCCGGATCGCCAACGAGGTCGGCGCCCGCGCCGCCGCGCACCTGCCGGTGCTGCTGGTGGAGCTGGCCTCGGTCCGCTCGGACGGTGGCGTCGAGCGCACCCGGGTCGAACTCGAGGCCACGATCAGCGCGGCGCTGGGGCTGGGCGAACTGACGGTCGATTCCACCGGTCTGCGCAACAAGTATGTCGCCGACGCGCGGCAGCGCCTGCGCGATTCCGGCGGCGACCCCGACGAGGCCGCGTCCAGCCTGTATCTCCCCGAGGCCCGGCAGCGGTTGCGCGGCGCGTTGTCGGCGCGCCCGATGCTGCTCATCCTGGACAACTGCGAGCACATGATCGAGGCGGTGGCCGTGGTCGTCGCCGATCTGATCGGCGCGTGCCCGCAACTGACCGTGCTCACCACCAGCCGCGCACCGCTGATGATCACCGCCGAGACGGTGTATCCGTTGCCGCCCTTGGCGATCGACGAGTCGGGTTCGCCGGCCACCGACTTGTTTCGCGCCCGGGCCCGCGCGGTGCGGCCCGCGGTGCGGCTGGATCCGGTGGTCGTCGCCCAGCTCTGCCGCACCCTGGACGGCCTGCCGCTGGCCATCGAACTCGCGGCCGCGCGCGTGCGCACCCTGAGCGTCGAGGACATCAACGAACGGCTCGCCGACCGATTCGCGCTGCTGCGCAGCGGCGATCGCAGCTCGCCGGAGCGGCACCGCACCCTGCACGCGGTGATCGAGTGGAGCTGGAATCTGCTCGAGCCGGATCAGCAGCTCGCGCTGCGCCGGTTGTGCCGTTTCCCGGCGGGTTTCACGCTGACGGCGGCCGAAGTGGTGGCCGGGGCCGACTGCGATGTCGCGGCCGCGGTGGACGGACTGGTGAACCAGTCGCTGCTCACCGTGCTCGACGACGACCGCCTCGGCACCCGCTACCGGATGCTGGAGACGGTGCGCGAATTCGGTGAGGAACAGCTCACGCGGGCGGGCGAGGGCGAGGTGGTGATGCGCCGAATGGCGGTGTGGGCCCGGGCCTTCGCCGGCGACGCGGCCGACTCGCGGGGGCGCGGCGACCAGATCCGGCTGGCCCTGTCGGTGGCCGCCGAACAGGACAATCTGCTTGCGGTCCTGCGGTATTCGGTGGAGCAGCGCGACGCCGTCACCTTGTACACGGTCTTTCCGGTGCTGGGGGCGCTGTGGGTGATCCGCGGCTCGCACGTCGAGGTGATGAGCTGGGCGGAGCGCCTGCTCGCGCTCGATCCCGCCGGAGCGCCGGATGCCCCGCCCGCGGACCACCACCTGGTCAACTATGTGCTGATCTTCCTGCACCTGGCGTTCTTCGGCGCGAACATGCGGGAGCTGTCCAAGCTGCGGATGCGGGTGCGGCGGCTGCTGCGCGACCGGACCGATCTGAGCGAGCAGGGCCGTTTCCTGTGCCGGGTGATGCTGACCCGCGCCAATCTGCGCGGGATCGGCCGCGCCCTGGTCGCCGGCGTCCGCTCACCCGACCGGGACACCCGGGCCACCGCGCTGATGCTGCGCGCCAACATGCGCGAGAACATGGGCGACGTGCCCGGGTCGACCGAAGACGCCTTGCGCGCACTGGAATTGCTCGATCCGGACGACGTCTGGAACGTGTCGATGGTGAGCCGGCACCTGGCGGGCGTCTGCGGCCAGGTCGCCAATTACGACGAGGCGGTCACCTACTACACCGAATGCCTGGATCTGCTGCGGCAATTGGGCACCTCGGAGGAGAGCGTCGAGACCCGGGCGCACCTGGCCGCGGCGCTCGTCGGCGCCGGGCAACTGGAGCGCGCCCGGCACCACATCGAGATCGCGCTCGGCCCCAACGGCACCGTCGACGGGCTACCCGGCACCACCAACCACCTGGCCGGCGCGCTGACCTGCTCGGCCGCGGAACTCGCCCTGGCCGAGGGCGATATCGACGGCGGGCTGCGGCTGTTCTGGCGGGCCCTCGAGCTCTACGACTGGCCGGACCCGACCTTCGCCCCGGGCCCCGGCAGCATCATGCTCGGCGTCGCGGCGCTGGGCGGGCACGTGCTGCACGGCCGGACCGCCGAAACCGGCCTGCTCCCTGCCCAATTGGTCGAGAACGCCCGCATCGTGCTGCCGCAGCTCAGTGACCTGCCCCAGCTCGGCTCGGTCGCCTGCGGCCTCGGTTCCTACCTGCTCAACAGCGGCGCGGCCCCGGCCCGCGGCCTGGAACTGCTGGCCCTGGCCGGCCGCGTCCAGGCCCGCCAGGACTACCCCTCCATGCAACTCGCCCGCCACTTCGACCTCGCCCGCACCCGCGTCGGCCCCGACCGCGTAGCCGAAGCCCGTTCCCGCGCCGCGAAACTGGGCCGCAAGGTCGCCGCCCACCGAGTCCTGGAACTCCTGGACAAGATGCACGAGGGCCGCTGAGCGGACACGAAAGGGCCGGAGGATTCGGAATCCTCCGGCCCATGGCGGTATCCGGTCAGGCGCGGCGCATGTAGGCGCGGACGGTGAGCGGGGCGATGATCACGATGACGGCGAGGGAGCCGACGAGGGACCAGAGCAGGTTGGAGCCGTAGTGGTTGGCGTTCATCAACTCCTGTGCGGCCTTGACCATGTAGTACACCGGGTTGGCGTGGTTGATGCCCTGCAGCCAGCCCGGCATGGAGGACACCGGGGCGAACGCGCCGGAGACGAAGGTCAGCGGGAACATGATGATCATCGAGATGCCCTGCACGGCGGAGGCGCTCTTGCCGGTGACGCCGACCAGGGCCCAGATCCAGCTGATCGCGAACGAGCAGACGATCACCATCAGGCACGCGGCCAGCACGCCGACGAAGCCGCCGCCCGGGCGGTAACCCAGGATCAGGCCCATCACGACGGTGAGGGTGGTGGCGATCAGATAGCGGACCATGTCCGCGATCAGCGCGCCCGACAGCGCCGAAATGCGCGCGATCGGAAGCGATTTGAACCGGTCGAAGACACCCTTGTCCATATCCTCACGCAGCTGGGTGCCGGTGACGATGGAGGTCAGTACCACGGTCTGCACCAGGATGCCGGGGATGAACAGCGGCAGATAGTTGTCCACCGATCCGAACATCGCGCCGCCGAAGATGAAGGCGAACAGCGCGGTGAACAGAATCGGCTGAATGGTGACGTCGAACAGCTGCTCGGGATTGTGCTTGATCTTCAGGATGCCGCGGTAGGCCATCGTGAGCGAGTTCTGCACCGTCTGCTTCAGGCCGATGCGATTGCTCACCTCGGGGATCTTCGCGAGGGTGCGGCCGGTGGGCGCGGGCGCGTCGAGAGTCGTGGTCATGCCGCGCTCCTTTCGTTCGCGGAGGAGGTCTCGTCCGCGGCCGGACGGCCGGTGATGGTGAGGAAGACCTCGTCCAGGCTGGGCTTGGAAACGTTGATCTCGTCGATCCCGATCTCCCACTCGCGCAGGCGGATCAGCAGATCGGTGGTCATGTCGGCGGTGCGCAGCGGCGCGGTGAGCCGACCGGCCTCGGGCGTGATCTGCGCCTCGGCGCCGAGGAAATCGCCGACGATGCGCCGGGCCTCGTCGAGCTGGGTCTTGTCGGCCAGCGTCAGGTGCAGCGAGGACCCGCCGATCGAGGCCTTCAGCTCGTCAGCGGTGCCGTCGGCGATCACCTTGCCGCGGTCGATGACGGCGATCCGGTCGGCCAGCTGATCGGCCTCGTCCAGGTACTGCGTGGTGAGCAGCACCGTGGCGCCCTCGCGGACCAGCCGGCGGATGGTCTCCCACATCTGGGCGCGGGTGCGCGGGTCGAGTCCGGTGGTGGGCTCGTCGAGGAACAGCAGCGGCGGCGTGGAGATCAGGCTGGCGGCCAGATCGAGGCGGCGCCGCATGCCGCCGGAGAAGTTCTCCAGCGCCTTGTCGGCGGCCTCGGTCAGATCGAACTCCTCGAGCAGCTCGGCGGTCTTGCGCCGGGCGTCGGCGCGGCCGAGACCGAGCAGCCGGGAGAAGATCATCAGGTTCTCGGTGGCGGTGAGCTTCTCGTCGACCGAGGCGTACTGTCCCGTGACGCCGATCAGCGAGCGCACGGCCGTCGGCTCGGCGACGACGTCGCGGCCGAAGATCCGGGCGCTGCCGCCGTCGGGCCGCAGCAGGGTGGCCAGCATGCGGATGGTGGTGGTCTTGCCGGCCCCGTTCGGTCCCAGCACGCCGTACACCGCGCCCTGCGGCACGGCCAGGCTGACGCCGTCTACGGCGCGCTGTTCCCCGAACACTTTGACCAGCTCGTTCGCCTCGACGGCGAGCGCTGAATCAGGTGCGAATGATGTCATGCGATCACTGTGCGGGGCCGTTCTTGCACGGCCCTTGCACGCCGATCACACGCCTTCTTGCACGCCTAGGTGATCGTGGTGTGCGAGAGCAGCAGTTCGCGGACGGCGGTGCGGTTCGGCTTGCCCGGGCCGTGCAGCGGGAGCTCCTCCAGGATGGCGAGTTCGCGCGGCGCGGCGATGGAGTCGAGCTCGCGGACCACGTGGTCGCGCAGCTCGTCCAAGGTCGGGGTGGCGCCCTTGGCCGGGACGACGGCGACCGCGACGCGCTGGCCGAGCCGTTCGTCGGGCAGGCCGAGCACCACGCATTCGCTGATCGCGGGGTGCGTGCCGAGCACGGCCTCGACCACCTGCGGGATCACCAGCAGGCCGCCGGTCATGATGGCCTCGTCGAGACGGCCGCTGATCGAGAGCACGCCGTTCTCGTAGCTGCCCGCGTCCTCGGTGCGGAACCAGCCGGGTTCGGCGAAGGCCGGGTGATCGGGCTGACTGCGGTAGCCGACGGCGATCATGTCGCCGCCGAGCACGACCCGGCCGTCCTCGATCCGGACCTCGGTGCCCGCGAGCGGAACGCCGTCGTAGACGCAACCGCCGCAGGTCTCGCTCATGCCGTAGGTGCGAACCACGTTGATACCGGCCGCTTGCGCGCGCTCGTACACGTGCGGTGGCGTGGCCGCCCCGCCGACCAGCACGCCGTCGAGTTCGGCGAGCGCCGCCGCGGCGACGGGGGCGTCCAGGGCCTTGATCAGCTGGGTCGGCACCAGCGCGGTGTACCGGCGCGGACCGCGCATGCCGGAGATGGCGCCCGCCAGCGCCTCGGGCAGGAAGCCGCCGGAGACGTCGAGCACGGTGGGCTCGGTGCCGGCCTGGATGCTGCGCAGCAGGACCTGGATACCGGCGATGTGGTGGGTCGGCAGCGCGAGCAGCCAGCTGCCCGGGCCGCCGAGGCGGTCATGTGTGGCGGCTCCGCTCGCCCGCAGGGCGGCCGCGCTGAGCATGGCGCCCTTGGGCACGCCGGTGGTGCCGGAGGTGGTCACCACCAGGGCGACCTCGTCGTCGATCGGCTCGCCGGGCCCGAGCGCGTCGGACAGCCGGCGCGCTTCGCGCCGGTCGCTGGTCGGGATGGGTAGCCAGGCGGGGCCGTTGCCCTCCAAGGCTTCCCGCAGGTGCGGCAGGACATCGCCGACACCGGATCCGGTGGGCATCGGCAGCGTGCGCAGCGTCCTACTCACGCCCGCACCTCGCCTGCCGTTGCTCCTGTCGTGCCCAGAGGCAACAAGCCCGTGGTTCGATCGCTGCGCCCTCTCACGGTAGGGATCGTGTCATGCCCGCGCCGCCGCGCGCGGAACGGGTCGGTTTGCGGTGGGGCTCAGCTAAGCCAGGCATGTCGGTGTCTGCGATTCACTCGTCGGACGGGTACGCGAGGGGTACCCGGACTTCGGCGGTCGGACACCCTCGGTCTTCGATCGGCGGCGGGCGGAGTCACGTGTTCGGACCCGGGGCCGCTGCCGCGTGTGCTTGCAATCGTCCTCGCAGTCGGGCGCCCCGGCAACTCGATCGTTCGGACAAGATCGTCGATCAGTGGTCCGAGCTGCGAATATCCCGCCGGATCGGATGATCCGGCGGGATCTCGACCAGCACCACCGGCACGCCGTCGGGGTCCTTGACCCACATTTCGATCAGGCCCCACGGCTCGCGCACCGGCGCCCGATCGATCGCGACCCCCGCCAGCGCGAGTTCCGCCGCGGCGTCGGCGACATCGCGCACCTGCAGCCAGATCGCGCCGTCGAAGGCCGACGACACGCCCGATCCGCCGTGCGCCGCGATCTCCACCAGGGACTGCCCGGCGAAGAAGACGGTGCCGCCGGGATACTCCCGCGCGATCGCCAGCCCGAGGCTGTCGCGATAGAAGGCGAGGGTGGCCGGGTAGTCGGCGGGCCGCAGAATGATCCGGCTGCTGAGGATTTCCATGGTGTCCGTTCGCTCAGAAGTACCAGGGGTACGGGGTCCAGTCGGGGGCGCGCTTCTGCAGGAAGGAGTCGCGGCCCTCGACGGCCTCGTCGGTCATGTAGGCCATGCGGGTGGCCTCGCCCGCGAACAGCTGCTGGCCGACCAGGCCGTCGTCGAGCAGGTTGAACGCGTACTTCAGCATGCGCTGCGCCTGCGGGGATTTGCCGTTGATGTCGGCGGTCCACTCCAGCGCCACGTTCTCCAGTTCGGCGTGGTCGACGACCTTGTTGACCGCGCCCATCTGATGCATTTCCTCGGCGGTGTAGGGCCGGCCGAGGAAGAAGATCTCGCGCGCGAACTTCTGGCCGACCATCTTGGCCAGGTAGGCGCTGCCGTAGCCGCCGTCGAAGCTGCCCACGTCGGCGTCGGTCTGCTTGAAGCGGGCGTGCTCGCGGCTGGCGAGGGTGAGGTCGCAGACCACGTGCAGGCTGTGCCCGCCGCCCGCGGCCCAGCCGTTGACCAGCGCGATGACCACCTTGGGCATGAAGCGGATGAGCCGCTGGACTTCCAGGATGTGCAGCCGGCCGGCGCGCGCCTGATCGACGGTGTCGGCGGTGTCGCCGCTGGCGTACTGGTAGCCGTTGCGCCCGCGGATGCGCTGATCGCCGCCCGAGCAGAACGCCCAGCCGCCGTCCTTGGGGCTGGGGCCGTTGCCGGTGAGCAGCACCGCGCCGACGTCGGCGGTCATCCGCGCGTGGTCGAGGGCTCGGTAGAGCTCGTCGACGGTGTGCGGGCGGAAGGCGTTGCGCACCTCGGGGCGATCGAAGGCGATGCGGACGGTGCCCTGGTCGACATGCCGGTGATAGGTGATGTCGGTCAGGTTCTCGAAACCGGGAACGGGCCGCCACAACTTCGGATTGAACGTCACGCCAGAGATTATCGTCGCGCCGCCTGGACTGGCCAGTGGCCGGTTATCGGTCGTCAGGACTTGACGGTGTAAAAAGACGCGTTACCGTGCAAGTTATGAACGAGCGAGTGGAACCTGTTTCAGGGAACGGTGTGAAGCCGAAGATCGACAGCAGCATGGTCGACGAGAGCAGGTACGAAAAGCACGGCGGCTTCCCCAAGGTGTCGCGCGCGGAGATCGGCGCGAACTTCGGACCGTTCGTCGAGGCCATGCGCACCCTGCAGGATCTCGCCGTCAGCGTCGACGCGCCCGACGAGGTGTTCGGCGACGCGCTCGCCAAGGCGAACGAACTGATCGGCCTGCTCGAGCCCTACCGCGCGCCCGAACTCCAGGGCCCGGCCGGGCGCGCGGTGACCCTGCCCGGGCGCGGCAGCCTGCTGCTGTTGCCGTGGCGCACAGTCGAAGCCGGACCCGACGGCATCACCATGGCGGGCGAGTTCCGCCGGTATCACCTGGGCGGCAACGGCGCCGCGCACGGCGGCGTGCTCCCGCTGCTGTTCGACGATCTGCTCGGCATGATCGTGCACTACGCCGGCCGCCCGATCAGCCGCACCGCGTATCTGCATGTGAATTATCGAAAGATCACTCCGTTGCAGACGCCGCTGACGGTGACCGGCCGGGTCGCGCGGACCGAGGGGCGAAAGACGTTCATAACCGCGGAATTACGCGATGAGCTGGGCGAAGTCCTCGCTGATTGTGAAGGATTGATGGTTCAACTGCTCCCGTGGCAGCCCTGAATCGGTTCCAGTTTGTTTGCGCGACACCGGTGCCGGGTATAGCCGACTCGCCCGGTTGCCGGGTGAGCACCGCGTGCCTGGTGCGGGTGGTGCGTATAGTGGCCAGCGCTCGTTCATCGACATCGATCCGGAGGAACCTGAAAGTGGTTGCAGCACTGTCTGAATCCCTGCTCAACGACGCCAATCGTACGGCTTTCCTGGCCGATGCCAAGGCGGTTCTGGACGCCGAGGTGTCGGACAAGGGTGGTGCGTCGGGCCTGGCCGTCAAGGGCGGCTACGCCGCGGTGAAGAAGGTCAGCCCGACCATCGTGCCGGACGCGCTGGAGTCGTTGGCCCCCAAGCTCGTTGCGCAGCTGGAGCCGTTCTGGCAGGAATACGCTGCCGGCGGGTCGGGCTCGTTCGCCGATACTCTCGTCGCGAAGTCGGACGAGGTCGCCGAGGCGCTGCTCGCCGTCACCGACGCCCGTGCCGAAGCGTCCACCCGCCCGGCCCTGCAGAAGGTCTACTCCTCGCTGCGCTCCTCGGCCAAGAAGAACGTCATCGAGGCGCTGCCGCGCGTCGGCGATCTGGTTCAGCGCCACGCCGGCTGATCTTCTGAACGCCGCACACCGAAGCCCTGCGGCAGCGATTGCTTGCCGGTCGCTACGAAAGGGGCAGCCCCGCGGGGCTCTTCGGTGTGCGGCGTTTTTTCGTGCCCGGGTGCGGTCGCCGCGGCGGCAATTACTGTGAGCAGGGTGACGGAGACTAGGAACCCACTGTCTGAGAGGCTGGAGGCGTGAACCCGTCTACAGCACAGGCCCAGGTGGTCGTCGACGAACTCGTGCGTGGCGGCGTGCGGGATGTCGTGCTGTGTCCCGGCTCCCGCAACGCCCCGCTGGCCTTCGCGCTGCAGGCCGCCGACGCGGCCGGGCGGCTGCGGCTGCACATGCGGATCGACGAGCGCACCGCCGGTTTCCTCGCCATCGGTCTCGCGATCGCCGGCGGTTGCCCGGTGCCGGTGGTGATGACCTCTGGCACGGCGGTCGCCAACCTGGGCCCGGCCGTGCTGGAGGCGAACTACGCCCGGGTTCCGCTGATCGTGCTGAGCGCGAACCGGCCCTACGAGATGCTGGGCACCGGCGCCAACCAGACCGTCGAGCAGCTCGGCCTGTTCGGCAGCCAGGTGCGCGCCACGATCAGCCTCGGCCTGGCCGAACTCGGCGTCGACCACGGCAACGGCCAGTACAGCCAGCAGAACAGCGTCTGGCGCTCGGCGGTGTGCCGGGTGCTCGCCGCGGCGCGCGGCACCCGCTCGGGCAATGCCGGCCCGGTGCACTTCGACATCCCGCTGCGCGAGCCGCTGGTGCCCGATTCCGAGGTGGTGGACGGGCTTCCGGCGCCGGGGGAGATCGCACCGCTCGGGCGCGAGTCCGGCCGGCCGTGGACCGCCACCCAGTACGCCACGCTCGACGTGCCGCTCGACATCGACCTCACCCCCGACACCGTGGTGATCTCCGGGCACGGCGCGGGCCTGCGCCCGGAACTGGCCGAGCTGCCCACGGTCGCCGAACCCACCGCGCCGATGCACGGGCCGGTCCTGCACCCGCTGGCGCTGCCGCTGCTGCGCCCGCGCCAGGCGATCATCACCGGCCGGCCCACCCTGCACCGGCAGGTCTCGCGCGTGCTGGCGGACCCGGAGGTCACCGTCTTCGCGCTCACCACCGGCCCGCGCTGGCCCGATGTCTCCGGCAATGTGGTCGGCACCGGCACGCGCGCGGTGACCACGGGCGCGCCGCGCCCGGAATGGCTGGCGCGCTGCCGCGACCTGAACGCCAAGGCCGACCAGGTGGTGCGCGACGAACTGGCCCGGCACCCGAAGCCGACCGGCCTGCACGTGGCGGCCGTGGTGATGGACGCGCTGCGCGAAGGCGACCAGCTGCTGCTGGGCGCCTCCAACCCGGTGCGCGACGCCGCGCTGGTCTCGCATCCGCGGCGCGGCATCAAGGTGCTGTCCAACCGCGGTGTGGCCGGCATCGACGGCACCGTGTCCTCGGCGGTCGGCGCGGCGCTCGCGCACGGCGGCCGCACCGTCGCGCTGATCGGCGACCTCACCTTCCTGCACGACGCCTCCGGCCTGCTGATCGGCCGGGGCGAGCCGCGCCCGGCCGATCTGACCATCGTCGTCGCCAACGACGACGGCGGCGGCATCTTCGAACTGCTGGAACAGGGCGACCCGCAGTACGCGGGCGTGTTCGAGCGTGTCTTCGGCACCCCGCACGGCATGGATCTGGCAGCCCTGTGCGCGGCCTACCGGATTCCGCACCGCCAAGTCGACACCGACCAGCTGGCCGCGGAACTCGCCGGGCACGCGCACGGGCTGCGCGTGCTGGAGGTCGCCACCGAGCGCTCCGGCCTGCGCGAACTGCACGCCGCCGTGCGGGCGAAGATCTAGATCTCCTCGGGGTAACCCGGCCCGCCGTCGTCGATTTCGGCGAAGGCGTCCGGGTCGCCGCGGTCCTCGTCGTCGAGCGGCACCGCGATCGACTGCTCGACCACGTCGGCTTCGTTCGCGCTGAACGCGTCGCGGTCGACGTGCTCGGCCACCTCCCGATCGGACAGCTGTGCGGCCGGATCGGGGTAGGCCGGTACGGATTGCTCCGCGAGATCGGCCTCGGGAACCTCGTCCATGGTGCGGGTCGTGCTGCGATCGATCATCGTGCGCTCCTCTCCGCGGCGTGTGCCCACCGGATACCCGATGTCTTGCGAGGGACACCCCGAGGATGCGCCCGGATCGGCCGATCCGGCAAGCGCGGCCCGCCGACCGGGCGTTATTCGCCGTTCTGTGCGCCGGCTCCGTCCGCCGGGTACTCCACCAGCGCCAGCGTGCGGTTGGCCATGAACCGGGCGGTGCGCACCGCGGTGCCGGTGCGCGTCACCTCGCTGACCTCCACGACGCCGCGCGCGATGCGCACGTCCACTCGCCGCCCCGCGCGGGTGGCGGCCACTTCGTAACTGCGAGACCCGGCGCCGAAGTCGACGACGATCTCCACACGATCACCCTTCATCTCCCAATTCTCCTCTTTTCCAGCGGTTTTCGCCGTTACGACTTGATACCGGCGGGTGTGCCGGGGCGCGGGTGAAAGCCGTGCGGACCGATGAATTCCGGCGGCTCGCCCCGTCCTAGAGGCAAAGGACCTCGCCTGCCCAAGGAGCACCCATGCACCCCGTGTTCGACTTCGAATCCGCCGCCTCGGCCTTGGCGGCCGTCGTCGCCGCCATCGGCGACGACCAGCTGGCCGCGCCGACCCCGATGGCCGACACCTCCGTGCGCGACCTGCTCGTCCACGTGGTCGGCCTGACCGAGGCGTTCCGGCAGGCCGCCACCAAGGAGGCCGTCGGCCGCTCCGCGGCGCCCGCCATCGGCCCGGACGCCGAGCTCGTCGCCGACTGGCGGGAGCGGATTCCGGCGCAGCTGAAGGCGCTGGTGCAGGCGTGGCGCGAGCCCGCCGCGTGGGACGGCGACACCGAGGCGGGCGGCGTGACCATGCCCGCGCAGGTCATGGCGATGGTGGCCCTGGACGAACTGGTCATCCACGGCTGGGATCTCGCGCAGGCCACCGGTCAGCAGCTGACCGTTCGCGATTCGGATCTGGACGTACTGCTCGAATTCCTGAAGGACACCCCGGCCGAGGGCACCCCCGGACTCTTCGGCCCGGTCGTCCCGATCGCCGCCGACGCGCCGACCTTCCACCGGGTTCTCGCCCTGACGGGCCGCGATCCGCGGTAGTCGGCAGCGTCACCCCGGCCGACCTGGCCCGGGCCACCGCCCCGCATTAGTGTCGAGGCGTGGCGAAAACAGAGCGGCGGGAATCGGTTCGGGCCTCGCTGGACAAGCAGCCGCACGAGGTCGCGTCGATGTTCGACGGGGTCGCGAAGCGGTACGACATCACCAACACCGTGATTTCCGGTGGCCAGGACCGGTATTGGCGCTGGGCGGTGCGGCGCGCCGTCGCGCCCCGCCCCGGCGAGCGCGTGCTCGATCTCGCCGCGGGCACCGGCATCTCCACGCTGGATCTGGCGAAGTCCGGCGCCTGGTGCCTGGCCGCCGATTTCTCCCAGGGCATGCTGGCCGCGGGGCAGCACCGCAATGTGCCGATGGTCGCGGCCGACGCGACGGCCCTGCCCTTCGCCGACGACTCCTTCGACGCCGTCACCATCTCCTACGGCCTGCGCAACATCTCCGAGAGCGAGCAGGCGCTGCGCGAGATGCTGCGCGTCACCAAGCCCGGCGGCCGGCTGGTGGTGGCCGAGTTCTCCACGCCCGTCCTGCCGCTGTTCAAGACGGTCTACATGGAGTACCTGATGAAGGCGCTCCCGCAGGTCGCGCGGACGGTCAGCAGCAATCCCGACGCCTACGTCTATCTGGCGGAGTCCATCCGGGCCTGGCCGAATCAGCGGCAGCTGGCGCTGCGGATAGCGGACGCGGGCTGGTCGGCGGTGAAGTGGCGCAATCTCACGGGCGGCATCGTGGCGCTGCACCGCGGCTACAAGCTCTGACGCGGTGGTGAGATCACTCACGCCTGAGGTTTCCACGGGGTAAATCCGCAGGTCGTCGCGAGATCTCACCGTCGAAATCGCGGGCGGTGAGGAAAATTGTCACCTGCCGCTAACGCGGGGTAAATGGCCCGCAATGGCCGATGGCCATGATCGGGGCATGACCGACGCAAGGACGGATTCCGCCCGCACGGCGTGCTCGTACTGCGGCGTCGGCTGCGGCATCGTCGTGCAGACCGCGCCGGGCGCCGACGGCGCGCCGGTGATCGCCAAGGTCAGCGGCGACAAGCTGCATCCGGCGAACGCGGGCCGGTTGTGCACCAAGGGCGCCACGCACGCCGAGTTGATGCGCGCGCCCGGCCGGATGACCACCGCCTACCGGCGGCCCGAACGCGGGCAGGCGCCGGTGCCGGTCGCGGTCGACGACGCGGTGCGCGAGACCGCCGAGCGGCTGCGCGGCATCCTCGACGAGCACGGGCCGGACGCCATCGCGCTCTACGTCTCCGGTCAGATGTCGCTGGAGGCGCAGTACCTGGCCACCAAACTGGCCAAGGGCTACCTGCGCACCGTGCACCTCGAGGCGAACTCGCGGCTGTGTATGGCCAGCGCGGGCACCGGCTACAAGCAGTCGCTGGGCGCCGACGGCCCGCCCGGCTCCTACGACGATTTCGAGCACGCCGACCTGTTCTTCGCCCTCGGCGCGAACATGGCCGACTGCCATCCGATCCTGTTCCTGCGCATGGCCGACCGGCTCAAGGCGGGCGCGAAGCTGATCGTGGCCGATCCGCGCCGCACCGACACCGCGCAGCGCGCCGATCTGTTCCTGCAACTGCGACCGGGCACCGACCTGGCCCTGCTGAACGGCATCCTGCACCTGCTCGTCGAGAACGACGACATCGACGCGGAGTTCATCGCCCGGCACACCGAGGGCTGGGACGCCATGCCCGAGTTCCTCGCCGCCTACACCCCCGCGCACGTCGCCGAGATCACCGGCCTGGCCGAAGCCGACCTGCGGACCGCCGCCCAGTGGATCGGCGCGGCGGGCGAGTGGATGACGCTGTGGACGATGGGCCTGAACCAGTCCACGCACGGCACCTGGAATACCAACGCCATCTGCAATCTGCACCTGGCCACCGGGGCGATCTGCCGCACCGGCAGCGGCCCGTTCTCGCTCACCGGGCAGCCGAATGCCATGGGCGGCCGCGAGATGGGCTACATGGGGCCGGGCCTGCCGGGCCAGCGTAGTCTGCTCGCCCCGGCCGACCGCATCTTCGTGGAGACCGCGTGGGGCGTCGAACCGGGCACGATCCGCACCGAGGCCGGGCCCGGGACCATCGAGATGTTCCGCGGCATGGCCGCGGGCGAGATCAAGGCCGCCTGGATCATCTGCACCAATCCCGTGGCGTCCGTGGCCAATCGGAAGACCGTGATCGCCGGGCTGGAGGCCGCCGAACTGGTGGTGGTGCAGGACACCTACACCGACACCGCCAGCAACGCCTACGCCGACGTGTTGCTGCCCGCGACCCTGTGGGCCGAAGCCGACGCGCTGATGGTGAATTCGGAGCGCAACGTCACCCTGCTGCAGCGCAGCGTGCCGCCGGTCGGCGACGCCCGGCCGGATTGGCTGCTGATCGCGCAGGTCGCCACGGCCATGGGGTTCCCGGGATTCGAGTTCGGCTCCAGTGCCGAGGTTTTCGAGGAGATCAAGCGCTTCTCGAATCCGGCCACCGGCTACGACCTGCGCGGTATGAGTTACGCGGAGCTGCGGGAAGGGCCGATGCAGTGGCCGTGCCCGGAACCCGGCAGCCGCCGCAACCCGATCCGCTACCGCAACGACGGCGTCAGCCAGGAGGTGTTCGTGGACGCCGACGGCGAGCGGCCGCCGCTCGCCTTCGCCACGCCGAGCCGCCGCGCGGTGTTCTGGCCGCGTCCGCACCTGCTGCCCGCCGAGATGCCGGACGACGACTACCCGTTCGTGCTGAATACCGGCCGGCTGCAACACCAGTGGCACACGATGACCAAGACCGGCCGGATCGACAAGCTGACGAAACTGACCGGCGCGCCCTTCGTCGAGGTACATCCCGAGGACGCGGCCCGCCTCGGCGTGGCCGCCGGTGACCAGCTCGAGCTCGCCTCCCGGCGCGGGCGGGCCGTGCTGCCGGTGCGGATCAGCGACCGGGTGCGACCCGGCGACTGCTTCGCGCCCTTCCACTGGAACGACGAGCAGGGGGAGTACCTCACCATCAACGCCGTCACCAACGACGCGGTCGATCCCGCCTCCCTGCAACCGGAATTCAAAGCGTGCGCGGTGTCGCTGCGCCGGGTGGCGGTGCTGCCGCGCGCGCAAACCCCGGCCGCGCCACCGGTTTCCGCCGACTCCGGAGCGCATCCGCTGGCGGTGATGCTCGGCGTGGACACCGGCGTCGCGCCGACGCTCAGCGATCTGGAGCAGATCTACCTGAGCGGCTATCTGGCCGCGCTGCACTCGCTTCCGGTGACCGGCCAGCCGGTGCTCCCGGAATCCGCGCCGCTGTCCGCGCGCAGCCGGACCTGGATCGATGGACTGCTCGCCGGCATGTACTCGCGCGGTCAGGCGGCCGATCCCGCCGACCCGGCCCCGCCCGCCGCGCCGGTCACCGTGCTCTGGGCCTCCCAGACCGGCAATGCCGAGGAGTTCGCCGCCGGTGTGGCCGAGCGGCTCGCCGAATCCGGGTACGCGCCACGGCTGCTCGACATGGACTCCTGCGAACTGAGCGCGCTGACCGGTGACGTGCTGTTGATCAGCAGCACCTTCGGCGACGGCGGGCCGCCGGACAACGGCGCTGACTTCTGGGAACGCCTGGACGACAGCGTGACCCGGTTCCCCGGCCTGCGCTTCGCGGTGTTCGCGCTCGGCGACTCCTCCTACGACGACTTCTGCGGCCACGGGCGCAAACTCGACCGCAAGCTCGCCGAGCGCGGCGCCACCCGACTGCTGCCGCGCGTCGACAGCGAACCGGACTACCACGAGCCCGCGGCCGAATGGCTCGACCAGGTGCTGGTCGCGCTGGGCGGCGAGCCCGGACCAGAGGACGGCGGATCGGCGCCGCTTCCGGCGGAGCCGCAACTGGTTTCGGCCGCCGCGCACGCGGGCACCCGGCCGTCCTCGGGCGCCGCCCGGCTACCGGCCGGTGCGCCCGCGCGCACCGAGCGCGCCGCACCCGCCCTGTTCACCCGCAACGCCCCGCTGTCGGTGCCGCTGATCCGCAACGACGTGCTCTCCCAGCCGGGCTCACCGAAGGAGGTGCGCCGGTTCGGATTCGATCTGCGCGGTCTGGAGGCGGGTTACGAGGCCGGCGATTCCCTCGGGGTCTGGCCGTGCAACGGCGACGCCCTGGTCGAGGAATGGCTCACCGCCACGGGCCTGGACGGCCGCCGCGGCGTCGAGATCGACGGTCGCGAAGTGCCGTTGACCGAGGCGTTGCGCACCCGCTACGACATCAGCAAGGTCAGCCACGATCTGCTCACCTTCCTCGCCGACCGCAATCCCAGTGTGCGACTGGCCAAACTGCTGCGCCGGGACAACCGCAACGAACTCGACAGCTACCTGTGGGACCGGCAGGCCGTCGACGTGCTGCGCGATTTCCCGGTGCGGGCCGACCTGGTGGAGTGGCTGGGCGCGCTGAAAAAGCTGCAACCGCGGCAGTATTCGATCTCCTCCTCGCCGCTGGTCAGTCCGGAGGAGGTGCAGCTGACGGTCGGGGTGGTGCGCTATGGCCGAGCCCACCGCGGCGGCGTCTGTTCGACTTTCCTCGCCGACCGGGCCGGTGCGGCGCAGGTGCCGATCTTCCTGCAGCGCGCGCCGCATTTCCGCCCGCCGCTGGATCCCGCCGCGCCGATGATCATGGTCGGCCCCGGCACCGGCATCGCGCCGTTCCGCGGCTTCCTGCAGGAACGCCGGGCCCTGGGCGCCACCGGGCGCAACTGGCTGTTCTTCGGCGAGCAGCACGCCGCCCAGAACTTCTACTACCGGGCCGAGCTGGAGGACATGTTCCGCTCGGGCTTCCTCACCCGTCTGGACCTGGCCTTCTCGCGGGACCAGCGGGAGCGGATCTACGTGCAGCACCGCATGATCGAGCACGGCGCCGAGCTGTGGTCCTGGCTGCGCGAGGGCGGGTACTTCTATGTCTGCGGTGATGCCGCGCGGATGGCGAAGGACGTCGACGACACCCTGCTCGCCATCGCGCGCATCCACGGCAAGCTCGACGAGGACGGCGCGCTCGCTTTCAAGAAGCAATTGATCGCCGAGAAGCGCTACGTCCGCGACGTGTACTGATCCGGTCAGACCGCGGGCGGGTTGAGCCGCGCGAAGTCCGGGAGCCGGTAGTACGGGTAGTAGGGGTAGGGCGGGGTGGTCGCGCTCGCCTTGTCCAGGCGGGCGATCTGGTCGGCGTCGAGTTCCCAGCCGACCGCGCCGAGATTCTGGCGCAACTGCTCCTCGTTGCGCGCGCCGACGATGACCGTCGACACCGTGGGCCGGCGCAGCAGCCAGTTCAGCGCGATCTGCGGCACCGTCCTGCCGGTTTCGGCGGCGAGTTCGTCGAGGACGTCGACCACGGTGTAGAGCACCTCGTCGTCCACCGGCGGGCCGGCCGCGGCGGTCTGGTGCAGGCGACTGCCGGCCGGAAGCGGTTGCCCGCGGCGGATTTTCCCGGTGAGCCGGCCCCAGCCGAGCGGGCTCCACACCACCGCGCCGACGCCCTGGTCCTGGGCCAGCGGCAGCAGTTCCCACTCGTAGTCGCGGCCGACGAGCGAGTAGTACACCTGATGGGCGACATAGCGGGTCAGGCCGTGCCGGTCGGCCGCCGCCAGGGCCTTCATCAGCTGCCAGCCCGCGAAGTTGGACGCGCCCAGGTAGCGGATCTTGCCCGCGCGCACCAGATCGTCGAGGGCCGTGAGGGTTTCCTCGATCGGGGTGTGGGCGTCGAAGGCGTGCAGCTGGAACAGGTCGATGTGGTCGATGCCGAGCCGGCGCAGCGAGCCCTCGACGGCGTTGATCAGCCGGGCCCGGCCGGAGCCGAGGTCGTAGGGGCCGGGGCCGGTGGGCAGGCTCGCCTTGGTGGAGATCAGCAGCTCGTCGCGGCGGCCCTTGATGGCCGCGCCGAGCACCTCTTCCGAGGCGCCGTCGGAATAGACGTCCGCGGTGTCGAACATGGTCACGCCCGCCGCCAGGCTGATGTCGACCAGCCGGCGGGCCTGCTGGGCGTCGGTGTCGCCCCATGCGCTGAAGAGTTCGCCGCGGCCGCCGAACGTGCCCGCGCCGAAGCTCAGGGCCGGGACGACCAAACCGGATGCGCCGAGCCGCCGGTACTCCATGATGACTCCTAAAGGGTCTATAGTTCCGTTAACGCTTCGAACGCTACACCCTCCGCGCTACAAATGGAACTGGAGACCCGTTAATGCCTGTCGACGACCTGACGCCCGGCTCGATCCGCCCCGGCGGCCGCACCGCCCGGGTCCGCGAAGCGGTGCTGCGCACCACCGGTGACCTGCTCGCCGAACACGGCTTCGCGCACCTGGATCTCACCGAGGTCGCCGCGCGCGCCGAGGTCGGCAAGACCACCGTCTACCGGCGCTGGGGGAGTGTCCCCGGGCTGGTCGCCGACCTGCTCGACGACATGGCCGAGCAATCGATCGCCCGCGCCGACACCGGCTCGCTGCTCGGCGATCTCACCGCCAACGCCCGCCTGGTCGCGAAGACCCTCACCGACCCGCGGCAGAGTCGTCTGTTCCGGGCCGTGATCGCCGCCGCCACCTGCGACGACACCGCCGACGCCGCCCTGCGGCGCTTCTACCACGTGCGCCTGACCGAATGGTCCCCCTGCGTCGAAGCCGCCATCGACCGCGGTGAAGCCCCGCTCGGCACCGACCCGCGCGCGGTCCTCTCGGCGGTCTCGGCTCCGCTCTATTACCGCCTGCTGGCCAGCGGTGACCCGATCACCGAAGCCGTCGCCGATCAATCCGCGCTGGCCGCTGTAACCGCGACGGCGGCAGGCATTTTCGTCACGACGTGAGTACTCCCGGAGCTATCCCCCTGCGCCGCCGGAGTGGTCCGAACTCGCTGAGCCGGTACTCGGGCTGCCGAAGCGGTTGCCGGCCGGGCGCTCGATGTCGCGGCGGATCCGCCGTGTCCGCTCAGGCCGTGTGCGGCAGCTGGATTCGGGTGCCGGTGACCTCGGCGTAGTGGCGCATCAGGTCGGTGCAGACGGCGGGCCAGGTGCGGTGCAGCACGGACCTGCGCGCGGACTTGGCGAAGCGGGCGCGAGTTTCCGGATCGCGCAGCGCGCCGACGGCACTGGGCAGGAGCTCGCCGAAGCGGTCGACCGGCAGCAGATAACCGTTGCGGCAGTGCGCGATCAGATCGCGCGGGCCGCCGGCGTCCGGGCCGATGACGGGGGTGCCCGAGGACAGCGCCTCCTGTACGCCCTGGCAGAACGTCTCGTGCTCGCCCGCGTGCACCATGACATCGAGGCTGGCGTAGGCCTGCGCGAGTTCGGCGCCGCCGAGTTCGCCGGTGAAGACGGCGGTCGGCATCAGGGCCGCCAGGCGGGCGCGTTCCGGGCCGTCGCCGACGATCACCAACTGGATCGAGGGATCGCCGCCCAGCACGGCCAAACGCTCGACATGCTTCTCCGGCGCGAGGCGGCCGACGAAGCCGACCACCAGCTTGTCCCGGCCCGCGAGCCAGGCATCCCGCAGTTCCGCGCGCCGGGCGCCCGGGTTGAACCGGGCGATGTCGACGCCGCGCCCCCAGCGGTGCACGCGGGGAATGCCGTGGCGGGCAAGGTCTTCCGCCGCGGCCGAGGAGGGCGCCAGCGTGCGGGTCGCGCCCTCGTGCAGGCGCCGGGTCCAGGCCCAGGCGGCGCGGCTGGCCAGGCCCAGTCCGTAGCTCTTGGCGAACCCGGCGACATCGGTCTGATAGACCGCGATCGTCGGCAGATCCAAGCGCAGCGCGGCGCCGAGCCCGCCCGCGCCGAGCAGGAAGGGGGAGGCCAGGTGCACCACGTCGGCGTCGAAAGCGCGGATGGCGGCGGTGATTCCGGGCTGCGGCAGCCCGACCGGCAGCGAGCTGACCTTGGGCACCATCATCGCGGGCACCCGATGGACCGGGAACCGCCCTTGCGTCCGTGGCGCCGGCGGCAGGCCGCGCAGGGTATCGGGCGCGACGATCAGCGCGTCGTGGCCGTGCTGGTCCAGATGGTCCAGCACCCGCAGGACTGAGTTCACGACGCCGTTCATGTTCGGCAGGAACGACTCCGCGACGATCGCTACACGCACCAGCCCAGCCTGACCGGCGCACGTGACGGGGACGGAAAGTTCCGGCTAACTAGACGTGAGGTGCTCGCCACCGCGGATCGGCCAGGTTCGCGGGGGTGACGATCGACTCCAGCAGCGTGCGCAGGGTGCGCAGCGCGTCCGCCCCGTGCGTCCGCGCCAGCTCGCGTTCCTTGGCGCGGTGGAACCGCCGGGCGGCGGCGAGGGCGGCGGTGCCCTTGGGGCTGAGGTAGAGCAGTTTGGCGCGTCCGTCGTCCGGATCGGGCCGGCGTTCGACGTATCCGCGCTTCTCCATCTCGTCGACCAGCTGGGCCGCGCCCTGCTTGGTGATCGAGAGCCGGTCGGCGAGTTCGCTGATGTTCAGCGCCCGGCGGTCCAGGCTGCGGAAGACGTAGCCGTAGGAGGGCCCGGCGTCGGCGAAACCCTGCTCGGCCAGCGCCTCTCGCATCTCGTGCACGAACTGCTGGTAGCCGAGGCCGAGCAGTATCCCCAGATCGTGGTCTTGCGCGGAACGAGTCATGCCGCCATGATAGTCAAGTCAACTTGTTCAAGTCAGCTTGTCTATTTGGAGAGACTCATGCATCTCATCAAGGCCGCCGAGGCCCCGCGTTTCGAGCTACCGCACGCCCAGTTCAGCGGCATGGCCGCGCCCAGCCGCGGCTCGTCGCAGCTGTGTACCTGGCAGCTCACCGTGCCGCCGAACCAGGCCGCCGGCCCGGCGCACACCATCGACCGCGACGAGGTCTTCATGCTGATCTCGGGCGCGCTGGAGATCAGCGGTCAGCTGCTCGGCCCGGGCGACGCGCTGGTGGTGCCGGCGGGCAGCCCGATCTCTGTCGGCAACCCGGGGGCCGAACCCGCCGTCGCGCACATCGCGGTCCCGGCCGGTTTCGAGGCCACCATGGCCGACGGCAGCAAACTCAGCCCGCCGTGGGCGCGGTAGCCGAGCGCCGCCGCATCCGCCCGATCAGCCACAGGGCGGGCAGCGCCACACCCCAGGTCACCACGATCACCGAGGCCGCGGGCAGCAGTGCGACCCGCGCGTCGCGGCCCGCGACCCGGACCAGATCGGGGTCCGCGCGGCTGTACTCGACCTTGATCCGCTCGCCCGCGGTGAGATTGGTCGGGTACAGCACGCCGACCTTCGGGTTGTGGTTCTTCCCGTCCGGCGTCACGTAGCTGACGGCCGAGCGCAACCGGCCCGCCGAGAGCACCTCGGCGGTGGTGGTGCCCTTGTCGGAGCTGATCAGATAGTCGTTGCGCCAGGCGGCGAGCACCAGCAAGACCATCAGCACACTGATCACCGTCGCCGTGGCGAGTACGGCCGTCCGCGCCCGGCGTGCACCAGACCGATTGGTTTCCGACACCAATCCAGCCTACTGAGCCGCTGCACTAGCGTTCTGCGCATGTCCCGAAAATTCAGCTTCACCGTGCCCTACAGCATCCCGGTCGAAGATCTCCACCGGGCACTGATCAACGACGAGGTCTGGAACACGCGGTTCGCCGAGGCGACCACCGCCACCCTGGAGCTCTCCCATCCCGCGGGTGCGGAGACCATCCGCATCCACATGACCGAGAAGGCAAGGGAAGAGAAGATTCCCGGCCTCGTCAAGAAGGTGCTCAAGAGCGAACTGAGCCTGGCGCGCACCGACGACTGGGGCCCGCTGGACGGTGAGATCGCCCGCGGCACCGTGGCGGCCGAGACCTCCGGCATCACCAGCGCGCTGACCGGCGCGTACGAAATGCGGCCCACCGCCGAGGGCTCGGAGATCGAGGTCGTCGGCACGGTGGACGTGAAGGTGCCGCTGGTCGGCGGCGCCATCGAGCCGCTGGCCGAGCAGTTGCTGCACCGCGTGCTCAACAGCGAGCGCGAATTCATTCAGAAATGGGTGGCCACGCAGGCCACCGCATAAGCGCTCCACCAAAAAACCGCGCCGGGTGCTCAACGACGAGCCCCGGCGCTTTCCGTGTCCGCTACTCCGGGCCGGCCATCGCCGCCGGATCGAATTCCTTGTTCTCCACCAGCACCAGCCAGTTGCCGGAGTTGTCCCGCATGACCGCCTCGGTGCCGTAGGGCCGCTCGGCCGGCGGCTGCACGAACTCCACGCCCTTGGCGGTGAGCTCCTCGAAGGTCTTCTGGCAGTTCTCGGTGCGCAACCCCAGCGCACCGTGCGTGCCGTTGGCCAGCGCGCGGCGGATCGCCTCGGCCAGGTTGTCGTCCAGCGGCGGGCCCGGCACCATCAGTGTCACCTCGAGCTCTGGATGATCCGGCTGGGCGACCGTCACCCAGCGGAACCCGTTCTCGCCCATCGTGATGTCGGTGACCTCGACAAACCCCAGTTTGTCGATGTACCACTGCTTGGCCTCGGTCTGATCGGTGACGTAGACGGTGACCAGGGAAACGTTCGTAATCGTCGGCATGCGTCCAGGCTATGGGGCGCCCTGGCCTGCGGCTTCTCCGAAATTGCGGCGATTCACCGCGAATCGCGCGGCGCGGGGCGGCGATCGGAGAGCCCGTGCATGAAGACATAGCAGCCGGGGATGTGCGGCGCGCCGCCGGCGAACTTCGCCTGATATTCGGAGGGACTCACCCCGACCAGCTGGCGGAACTTGCTGCTGAAGGAACCCAGGCTGCTGTAGCCGACCATCATGCAGACCTCGGTCACCGTCAGGTTCGTCGCGCGCAGCAGGTCCTGGGCCCGCTCGATCCGGCGTTCGGCCAGGTACACCGCCGGTGTCCGGCCGTAGACCGCGGCGAACGCGCGCAGGAAGTGGAACTTGGAAATCCCTGCGGCAGAGGCCAATTCGTCCAGGTCGAGCGGTTCGGCGTAGTTCCGGTCGGCCAGATCCCGCGCGCGCCGCAGATGCGGCAGCAGGTAGAGCGCGGGCAGGCCGGTCATCAGGCGAAAGGCTGCAGTTCGTCGTAGCGCATGGACGCGCGCCCGGCGGTGCGCCAGGCCCGCGCGGTGATGTCCAGGTCCTCGTCGGTGACGAGGTTGCCCATCACCCGGACGGCGGTGCGCTGCAGGTACTTCGACCGCATCACCGGCGGCCCGCCCAGCGGCACCATCCGCGGATGGGTGGCCAGGCCCGCGATCCGCCGCGCCACCGAGAAGGTGCGGCCGTAGCGGGCGCGCAGCAGCTCGGGCCAGATCCGCGTGAGATCGGGCTCGTCCAGCAGTTCGGACAGCATGTGCCCGCCTTCGAGGCCGTAGTCGATGCCCTCGCCGTTGAGCGGATTCACGCAGCCCGCGGCGTCACCGATCAGCACCCAGTTGCGCCCGGCCACATGGGAAACCGCGCCGCCCATCGGCAGCAGCGCCGAAGCCACCGCGCGCAGTTCGCCTTCGAAGCCCCACTCCTGGAAACGCTGCGAGGTGTAGTGCTGGAGCAGGGGTTTGAGCGCGATGTGCGAGGGCCGGGCCTCGGTGGCGAGCGAGCCGACGCCGATGTTCACCTCGCCGTTTCCGAGCGGGAACACCCACCCGTAGCCGGGGACCAGGTTGTTCTCGGCGTCGCGCAGCTCCAGATGCGAGGTGATCCACTGATCGTCGCTGCGCGCGGACTTGATGTAGGCGCGCGCCGCCGTCCCGTAGGCGTACTGCCGGTGCCAGGTGCGGCCCAGCTTCTTGCCGATCGGCGAGCGGACGCCGTCGGCGACGATCAGCGTCCGGCATTCGACCGGGTGGGTCCCGCCGGCCGTCTGCACCGTCACACCGGTGACCCGATCACCCTCGCGGGTGACATCGATCACCTTCGCGCCGTCCAGCATCCGAGCGCCGGATTTCACCGCCGTCTCGCGCAGTTTGTCGTCGAGTTCGGTGCGGGCCACGGCACTTCCGTAGGTCGGGAAGGAGCCGCCGGGCCACGGCAGCAGGGCCTCGCGCCCGAAGCCGGTCATCCGCAGGCCGTGATTGACGGTGTGCGCGCGCACCCAGTCGCCCAGGCCGAGGTGCTCGAGCTCCTTGGTCGCGCGCGGGGTCAGGCCGTCACCGCAGGTCTTGTCCCTGGGGAACACCGCGGAGTCGAGCAGCAGTACCTCGCGCCCGGCGCGCGCCGCCCACGCGGCCGCGGCCGACCCGGCCGGGCCCGCGCCGACAACCAGTACTTCGGTCCGGTTGGGCAGCACGCCCGCGGGACTGACATCCGGTGAACCCATGCGCTCAATACTTGCAGGACGCTCCGGTTCGAGTCGAGGCGGTGTGCCCGTGAACACCGGCGATCCGGCGCGGCCCAACCGCGTTGTGAGCGCCCGATATGGAAGGCTGGGCGGTGCACCACATAGTGACGGTGTTCATGGGCCGCGTGGCTGGGACACGCTAGGTTCTTACCGTGGGGTCGGACGCATCGCTGGGAGAAGAAATGAGCACATCGGCTGTGGATGAGCAGAATACGGTGGTGGCCGGGGTCGACCTCGGCGATCTCGAGCTCGCTGGCACTGTGCGCAACGGCCTGGAGCAGGTCGAGAAACTCCTGATCGACGAGCTGTCCGACGGCGAGGATTTCCTGCAGGAAGCGGCGCTGCACCTGGCCAAGGCCGGCGGCAAGCGCTTCCGCCCGCTGTTCACCATCCTGACCGGCCAGCTCGGCCCCAATCCCACCGACCCGGCCCTGATCACCGCGGGCACCGTCGTCGAACTGGTGCACCTGGCCACCCTCTACCACGACGACGTGATGGACGAGGCCCCGATGCGCCGCGGCGCCCCGAGCGTTAATTCCCGCTGGGGCAACAGCATCGCCATCCTGGCCGGCGATTACCTCTTCGCGCACGCCTCCCGCCTGACCTCCACCCTGGGGCCGGACGCGGTGCGCATCATCGCCGAGACCTTCGCCGAACTGGTCACCGGCCAGATGCGGGAAACCATGGGCGCGCGCGAATCCCAGGATCCGATCGAGCACTACCTGCGGGTGGTCTGGGAGAAGACGGGCTCGCTGATCGCCGCGTCCGGCCGCTTCGGCGGCACCTTCTCCGGCGCCGACACCGCCCACGTGGAGCGCCTGGCCCGGCTCGGCGACGCCGTCGGCACCGCCTTCCAGATCTCCGACGACATCATCGATATCTCCTCGGCCGCCGAGCAGTCCGGCAAGACGCCCGGCACCGACCTGCGCGAGGGCGTGCACACCCTGCCGGTGCTGTACGCGCTGCGCGACGAGGGCGCCGACGGCGACCGCCTGCGCAAGCTGCTCGCGCGGCCGCTGCAGACCGACGCCGAGGTCGAGGAGGCCCTGGAACTGCTGGGCCGTTCCCCCGGCATGGCGCGGGCCAAGGAGAAGCTGCAGAGCTACGCCGATATCGCCTACGCGGAACTGTCCGCGCTGCCCGCCGGCCCCGCCAACGACGCCCTCGAGCGGCTGGTCCGCTACACCATCGAGCGGGTCGGCTGAGCTGGAACTTGCCCGGCCGCTGCCGCGTTTGAACTGCGTAGGGCAGGTAACCGAACCGGGGGAGTGGCGAGGAGCTCAATGCACGGGCACGGGTACGCGAACGGCTTGAAGACCTTCGGGCTGATGGTGGGTCTGTCGGCGCTGATCGTGTTCGCCGGGGCCGTGTTCCGCAACCCGACGATCTTGATCCTGTCCATCGTGATCGCCGTCGGGATGAACGCCTACGCCTATTTCAACAGCGACAAGCTGGCCCTGAAGGCCATGCACGCCCAGCCCGTGAGCGAGCTCGAAGCCCCGGTCATCTATCGCATCGTGCGCGAGCTCGCGACCCTCGCGCGCCAGCCCATGCCCCGGCTCTACATCTCGCCCACCAACGCGCCCAACGCCTTCGCCACCGGGCGCAATCCGCGGCACGCGGCGGTCTGCTGCACCAGCGGCATCCTGCAGATCCTGGACGAACGCGAGCTGCGCGCGGTGCTCGGGCACGAGCTGTCGCACGTCTACAACCGCGACATCCTGATCTCCTCGATCGCGGGCGCGCTCGCCGCCGTCATCTCCGGCCTGGCCAACCTCGCCTACTTCGCGTCGATGTTCGGCAACCGCGACAACGGCGGCGGGCCGAATCTGCTCGGTGTGCTTTTGATCTCAATTCTCGGCCCGATCGCGGCGACCCTGGTGAAGCTCGCCGTCTCCCGCTCGCGGGAGTTCCAGGCCGATCAGTCCGGCGCCGAATTGACCGGTGACCCACTCGCGCTGGCCTCCGCGCTGCGCAAGCTGGAGCGCGGCGTCCAGGCCGCCCCCCTGCCCCCGGAGCCGCAGCTCACCACCCAGTCGCACCTGATGATCGCCAACCCGTTCCGCGCCGGCGAGCGGGCCGCCCGCTGGTTCTCCACGCACCCGCCGATGGCCGAGCGCATCGCCCGCCTGGAGGAGCTGGCGGGCGGCCCGGGAGATCGTTGAAATCCCGAGCCGCCCAGCACTTTTCGGGGCTATCGGTAATTGACGAACTGCAGGGCGATGCCGAAATCCTCGCCCTTCAGCAGCGCGATGACGGCCTGCAGGTCGTCGCGCTTCTTGCTGCTGACTCGTAGTTCCTCGCCCTGGATCTGCGCCTTGATCCCCTTGGGGCCTTCGTCCCGGATCTTCTTGGAGATCTTCTTGGCGTGCTCGGTGTCGATGCCCTGCACCAGGGTGCCGGTGATCTTGTAGGTCTTGCCGGAGGCCTGCGGTTCGCCGGCGTCGAACGCCTTGAGCGAGATGTCGCGGCGGATCAGCTTCTCCTTGAAGACGTCGAGCGCGGCCTGGACCCGCTCCTCGGCCTCGGCGGTCAGCACGATCTTGTCCTCGCCGGACCATTCGATGGTGGCGCCGGTGCCGCGGAAGTCGTAGCGGGTGTTCAGCTCCTTCTCCGCCTGATGCAGGGCGTTGTCGACCTCCTGCCGGTCGACCTTGCTGACGACATCGAAAGACGAATCGGCCACACTGCGCTCCTGTTCCTGGCTGATCTGCACGAGCGACCCGCGAGCAGTCGCTGGCGGTCACTTCCGGACATCGTTAGTTCTACCCGGAAGCACGACGGTAGTGGATGGATGCCGGGGAGATAGCACGCCACGGCGGTGCTAAACCTGCGTTGTGCAGCCGGTTTGCATTCGGGGTGCGGGTTCGATGTATTCTTTGCACCGCGCCTAGCGTGATGGCAGATTGCCCGAGCGGCCAATGGGAGCAGACTGTAAATCTGTCGGTGAAAGCCTACGTAGGTTCGAATCCTACATCTGCCACCGAAAGCCCCCGTCGATCATGATGATCGGCGGGGGCTTCTTGGTTCTCCGGGCGCGCCTGCTCGCGCCATCGGCCGACATCCGCCCCGAAAATGCCTCTGACCTCACGATTTGGAGGTGCGACCGGGGAGTGTGTAATCTCGTTCAAGACTTCGCCGCGCCGAGTCGCTCAGTGAGACCCGGAGCGGATGTAGTCATGCCCCCTTAGCTCAGTCGGCAGAGCGTTTCCATGGTAAGGAAAAGGTCAACGGTTCGATTCCGTTAGGGGGCTCGCCGGATTGCCGGTGGTGGCCGATTTCGGCATCGCTATAATGTCCCACGGTGGTGGGCTTGGGTGCGGCACCAATGGCAATGCGCCCCGTGGCGGTGTAGCTCAGTCGGTAGAGCAAACGACTCATAATCGTTGTGTCGCCGGTTCAAGTCCGGCCATCGCTACCATTAACCACTGCTAGGTTGACGCGAAAGAAGGAATGTCGTGGCCGCGAAGTCCACCGATGTCCGGCCAAAGATCACCTTGGCCTGCGAAGAGTGCAAGCATCGTAACTACATCACCAAGAAGAACCGGCGCAACGACCCGGATCGCTTGGAGATCAAGAAGTACTGCCCGAACTGCAACACCCACCGGGCGCACCGCGAATCCCGCTGAGTCCGGGACGACATAAAGCTAGAGCTGCTCGAGGCCGGACGAGAGTCCGGCCTTAGCGCTATCCAGGGCAGAAACGATATACGGACACAGCCGCCAATCGCGGTCACGCCGGATCCCCTGCAAGCCGGCGTGATTGCTCCGCCGACTCCGGGCTGCGGGGTCAGATAGGTACAGTCCTCCCGTGACAATCAACACCACCGAAACCGACGAAGCGGTCCCGGGCAGCGTCGAGGAGTTCGACGCCGCCGCACACGCGGCGGCCATGGTCGGTCATCACTACCGCGTCGACGACTACTACGAGGTCGGCCGCGAGAAGGTGCGCGAATACGCGCGCGCGGTACAGGATTACCACCCGGTGCACTGGGAGGAGGACGCGGCGCACGAGTACGGCTACGACGGCCTGGTCGCTCCGCTCACCTTCATCTCCCTCGTCGGGATTCTGGCGCAGCGCAAGCTGTTCGAGACGATCGTCACCGGCTACGACCTGAGCCAGATCATGCAGACCGATCAGATCCTGGAATTCCACCGGCCCATCCGGGTGGGCGACCAGTTGACCTGTGACGTCTACCTGCACTCGTTCCGGCAGGCCTTCGGCGGCGACATCATCGTCACCAAGAACATCGTCACCGACCAGCACGACGAGCTGGTGCTCACCACCTACACCACCCTGATCGGCCGCAGCGGCGGCGACATCGACCCGAATCTGCAGGGCGCGGTGCGCGGCGTGCTGATGCACGGCGTCGGCGACGGCGAGCAGCCCGACCACCGCCCGCGTTCGCTCGCGGTCGACGGTCGCGTCGCCCCGGTCAAGACGCCCCACATCGAGCCCAGCCGGCACGCGCTGCGCTTCGAGGACATCGCGGCGGGCGACGAACTGCCGGCCCGCACCGTCCGCCTCACCCGCGGCGATCTGGTCAACTACGCCGGCGTCTCCGGCGACGCGAACCCGATCCACTGGAGCGACGAGGTGGTCAAGCTCGTCGGCCTGGACAACGTGGTCGCGCACGGCATGCTCACCATGGGCCTGGGCGGCGGTTTCGTCACCAGCTGGCTCGGTGATCCGGGTGCGGTCAAGGAATACAACGTGCGCTTCACCAGCCCTGTCTTCGTCGGCGCCGACGAGGCCGCCGAGGTGGAGTACACCGGCAAGGTGAAGTCCGTCGATCCGGAGACCCGCACCGCCGTGGTCGCGATGGTCGCGAAGTCGGCCGGGCGCAAGATCTTCGGGCGCGCGACGGCCACGGTTCAGCTGTCCTGATCGGGGCGCGATGACCCCGGATTGGTAATTGGCGCGCTCGGTGTCGTAGACTCGTGCTCCGGGGTCATCAGCCGCTGCGCGCTGCTCTCGAGCAGCGCGCGTGTTGTGTGGCCGTCAGCAAGATATAACTGAAGACGACAAGCCGGTGGGATTCGGTAACAAGGTCCGACCAAAGGGGCGTAGCTCAATTGGCAGAGCAGCGGTCTCCAAAACCGCAGGTTGCAGGTTCAAGTCCTGTCGCCCCTGCACAGTAGCCAGCGACGAGAGAGGATCGACGTGGTCGACGAGCGGGACACTCGCCACGGCGCTGCCGACGATGGCGATGACACCGCCGCGGTGGCTCGGCCGAGCGGTAAGCGTTCCGCGCGCCGTCGCGGATCCTCTGCGGCAGATACCGGTTCGATCGCCACGATCGATCGGCCGTCGCTGAAGAAGGCAGACAAAACTGCCGGCAAGGCCAAGGGCGAGAGGCGGGGTAACCCGTTCAAGCGCCTGATCAAGTTCCTGCGTGAGGTCATCGCGGAACTGCGCAAGGTGATCTGGCCCAACCGGAAGCAGATGATCACCTACACCTCCGTCGTGCTGGTGTTCGTGATTTTCATGGTGGCGTTCATCAGCGGGTTGGACCTGGCGTTCATCAAGGGTGTCAACTGGCTGTTCGGCTAGCCTGGAACTTCGGTGCCAGCGCCGCGACGCCGCAGCCGGCCCCAGTGACCGCGCGTGCCGGGTCGCTTCGGAGGTCCGGCCGAATATCCGGTAGCCAGATGATGTACGTGACGACACAGGAAGTGAGTGCCCAGTGAGCACCCCGGAGAACGACACAAACGACGAGTTCCCGGTCGACGAGACGGTGGAAGCCGCCGAGACCGCCGGGGAAGCCGCTGCTGTCGACGAAGCCGAGGCTGCTCCGGCCGCGCCGATCGACGCCGAGCCGGCCGATCCGGTCGCCGAGATGACGGCCGCGCTGCGCCGCGCTCCGGGTGATTGGTACGTCATCCACTCCTACGCCGGTTACGAGAACAAGGTGAAGGCCAACCTCGAGACCCGCGTGCAGAACCTCGACCTCGAGGAGTACATCTTCCAGGTCGAGGTGCCGACCGAAGAGGTCACCGAGATCAAGAACGGCCAGCGCAAGCACGTCAACCGCAAGGTGCTGCCCGGCTACATCCTGGTCCGCATGGAGCTGAACGACGAGTCCTGGGGCGCGGTCCGCAACACCCCCGGTGTCACCGGTTTCGTCGGCGCCACCTCGCGCCCGTCCCCGCTGACCATCGCCGAAGTGGTGAAGTTCCTGGTCCCGGCCGCGCAGCAGCAGAAGAAGCCCGCCGCCGCGGAAGCCGGCGCCGCCGCGTCGACCGGTGCCGGAGATGTGGCCCCGAAGCCCGCCATCGAGGTCGATTTCGAGGTCGGCGAATCGGTCACCGTCATGGACGGCCCGTTCGCGACGCTGCCCGCCAGCATCTCCGAGGTCAACGCCGAACAGCAGAAGCTCAAGGTGCTGGTCTCCATCTTCGGCCGTGAGACTCCGGTCGAGCTGGCGTTCACGCAGGTCGCCAAGATCTAGCCGATGGGGCCGCAAGGCCCCATCGTCGTATGACGGACCCGCTCGCTGGTCGAGGTCGCGGTCCCGGTAAGGTACATGGGTTCGTGCGTGAATCCAGGTAAAACGTTCCTGGCTTCGCCGCGCCCGCCTAAGGCTTACGGCAACCGTAAGGAACCGAAACCAAGGAAGAAAGATGCCCCCCAAGAAGAAGAAGCTCGCCGGGCTCATCAAGCTGCAGATCGAGGCCGGCAAGGCCAACCCGGCTCCGCCGGTCGGTCCGGCGCTCGGTCAGCACGGCGTCAACATCATGGAGTTCTGCAAGGCGTACAACGCCGCCACGCAGGCCCAGGTCGGCAACGTCATCCCGGTCGAGATCTCGGTCTACGAAGACCGTTCGTTCGACTTCAAGCTGAAGACCCCGCCCGCCGCCCGGCTGCTGCTCAAGGCCGCCGGTGTGCAGAAGGGTTCGGCCGAGCCGCACAAGACCAAGGTCGCCAAGATCACCATGGACCAGGTCCGGGAGATCGCCAAGACCAAGCAGGAAGACCTGAACGCCAACGACATCGAGCAGGCCGCGAAGATCATCGCCGGCACCGCGCGCTCGATGGGCATCACCATCGAAGGCTGACCATCTCGAGCGACTCGCAAGCAGTCGCCTCGGAGGTCTTCCAGCACCTCGAGTGGGAGGGCCGGCCAGGCCCGTACACCACTTCTGAACACTAAGGACAGAGAATCATGGCAAAACGAAGCAAGGCGTATCTCGCCGCGGCCGAGAAGGTCGATCGCGACAAGCTGTACTCCCCGCTGGCCGCCGCGCGGCTGGCCAAGGAGACCGCCACCACCAAGACCGACGCGACCGTCGAGGTCGCCGTGCGTCTCGGTGTGGATCCCCGCAAGGCCGACCAGATGGTCCGCGGCACCGTCAACCTGCCGCACGGCACCGGTAAGACCGCCCGCGTCATCGTGTTCGCGGTCGGCGACAAGGCCGCCGAGGCCGAGGCCGCCGGTGCGGACGCCGTCGGCGCCGAGGACCTGATCGAGCGGATCCAGGGCGGCTGGCTGGACTTCGACGCCGCGATCGCCACCCCGGATCAGATGGCCAAGGTCGGCCGTATCGCGCGTGTCCTGGGCCCGCGCGGCCTGATGCCGAACCCGAAGACGGGCACCGTCACCCCCGATGTGACCAAGGCCGTCAACGACATCAAGGGCGGCAAGATCAACTTCCGCGTCGACAAGCAGGCCAACCTGCACTTCGTCATCGGCAAGGCGTCCTTCGACGATGCCAAGCTGGTGGAGAACTACGGCGCCGCGCTGGAGGAGATCCTGCGTGTGAAGCCGTCGACCGCCAAGGGTCGCTACGTCAAGAAGATCACGGTTTCGACGAACACCGGACCGGGCATCCCGGTGGACCCGAACCGCACCCGCAACCTCCTCGACGAGGATGTCGCGTAAGTAGCACCCGGCTCAACGCCCGAAGGGCGGGAACGCAACTCGCGTTCCCGCCCTTCGCCGTTTCCGGACTAAATCGGCGCGGGCCGCAGTTGGCCTGGAGGTGACGGTTGTTCTGCTGATCTCCGGAAGCACCCGCGCGGCGTCGACGAACACCGCCGCGCTGCGCACGGTGGCCGCGCTCGCACCGGCGGGGATCGAAACCACCTGGTACGACGGGCTCGCGCAGCTGCCCGCCTTCGACCCGGATGACGACGGTTCCGGGCATCCATCGGTTGTCGCACTGCGGGAACGGATTTCGGAGGCGGACGCGGTGCTGCTGTGCACGCCCGAGTACGCGGGCACGCTGCCGGGCAGCTTCAAGAATCTGCTGGATTGGACGGTCGGCAATGCCGACCTGCACGAGAAGCCCACGGCCTGGATCAATGTCGCGTTCACCGGCCGTGGTGACGGCGCCCTGGCGACCCTGGCCACCGTGCTCGGCTACGTCGGCGCGGCCGTCGACCGGGCGAACTGCCCGCGATTGACGGTGCTGCGCGAGGACATCGGCCCCGACGGGCTCGTCGGCGCCGCGGCATTCCGGGAGGGCGCGGTTCAGGTGCTGCGCGGACTGGCCGCACAGGCGGTGCGGACCCCGGCCTGAGCGCGGGCCGGGGTCTGCTCGTACGACGGCCTACGCCGTTCGTAATCCGGCGGTCAGGCCGGATCGTCGGCGGACTTGCGCCAGCCCAGTAGTACGGAATCGCCTTCCTGCACACCCCACGGCAGGAAGATCGCGACGATCACCGCGCAGACGACCACCGCGCCCGCGGCGACCAGGGACGCGGCGTGCGAGCCCTGTAGTGCGGCGGATTTCATTGCGGTGATGAGGTTTTCGCGTTGTCCCTCCAGGAAGGACGGGAGCTGCTGCTTGCGGATCTCCAGCACGCTGAGCGGGCTGGCCTGCACCAGGCTTTTCTGGTCGTCGGTCATCAGGGTGCTGGGCACCTTGGCGACCAGCGGTTCGACGCGCGTCGTGTAGTAGGAGGCGACGATCGAGCCCAGCACGGCCACGCCGAGGGTGCCGCCGATCTCGCGGGTGGTGTCGTTGACCGCAGAGCCCGCGCCCGCCTCGTCCAAAGGCAGTGCGCCCATGATGGATTCGGTGGCGGGCCCCTGCACGATGGCCAGGCCCAGCGCCATGGAGACCATCGAGGGCAGCACGTCGGTGAGATAGCTGCTGTCCACGGTGACCTGGCCGCCCAGGTAGAGGCCGAGCCCGGTGAGCAGCAGGCCGAACGTGATGACCGGCGTGGTGCCCAGGCGCTGCGCGAGCAGCGTGGCGACCGGCGCGCCGACCGCCACCGAGAACGCGAACGGCAGTGAGGCGATGCCGAATTCGAGCGGGGTGTACTCCCGCACGCCCTGGAAGTACTGGGTGATCAGGAACAGGAAGCCGAACATCGAGAAGTAGCCGACGGCGATCGAGAGCGCGGGCAGGGAGAAGCGCCGGTTGCGGAACAGGCGCATGTCGAGAATCGGTGCGGGCGTGCGCAATTCCCAGGCGATGAAGGCCGCCGACAGCGCGACGCCGAGGGCGGCGGTGCCCAGGGTGGTGAGCGAGAGCCAGCCGTTGTGCGGCGCCTCGATGATCGACCACACCACCAGCGTGATGCCCGCGATGGACAGCGCGATCCCCGGCAGGTCGAGCCGGCCGGCGTGCGCCGAGCGCGATTCCGGCACCCAGAACCAGGTGGCGGCCACGGCGATCAGCGCCACCGGCACATTGATCCAGAACACCGAGTGCCAGGAGAAGTGCTCGAGCAGCCAGCCGCCGGAGATCGGCCCGATGGCGATCGCGAAGCCGGCCATTGCGGTCCAGGCGGCGATGGCCAGCGCGCGTTCGCGGCGGTCGGTGAAGATATTGATGATCAACGCCAGGGTGGCGGGGAAGACCGCCGCCGCGAAGACGCCCATGGCGGCGCGCGAGGCGATGACCGCGCCCATGGTGCTCGACAGCGCGCCCGCGACGGACATGGCGGCGACGCCGAGCAGGCCGAGCATCATCATGCGTTTGCGGCCGTAGCGGTCGCCGAGATTGCCGAAGGCCAGCAGCAGGCCGGCGAAGGTCAGGGTGAACGCGTCGACGACCCATTGCAGGCCGCTGACGCCGGTGCGCAGTTCGACGCCGATGGACGGCAGGGCCACGTTGACGATGGTGTTGTCGAGGACGACCAGCAGTTCGGCCAGGCAGATGACCGCCAGGGCGAGGTAGCGCTGAATCGGCCGGTCCAGCAGCGGTGGTGGATCGACTATGGAGGTTGCCATAGTTCAGCAGCTAAGCAGTAAGTGTCACCGGAAGTAACACTTGTACGGCGCGACGTCGGCCACATCCTGGCCACGAATGTGATACGCGACACAACAATGGCGGCTCCAGGCGGCCGCGAATGGACCCCGTTTTGGCAGATGGCGGAGGGTGCCTGTACCGTAGGAGCAAGTAATCGACTTGTTCGATAACTACCCAATCCGTTCTACCGAAGACCGTTGGTCGCTGTGCCCGTCAGGGTGCGGTCGAAGGTCCGGCATCATCGCCGGCGGCCCACGCAGGGAGAGCCGAGGTTCGGGAAACTGATTCGGTCGAACGAATCCCTATGTTTCTTGTGCGCCCCGGAACGCTCTGCGTCCGGGGCGTTTGCTTTCGCCAGACCCTGGAATTCGGAAGTTCGCGAATACGAACCGACCATCCAGAGAGGAGGCGAAGTATGGCAAAAACCGAGAAGGTCACCGCGGTCGCGGAGATCACGGAGCAGTTCAAGAGCTCGACGGCGACTGTCGTCACGGAATACCGTGGCCTGTCCGTCGGCAAGCTCACCGAGCTGCGTCGTGCGCTGGGCGAGAACGCCACTTACTCCGTCGCCAAGAACACCCTGGTCAAGCGCGCTGCCGCCGAGGCTGGCGTCGAAGGCCTGGATGACTTGTTCGTCGGTCCGACCGCGATCACCTTCATCACGGGTGAGCCGGTCGACGCCGCGAAGGCGCTGAAGGCTTTCGCCAAGGACAACAAGGCGCTGATCATCAAGGGCGGGTACATGGACGGCGTCGCGCTGTCCGTGCCCGAAGTTGAGCGGATCGCCGATCTCGAGTCCCGCGAGGTGCTGCTGGCCAAGCTGGCCGGCGCCATGAAGGCCAACCTGTCGAAGGCTGCCGCCACGTTCGCCGCTCCGGCGACGAAGATGGCTCGCCTGCTCGTGGCCCTGGAGGAGAAGCAGCGCGCCGGTGGTGCCGCCGCCGACGCTCCGGCCGCCGACGCCGAATAAGTCACCCCCATAAACATTTCATCGCCGCCAGCGCGGAGATGACCCCATCGAAAGGAAAAATCAATGGCTAACGTTGACCAGCTGCTCGAGGAAATCGGCGGCATGACCCTGCTCGAGCTCTCGGAGTTCGTGAAGGCGTTCGAGGAGAAGTTCGACGTCAAGGCTGCCGCCCCGGTCGCCGTCGCCGCCGCCGGCCCGGCCGGTGCCGCGCCTGAGGCTGCCGAAGAGCAGGACGAGTTCGACGTCATCCTCGAGGGTGCCGGCGACAAGAAGATCCAGGTCATCAAGGTCGTTCGCGAGATCGTCTCCGGCCTGGGCCTGAAGGAAGCCAAGGACCTGGTCGAGGGTGCCCCGAAGCCGATCCTGGAGAAGGTCGCCAAGGACGCCGCGGACGCCGCCAAGGCCAAGCTGGAAGAGGCCGGCGCCAAGGTCTCGGTCAAGTAATTCGACCGAATTGCGCTCGAAGCGGGCGGCTCCCTTTGGGGAGCCGCCCGTTTTGCATTTTCGGACTCGCGTGCGACCGCTGCTTACCTGGTGAGAGTGTCTGGGTTACTCTTCGGTCAGGTTGGGGTGCGCCGCGTCTCGACCGTGAGATACAGTGACCGGACCCACTGTGACGTGACACACCGCGATGACCGCGCGCGGTTCGGCACAAGGGGGGCTCGTCGAAGAATTCGTGGAGGTTGGCGTGGGCGTCGAAGTCAGGACCGAAAGTGTAACCAAGTCTTTTGGTTCACAGCGTATTTGGCAGGACGTAAGTCTCACGCTGCCCTCCGGTGAGGTCAGTGCCCTGCTGGGCCCCTCCGGCACCGGTAAGTCGGTGTTCCTGAAGTCGCTGATCGGCCTGCTGCGTCCCGAGCGCGGCTCGATCTACATCGACGGCACCGATATCACCACCTGTTCCAACAAAGAGCTCTACGAGATCCGCAAGCTCTTCGGCGTGCTGTTCCAGGACGGCGCGCTGTTCGGGTCGATGAACCTGTTCGACAACGTGGCCTTCCCGCTGCGCGAGCACACCAAGAAGTCCGAGTCCGAGATCCGCAAGATCGTGATGGAGAAGCTCGAGCTGACCGGTCTGCTCGGCGCCGAAGGCAAACTGCCCGGCGAGATCTCCGGCGGTATGCGCAAGCGCGCCGGCCTGGCCCGCGCGCTGGTGCTGGACCCGCAGATCATCCTGGTCGACGAACCCGACTCCGGCCTGGATCCGGTGCGTACCTCGTACCTGAGCCAGCTGCTGATCGACATCAACGCCCAGATCGACGCCACGATCCTGATCGTGACCCACAACATCAACCTGGCCCGTACCGTGCCCGACAACATCGGCATGCTGTTCCGCCGCCAGCTGGTGATGTTCGGCCCGCGTGAGGTGCTGCTGACCTCCGACGAGCCGGTCGTCAAGCAGTTCCTCAACGGTCGCATGATCGGCCCGATCGGTATGTCGGAGGAGAAGGACGAAGCCCAGATGGCCCGCGAGCAGGCCATGGTCGACGCCGGTCACCACCACGGTGGCGCCGAAGAGGTCGAGGGCATCATCCCGCAGATGAAGGCGCAGCCCGGCATGCCGGTTCGCCAGGCGGTTGCTCGCCGCAAGGCGCGGGTCCGCGAAATCATGCACACGCTGCCCCGCGCCGCCCAGGACGCGATCCGCGAGTCGCTCGACGAAAACGACGACACGCAGGTGCTTCCCGCCTACACGCAGGCCGGACCGAACTACGACGGCGGTCAGCCGGAACTCGGTGGCGGGTACGACACGACCGTGCGCCACAACACCGCTAAAGGGTAACCAGCAGGTAGCATTCGCCGGGTGAACACCACCCTGGTGCGTTTCCGGACTCCGATCGAGTCCGCATTCGGCCAGGCGGGCAACATCTTTGCGCTACTCGCCGACGTGGCGCGCAAGACGTTCCAGCGACCGTTCCAATGGCGAGAGTTCATCGAGCAATCCTGGTTCATCGCCAGCGTCTCGATCCTGCCCAGCGCCCTGGTGGCGATCCCGTTCGGCGCCGTCGTCTCGTTGCAGACCGGATCCCTGGTCAAGCAGCTCGGCGCCGAATCCTTCACGGGCGCCACCAGCGTGCTCGCCACCGTGCAGCAGGCCGCGCCGGTCGTGACGGCGCTGATCATCGCGGGCGCGGCGGGTTCGGCGGTCGCCGCCGACCTCGGATCGCGCACCATCCGTGAGGAAATCGACGCGATGGAGGTGCTCGGCGTCGACCCGATCCATCGGCTGGTGGTGCCGCGGGTACTCGGGATGATGCTGGTCGCGCTGCTGCTCAACGGACTGGTGTCGGTGGTCGGCATCGCGGGCGGCTACTTCTTCAACGTGTTGCTCCAGGGCGGCACCCCGGGCGCGTATCTGGCCTCGTTCTCGGCGCTGGCGCAGCTGCCGGACCTGTGGATCGGTGAGATCAAGGCGCTGATCTTCGGGCTGCTGGCCGGAGTCATCGCCGCCTACAAGGGCCTGCACCCGGCGGGCGGGCCCAAGGGCGTCGGCGAGGCCGTGAACCAGTCCGTGGTCATCACCTTCCTGGTGCTGTTCTTCGTGAATCTGGTGCTGACACTGGTCTATCTACAGGTCGTCCCGGCAAAGGGGGCCTGAACCATGGCGACCCAGTACCGAGCTCCGGTGGTGGCCAAGTCGATCCGGCTGGCGCAGCGGGCCGGTCGGGCGCCGGGGACGGTGATCGATCGCGCGGGTGAGCAGATGCTGTTCTACGCGCGCGCGATCGCCTGGATCCCGCGCACGGCGGTGCACTATCGCAAGGAGGTGCAGCGGCTGCTGGCCGAGGTGACCTTCGGCTCCGGCGCGCTCGCAGTCATCGGCGGCACCATCGGCGTCATCGTCTTCATGTCCGCCTCGGTGGGCTTCGTGGTCGGCCTGCAGGGTTTCAAGGCGCTGGACGCGCTCGGCACCTCGGTACTCACCGGCTTCCTCACCGCCTACGTCAACACCCGCGAGATCGCCCCGCTCACCGCGGCGCTCGCGCTCTCGGCGACGGTCGGCTGCGGTTTCACCGCGCAACTGGGCGCGATGCGGATCTCCGAGGAGATCGACGCGCTCGAAGTGATGGCGGTGCCGGGGATTCCGTTCCTGGTCAGCACCCGGGTGATCGCGGGTTTCCTCGCGGTGATCCCGCTGTACATCGTCGGCCTGCTCGGCACGTACCTCGCCTCGCGGACCGTCAGCATCTGGTTCGAGGGGCAATCCAGCGGCGCCTACGACCACTACTTCAGCCTGTTCCTCCCACCGCAGGACGTGCTCTATTCGTTCCTGAAGGTGCTGATATTCGCGTTCGTCATCATCCTGGTGCACTGCTACTACGGGTTCAACGCCACCGGCGGGCCGTCCGGCGTGGGCATCGCGGTGGGGCGCGCGGTGCGCTCGGCGATCGTGCTGGTGAACGTGCTGGATTTCTTTCTCAGCCTGGCCATCTGGGGCACCTCGACCACGGTGCGGATCGCCGGATGAACAGAGTCCAGCGGTGGCGGGCGACGGAACCCCTGCGGATCCGTCTGCTCGGCATCGCGTTCTTCCTGATCCTGGCGCTGTTCGTGTGGGTGTGCGTCGCGGTGTACAACAAGCATTTCGTGCGATCGGTGGACGTCGAGCTGATCACCGACAGCGTCGGCAACGCGCTGACCCGCAACGCCGAGGTCAAGGCCCGCGGCGTCACCGTCGGCGAGGTGCGGGCCAGCCGCCCCGAGGACGGCAGGGTGGTCCTGGATCTGGCCATCGACCCCGGCAAGGCGACCAAGATCCCGGTCAACGCGACCGCCAGATTGCTACCCAAGACGCTGTTCGGTGAACGCTATGTGGATCTGGTCCTGCCCGCGCAGCCCAGCCCGGCGCACCTCACCGACGGCGTCGTCCTGCAGCAGGATCGCAGTGGCAACGCGATCGAACTGAGCAAGGTCTTCGACGATATGCTGCCGCTGCTGCGCGCCATTCCGCCGCAGGATCTCGCGGCCACGCTCGGCGCGCTGGCCCAGGCGCTGGCCGGGCAGGGGGAACAGCTCGGCGGCACCCTGGACCGGCTCGACACCGTGTTCCGTGAGGTCAACGGCGTGCTGCCGGATCTGCGGGAGGGCCTGCGCAGCCTGGCCACCGTGTCCGACACCTACTCCCAGGCGCTGCCGCAGCTGGTGGACGCGCTGAACAATCTGCGCACTACGAACGCCACCATCGTGCAGCGCCGCGGTCAGCTCGACGCCCTCTACGCCACGCTGACCCCGGCCTCGGGCAGCACCGCGGACTTCCTGATCGCCAACCGCGACAACATCATCGACGTGGCGGCCGACGCCCGGCCCGCGCTGGAACTGCTGGCCGAGCATTCCCCGACCTACACCTGCGTGATGGCCAACTTCGCGAAGATGAAGCCGCGCATCGACAACATTTTCGGCGTGGGCACCGACCGTCCCGGATCCCGGGTCAGCATCGAGCTGACCAACACCCGCGGCAAATACCTGCCGAACCAGGACGAACCGCGCTGGCTGGACACCCGCGGCCCGGCCTGCTTCGCGGAGTTCCCAGTGGGCGTCGACGCCGGCCAGTATCCGGGCGGCCCCAACAACGACGGCTCCTACCAGCCGCCGACCCGCTACCCGGGCGATCAGACGATCGGCAAGATGGACGCGCCCCAGTACGCGATGTATCCGACGCTGGCCGGATCGCCCAGCGAGCAGCGGTCGCTCGGCGCGATCTACGGTGCGGTGCACGGGGTTTCGCCCGACGCGGTGCCGAGCTGGCTGACTCGCGCCGGGGCACCTGCGTTCCGGGGGAGCGAGGTGAGCTTGCGATGAGCCGGGGATTGCGGGGCGCGGGAGCGCCGTTGGTCAAGCTGATCGTCTTCGTGATCGTCACCTTGCTCGCGACCACGGTGCTGGGGCTGTCCATCGCCAACTACACCGGCGGCGGCACCCCGTTCAAGGCGGTCTTCACCGATGTCACCGGGCTGAACAAGGGCGACGAGGTCCGCATCGCCGGGGTGCGGATCGGCAAGGTCACCAAGGTCGCCCTGGTGGATCGTCGGCTGGCCCGCGTGGAGTTCCAGGTGCAGGACCGCAAGTGGCTGCCCGCCTCCACGATCGTGTCGATCCGCTACCGCAACCTGGTCGGGCAGCGCTATCTCGCACTGGAACAGGGCGCGGGCGACCAGGGGCGCAAGCTGAACGAGGGCGCGACCATCCCGCTCGCGCAGACCCGGCCCGCGCTCGATCTGACCACCCTGTTCAACGGCTTCCGGCCGCTGTTCCGCACGCTCACCGCCGAGGACGTGAACAAGCTCGCCTTCGAGATCATCCAGGTGTTCCAGGGCGAGCAGGGCACCATCCACGACCTGGTGGCCAGCACCGCGAGCCTGACCAACAAGATCGCCGACAAGGACGCGGTGATCGGCGATCTGATCCGCAATCTGACCGCCGTCCTGGAGACGGTGAACAGTCGCGACAACCAGTTCGACGCGCTGATCGTGAACACCTCGGCGCTGGTGTCCGGGCTGGCCGCGCAGCGCGACGTGATCGGTTCGTCGGTGAGCTCGCTGGGCAATCTGGCCTCGGCCACCTCCGATCTGCTGGTGCCGGTGGTGCCGACGCTCCAGGGCACCATCGCGGGCCTCAGTCAGCTGACCGGCACCCTGAACGAGCGCTCCGGCGAGGTGAATCAGGCGCTGGCGAACCTGCCGCTGAAGATGGAGAAGCTCGGCCGCGTCGGCAGTTACGGCTCCTGGTTCCAGTTCTATCTGTGCGGCATCGACCTGGTGGTCGGGCCGGGCGCGGTGGACGCCCCGCAGCTGAACCTGCCCGCGTCGATGCCCACCATCAACCAGCCGCTCTACACCAATGCCGCACCGCGTTGCTCCGGGAAGGCGCGCTGATGGACGACCGGATTCTGCTCGGCAAACGCAGCCCCGCCTTCCTGGGCGGGCTCGGGCTGTTCCTGATCCTGTGCGCGACGCTGTCGGCGTTCTATCTGGACCGGTTGCCGATCATCGGCGCGGGCACCAAGTACACCGCCGAATTCTCCGAGGCGGCGGGCCTGAAGAAGGGCAACGAGGTCCGCATCGCCGGGGTGAAAGTCGGTCAGGTACACGACATCCGGCTCGACGGCGACAAGGTGCTGGTCGAATTCCGCACCCAGAACGCCTGGATCGGCAACCAGACCACGGCCTCGATCCAGATCAAGACGGTGCTCGGCCAGAAGGTGCTGGCGCTGGACCCCCAGGGCCCGCGCCCGGCCGACCCGGCCGAGCCGATCCCGTTGTCGCGCACCGTGACTCCCTACGACGTGATGGAGGCGTTCACCGACGCCACCAAGCAGCTCGAGGAGATCGACACCGCGCAGCTGGCCACCAGCATGCGGGTGCTGTCGGAGGCGTTCGCGACCACGCCGCCGGAACTGCGCGGCGCCATCGACGGCCTGGGCCGGATCTCCGAAACCCTGGCCAAGCGCGATGAACAGGTGAAAAGGCTGTTCGCCGCGACCCGGCAGACCACCCAGGTCCTGGCCGACCGCAACGCGCAATTCGAGCAATTGCTGACCACCGGCGGACAGTTGTTCGCGGAGCTGAACATCCGGCAGGCCGCCATCCGGCAATTGCTGACCGGCGCGCAGTCGGTGGCGACCCAGCTGAGCACGCTGGTGCGCGAGAACGAGGCGCAGATGGGCACGGCGCTGACGAATCTGCGCGGCGCCATCGACCTGCTGAACGCCAATGAGCAGAACATTTCCAAGACCCTGGAACTCGCGGCGCCGTTCTACGGCCTGTACGCGAATGTGCTCGGCACCGGCCGCTGGTTCGACGCGGTGATCGTCAATCTCATTCCGCCCGCGCTGCCGGATATTCCGGGTTATCGCGAGCCGGTCCGCGATCTGGGCGGCAACTGATGGCGGGCGGCTGGCGGCATCCGCTGACCGCGGTGCGGTCCAGCAGCCGGGGCGCGCGAATTCTGGCGCTGATCGTCGTCGCGGCCGTGGCGATCTGCGCGACCGTCTGGCTGCTGGACGATCGGCTGAACACCACCCGCATCACCGCCTATTTCGACCGCGCGGTCGGCATCTACGAGGGCTCGGACGTGCGGATTCTGGGCGTCGCGGTCGGCCGGGTCGACAAGGTGGAGCCGATCGGCGACCAGGTGCGCGTCACCATGAGCGTGGACCGCAAATTCGACGTGCCCGCCGACGCCAAGGCCGCGCAGATCACGCCCTCGATCGTTTCCGACCGCTATATCCAATTGCTGCCGGTCTATCGCGACGGCCCGAAAATGCCGCGGAACGCGGTGATTCCGCTGGAGCGCACCGTCACCCCGGTGGAGGTCGACGAACTGTACAAGAGCATCGCCGAACTCACCGAGGCGCTCGGTCCCAACGGCGCCAACAAAGACGGCGCGGTGAACGATCTGGTGCGCAGTTCGGCCGCGAATCTGGCGGGCAACGGCGAAGCGCTGGGCCGCACCATCACCGAACTGAGCAAGGCCACCAAACTGCTGGCCGACGATCGCGCCGATATCTTCGACACGGTCGAGAATTTGCAGATCTTCGTCAGCATGCTGGCCCGCAATGATCAGCAGGTGCGCCAATTCAACGCGCAGCTGGCCGATCTCGCGGCCTTTCTGGGCGACGAACGGGAGGATCTCGGCGCCGCGTTGCGACTGCTGTCCATCGCGCTCGGCGACGTCGCCCGATTCCTGGACGAGAACAACGCGCTGATCGGCGACAACGCGGTGGCGCTCACCTCGCTGACCAGGACCCTGTCCGAGCAGCGCGATGATCTGGCGGCCGCGCTGCCGGTACTCACGCTGGCGCTGAGCAATCTGATCAATGTGCACAACGGCGAATCCGGCACCCTCGACATGCGCGCCAACTTCACCGATCTGCAGGACCCGTTCGGGGTGATCTGCAAAATGATCGATCTGTCGAAACTGATGCCCGGGGACCCGGAATTCGAGGCCGTCGGCAGGCAGATGCGGCCGCTCATCGAGCACTGCCGCGAGATCGCGGATCAGATCACCGCCGGGGTGCAGACGCCGTCGCTGATCCTGCCGTTCGGCATTCTGAGCAACGAGAACCAGCAGCGCGCGCCGGTGCCGGGCACCGTGCCGGGCACGCCGTCGGATCAGTTGCCCCCGTCGCAGCAGCCGGGAGGTATTCGATGAGGCTCCGGACAGTCTGGGCGGCAAGCGCTCTCGTGGGCGCGCTGGCACTGACGGGTTGTGGGAACGGCATCTACAGCGTCCCGCTGCCGGGCGGCGCGGACATCGGCAAGGATCCGATGCGATTGACCATCGAATTCGACGACGTGCTCGATCTGGTGCCGCAGTCCGCGGTCAAGGTCGAGGGCGTGCCGGTCGGCCGGGTCGAGGAGATCGCCTTGGGCCCGACGGGCTGGACGGCCAGCGTGCGCGTGGTGGTCAACGATGCGGTAGACCTGCCCGCCAACGCGCGCGCCGAGGTCCGCCAGTCGAACCTGCTGGGGGAGAAGTTCATCGAGCTGTCGCGGCCCGCCGATCCGGCGCCCGCCCCGCTGACCAGCGGGGCCGTGATCCCGCGCGACCACACCCGCGCCGCCGTCGAACTCGAGCAGGTGCTCGGCGCGCTGTCGCTGCTGCTCAACGGCGGCGGCATCGCCCAGCTCGCGCCGATCGTCTCGGAGCTGAACAAGACGCTGGCCGGGCGCGAGGGCCGGGTGCGCTCGCTGCTGGAGGAGGCCGAGACGCTGATCGGCGGCCTGAACGCGCAGGTCGAGGACATCACCCGGGCGATCGACGGCCTGGCGCTGCTGAGCAGCCGGGTGAGCACCCAGACCGACCAGATCGGCAAGATCCTGGACGAGTTGCCCGAGGGCATCCGGATCCTGGACGAGCAACGGCCGCAACTGATCTCGCTGCTGGCCCAGCTGGATCGGGTGGGGCAGGCCGGCTTCGACGTGATCGACACCTCCAAGGACAACCTGATCCGCGACCTCACCTCGCTGCGGCCGACCTTGCAGCAATTGGCCGCCGCCGCACCGGATCTGGTGACCGCGTTCCCGCTCATCCCGACCTATCCGTTCCCGGACTCGTCGCTGCCCGCCACCTTCGGCGGCCAGGTGAACACCTTCCTGTCGGTGGATCAGCAGATCGGCGTCACCCTGAGCAATCTGGGCGTCGGCAAACCGGAGCCGGTCTACGTCCCGCCGCCGTACGGGCCGCCGGTGCCGGTGAACCCGACCAACCCGTACTACAACGGCAACGGCCCGCGTCCGGGCTGGCCGACGGTGTTCGCGGCGGTGCCCGTGCCGCCCGGCCTGCTGCCCGAGGGCGCACCGGACCGCCTCGGGCCGCTGCTCGAGGGGATGGGCATCACGCCGCAGGTGAGGAGTCCGCGATGACGAGGATGGTGCGCGTCCAGCTGATCGCCTTCCTGGTGATCGCCGTGCTCGGCGTGGTGTACGTGGGCGCCCGGTACATCCGTTTGGACCACATGCTCGGCTTCAACCAGTACACGGTGCGGATCGAGGCGGACCGGGCCGGCGGCGCCTACCAGGGCGCGGAGGTCACCTACCGCGGCGTGGCCGTGGGCCGGGTCGGCGGGCTCGAACTCACCGACGACGGGGTGCGCATCCCGCTGATCATCGACGACGGCGCGCCGCGCATTCCGGCCACGGCCAAGGCGGTGGTGGCCAACCGCTCCGCGATCGGCGAGCAGTTCGTGGACCTGCAGCCCGCCAACGACGACAGCCCGTACCTGAAGGACGGCTCGGTGATCCGCGGCCTGGACGCCCCGATCCCGGTGGAACAGCTGGTGACCAGCGTCGACCGTTTCGCCGCCACCGTCGACCTGCCCGCCTTGACCACGACCGTCACCGAACTCGGCAAAGCCCTGGACGGCAAGGGCGACGATCTGCGCACCTTCGTGGTGGCGCTGAACGAATTCAGCACCGCCCTGAACGACAATCTGCCGCAGACCGTCGAATTGATCCGCGCGGGCCGGGTCGCACTGGCCACCCAGGCCGAGCAGTCCGCGGAGATCCTGCGCTTCAGCGACGGCCTGGACCGGCTCAGCGTCCAATTGCGCTCCAGCGACCCCGATCTTCGCCGGCTGATCGGCACCGGGACGGACGCGGGCGCCGCGATCAGCGAGTTGTGGCAGCAGAGCGGCGCCGCGCTCACCGAGGATCTGACCAACCTGCGCAGCCTGCTGCAGGCCATCTCGCCGAAGTTCTACGCCCTGCGCCCGCTGCTGCAGATGCTGCCGCAGCTGTCCATCGGCGCCTCGGCCACCGCGCCCGGCGACAACACCAGCCACTTCGGCCTGGTGCTCGAGGTGAACAACCCGCCGGCCTGCACCGTCGGCTACGAGGGCACCCAGGAGATTCTCGCGGAGATGAAGCGCCGCGATCCGGATTTCGACGACACGGTCGACGACTTCCCGTTCAACAAGGACGCGAAATGCACTGTGCCCTTTGGTAATCCGACCGCCGTGCGGGGCGGTCTGCGGGCCGAACTGGCCGATCCGGGCATCGCGCAGCCGTGGGACCGCACGCCCAAGACCGATCCGCCCAAGCTCAACCTGAGCCCGATCGCCATTCAGCTGGCCACCCTGATGGGGGTCACGCCCAAGCACTGAACCGCCTTTCCCGGCAACGACGACGTGAGGTGTGCGAGTGAGTATCGATGTAGCGAAGCAAGCGCCGAGCCGGACGGAGACGGTGCCGCGCGAGGCCGTCTCGCGCCGTTCCGGCCCGGTGGCGGCGACCGTCCTCACGGCCGCCGCGGCGGCCGTGGCCCTGGTCGCGGCGGTCTGGTTCGGGACCGGCTGGATGCAGGCCCTGTGGTTCACCGACGGGCCCCGCGCGGCGGCCCGCGAGAGCGCGCTGGTCGCCGCCCGGCAAGCCGCGCTGAACATGACCACGATGCGGCTCGAGGACATCCCGGGCTCGCTCGCGCTGGCCCGCTCCTCGATGACCGGCGAGATCCTGGCCTCGTCCGAGAAGAATCAGCAGCAGTCCGAGGAACTCGCGGCCCGCACCGGCGTCGCGATGACCTCGAAGGTGCTCGGCGCGAGCCTCACCGCGCTGAACAGCGAGCGCGATCACGCCGCGGCGCTGATCGTGTTGCAGGTCACCGAGGGCAAGCCCGGCGAGCAGCCCGCGAACTATCGCTATACGTGGAATCTGGAGATGGCCGAGGCCGGCGGCGTGTGGAAGGCCGAGCAGGTGGCGTCGCTGACCCAGCCCGTGCTGCTCGACGGCCCCGTGCCCGGGGTCGCCCAGCCCCAGCCCGCGCCCGCGCCCGCCGAGCCGGAGGGCGTGCGATGACCACCCGCCGACCGGTCAACCGCATCAGCTCCGCCCGTCGCCCGCTCGCCTCGGCGTCGCGTCCCGCACCCACCGCGCCGCCGTCGCGTCCCCGGCGGTTCCTCCGCAAGCCGGCCGGGATCCCGGCGCCGCGCTCGTCGTGGACCGCCGCGCTCGTGCTGCTCGCCGCGACCGTTCTGCTCGGCGGGTTCGCCGCCCTCGCCGCGCTGCGACCGGGCGTCGACGACAGCAACGCGGCCTTTCTGGACACCGAGGCGACCGAGGAGGTGCGCGCCGCCGCGGGCCACGCGCTGCGCACCATCTACCGCTACGACATCGAGCACCTCGACGGTTACGAGCAGGCCGTGCGCCAGGTGGTCACCGGCAAGATGCTGACCGACCTGGACAAGTTCTCCGGTACCACCGTCGAAGCGATCAAACAGGCCCAGACCAGCGCCGATGCCCAGGCGGAGCCGATCGGGGTGACCCTGCTCGACGACGACCGGGCGGAGTTGCTGGTCAACCTGGTGATCAGCGCGGACAAGGGCGGCCAGGCCCAGCAGAGCGTGGCCGGGCCGGTGGTGCTGCAGATGCGCAAGATCGACGGGCGCTGGCTCGCCGCCGACATCGTGGACCGCTGACCAGGACCTCTGCGGTCGCCGCCGCGAGGCCCGCGAATCGCCAGATCGGCCAGCGCGGCAGGCGATCTCGATAACCGGCTGGTCGGTCCTGGCACTTGACGGTTTTCTCCGGAGCCGTCACGCTATTCACAACAGCGGCAGCTGTCACAGTGGCTCCAGATGCCCCGTTGCTCTCGACGCAGCCAGCGATTCGAGCGCGGCGCCGGAGCCGCCGGCCCGAACGTAGCGATCTTGCCGGTCGCTCGACAGGATCGGCCCCGTGTCGGTTGACACCCGGCGCGCCAGCCACGCGCACGCTCGTGCGAGTGGTATTTTCACACCCGGTAGAGGTGTGCCTTTGACACCACCGGGTCAGGTGGTGTAAGTTTGGACGTTGCGCTGGCTGCCTCCTGTCCATACCTCGATTTGCACACGTAAGTTCCACCCCTTCCGGTGTTACTTCCGTTGTCTGCTGTTCGGGTTTCGTTCGGGTTGTGACCAGCGGAATTCGAAAGCGAAGCAAGCGACGGCCGCGGACCACCACGCGGCGCGCGTGAGGTGCTGGAAGGACGCATCTTGGCAGTCTCCACCCAGACCAAGGCAGTTGCCGGAATCCCCGGAGCCCCGAAGCGGGTGTCTTTCGCGAAGATCCGTGAGCCCTTGGAGGTGCCCGGACTTCTCGATCTACAAACAGACTCTTTTGCATGGTTGATCGGCTCGCCGTCATGGCGTGAGAAGGCCGCCGCGCGCGGCGACGTCGGCCTGGTCGGTGGGCTCGAGGAGGTGCTCGAGGAGCTCTCGCCGATCGAGGACTTCTCCGGCTCCATGTCCCTGTCGTTCTCGGATCCTCGGTTCGAAGAGGTCAAGGCCTCCATCGACGAGTGCAAAGACAAGGACATGACCTACGCGGCGCCGTTGTTCGTCACCGCGGAGTTCATCAACAACAACACCGGTGAGATCAAGAGCCAGACGGTCTTCATGGGTGATTTCCCGATGATGACCGACAAGGGCACGTTCATCATCAACGGCACCGAGCGCGTCGTCGTCTCGCAGCTGGTGCGTTCGCCGGGCGTCTACTTCGACCACTCGGTCGACAAGGCCACCGAGAAGGACCTGCACAGTGTGCGCGTCATTCCCTCGCGTGGCGCGTGGCTGGAGTTCGACATCGACAAGCGCGACACCGTCGGTGTCCGCATCGACCGCAAGCGCCGTCAGCCGGTCACCGTGCTGCTGAAGGCGCTGGGCTGGACGAACGAAGAGATCGTGGAGCGCTACGGCTTCTCCGAGATCATGATGTCGACGCTGGAGAAGGACAACACCGCCGGTCAGGACGAGGCGCTGCTGGACATCTACCGCAAGCTGCGTCCGGGCGAACCGCCGACCAAGGAGTCCGCGCAGACCCTGCTGGAGAACCTGTTCTTCAAGGAGAAGCGCTACGACCTGGCGCGCGTCGGTCGCTACAAGATCAACAAGAAGCTCGGCATCCACGTGGGCGAGCCGGTCACCAGCTCGGTGCTGACGAAGGAAGACATCGTCACCACCATCGAGTACCTGGTGCGCCTGCACGCCGGTGATCGCATGATGACCGCCCCCGGCGGCCAGGAGGTGCCGGTCGAGGTCGACGACATCGACCACTTCGGCAACCGCCGCCTGCGCACCGTCGGCGAGCTCATCCAGAACCAGATCCGCGTGGGCCTGTCCCGCATGGAGCGCGTGGTCCGCGAGCGGATGACCACCCAGGACGTCGAGGCCATCACGCCGCAGACCCTGATCAACATCCGCCCGGTCGTCGCCGCGATCAAGGAGTTCTTCGGAACCTCCCAGCTGTCGCAGTTCATGGATCAGAACAACCCGCTCTCGGGCCTGACCCACAAGCGCCGCCTGTCGGCGCTGGGCCCCGGCGGTCTGTCCCGTGAGCGCGCCGGCCTGGAAGTCCGAGACGTCCACCCGTCGCACTACGGCCGCATGTGCCCGATCGAGACTCCGGAAGGCCCGAACATCGGCCTGATCGGTTCGCTGTCGGTGTACGCGCGGGTCAACCCGTTCGGCTTCATCGAGACCCCGTACCGCAAGGTCGTCGACGGTCGCGTCACCGACGAGGTCAAGTACCTGACCGCCGACGAGGAGGACCGCCACGTTCGCGCGCAGGCCAACTCCCCGGTCGACGCCGAGGGCCGCTTCCTCGAGGATCGCGTCCTGGTGCGCCGCGCCGGTGAAGAGGTCGAGTTCGTCGCCGCCTCGCAGGTCGACTACATGGACGTCTCGCCGCGCCAGATGGTCTCCGTCGCGACCGCGATGATTCCGTTCCTCGAGCACGACGACGCCAACCGTGCCCTGATGGGCGCGAACATGCAGCGTCAGGCCGTGCCGCTGATCCGTTCCGAGGCGCCGCTGGTCGGCACCGGCATGGAGCTGCGCGCCGCGGTCGACGCCGGCGACGTCGTGGTCAACGAGAAGCCCGGTGTGGTCGAAGAGGTCTCGGCCGACTACGTGACCGTCATGCACGACGACGGCACCCGCAAGTCCTACCGGATGCGCAAGTTCAACCGCTCCAACCAGGGCACCTGCTCCAACCAGCGTCCCATCGTCGACGAGGGTGTGCGGGTCGAGCAGGGTCAGGTGCTGGCCGACGGCCCCTGCACCGAGAACGGTGAGATGGCCCTGGGCAAGAACCTGCTCGTGGCGATCATGCCGTGGGAAGGCCACAACTACGAGGACGCGATCATCCTGTCGCAGCGCCTCGTAGAAGAGGACGTCCTCACCTCGATCCACATCGAAGAGCACGAGATCGACGCCCGCGACACCAAGCTGGGCGCCGAGGAGATCACCCGGGACATCCCGAACGTCTCCGACGAGGTGCTGGCCGATCTGGACGAGCGCGGCATCGTGCGCATCGGCGCCGAGGTCCGCGACGGCGACATCCTGGTCGGCAAGGTCACCCCGAAGGGCGAGACCGAGCTGACCCCGGAGGAGCGCCTGCTCCGCGCGATCTTCGGTGAGAAGGCGCGCGAGGTGCGCGACACCTCGCTGAAGGTGCCCCACGGTGAGTCCGGCAAGGTCATCGGCATCCGCGTGTTCTCGCGCGAGGACGACGACGATCTGCCCCCGGGCGTCAACGAGCTGGTCCGCGTCTACGTGGCCCAGAAGCGCAAGATCCAGGACGGCGACAAGCTGGCAGGCCGGCACGGCAACAAGGGCGTCATCGGCAAGATCCTCCCCACCGAGGACATGCCGTTCATGCCCGACGGCACCCCGGTCGACATCATCCTGAACACCCACGGCGTGCCGCGTCGTATGAACATCGGCCAGATCTTGGAGACCCACCTCGGGTGGATCGGCAAGGCGGGCTGGGATGTGCACGGCGCCGACGGCGTCAAGCCGGATTGGGCCTCGGCCCTGCCGGAGGAGATGCTGGCCGCCCCGCAGGACTCCAACATCGCGACCCCCGTCTTCGACGGCGCCCGCGAAGAGGAGCTGACGGGTCTGCTCGGCTCGACCCTGCCGAACCGCGACGGTGAGCGCATGGTCGACGAGAACGGCAAGTCGGTGCTGTTCGACGGTCGCTCGGGTGAGCCTTTCCCGTACCCGGTCGCGGTCGGCTACATGTACATCCTGAAGCTGCACCACCTGGTCGACGACAAGATCCACGCGCGTTCGACCGGCCCGTACTCGATGATCACCCAGCAGCCGCTCGGTGGTAAGGCGCAGTTCGGTGGTCAGCGCTTCGGTGAGATGGAGTGCTGGGCGATGCAGGCGTACGGCGCCGCGTACACCCTGCAGGAACTGCTCACCATCAAGTCCGACGACGTGGTCGGCCGCGTGAAGGTCTACGAGGCGATCGTCAAGGGCGAGAACATTCCGGAGCCGGGCATTCCGGAGTCGTTCAAGGTGCTCCTCAAGGAACTCCAGTCGCTGTGCCTCAATGTCGAGGTGCTGTCTTCCGACGGCGCCGCGATCGAGATGCGTGACGGCGACGACGAGGATCTGGAGCGCGCGGCCGCGAACCTGGGCATCAACCTGTCCAGGAACGAAGCCGCCACCGTTGACGATCTGGCGAACTGATGCGTTCGGCGTCCTCCCGTCGGCCCGGGCATTCCGGGCCGACGGGGTGGCGCGCTCGACCCACTAGTGAACTTTTGCTCGAATTCGACCCGCATAGGGGAAAGGAAGTTACGTGCTAGACGTCAACTTCTTCGATGAACTCCGAATCGGCCTGGCCACCGCCGAAGACATCCGTCAGTGGTCCTACGGCGAGGTCAAGAAGCCGGAGACCATCAACTACCGCACGCTCAAGCCGGAGAAGGACGGCCTGTTCTGCGAGAAGATCTTCGGACCGACTCGCGACTGGGAGTGCTACTGCGGTAAGTACAAGCGTGTCCGCTTCAAGGGCATCATCTGTGAGCGCTGTGGCGTCGAGGTGACTCGCGCCAAGGTGCGCCGTGAGCGGATGGGCCACATCGAGCTGGCCGCCCCGGTCACCCACATCTGGTACTTCAAGGGCGTTCCGTCGCGCTTGGGCTACCTGCTCGACCTGGCGCCGAAGGATCTGGAAAAGATCATCTACTTCGCCGCCTACGTCATCGTCGGTGTCGACGAGGAGCTGCGCCACAACGAGCTCAGCACCCTCGAGGCCGAGATGGAGGTCGAGAAGAAGGCGGTCGCCGACCAGCGTGACGCCGACCTGGAGGCCCGCGCCCAGAAGCTCGAGGCGGACATCGCCGAGCTCGAGGCCGAGGGCGCCAAGTCCGACGTGCGCCGCAAGGTCAAGGACGGCGGCGAGCGCGAAATGCGTCAGCTGCGCGACCGGGCCCAGCGCGAGCTGGATCGCCTGGACGAGATCTGGACCACCTTCACCAAGCTGTCGGTCAAGCAGCTCATCGTCGACGAGGTGCTCTACCGCGAGCTGGTCGACCGCTACGGCGAGTACTTCACCGGCGCCATGGGTGCGGAGTCCATCCAGAAGCTGATGGAGAACTTCGACATCGAGGCCGAGGCCGAGAACCTGCGCGAGACCATTCGCTCGGGCAAGGGCCAGAAGAAGCTGCGCGCGCTCAAGCGGCTCAAGGTCGTCGCGGCCTTCCAGGCCAACGGCAACTCGCCCATGGGCATGGTGCTCGACGCCGTTCCGGTGATCCCGCCGGAGCTGCGCCCGATGGTTCAGCTCGACGGTGGCCGCTTCGCCACCTCCGACCTGAACGACCTGTACCGCCGCGTCATCAACCGCAACAACCGCCTCAAGCGACTGATCGATCTGGGTGCGCCCGAGATCATCGTCAACAACGAGAAGCGGATGCTGCAGGAGTCGGTGGACGCGCTGTTCGACAACGGCCGTCGTGGCCGGCCGGTCACCGGTCCCGGTAACCGTCCGCTCAAGTCGCTGTCGGATCTGCTCAAGGGCAAGCAGGGTCGTTTCCGTCAGAACCTGCTCGGCAAGCGCGTCGACTACTCCGGCCGTTCGGTCATCGTGGTCGGCCCGCAGCTCAAGCTGCACCAGTGCGGTCTGCCGAAGCTGATGGCGCTGGAGCTGTTCAAGCCGTTCGTGATGAAGCGCCTGGTCGACCTGAACCACGCGCAGAACATCAAGTCCGCCAAGCGGATGGTCGAGCGGCAGCGTCCCCAGGTGTGGGATGTCCTCGAAGAGGTCATCGCCGAGCACCCGGTGCTGCTGAACCGCGCGCCCACCCTGCACCGCCTGGGCATCCAGGCCTTCGAGCCGCAGCTCGTCGAGGGTAAGGCGATCCAGCTGCACCCGCTCGTCTGTGAAGCGTTCAACGCCGACTTCGACGGTGACCAGATGGCCGTGCACCTCCCGCTGTCCGCGGAGGCGCAGGCCGAGGCCCGCATCCTGATGCTGTCCTCGAACAACATCCTGTCGCCGGCCTCCGGCCGCCCGCTCGCCATGCCCCGTCTGGACATGGTGACCGGCCTGTACTACCTGACCCGCCTCGTCGAGGGCGCCAAGGGCGAGTACCAGGCCGCCACCAAGGACAGCCCGGAGCAGGGCGTCTACTCCTCGCCCGCCGAGGCGCAGATGGCCGTGGACCGCGACGAGCTCACCGTGCGTTCGCTGATCAAGGTCCGCCTGATCGACCAGCGCCCGCCGCGCGAGATCGAGTCCGAGCTGTTCCCGGACGGCTGGAAGCGCGGCGACGCGTGGACCGCCGAGACCACCCTGGGTCGCGTGCTGTTCAACGAGTTGCTGCCCGCGGACTACGCGTTCATCAACGAGCAGATGCCGAAGAAGCGTCAGGCCACGATCATCAACGATCTGGCCGAGCGGTACCCGATGATCGTCGTCGCGCAGACCGTCGACAAGCTGAAGGACGCCGGCTTCTACTGGGCCACCCGCTCCGGTGTCACGGTCTCCATGTCGGACGTTCTGGTTCCGCCGGAGAAGACCGAGATCATGGAGCGCTACGAGGCGCAGGCCGATCAGATCGAGAAGAAGTACCAGCGTGGTGCCCTGGATCACCAGGAGCGCAACAACGCCCTGGTCAAGATCTGGCAGGAAGCGACCGAAGAGGTCGGTACGGCACTGCGGGCGCACTACCCGCCGGACAACCCGATCATCACGATCGTCGAGTCGGGCGCGACCGGTAACTTCACCCAGACTCGTACCCTCGCCGGTATGAAGGGCCTGGTTACCAACCCGAAGGGTGAGTTCATCCCGCGGCCGATCAAGTCCTCCTTCCGTGAGGGCCTGACCGTTCTCGAGTACTTCATCAACACCCACGGTGCCCGTAAGGGTCTGGCCGACACCGCGCTGCGCACCGCCGACTCGGGTTACCTGACCCGTCGTCTGGTGGACGTCTCGCAGGACGTCATCGTGCGCGAGCACGACTGTGGCACCGAGCGCGGCATCGTCGTGCCGATCGCGGAGAAGATGGCCGACGGCAGCATCATCCGCGACGCGCACGTCGAAACCTCCACCTACGCACGGACGCTCGCGACCGACGCGGTGGACGCCAAGGGCAATGTCGTGGTGGCCAAGGGCGCCGATCTCGGTGACCCGGCGCTGGACGCGCTGCTCGACGCCGGCATCACCGAGGTGAAGGTCCGCTCCGTGCTGACCTGCACCACCGGCACCGGCGTGTGCGCGACCTGCTACGGCCGCTCCATGGCGACCGGCAAGCTGGTCGACATCGGTGAGGCCGTCGGTATCGTCGCCGCGCAGTCCATCGGTGAGCCCGGTACCCAGCTGACCATGCGTACCTTCCACCAGGGTGGTGTCGCGGGCGATGACATCACCGGCGGTCTGCCCCGTGTGCAGGAGCTCTTCGAAGCGCGTGTGCCCAAGGGCAAGGCGCCGATCGCGGAGATCTCGGGTCGCGTGCGGCTGGAGGATGACGATCGTTTCTACAAGATCACCATCATTCCGGACGACGGCTCCGAAGAGGTTGTCTACGACAAGCTCTCGAAGCGGCAGCGTCTGCGGGTGTTCAAGCACGACGACGGCACCGAGCGTCTGCTCTCCGACGGTGACCACGTCGAGGTCGGCCAGCAGCTGCTGGAAGGCGCGGCGGATCCGCACGAGGTGCTGCGCGTGATGGGCCCCCGTCAGGTGCAGGTCCACCTGGTCCACGAGGTCCAGGAGGTCTACCGCTCGCAGGGTGTGTCGATCCACGACAAGCACATCGAGGTCATCGTGCGCCAGATGCTGCGTCGCGTGACGATCATCGATTCGGGCGCGACGGAGTTCCTGCCCGGCTCGCTCACCGAGCGCGCCGAGTTCGAGGCCGCGAACCGTCGGGTCGTCGCCGAGGGCGGCGAGCCGGCCTCGGGTCGCCCGGTGCTGATGGGTATCACCAAGGCGTCGCTGGCCACCGATTCGTGGCTGTCGGCGGCGTCCTTCCAGGAGACCACTCGAGTCCTGACGGACGCGGCGATCAACTGCCGCTCCGACAAGCTCATCGGTCTCAAGGAGAACGTGATCATCGGTAAGCTCATCCCGGCCGGTACCGGTATCAACCGCTACCGCAACATCCAGGTGCAGCCGACCGAGGAAGCCCGCCAGGCCGCGTACGCGGTGCCGTCCTACGACGACACCTACTACAGCCCGGACAGCTTCGGCTCGTCGACCGGCGCCGCGGTGCCACTGGACGACTACGGGTTCAGCGATTACCGCTAACCAGTAGGTAGCCAACGCATTCGGCCCCTGTTCCTCCGGGAACGGGGGCCGAAGTGCGTTCTGGGCGAGGAAGGTTAGCGGGCCGGTTGCGCTGAAGCGGACCCGCACTTGCCCTTCGGGGAGTACGTTGCGTGGGACACTGGAGCCGAGCAGGGGGCGGGCGAGCGAAGGAGTGAGTGTGACGGCACTTCCGGAACCGGAGCAGCGGTGGACTGCTATCGCGTCCAGGTCGCCGTTGACCATCGCGGATTTTCTGGCACTCGGCGAGGACGATCAGTTCCGCTGGGAGCTGCAGGAGGGGGTTCTCGTGATGTCTCCGTCGCCGACGCCGTCGCACCAGAAGGTCGGCAGTCGGCTCGACCACCAGATCGAGGTCCAGTTACCGCCGGAGTTGATGTCTTTTCCGGCCGTGGACGTGGATCTGGGGTTCGTGCCCGAAGACGGCCCCGCAACGATCCGCTGTCCGGATCTGGTGGTTGTCGACACCGTCGAGCATCGCCGCGTGCAGCAGGAGGGCGGCGTATTGCGAGCCTCGTGTGTTCATCTCGCCGTCGAAATCGTCTCGCCCAGTACCCGGCGGATGGATAACAAGGTCAAACGCAGCGAGTACGCCGACGCGGGTATCCCGCACTACTGGATCATTGATCTCACACCGCCGATCAGCCTGCTGCCGCTGCGTCTGACCGAAGAACTCGGCTACGTCGACAACGGCGAGGTGACCGGGACATACACCACCGAGCTGCCGGCCCGCCTGGCCATCGATCTCGATAAGCTCGCTCGTTAGCAAACGGACTGCGGTCCGGAACAATTCGCGCGGCACGGGAGTTGTTCGGGGCATGGAGTCGTTGGTTTCCGAGCGTCGCGTCTGGATCGATAAGCAGCATCCGGAGGTGTTCCGCGCGCTGAAGGGGGTGGCGGCGCAGGTGCGGGCGGCGGGGGCCGCGGCGGGGTTGGATCGGCGGCTGATCGAGTTGGTCAATGTGCGGGTGTCGCAGATCGATGGGTGCGCCACCTGCTTGGACATCCATCATCGGGCCGCGCTCGAGGCCGGGGTCACCGAGCGTGAGCTGGCGGTGCTGCCGGCTTGGCGGCGCACCGAACTGTTCGGCGAGCGGGAGCGGGCCGCGCTGGCGCTGGCCGAGATCACCGCCGAGTTGCCGGACGAGCCGACCATGCGGCGCGAGTACGCTTTTGCGCGCCGGTCCCTCTCGGAGGACCAGATGTCCGCCGTGATCTGGGTGGCGACGGCGATCGCCGCGTTCAACCGAGTGTCCATCCTGAGCAGTCACCCGGTACGAGCACAGAAGGAGCAGAACATGACCGAAACTCCCGAGACCACGGTTACCCGCAACGACGAGAAGACCCGCTACGAGGTCTACTACGGCGGCAAGCTCGCGGGCTTCGCCGAGTACGACGAGCGCGGCGACGAGCGGGTGTTCACCCACACCGAGATCGACGACGCGTTCGGCGGCAAGGGCCTGGGCAAGGTGCTGGCGAAGGCGGCGATCGAGGACACCATCGCCCAGCAGCGCGTGATCCGCCCGCTGTGCCCGTTCATCAAGGCGTACCTGGAGAAGAACCCGGAGTACGACGCGCACGTGGTCGGCAAGGGCGTCACCCGTGAGTGATCTGCAGGAGCATCCGTCGGCGGACCGGTGCGAGCCCAGTCCGCGCTGCGGCCCGGTCGCCGAGTTGTTCCCGGCCCGTGAGGTGCCGCTCGGCGGCGTGCGCGGCGTGTTCGTCGAACGTGTACTGCCGCAACGCGATCTGCCGACGGTCGGCGCCTGGTGCTTCTTCGATCACTTCGGTTCGCCGACGGTGACCAAGACCGGTGCACCGCCGAATATCGACCCGCATCCGCACATCGGCCTGCAAACGGTGACCTGGCCGTTCACCGGCCGGATCCGGCACCGCGATTCGGTCGGCTCGGATGTCGAGATCCATCCCGGTCAGCTGAACCTGATGACCTCCGGCCGTGGCATCGCGCATTCGGAGTACTACGCCGAGGACGCGCCGGCCAGCCACGGCTTGCAGCTGTGGATCGCGTTGCCGGGCAACGCGACCGGGGTCGACCCGCATTTCGAGCAGCATCGCGAGCTGCCGGTGTACCGGGCAGAGGGGATCGAGGCCGTCGTGCTGATCGGCTCGCTCGCGGGGCACACCTCGCCCGCGCGGGCCTACACGCCGATCGTCGGAGCCGATGTCCGGCTCGAGCCGGGTGCGGCGGTAACACTGCCGCTGGCACCGGGTTTCGAGCACGCGGTGCTGCTGGTCGAGGGCGACGTCCGGGTCGCGGGCGCCGAGCTGACGCCGGGGCCACTGCTGTATCTGGGTACCGACCGGGACGAGTTGCGCCTCAGCAGTTCCGGAGGCGCGCATTTCCTGCTGATCGGCGGCGAGCCGTTCGGCGAGGAATTGGTGATGTGGTGGAACTTCGTGGGGCGCAGTCACGAGGAGATCGTGGCGGCCCGGAACGACTGGGAGGGCCGCGATGTCACGCGGTTCCCGGATATCGCGGGGCACTCACCGCAACAGCGGATTCCGGCCCCGCCGCTGCCCGCGCTGCATCTGAAGCCGCGCAAGCGCCGGGTGGGCGCCGAGCGGTCCTGAAGCCGCACACCGGTATTCGGCCTCCCTCTGGGAACCGGGAGGGAGGCCGAGACCGGGTTCAGCTCGCGAGCAAGCGGTCCAGCGCGCGGTAGCTCTCGTTGAGCCCGGTTTCCATGCCGGATTGCAGCATGCCGTCCCGTTCCTCCTGGGTGTGGAAGAGGCTGTCGGTGACCACTTTGGTGCGCCCGTCGCCCAGGTCCACGAAAGTCGTGGTGTCGATGGTGATGTGCGCGGGCATGCCGTCCCATTCGAAGGACTGCACGATCCGCTCCTCGGGGGTGATCTCCCGGAACCGGCCTTCGAAGCCGTGGGTCTGCCCCTCGGCGTGCTCGACGAAGCGCCAGTGCCCGCCCTTGCGGAACTCCCAGCGCTCGATGTCGAGCCGATTGCCGCGGCCCCACCACTGGGCCAGCTGCTCGACCCGGCTGTAGGCGGCCCAGACCCGCTCGCGCGGGGCGTCGAAGACGCGCTCGATATGACAGTCGCGGTCGCCGGTGGTGGTGACCGCGGCGTCCCTGGTGGATGTGCTCATTGGTTGCGCTCCGTTCGCTCGAGGAATTCGCCGAGACGGTCCATCCGGCCTTCCACCATGCGCCGGTAGTTCTGCAGCCACGCGAGCTCGCGGTCGAAGATGTTCTCGCCGAGCCGGCAGTACCGGACCCGGCCGCGTTTCTCGGTGACGATCATGCCCGCGTCCTCCAGTAGCCGCAGATGCTTCTTGATGCCGGTCAGGGTCATCTCGAAGCGATCGGCCAGCTCGGTGACGGTCGCGGGCCCACGCCCGAGGTGCTCCAGGATCCCACGCCGGGTGGGATCCGCGAGCGCTCCGAACGATGCGCCTAGGAAGTCATACTGAACCATCTAGTTCAGTGTTGCGCGCCGGGTGCGTGGTGTCAACCCTCGAATCGCCGTGAGCCGGGCTCGGGCCGCGCGCGGCAAGATCGTGCCGCGGGTGGCCTGAAGCGGCCAATCTGTCTGTGGCTCTACTGATGTCGGGGTCGGGTGGGTATCTTCGGACGAACGAATTCGCTCTAGGGAGTTACCTGATGAGGATCAGCAGAATTGCCGCTACCGCCCTGCTGGCCGTGGCGGCCACCGGGCTGGCGGGCGGCGTGGTGGCCGCCGAGCCCGCGCAGGCCGACGTTCCACTCGACCTGCGCGGCAGTTTCCAGGAGGTCGGCTACCAGGTCGCGGTGGCCGGGGATCGCAAGTCGACGGTCACCACGCTGGAGCGCGGCCGCTTCGCGCTCGTCGCCGACAACAAGGTCGTGACGGTCGCCGACGATGCCGGGCACATCCTGGCGGCGTTTCCGCTGACGATCGACGTGGAGGGGCACAAGATCGATCTGCGGCCGCTGATCGACGAGGCGGGCACGCGCCTCTCGCTCGCTCCGGACGGCCTGTCGGAGGCCCCGGTCCGCGATGTCGCCGCGCAGGAGCGATTCTTCGCCGATATCGAGCGCTATCAGCCGCAGGTGCTGCAGGGTGCGGCCATCGGCGCGGCGATCGGCTTCCTGGTCGGTTTCCCGTTGGGGCTGTTCATCTTCGACGTGATCACGGTGCCGATCGCCACGGTGGTGGGTGCGGTCATCGGCGCGTTCGTCGGCCTGCACCAGGGCGGCGGGCAGCCCTCGGTGGACGCCGCGGTCGCCTATCTCACCGGGCAGCCATAACTCCGCCGCCGCTATTGCGACGCGCATCACAGTCCGGCTATCCTCAGCAAATTCTGACACCCGATGGGTTCAGATGATCCGGCCGAGGCGGCCGGACGAGTGATGAGGACACTGCATGAATTCTCCGCTGGTATCGGTGGCGCTTCCGTTGGCGCTGGCCGTGATCATGTTCGGCCTGGGTCTTTCGCTGACCGTCGACGACTTCCGGCGGATCGCGGTGAATCCGAAACCGGTGGCCGTCGCCCTGGCCTGCCAGCTGCTGGTGCTGCCCGCGGCGGCCTTCGGCCTGGTGCTGCTGTTCGACCTGCCGCCGCTGCTCGCGGTCGGCATGATGCTGCTGGCCGCGTCGCCGGGCGGCACCACCGCCAACCTGTTCAGCCATCTGTTCCGCGGCGACGTCGCGCTGAATGTCTCGCTCACGGCGGTGAATTCGATCGTCGCCGTGGTCACCCTGCCGCTGGTCACCAACTTCGCCATCGACTACTTCGAGCCGGGCGGCAGCGCCGGGCAGGTCGGCCTGCAGTTCGGCAAGGCCGCACAGGTTTTCGCGATCGTGCTGATCCCGGTCGCGCTCGGGATGCTGACCCGGCGCCGGGCCCCCGGCTTCGCCGAGCGGATGGACCGCCCGGTCCGGATCGGCTCGGCGGTGACGCTGCTGCTGGTCATCCTGGGCACCATGCTGGCCGAGCGGGAGAACCTGACCGGCTACCTGGTCGACGTCGGCGCGGTCACCACGCTGTTCTGCCTGGTCAGCTTGACCGCGGGCTATTTCGTGCCGCGCTGGCTCGGCGTGAACGACCGCCAGGCCATCGCCTGCTCGATGGAGATCGGCATCCACAACAGCACGATCGCGATGACGGTCGCGCTGAGCGTCCTCGACAGCACCGAGATGGCCGTTCCGGCCGCGGTGTACGGCGTGCTGATGTTCCCGCTCGCGGCCGGGGTCGGCTGGCTGCTCACCCGCCGTCCGGCCGGCGCCGAGGCGCCCGCGGAAGCCTAGGACCTATTTGCGGCGTGGCCGCATGACGGCGGTGAAAGCCGCTGCGGCCACCTGCTTCCCGGTGGTGTCGGTGATGGCCACCGGCACCTCGAGCTCGATGTCGGCGCGGTCCGCGATCTGCGCGCGGACCTGCTCCAGGGTCTCCGGCGTGAGCTCCGAGGTCGCCAGGAACGGCCCGTTCGCCCCCTTGGCGCGGGCCAGGTACTCGATCCGGCCGTTCCGGGCGACGATGAACGTCTCGCCCATCAGATCCACGATGCCCGACACCGAGGCGCCCATCGCGGCCGTCTCGGCGAGCCCGAACAGCACCGCCGCGTGCAGGTCCGCGTTGTGGTTCAGGTGCTCGGGCTTGGGTTCGATGGACACCACGTTCCGGCCCGGCCCGAATTCCACGCCCGCGATGCCGGTGTACTGGATGAAGCCGAGTTTCTGGAACCCGGCCATCACCATTTCGCCCACGGCCGCGCTGTCCATCGAATCTCCCGCACTCGGAATTGAAACCTGTTCTAGTTAATACCGCGTGCAGGGGGAGTTGTCCATACGGACGCTGGTCACTCCCGGCCGGCGGAGGTGAAGGACATGTCGGCGTAGCGCGGCCCGGCGACCTTTCCGGCGATCGGTTCGAGGGTGGCCAGCTCGTCGGCGGTCAGCGGCAGGGTGGCGGCCGCGGCGTTCTCCGCCAGGCGGTTCCGGCTCCGGGTGCCCGGAATCGGGACCACCGGAAGGGCGTGCACCGCGGACTGGGCGTGCACCCACGCGAGCGCCACCTGCGCCGGGGTGACGCCGCGCGCCTCGGCGATCGCCCGCAGCGGCGCCAGCAGTTCGGTGTTGTGCGCGGCGTTGTCGCCGGTGAAGCGCGGCATGCCCGCGCGGAAGTCCCGCGCGCCGGTGACGTCCAGCTTGCCGGTGAGGAAGCCGCGCCCCAGCGGCGAGTACGGCACGAACGTGACGCCCAGTTCGGCGGCCGCCGGAACCGCGGTGCGCTCGACGTCGCGGGAGAACAGCGACCATTCCGACTGCAACGCCGCGATCGGATGGACGGAGTGCGCGGCGCGCAGCTCGGCGCCGGTCACCTCGGACAGGCCCAGCGCCCGCACCTTGCCCTGCGTGACGAGCTCGGCCAGCACGCCGACGGTCTCCTCGATCGGCACCCGCGGGTCGCGCCGGTGCATGTAGTACAGGTCGATGACCTCGACGCCGAGCCGGCGCAGGCTGTTCTCGACGGACGTGCGGATGTAGCCGGGCGAGTTGTCGAAACCGCGGTAGGCGGGGTCGTCGGCCTTGCGGACGATGCCGAACTTGGTGGCCAGCACGACGCGGTCGCGGTGGGCGCGGACGAAATCGCTGAGGAATTCCTCGTTGTGCCCCGAGCCGTAGATGTCGGCGGTGTCGAACAGGGTGATGCCGAGTTCCAGCGCGCGATCCAGCGTCGCGCGGGATTCGGTGAGGTCGGAGGGGCCGTAGAACTCGCTCATCCCCATGCAGCCGAGGCCCTGGATGCCGACCTCGATGCCGTGGGTGCCGAGCGTGGTGACGGGCAGCGTCATGCCTGAGTTCCTTTGCTGTCGTGCGCGATCAGTAGGGCCGGCCGGACCGCGGTGGTGTCACCGGAGTACAAGGCGATCTTGTAATCCAGCACCTCGACGGTCTTGCGGAGCTCTTCGATGCGGTCGAGCACGTCGGCACGGGTGTCCCGGAACATCTGCAACCGTTCGGGCAGCGTCTCGTCCCCGGACCGCACCAGCTCGGCATAGCGGAGCATGTCGGCGACCGGCATCCCGGTGGTGCGCAGGCGCCCGATCAGCGCCAGCCATTCCAGGTCCCGGTTGCTGAACCGCCGCTTGCCGGTGTGGTCCCGGCCGACGTAATCCATCAGGCCGATCCGCTCGTACCAGCGCAGGGTGTCCCGGCTCAGGCCGGACCGCTCGGCGACCTCGCCGATCGAGTACCGCGGCCGGTCGAGATCGCTGATATCGCGCTGACCTGCTGGAAGACTCATGACCCGCCCTTTCGAAGAACACCGACGACGCTACTCACCTGGAGTGCACTCCAAGCAAGGATAAATTTCGCCGGGTCCGGCAGGCGGCGCGGTCAGTCGTACTTCGGCAGCTGCTGCACGGCCCACTTGTTGCCGTCGGGATCGGCGAAGAAGGTGAACAGGCCCCAGCCCAGATCCTGCACCGGGCTCGCCTCGACACCGGCCGCGACCAGCTGTTTGTAGGCCGCCTCGGCGTCCGCGACGACCATCTGCATCCCTTCGACGCTGCCCGGCGCGGCCTCGGTGAGACCCCGGCCGATGCAGATCGAGCAGCCCGAACCGGGTGGTGTCAACTGGACGAAACGGATGTCTTCGCTGGGTGAATGGTCGTGATCGGCGTTGAACCCGATCGAGGTGTAGAAATCCTTGGCGCGATCGACGTCGGCGACGGGAATCGCGACGAGTTCGATTTTCCAGTCCATGGCCTCAGCCTTCCACCGGGCCCGGGCGGGCGCACTCGGAATCGGCCGATTCCCGCTGTCACCGGCCGTTCTCGGATTACCGGCCTACCCTGGGAACATGGCTAAGGAAATTGATCGCGTCCGGGCTCGTTCGGCTCTGGCCACGGTCCGGGAATCGCCCTTCATCACCGCGGTCGCGGTGGCGCCGGTACTGCTCGCGCTCGGCGTGGTCTGGTGGCTGACGAACGGCTTCGTCGCCTTCGTTCTGCTGCTGATCCTCGGCGGCGTCGTCGTGGTCGGCGGCAAGCTCCTGAAGTAGTTATCGCGGCACGTGGAAGTGGGTGAGTTCGCCCGTGCCGGGGTCCACCTCGGCCCAGGGGCGGTCGAATTCCAGCACCGCCAGTGCCGAAGTGGGGAATTTCCGGCTGAGCTCGATCGCCTGATCGGAGTTCCGGTTGGCCGCCAGCTCCCATGCCGTCCACGGCATTCCGGGCGCGTGCCCGACCAGCAGCAGCGTCGAGACGTCCTCGTCGCTGAGCTGCACCAGTTCGATCAGCGTGCGCGGCGAAGCCTCGTAGATACCGCGCTCGAATACCACCGGAGCGTCGATTCCGGTGGCGGCCAGCGTTTCCCGGGTCCGCACGGCGGTGGAGCAGCGCACCAGCCCGACCGGCGGCTGGGTGTCGCGCAACCACTGCCCGGCCAGACCGGCCTCGCGTTCTCCGCGCGGCGCGAGCGGTCGTTCGTGGTCGGCGACGCCGTCCGGATAGCTCGACTTGCCGTGCCGCAGGAGGATCAGAGTCCGCACCATGCGCCTAACCGTAGAGCCGATCGGCGCGCGTCTCACGATGTGGTGGGGGATTGACGTGACCGAGAGCCCCTGTGATAGGACCGTGGCAGTCCGGAGCGAGGCGTGCGCCACTCTTCGGGCACACTGAAAGCGGCGTCACATCCGCGCGACCCCGCCGTCGTGACTCCACGGTCCACCGCAAACCACCCGGGTGGCACACAGCCCACGCACATTTCGAGGATCTGCACACTATGGCCTACGTCATCACGCAGCGTTGTTGCAACGACGCCAGCTGCGTCTCCGAGTGCCCGGTCGACTGCATTCGTCCCACCCCGGACCAGCCGGAGTTCGCGACGACCGAGATGCTCTACATCGACCCCGATACCTGCATCGACTGCGGGGCCTGTGTCGACGCGTGCCCGGTGGAAGCCATCTTCTCCGAGGACGATCTGACCGCCTCGCTGGCGCGCTATCGCGACATCAACGCCGCCTATTTCCAACGCCATCCACTCGAGTCGAACTTCGATCCGATCGTGACGCCCGCGCGCCCGCCGAAGGAACTCGGCACCCTGCGCGTCGCCATCGTCGGCGCCGGCCCGGCGGCCTGCTACGCGGCCGACGAACTGCTGCGCCGCTGCGACGTCGAGGTCGAGATGTTCGACCGGCTGCCGACCCCTTGGGGCCTGGTGCGCAACGGCGTGGCCCCCGACCACCCGGGCACCAAGACCGTGTCGAACCTGTTCGAGTCCGCGTTCCGGCGCGAGACGCTGCAGTACTACCTGAACGTGGAGGTGGGCACGCACATCTCGCACGAGGAGCTGCTGAAGCACCACCACGCGGTGATCTACGCGGTCGGCGCCGCCTCGGACCGGCGGATGAACGTGCCCGGCGAAGAACTGCCCGGCAGCCACTCCGCCACCGAGTTCGTCAACTGGTACAATGGTCACCCCGATTTCGCGGATCGGGAGTTCGATCTGTCGGCCGAGCGCGCCGTCATCGTCGGCAACGGCAACGTCGCCCTGGACGTGGCCCGCGTCCTGACCGTGGACCCGGACGAGCTCGCCAAGACCGACATCGCCGATCACGCCCTGGACGCGCTGCGCCGCAGCCGGATTCGCGAGGTCGTCGTGCTCGGCCGCCGCGGCCCGCTGCAGGCGGCCTACACCTCGCCGGAGTTCCTGGCACTGGCCCACCTGAAGGGCGTCGACATCGTCGTCGACGACGCCGACCTGGCGCTCGACCCGACCAGCCAGGCCCTGCTCGACGACGCGGACGTGGAACCGCACCTTCGCCTGAAGTACACCCTGGCCAAGGAATACGCCGCCGGTCGCCGGGATCCGGCCAACCGCCGCATCGTGTTCCGCTACCTGGGTTCGCCGACGGCGCTGACCGGCGCCGACAAGGTCGAGGGCCTGGAGTTCGTGCACAACGAACTGGTCGAGGAGGGCGGTCAGGTCGTGGCCCGCGCCGGCGACCGCACCGAGAGCCTGGCGACCGGCCTGGTGCTGCGCTCCATCGGCTACAAGGGCGAACCGGTCGCCGACCTGCCCTTCGACGAGCGGCGCGCGGTGGTCCCGAACGAGCACGGCCGGGTCCTCGGCGAGGACGGCGCGCCGCTGCCCGGCGTCTATGTCAGCGGCTGGATCAAGCGGGGCCCGCGCGGTGTCATCGGCTCCAACCGCACCGACTCCGAGGAGACCGTGGAGCAGTTGGTCGCGGACTTCACCAGCGGCAAGCTGACCAAGCCGCAGGCCGATCGCGCGGCGCTGAAGGCGCTGGTGGCCGAGCGGCAGCCCGACGCGGTCGACCGCGCGGGCTGGAAGTCCATCGATCTCGCGGAGAAGACGGCGGGCAAGGCCGCGCGCCGCCCGCGGGTCAAGTTCACCACCCGCGAGGACCTGCTCAAAGCCGCCCGCGGCTGACCGTCAGCGCCGCCCGAGCCGCGTGATCAAGCCCTGCACATGGGATTCGGCCGCGGCCCGGGCGGCGTCGGGCTGCCCGGCCTCCAGGGCCCGCAGAATCCGGCGGTGCTCGCGCAGCGCCGTGTGCCGGTTGCGCGTGGAGCGCCACAGGTCGCCCCGGTGCAGGTGCGCCTGGGCCTCGAGCCGGGCCAGTTCCTCGGCCAGCGTCCGGTTGCCGGCGCGGTCCCGGATTAAGCGGTGGAACGCCAGATCCAGCTGGGTGTCGCGGCCGGGGTCGGCGTCACCGCGCAGGTTGTGCTCCTGTGCGGCAACGAGTTCGGCGAGTTCGTCGAGATCGGCGTCGGTGAGCCGGGTCGCGGCCTGGGCCGCCGCCAGGCCGTCGAGCGCGGCGCGGACCGCGAGCACGTCGCGGATCTGGGCATCGTCCAGCGTCGCGACCCGGGCGCCCGCGTGCGGCACGTTGACCGCCAGGCCCTCGTAGATCAACTGCTGCACGGCTTCGCGCACCGGGCTGCGGCTGACGCCGAGCCGCGCGGCCAGCGCGGGCACGCTCAGCGGGTGCCCGGCCGCCAGCTCGCCGGAGAGGACCAGCTGCCGGACCTGCCCGTACACGTGCGGGCCGAGCAGGGCCGCGTGCGGCGTGTCCGTTTCGGTCATGACAGTGGTCCCCTTCCCACGGGCGTCGTCCCTATCCTTGCGGTCGATAGTTGGCCTGCACCCGCTGGGTGAGGAAATCGGCGGCGGTGACCGGGGGATAGGTGCCGCCCGGCCCCTGGATGACGGCGTCGCGGTCGGCCTGGGCGAAGTAGGCGATGCTGTAGCGCTCGCCCTGGTACTCGCCGGCGCCGGGGCTGCGCACGCGGTGGAAGTTCGACGGCAGCAGGTCGTCGCTCCAGCGCGTGAGCATGTCACCGATATTGCAGGTGATCAGGCTCGACGAGGGCGTGATCGAGGTCCACTCCTGCTCGCGCATCTCGCGGCCGGGGCAGACCTGCAGCCCGCCCTGACCGTCGCGCTGGAAAAGCAGGGTGAGGCAATCGAAGTCGGTGTGCGCGCCGGCCCGCCAGCGTCCGGGGATGCCACGCAGCTCCGGGGGCACCGCGAAGTAGTGCAGCAGCCGCAGCGTGCTCTGGTACTGCGGCGACTCGGGATCGTGTGCGGCGGTGAAGTGTTCGCGGTCCAGTCCGAGGCGGTCGGCGAAGCAGGACAGCACCCGCATCGCCACCGCCCAGGTGCGGTGCTCGAAATCCAGCAGGGTGTCCCGGAATCCGGGCAGTTCCGCTGCGCTGGGCCAGAGCCCGTCCATGTGCGGGCGGGTGATCTGGTAGGACTCCTTCTGGTCGGGTACGCCGATGGACGGGCGCACCTGACTCATCGATTCCCAGCCCGCGTTGTTCGCTTTGACCAGCGGATACTGCCCCTTGACGGTTTCCGGGAGCGCGAAGAACCGTGCGGTGCGGGCGAAGACGTCGTCGATCAGCTCCTGCGGGATGCCGTGGCCGGAGAGCTGGAAGAAGCCGATCTCGGTGGCGGCGTCCCAGAGCTGGGTGGTGATCTCGGCGCGGCGGTCCTCGAAATCGGTGAGGTCGATGACGCGGATCTCACGCTCGGTCTCGGTGCCGAGGCCGCCCATCTGCTGCTCGCGCGAGACTTCGGACAGGTCGTAGCTGGTTGCCATGCTCAGTTCCTTACGGTCGGGTCGAGAAATTCCTTGGTCACCAGGGCCTGGGCGGACAGGCCGTCCGGCACCTGGGCGCCGCCGCGGCGCAGGATGGGTGCGAACTCGGCGATGACGCGTTGCACCCGGGCCTCGTCGAAACTGCCGACGACGCCGTCGGTGTCGGGGCCGACGAGGCCGCCGTCGATGAGGGCGCGCGAACCGAATTCGGCGAGCTCGGCGCTGTAGGGCGAGAAGTTGGCGCTCTTGGCGACCACGTCCACGACGACGTCGTTGACCGGCGCCGGGTCGGCCTGGAACCGGGCGGTCGCCCGCTGGATCATCGGCACCAGCCGCTGCAGGCAGGGGCGCAGTTCGGCGAGCTTGTCGGCGCGCACGTTGACGGTGCGCGCGTAGCCCTCGTAGCCGACGTCGCGCAGCAGCTGGTAGCCGACCGGCTTACCCCAGGCGCGCACTTCGTGCTGGTAGACAAAGGGTTCGGAGTTCGCGAAGCCCTGCTGCGCGAACGACGGCCCGGCCACGAAGCGCGACGGCGAGTTGTCGTAGGAGGCGTCGATCTGCTCGGGTTTCAGCAGTCCGCGCGCGACGAGCCAGTCCGGATACAGCTGGCCCTGCGAAACCACCACCGGCGCACCGGATCTGCCAATGTCGGCGATTCCGCGCCAGTCCGGATGGGTGCCCGGATCCCACATCAGCAGCTGGGGGCTGTTGCGCAGCAGTGTGGTCACCGCGACGATCGGCTGCGTCGACGCGGCGGCGATGGCGTGCTCGGAGTGCGCCAGCCCCAGCGTGATCGACGAGTCGACGTACATCTGCGACGGCACCGTCTGGAATCCGATGGCCGGGCCGCCGGCCCGGATCTCCAGATCGACGCCGGTGTCCTTGCCGTCGATCGCGAGCGGGCCGGTGACGAGATTGCGGTCGGAGTCGACCCGGTAGCCGGGGCCGAGCAGCCCGAAGATCGGGCCGGAATCGGTTTCCGGTTCCCATTGCAGCTGGACGACGACCTTGGCCGGGCAGACCCCGGACAGCTGCTGCTCGGCCGGCGCCGGCGGCAGATCGACGGCGGCGGTCTCGGTGTCGGTGCCGGAACACGCCGCGCCCGAACCGATTACGGCGGCGGCGAGGGCTATCGCGCCGAATGTGCGTATACGCATGGAATCCTCCAGGGTGGGGCTAGCGACCGGCGGCATGCCAGCCGCCGGTGGTGATCCGCTGTGCGGCAGTGAAGATCGCGAACACCAGCACGCCGAACAGGCCGGCCAGCAGCAGCGCCGCGAGCAGGTCCTCGGATTGCAGGCGGGCGCGATAGGTGTCGAGCAGGGTGCCGATGCCCGGGCGGCCCTGCGCGAAGAACATGTCGCCGATGATCGCGCCGGTCACCGAAAGTCCGGCCGCGGTACGCAGACTCGTCATGATCGAGGGCAGGGCGGCGGGCAGCTCGAGGGCGAGCATGGTGCGGATCCGGCCCGCCCGGCCCAGCGCGAACAGCTCGCGCAGGTTGCCGTCCACCGATTGGATGCCGAACAGCGTCAGCGCGATGATCGGGTGGATCGCGATCAGGACGCACACGATGGTGCGCGAGCCGATGCCGTAGCCGAACCAGAGCCCGATCAGCGGTACCACGGCCAGCACGGGAATGGCCTGCAGGACAACGGAGTACGGATACACGACCCGTTCGATGAGCTTGGTCTGGCTCATCAGCACCGCGATCGCGACGCCGAGCGCCGCGGAGATCAGCAGCCCGGTCACCGCGACCCGCGCGGTCACCGCGAGCGCGCGCAGCATCACCTCCAGCTTGGCCGGGTCGGCCAGCGATTCGGTGACGACCGCGTGCGGCGGCGGCAGCAGGAAGCGCCGCTGCGGACTCAGCACCAGCAGCGAAACCGCGTACCAGGCGGCGGTGGCCAGTCCGAAGGACAGTACGGGCACAGCCAGTTTCGACAACCGGGGCATCAGCAGGCCTCCTTCAGGGCGTGGGAGGTGCGCGCGACCAGCTCGGTGAAGGCGGGATCGAAGCGCAGTTCGCGCTCGCGCGGATAGGGCAGGCCGACCTCGATCACCTCGTGCACCCGGCCGGGGCGCGCCGACATGACCACGACGCGCGAGGCGAGGAACACGGCCTCGGTCACCGAGTGCGTGATGAACAGCGCGGTGAACGCCTCGTCCCGGTAGAGGCGCAGCAGCTCCTCCTGCATGCTGAGCCGGGTCAACTCGTCCAGCGCGCCGAAAGGCTCGTCCAGCAGCATGAGTCTCGGTTGCAGCGTCAGCGCCCGGGCCAGTGAGACGCGCATCCGCATGCCGCCGGAGAGCTGGTGCGGCAGGCTCTTGGCGAAGTCGGTCAGTCCCACGGCGGCGAGGGCGGTGGTGGCCCGCGCCCGGCGCGTACGGCGGTCCAGGCCCTGCAATTCGGCGCTGAGCTCGACATTGCGCAGCACCGAGCGCCAGGGCAGCAGGGTCGCCTCCTGGAAGATGAAGCCGATGGAGTCGCTCTGCACCGCAACGGATCCGGAGCTGACCCGGGTCAGTCCGGAGGCCAGGCGCAGCAGCGTGGACTTGCCGCAGCCGGACGGGCCGACCACGGCGACGAACTCGCCGGTGCGGATGTCGAGATCGATGTCGCTGAGGGCCGTGGTGTCGCCGAAGCGCTTGCCGGCCTTGGCGAAGGAGACCTCGAGGCCGGACAGCAGGGTCCGGGCGTCGGCGTCTCGCGATGTGTCGAAGAGTGTCACAGTTCGTGCCTTCCCTCGCTGGGTCACGGTCGTTGCGTGTAACCCCGTGCGTGAGATCAGTTTGTCTGCGATGAATTACATGTAATCGCCGGTGCGTTTCCGGCTGATTAACTTGTCATCGCATGCTGATCAGGCTGCGGACGAGCGCCTCGGCGTCCACCCGGGTGCTGCGGCCGTCGCGGATCACCGCCTCGCCGTCCACCCAGACGGTGTCCACCACGCGCGGCGATGCCGCGGTCAGCAGCGTCGCACCGGGGTCGAGCACGGGCAGGCAGGCGAAGTCCCGGTCGAACCGGAGCAGCGTGAAGTCGGCGCGATCGCCCACCCCGAGGCCGGGGCCGGTCACCGGGCGGCCCAGCGCGCGGGCCGCCCCGCCGGTCGCCATCGCCAGCATCGCGTCGGAATTCAGGAGATCGGCGCGCCGGCGGGTCACCCGCTGGAGATAGGAGCCCATGCGCAGCGCCAGCAACATGTCCTGGGTGTCGTTGGAGGCCGCGCCGTCGACGCCGAGGCCGACCGCGATGTCCGCCGCCAGCATCTCCAGCACCGGCGCGACGCCGCTGCCCAGCCGCATGTTGCTCAGGGGGTTGTAGGAGACCGCGACCCCCCGCTCGGCGAAGACCCCGCGGCCGTGGGCATCCAGGTGCACGCAGTGCACGGCCAGGGTGCGATCCCAGAGGAATCCGGCCGCGTCCAGATAGTCGACGGCCCCCGATCCGGCGTGTGCGCGGCACATCTCGTCATCGGTCGTGGTCTCCAGCACGTGGATCGAGACCGTCTTACCGTGGCGGACCGCGAACTCCCGCGCGGCCGCCATCCCGTCCGGCGTGAGGCACCGCGGATTCGGCACCGCCAGCGCGGTGTCGATGCGGGAACCGCGCAGCCGCGCGTCCAGGGCCTCGATATGCGCGAAAACCTCGGGGAGCGGCTGCATCAGGCGCGGATCCAGACCCCACTTCCGGCTGGCGTCGGCCCGATCCGCCAGCCCGCGACCGAGGATCACCCGGATGCCCAGTTCGTCCAGTGCGCGAATCATGGCGTCGTGCACCGCTTCCGAGGTGCTCGGCCACATGTGCTCGACCACGGTGGTGACACCGCCGCGCAGCAATTCCAGGCCGCCGGCGAGGGCGGACAGATAGGTCTGCTCCGGCGTCGCCGCGACGGTGCGCTCGCCGACGCAGCGCAGCCATTCCAGCAGCGGCAGCCCCTCGCCGATGCCGCGCAGCACGGCCTGCTGCAGGTGTGTGTGGGTGTTGACGAACCCCGGCAGCAGATGACCGCCGCTGCCGTCGGCGCGGGGCAGGTCGCGGTGCGCGCGACCGGCGTCCGGGCCGATCGCGGCGATCACGCCGTCGCGGACGACGACATCCTGGCCGGGTTGCCAGCGCGGCCCGGACTCCTCGCGCAGGTAGACGGTGACATCGGTGACGACGGTGGACTGTGCGGACACCATGCGGCATTCCTCCTGGAAATGCGGCTGGTTCGCCCGCCCGATTCAGCGGTCCCCATCGCCCGTTGCAGCCATGAGCGACGTGCCGGGAAGCCTAACCACGTGGTATTTCGGGGTTGTTAAACCTGGGGACGCAGATCGGCGCCCGGCTCCAGGATCTCGACGACGGGTGTGCTGCCGGCCTCCAGGAAGCCGAGCAGCGCGAGCGCCTCGGCCTCGACCGCGGCGCACTCGGCGGCGGTCCACGGGCGGGCCGGGCTGATCCGCAGCCGGGCGACCCCGCCCTTCGGGAAGATCTTGTACAGGCCCGCGAGGTAGCCGTCGATCAGGATCGAGGAGACCGCGGTGGCGAAGGCGCGCAGCGGCGGGGTGTTGCCGTCGGGGACGATCCGGGAGCGGTCCTGATGCGAGAGCACCGCGTTGTCGTACCAGCCCAGCAGGCGGACCGGCGCGGGCCGGTCCGGGTCGGCGAGCTCGGCGTCGGCGAGGTCGTAGAGGGTGCGGCCGCGATCGTCGGTGTAGGCGCGCACCCGGTCGCCCAGCTCGTCGACGGCCTTCTTGATCCCGGTGAGCCGGGACCACGCCTGCATGTCCATCGTGCCGGCGGGGCCGAAGGCGCGCAGGTAGCGAATCAGCAACTCCGACAGGGGATAGCCCGGATCGAGCGGCGCGCCGAGCCACGGTTCGACGCGCGACCAGACCGGGCGGCTGTTGTCCTTCCACTTGCCGCGCGGCGGGGTCTGCAGGACCGGCAGCTGATAGAGCCAGGTCTGCAGCACCGCTCCGGCATCGCGATCCGGATACAGTTCCGCCGCGCGGGCGCGCAGGTCGGCGGCGGACATCGGGTCGTCCCCGAGCGCCGCCTCTCCGTGGGCGCGCACCTCGTCGGGGTCGAGCCCGACCATCGCGCCGTAGTTGAAACCCTTGCGGAAGGGCACCTTTTCGAGTTCGGGCTGGATGTGCGGCGCGATGCGCAGGGCATCCGGCGGCGTCACCAGATGAATGGTGCCGCGCATCAGGGTGATCCGGACCAGCGAGCGGTCCTCCAGCGCGGCCGAAACCGTGGCGGGGTCGAAATCGGTGATCCGGCTCCACAATCCGACGAACGGCGGCGGAACGTCCTGCGCCTGCAAGCCGACGAGGTGCTCGCACATCTGGTGCGCGGTCAGCGTGGAGCGCTCCAGCAGATGCTGGCGCTCGAGCAGTGTCCGGTTCAAGACCCGGTTCGACAACTTCATGATGCGCTCACAGTACGAGCAGGCCGCGGGGTTGTCGCCCGGGCGCGGCGGACGCGCCCGGGCGCTCGAGTCAGCGCAGGGTGACGACGACCTTGCCGGTGGCGGTCCGATTGTCCAGGGAAGCCACGGCTTCGGCCGCCCGCTCCAGCGGGTACAGCACCGGCCGCGGCGGCGCGATCTGGCCGCCGGCCAGCAGCGGCTCCACCTCGGCCCACTGTTCCTGCAGGTAGCCGGGGTGGGTCATCACCCACTCACCCCAGGCCGCGCCGATCACCTCGACGTTCTTGAGCAGCAGCCGGTTCACCTTCACCGTCGGGATCTCGCCCGCGGTGAAGCCGACGACCAGCAGGCGACCCGCCGAGGCCAGCGAGCGGACGCTGTCGGTGAAGCGATCGCCGCCGACCGGGTCCAGCACGATGTCCACGCCGCGCCCGCCGGTAATCTCCTTGACCGCCGCGAGCCAGCCCTCGGTGAGCACCACGTCCGTAGCGCCGTTGGCGCGCGCGACCTCGGCCTTCTCCTCGGTGCTGACCACCGCGATCACCTTGCCCGCGCCCAGCGCCGCCGCCATGCGCAGCGTCGAGGTGCCGATGCCGCCGGCCGCGCCGTGCACCAGCACCGTCTCACCCGGCGCCAGCCGGCCGCGGTTGCGCAGGCAGAAGTGCACGGTCAGATCGTTGAACAGGATGCCCGCGCCGGCCTCCAGGGAGATGTTGTCCGGCAGCTTGAACACCATCTGGGCGGGCGCGACGGCGACCTCGGCGATGGCGTTGCCGAGCAGCGTCAGCGCCACCACCCGGTCACCCGCTCGCACGTGCGCGTCCGCGGGCGCCTCGCGGACCACGCCACCGATCTCGCCGCCGACGACGAACGGCAGTTCCGGCTTCATCTGGTAGAGGCCGCGCGTCATCAGCACGTCCGGGAACGCGACGCCGGCGGCGTGCACGTCGATGACGACCCCGCCCGGGTATCCCGCGGGCTCCGGGATGTCCACCACCTCGATGGCTTCCGGCCCCTCCAGTTTGCTGACCTGAGCTGCGCGCATCGGCTGACCTCTCCGTCTCCACTCCGGCGGCCCGTCCGGCCGCCGACGACTTCGTGACCAACATAACCGGTCCATCAGAAGGCGTCTGCCTGCAGATGCCTTGCACCGGCCGCGCGGGCCTCGCGCCCCCGGTCGGGCAATGGTTCGACCGGGGATCTGGAGGCTTCCGGCCTGTCCAGCCGGTGCGAACTTGGCTAAGCTTGCCGCGAATCGAGGACGGGGAGACAAGGGGGTTCCGATGGCCGTTCCGGACGACACGTTGCAGGTCAATTCCGAAGCGCTGCAAAAGTTTGCGACCAATCTGCGCACCGAGGCGACCGACATCAGCAGCCTCGGCGCCGGCGAGGGGTTCAATTTCGCCTCCGGCGCGCTTCCCGGCACCGAGTTCGGCGCCGCGGTCACCAGCGCGACAGACACGCTCAACAACTGCCTGACGCGGATCAACGCGCGGTTGTCCACCATCGCGGACAACATGCAGAACGCGGCGGGCAAGTTCGAGCTCGCCGAGGCGGATTTCGCCGACAAACTGAAGACCATCGGCCTGGAGGTGAAATGACGCTCACCATTCCCGATGTCGAGAAGTGGGAGCCCACCAAGCTCACCGCCGCGGGCACGCACGCGAACACGGTCTCCACCAAGCTCGACGGTCTGTTCACCAAGAGCATCACCGATACCCAGGGCCTGAACTGGTCCGGCGCGGCCGCGGGCGCCGCCAACACCCGCATGGAGACGGAGAAGACGCGCGGCTCCGCCGTGAGCGCCGCCCTGCTCGAGCTGCAAACGGCCTTCACCGAGCAGGTGACGAACCTGACCAACGCCAAGGACAAGGTGATTCAACTGCGCGATGACGCGGTGAATCAGAAGCCGCCCTTCGAGGTCAGCGCCGAGGGCGTCGTCACCGCGACGGCGCGCATCGCCGAAATCCGCAAGGCCGACACCGGCTCGCAGGAGGGCAGCGCGGAGTCCGGGCCCCGCGGCAATGTCGAGGCGGCCGTTGTCGCCGAGCAGCTGGCGGCGGCGCAGCGCCAGCTCGATATCGCCAACGCACTGGTCGTGGCGGCCGGCGTCGCCGCCACCGCCAAAACGCGGGTCGACATGGCGGTCACCAAACTGCAAACAGCCTTCGACGGCCTCGGCGATCCGAATCTCGGTGTCCCGGCCGCGCCGACGGTCCCGGCCACCACACAGAAGCCGGTCACCCAGAGTCCGGCCAGCAACCTGACGTCGAACAACAACACCGGTTCGGGTTCGGGCACGGGTACCGGCACCGGTTCGGGCACGCAGTACAGCAGCGACGCGCCCACCACCATGCCGACCGGCGAGCAGAAGGAATGGATCGAGAAGGCCATCCAGGAGCTGCGCGCCGCGGGCTACGACGTCAGCGACAGCGACGCCGCCATCATCGCCAAGATCATCGAGAAGGAGTCCGGCGGCAACCCGAACGCGATCAACCTCTGGGACAGCAACGCGGCAGCCGGAATTCCGTCCAAGGGCCTGATGCAGACCATCGACCCGACGTTCAACTCCTACAAGCTGCCCGGCCACGACGACATCTACAACCCGGTCGACAACATCATCGCGGGCAGCCGGTACGCCATCGAGCGCTACGGGTCGTTGTCGAACGTGCCGGGCATCGCCGCGATGAACTCGGGTGGGAGCTACGTGGGTTACTGATCGGGCGAAGCTCAGGCCACCCGCGGCCGGGGCCGGTTCGGCCGGTCTGCCGAGTTTTCGGGCAGATCGGACATGGTCATGAGTCCATGATGCTGAGCGGCGCTACGCGCGGGTACGCCGATCTCGACGCGAGGGTGTGACGTACGCCCCGTAAAGTCGTCTCAGAAGAGCACCGAAAGAAAAAACGCGGCACGCACCTGTGCCGCGCGAGGAGCACCAGTGTCACTCGATCAGCCACTTGCCCCGCTGACCCTTTCGAGCGACCTGCAAGCAGTACCGGGCGGGTCGCAGGAGGGGGCGGGCTTCGCTTCGGCGTGGCCTGTCCGGGCTGGTGACGTGGATCCGTATGACCGGTTGCGGTTCGACGGGATCGCCCGCTATCTGCAGGACATCGCCTGGGAGCAGCTGCACAAGACCTCGTTGCACCGCACGGATCCGAGCTGGATCGTCCGGCGCACGGTCATCGATGTCATCCGGCCGGTCCTCTGGCCCGACGAGGTGCACCTGCTGCGCTGGTGTTCGAGCATGTCGACCCGCTGGACGAATATGCGGGTGCGGATCACCAGCGGCAACGGCGGCCTGATCGAGACCGAGGGCTTCTGGATCAACATCAGCGAGTCCAACAACATGCCGGCGCGGATCAGCGACGAGGGCCTGGCATACCTGGCGCAAACCACCCAGGAGCACCGGCTGCGCTGGCGCCCGTACCTGACAGATCCGACGCCGCCGGAGTCCGACACCGATCTGCCGTTTCCGGTGCGCGCCACCGATATCGACAGCTTCAACCACGTCAACAACGCCTGCTACTGGCAGGCGGTGGAGCAACTCCTGGTGGAGTATCCGAAGCTGGTGGCGGCGCCGCACCGCGCGGTCATCGAGTACGTCGCGCCGGTGCTGGCGCGCCAGCACGTGACGGTGCGCAGCCGCTACGAGCCGGGTGACCGGTCCGGCGGGCCCAGCCTGCGACTATGGTTCGTCGTCGGCGGCATCACGACCACCGTCGTGCGGATCATGCCGCTGCCGTAGGCGACTCAGCGTTCGTGCGGCTCCCCGCGATAGGCGGGCGCCTTGCTGCTGTGGGTGGGGGTCAGGGTGCGCAGCAGCGGCAGCGTGCGGCGCGGCACCACGGTGGAGAGCACGATGACGCTGTGCGAGCGCACCACCGAACTGGTCCGGTCGATGCTCAGCAGCACGGTCTGCAGCCCGGCGTGCGAGTCGGCGCCGATCCGGCACCAGACATCCCCCGAGCCGGTGGTCGCGTAGGCCTCCAGCACTCCGGGAATCGCGTCCAGTTCGGCCGCCACCAGATCCAGCGCGCCCTGCGCGATCTCCAGCGTCACGAACGCCTGCACGTCGAAACCCGCTGCGGTGACGTCGATCTGCGGATCGTAGGAGGCGATGACGCCGGATTCCTCCATCCGCCCGATCCGGGATTGCACCGTCGCCCGCGCGACCCTGGTCCGGCGGGAGAGCTCCAGAATCCCCGCCTTCTGGTACTCGTGCATGGCGGTGAGAATGGCGAGGTCGAGCTCGTCCAGCTTCGCCGGCGTACGCGACATTGCGGCCTCCTTAGTGTCTATTCAAATTGTCCAGCATCAGCGCGCTCCAGCTAGCCGAATTCGCCACAATGTCTATAGAAAAATGTCGCTGTTGCCTACCGCTGGGGGACGCCGTTTTCCTGAGTGGTATGACCATCGAGCACCTGCCCTCCGACGGCGAGCTGCGCGGCCTCGTCGGCCTCGTCGACCATGACACCAGTGTCGATCCGTTCCCCGTCATCGGCTGGGACGCCCTGGTCTGGGTGGTCGGCAACGCGACGCAGTGCGCGCACTTCCTGCAATCCGCGTTCGGCATGCGACTGGAGGCGTACTCCGGCCCCGAGACCGGCAACCGCGATCACAAGGCCTACGTATTGCGCAGCGGCGCGGCGCGTTTCGTCATCACCGGCGCGGTGGACCCGGACAGCCCGCTGGTCGGGCACCACGACCGGCACGGCGACGGCATCGTCGACATCGCGCTGGAGGTGCCCGACGTGGACCGCTGTATCGAGCAGGCGCGCAAGCAGGGCGCCACCGTCCTGGTCGAACCGCACGACGACACAGACGAATTCGGCACGGTGCGGTCCGCGGCCATCGCCACCTACGGCGAGACCCGCCACACCCTGGTCGATCGCTCCCGCTACGACGGGCCCTACCTGCCCGGCTTCGTCGCGCGCAGCTCCGGCTACGAGACCCGCCCCGGCCGGCCCGCCCGGCTCTTCCAGGCCATCGACCACGTGGTCGGCAACGTGGAACTCGGCAAGATGGACCACTGGGTCGAGTTCTACCGCCGCGTCATGGGTTTCACGAACATGGCCGAATTCGTCGGCGACGACATCGCCACCGACTACTCCGCCCTGATGAGCAAGGTCGTCGCCAATGGCAACCACCGCGTCAAGTTCCCGCTGAACGAGCCGGCGGTGAGCAAGAAGCGCTCCCAGATCGACGAGTACCTGGACTTCTATCGCGGCCCCGGCGTCCAGCACATCGCCCTGGCCACCAACGACATCCTCACCTGCGTCGACGCCCTGCGCCGCGAGGGCGTCGAATTCCTGGACACCCCCGACACCTACTACTCCGACCCCGAACTCCGCGCCCGCATCGGCCACGTCCGGGTCCCCGTCGAGGAGCTCCAGCGCCGCGGCATCCTCGTCGACCGCGACGAAGACGGCTACCTGCTCCAGATCTTCACCAAACCCCTCACCGACCGCCCCACCGTCTTCTTCGAACTCATCGAACGCCACGGCTCCCTCGGTTTCGGCAAGGGCAACTTCAAGGCCCTGTTCCAGGCCATCGAGCGCGAGCAGGAGGCCCGCGGCAATCTGTAGGCGGCGCGAGCGCGTCTCGCGCTCGGAGCTGTTGGCGCCGAACCCAGTAGAGTTCGTGGCATGCGGATCTCGTCGGCGCTCATCACCGGTATGGCCTTGGCGTTGACGCTGTCGGCCTGCGGGTCCGGCGGCGGCTCCGACTCGGACAACACGCCGCTACGGCCGCCGCCGCGGGTGGCCTCGCTCGGCCCGTTCGTCGGCGAGTGCGGGCACGTCACCGACGAGGAGATCGCCACCATCGCCGGGCTGGGGCGGGTCTCGCGGGTCTTCAAGAACTCCACCGGCTGCAACTGGCAGTCGGCGGGCGCGGCCTCGCCCAGCGTCACCTTCGCCTCCTACCGGGGCAGCCCGATCGAACGGGAGAAGGCCTGGGTGAGCACCGCCGGCCGGGCCCCGGAGACGATCGAGGTGGGCGGCCGCCCGGGGTGGAAGGGCTTGGATCCGAGCGGCAAGATCTGTGATCTCGCGGTCCAGCTCGACGACGACTTCTTCGAATGGTCGATGTCCTACGGTCTGTTCGCGGCGTCCGCGAATCCGTGCGACAACGCCTACAAACTGGCCGAGCTGACCGTGCGGCGGCTCGGATGAGGGGGAAGCGCATGCAGGCGGTCCGGTCCGCGGGCGTCGGGGTGGCCGTGCTGGCGGTACTGGCCGCCGCGACCGGTTGTGGTCAGACGGTGCCGGGGTCGGCCTTTCCCGCCGGCGGCAGCGGCGGGTCGTCCTCGATCAACACCAACTTCGACAAGCTGCTGCGCGAATGCGAGGTGGTCTCGCAGGAGAAGATCGGCGAGGCGGTCGGCAATTCGCAGATCGTGCAGAGCTCCTTCAACGGCGCGGTGTGCATGTGGGATGTCGAGGACGCTCCCGGCGGCGTGGCAATGGTCACACTGGCCTGGTACGAGGTCGGTTCGCTGAACAATGAGAAGGCGAACAACGACAAGCTCGGATATTCCAGCGAGAACATCACCGTGCAGGGCAGCCGCGGTCTGCAGACCAGGCGCCCCAACGACCCGGATTCCTGTGGTGTCACCGCGAGTGCCGCCGACACCGGGGTCGTCAGCTGGTGGATCAACTACCGCCCGGGCGGCCATCCCGATCCGTGCGCGGGCGCCAAGCAACTGCTCGAGCTGACGTTGAACCGGGCCCGTTAGCCGGGTGATTTTCGACCCCGTTTTGCACCTCTCTCGAGGTCACGGGTATCGTGGACCGCTGTGCCCGGAAGCATGCGGGCAAGTTCGTGTTTCGACGTAAGCCAGCGAAAGCGGCCGACCTTACCGGCGTGCCCGGAATAAGGCTCGCACTCGAAGCGCGACACGCCCGACCTCGGGACGCGAGAAACGTGGACGGACGTGCGGGTTCGATGACTCGAACCACAAAGACATGAAGTTCCAGACACCGCGTTAGACAAAACAAGGAAAGCCGGTCTATGCCAACCATCAACCAGCTGGTCCGCAAGGGTCGTCGCGACAAGGTCTCCAAGACCAAGACCGCGGCCCTCAAGGGGAGCCCGCAGCGTCGTGGCGTGTGCACCCGCGTGTACACCACGACCCCCAAGAAGCCGAACTCCGCGCTGCGTAAGGTCGCGCGTGTTCGCCTGACCAGCGCGGTCGAGGTCACGGCGTACATCCCGGGTGAAGGCCACAACCTGCAGGAGCACTCGATGGTGCTCGTGCGCGGCGGTCGTGTGAAGGACCTCCCCGGTGTGCGCTACAAGATCATCCGCGGCTCCCTCGACACCCAGGGTGTGAAGAACCGCAAGCAGGCCCGCAGCCGCTACGGCGCCAAGAAGGAGAAGAGCTGATATGCCACGCAAGGGCCCCGCACCCAAGCGTCCGCTGATCAACGACCCGGTCTACGGTTCGCCGCTGGTCACTCAGCTGGTCAACAAGATCCTGCTGGACGGCAAGAAGTCCACCGCCGAGCGCATCGTCTACGGCGCGCTGGAGCAGGCGCGCGAGAAGACCGGCACCGATCCGGTCGTCACCCTCAAGCGCGCGCTGGACAACGTCAAGCCCGCCCTCGAGGTGAAGCCCCGCCGCGTAGGTGGCGCCACCTACCAGGTGCCGGTCGAGGTCCGTCCGGGCCGCTCCAACACCCTGGCGCTGCGCTGGCTGGTCAACTACTCCCGCGCCCGCCGCGAGAAGACCATGATCGAGCGTCTGGCCAACGAGTTGCTGGACGCCAGCAACGGCCTCGGCGCTTCGGTCAAGCGTCGTGAAGACACGCACAAGATGGCCGAGTCCAACCGGGCCTTCGCGCACTACCGCTGGTGATTGCCGCCCGGCCCGTCGCTCGTGTCGGGGGCCGGAAGGCGGTCACAGTCGGGGGCGGCACTTCGGTGCCGTTCCCGACGTTGACATAGTGGACCTGACAAGGTCCGATACCCGAATCCCAACACGCTGATCTACGACAAGCAGAGCGGGGAAGATTTCCGTGGCACAGGACGTGCTCACCGACCTCAACAAGGTCCGCAACATCGGCATCATGGCCCACATCGATGCGGGCAAGACGACCACAACTGAACGCATCCTCTTCTACACCGGCATCACCTACAAGATCGGTGAAGTCCACGATGGCGCCGCCACCATGGACTGGATGGAGCAGGAGCAGGAGCGTGGTATCACCATCACCTCCGCGGCTACCACGTGCTTCTGGAAAGACAACCAGATCAACATCATCGACACCCCCGGGCACGTCGACTTCACCGTCGAGGTGGAGCGTTCGCTGCGCGTGCTCGACGGCGCGGTCGCGGTGTTCGACGGTAAAGAGGGTGTCGAGCCGCAGTCCGAGCAGGTGTGGCGTCAGGCCGACAAGTACGACGTCCCGCGCATCTGCTTCGTCAACAAGATGGACAAGCTCGGCGCCGACTTCTACTTCACCGTGCAGACCATCAAGGATCGCCTCGGTGCGAAGCCGCTGGTCATCCAGCTGCCGATCGGTGCCGAGAACGACTTCGAAGGCATCGTCGACCTGGTCGAGAACAATGCCAAGGTCTGGAAGGGCGAGACCAAGCTCGGCGAAGAGTACGAGGTCGTCGAGATCCCGGCGGACCTGAAGGAGAAGGCCGAGCAGTACCGTCAGGAACTGCTCGAGACCGTCGCCGAGTCCGACGAGGCGCTGCTGGAGAAGTTCTTCGGCGGTGAGGAGCTCTCGATCGAGGAGATCAAGGGCGCCATCCGCAAGATGACGGTCAACTCCGAGCTCTACCCGGTGCTCTGTGGTTCCGCGTTCAAGAACAAGGGCGTGCAGCCCATGCTCGACGCGGTCATCGATTACCTGCCCTCCCCGCTGGACGTCGAGGCCACCACCGGCCACGTCCCGGGCAAGGAAGACGAGCTGGTCACCCGCAAGCCGAACGTCGACGAGCCGTTCGCGGCGCTGGCGTTCAAGATCGCCGTGCACCCGTTCTTCGGTGAGCTCACCTACGTGCGCGTCTACTCCGGTGCGGTCGCCTCCGGCGCCCAGGTCGTCAACTCGACCAAGGGCAAGAAGGAGCGTCTGGGCAAGCTGTTCCAGATGCACTCCAACAAGGAGAACCCGGTCACCACCGCCTCGGCCGGCCACATCTACGCCGTGATCGGTCTGAAGGACACCACCACCGGTGACACCCTGTCCGATCCGCAGAACCAGGTCGTCCTCGAGTCGATGACGTTCCCGGACCCGGTCATCGAGGTCTCGATCGAGCCCAAGACCAAGTCCGACCAGGAGAAGCTCGGCACCGCGATCCAGAAGCTGGCGCGCGAGGATCCGACGTTCTCGGTGAAGCTCGACGCGGAGACCGGCCAGACCGTCATCGGCGGCATGGGCGAGCTCCACCTCGACATCCTCGTGGATCGCATGAAGCGCGAGTTCAAGGTCGAGGCCAACGTCGGTAAGCCCCAGGTGGCCTACCGCGAGACCATCACCAAGACGGTCGAGAAGCTCGAGTTCACCCACAAGAAGCAGACCGGTGGCTCCGGCCAGTTCGCGAAGGTCATCATCGCCCTCGAGCCGTTCGTCGGCGAGGACGGCGCGACCTACGAGTTCGAGAACAAGGTCACCGGTGGTCGCGTTCCCCGTGAGTACATCCCTTCGGTGGACGCGGGCGCGCAGGATGCCATGCAGTACGGTGTGCTCGCGGGCTACCCGCTGGTGAACCTGAAGGTCGTTCTGCTCGACGGCGCGTACCACGACGTCGACTCGTCGGAAATGGCCTTCAAGATCGCCGGCTCGCAGGCCCTCAAGGAAGCGGCCCGCAAGGCCGGTCCGGTGATCCTCGAACCGCTGATGGCGGTCGAGGTCATCACGCCCGAGGACTACATGGGCGATGTGATCGGCGACCTGAACTCCCGCCGTGGCCAGATCCAGGCCATGGAGGAACGCAGTGGTGCCCGTGTCGTCAAGGCGCTGGTTCCGCTCTCGGAGATGTTCGGCTACATCGGTGACCTGCGGTCGAAGACCCAGGGCCGAGCGAACTACTCCATGGTGTTCGCCCAGTACGCGGAGGTTCCGGCCAACGTGTCCAAGGAGATCATCGCCAAGGCGACCGGCGACTAATACCGTGATCGGGGCAAGTGCAAGACTTGCCCCCATCAGCCGGGAGTCATGCACGACCCCCCTTTATAACCGCACTGCTGCAACTGCACGCACCAACAAGTCCAGGAGGACACCAAAGTGGCGAAGGCGAAGTTCGAGCGGACGAAGCCGCACGTCAACATCGGCACCATCGGTCACGTCGACCACGGCAAGACCACGCTGACTGCAGCGATCACCAAGGTGCTGGCTGACAAGTACCCGGATCTGAACGCGGCGTTCGCGTTCGATCAGATCGACAAGGCGCCGGAAGAGAAGGCTCGTGGTATCACGATCAACATCTCCCACGTCGAGTACCAGACGGAAAAGCGCCACTACGCGCACGTCGACGCTCCGGGTCACGCTGACTACATCAAGAACATGATCACCGGCGCGGCGCAGATGGACGGCGCCATCCTGGTGGTCGCCGCCACCGACGGCCCGATGCCGCAGACCCGTGAGCACGTGCTGCTGGCCCGTCAGGTCGGTGTTCCTTACATCCTGGTCGCGCTGAACAAGTCCGACATGGTCGACGACGAGGAAATCCTCGAGCTCGTCGAGATGGAGGTCCGCGAACTGCTGGCCTCGCAGGAATTCGACGAGGAAGCGCCGGTCGTGCGCGTCTCCGGCCTCAAGGCGCTCGAGGGCGACGAGAAGTGGGTCGAGTCCATCGTCGAGCTGATGAACGCGGTCGACGAGTCGATCCCGGAGCCGGTCCGTGAGACCGACAAGCCCTTCCTGATGCCCGTTGAGGACGTCTTCACGATCACCGGTCGTGGCACCGTCGTCACCGGTCGTATCGAGCGCGGCATCCTCAACGTGAACGAGGAAGTCGAGATCGTCGGCATCCGCGAGAAGAGCACCAAGACCACCGTCACCGGTATCGAGATGTTCCGCAAGCTGCTCGACCAGGGCCAGGCCGGCGACAACGTCGGTCTGCTGGTTCGTGGCATCAAGCGCGAAGATGTCGAGCGTGGCCAGGTCGTCGTGAAGCCGGGCACCACCACCCCGCACACCGAGTTCGAGGGCCAGGCGTACATCCTGTCGAAGGACGAGGGCGGCCGCCACACCCCGTTCTTCAACAACTACCGTCCGCAGTTCTACTTCCGTACGACTGACGTGACGGGCGTTGTGACCCTGCCCGAGGGCACCGAGATGGTCATGCCCGGTGACAACACCGAGATGTCCGTCAAGCTGATCCAGCCGGTCGCCATGGACGAGGGCCTGCGCTTCGCGATCCGTGAGGGTGGCCGCACCGTCGGCGCCGGTCGCGTCACGAAGATCATCAAGTGACGTTGCCCCGCAACGTCATCCCGGCGTAAGCCGGGGCCGGCGGAAGCCGGCTGACACCGAACGGCGTCGCTCCGAAAGGGGCGGCGCCGTTCGGCGTTTCTCTGTCAGACTGCAGCGATGGCCGAGCCGTTCGTGATGCGAGTAACCGAGGTGTTCCACGTACCCGGCCGGGGCGTGATCGTCGTCGGGACAATGCGCAGCGGGGTGGCCGCGGTGGGGGATGAGCTGGAAATCATCGCTCCGACCGGTGCGCGGCGGCGTACCACGCTGGTCGGCATCGACCTGATCGGGCGTGAGCCGATGGATTCGGCGGTGGCCTCTTTGGTGCTGCGCCCGTTGCGGCCGGATCAGATCCAGCCTGGCTATTCGGTGGTGACTCCGGGGGTCGCCGAATAGCCGACTTCGGTTGGCGTAGTTGATCTTTGGGCGGATTGCACTCGGGTCGCGGTCTGGAAAATCGCGGGTGGGCAGGGGTGGTCGAGGGCTATCGTCGAGGTCGGGGTCACGGCGGAATCTCGGGGTTTGGTCGGTGCCCTCGTGGCAGATCCACCAGCTAGTCCCAGGGAGAAGGTGTTCCGGTGGCCAAGGCGAAGTTCGACCGGACCAAACTGCATGTCAACATCGGCACGATCGGTCATGTCGACCACGGCAAGACGACGCTCACCGCGGCGATCACGAAAGTGCTGAGCGACAGGTATCCCGGGCTCAATTCGATGGCCGCGTTCGATTCGATCGACAAGGCGCCGGAGGAGAAGGCGCGCGGCATCACGATCAATATCGCGCACGTCGAATATCAAACGGAGCGTAGGCATTACGCGCACGTGGACGCACCCGGCCACGCGGACTACGTGAAGAACATGATCACCGGCGCGGCGCAGATGGACGGCGCGATTCTCGTGGTCGCCGCCACCGACGGCCCGATGCCGCAGACCCGTGAGCACGTGCTGCTGGCGCGCCAGGTCGGCGTGCCCTACATTCTCGTCGCCTTGAACAAAGCGGATCTGGTCGACGACGAGGACATTCTGGAGCTGGTCGAGCTCGAGGTGCGAGAGTTGCTGGCCGGACAGGAGTTCGACGAGGACGCGCCCATCGTCCGGGTGTCGGCGCTGAGGGCGCTGGAGGGCGACCCGGCCTGGACCCAGTCGATCCTCGAATTGCTGGACGCCGTGGACGAATTCATCCCGGAACCGATCCGCGAGACCGACAAGCCGTTCCTGATGCCGATCGAGGACGTCGTGACCATCACCGGCCGCGGCACCGTCGTCACCGGCCGGATCGAGCGCGGGGTCTTGAAGCTGAACGACGAGGTGGAACTCGTCGGCATCCGCACGAAGCGGATCAAGACCCACGTCACCGGCATCGAGATGTTCCACAAGCTGCTCGACCAGGGCCAGGCCGGCGATGCCGTCGGGCTGCTGCTGCGCGGGGTGAGGCGCGAGGACGTCGAGCGCGGCCAAGTCGTCGTCAAGCCCGGAACCACCACGCCGCACACCGAATTCGAGGCGCAGGTCTATATTCTCGGCAAGAACGAAGGCGGCCGCCACACCCCGTTCTTCAACAACTACCGCCCCCAGTTCTACTTCCGCACCACCGATGTCACCGGCGTGGTCACCCTGCCCAAGGACATCGAGATGGTGATGCCCGGGGACAACACCGAGATGACGGTGAAGCTCATCCAGCCCATCGCGATGGACGAGGGCCTGCGGTTCGCGATCCGGGAGGGCGGGCGCACCGTCGGCGCCGGCCGGGTGACCAGAATCCTGGTCTGACGACGGCGCATTCGGTACCCGCGTGCTCGGCAGGGCAGGCGGGGCGTCGCGGACGTGCTTCGAGCACCCGCGAGCAACGTTGTCTGATCGAGGGCATTGCAGCGGGCGACCAGGAGAAGACAGGTCAGCAACAGGACCACCGCCAAATCGGAGATGGCCGCAGTCTCGCCTGCAGCACTGTCGCGGCCTGGGCAGGGCGTGCGCTGGGTGCGGCCCTTGCCGAGGCGGCGTCGGCAGGCTGGTCATCGGATCTGCCAGCGCGGTGCCGGGGCAGTGCCCGAGCGTTCAATGGCGCGCCGCCAGCGGCTGGCCACGGCGGTGAAATCATCCAGGTCGGAATCGGTCCAGCGGATGAGTTGTCCGCCGAGGTCGCGGATGGACTGCTCGTGCTCCTTCGCGCGGGACCGGGCCTCCTCGCGGTCTTTTTCCTGGGCGAGAGCATCGGTCAGTGATCGGGCGTGCGGGAGCGGGTCGTACCGGCCGACGATGTGATGCTCGGGCAGGAAGAAGGCAGCGCGGGAGTGGAAGACGCCGCGCTCGTCGTGAATCGCGATGTGCAGGTCGGGTTTCGGGAGGAAGGCGAAGTGCAGGGCGACGCGGCTGCGGGATTCGCCGGGGCTCGCACCGCGCGGATCCATGAAGACGATGGCCTGGCGGGCCTGCGACAACCCGCGACGGCGATGCCAGCGGTGCAGGGCGGCGATCAGATCGTCGGTGCCGAGGTGGAATTTGCGCATCGCGGCGTCGCCGGTGACCACGGCCTCGCAGAACGACGCGGTGCGGGCCAGGTCGGCGATGGTGCGAGCCGGCGTGGTGGTGCGCAGGCCGCCGACGGTCGTGATCTCGTCGTCGTCGAACCGGGTGCTGTGCAGGTGCAGACTGCGGGTGAGCCGACCACCGTTGACGCGGTTCACCGTCGCGTGCACCTGATGGTCCGGTGGATACAGCAGCGGCAGGCCGTGCAGCACGGCCGCCGACTGGTGACTGATCACCACACCGTCGCCGAGCACCCGGGCCGCCGCCGTCACCGTCAGCAGATGCCGCGCGTAGGGATCTGCCGGACCTCGCACTTGTGCGTAAGCCCCGGGCCGCAGCCGGGTGAGCTGCCCGCTCCGGCATGCCCGCCGCAGGTCGTAATCCGTGACGCCGCGTTCCAGCGCGGCTTTGCGAAGCAGCAATTCGTCGGCCATGCCGCCAATGATGCGCGCCGCCGGACCTGTCGCCCCTACCCCCGAGGACCACCTGTGGATAACTTCCACCCTGGGGATAACTGTGAATAGTTCTGCCGCGCAGCGATTCTCGCGCACCACGCCGGCGTGAGACAGTCCGCGCCGGTGAAGTTCGAGTCCGGCGATCAGGCCACGCCCACTCGCGCGACCCGTCAGCGCATGCGCGCTACTGGTTCAGAGAGACGCGCCGAGCAGCCGCCCGGGCTCGAAGTTCGCGGCCGAGGACGGCAGCACCCCGGGCCGCCCGCTGTTGAGCACGGTGACCGCGCCGCTACCCGGCGCGAGCCGCAGTCCGTCGAGCCGCCGAATGGTCTGGGCGGCGACCGCTTCCGCGCTGTCGAAGAGCCGGACACCGGCCGGCAGTGCGGCGATGATCTCGTCCACCACCAGCGGATAATGCGTGCAGCCGAGCACCACACCCTCGAGATCGGCGGGGGACTGCTCGGCCGCGCGCGCGATGGATTCCTTGGCGGCGGCGAGATCGCCGCGGTCGATGGCGTCGGCCAGCCCGTGGCAGGCGACGCCGACAACCCTTGCGTCCCCGGCGAATTGCGCGATCAGGTTGGCCTGGTACTTGCTCGCGGTGGTGGCCGCGGTGGCCCACACCGCCACCGACGCGCAGGCGGCCGCGGCCGGTTTGATCGCCGGAACCGTCCCGACGACCGGGATCTCGGGACCGACCTCGGCGCGCACGTGCTCGAGCGCGGTGACGCTCGCCGTGTTGCAGGGCAGCACGATGACCTGTGCGCCGTGGCGCAACGAATTCCGCGCCGCGTCGACGACCCGCTCGACCACCCATGCCTCCGGCTTCGGGCCCCACGGCGCGCCCTCCGGATCGGTCTGCAGCAGCAGATCGATCTCCGGCCGCAGCTTGCGCAGCCACGCGGCCGTGGGTAGCAGCCCCAAACCGGAATCGATGAGCGCGACGATCACCAGACCACCGTATTACAGCGAACCTGCTGGACCGCCATCGCGGCCTCAGCGTCAGCCAAAGAGCGCGGCCCGTTCAGGTCGCCGGTGTGAGCAGGTCGGCGATGAGGGTCCGGGTGGCGAGCTGGGCGCGCGTTTTCATCACCTTGCCGGTGAGACCCGCGCCGACGACGCCGGTGAGGATGCCGTCCTGGGCGTAGTAGGCGAGGAACTTGCGGCCGTCGTCGCTGACGATGCTGACGTCGTCGGCGGCGTTGGGCGTGCCGAGGGCCTGGATCTTCACCTCGTACTGGTCGCTCCAGAAGTAGGGCACTTGGGCGGCCGTCGGGGCGGCGAGCCCGAGCAGCGCGCAGGTGAGCAGCTTGGCCTGCTCGCCCGCGTTGGTCCAGTGCTCGACGCGTTTGCGGTGGCCGGTGTCGTGCAGCCAGGCGGCGACATCGCCCACGGCCCAGACGCCTTCGGCGGACGTGCGCCCGACCGCGTCGGTCAGCACGCCGCCGCCGACCGTGGGTTCGGCGAGTTCGATGCCGGACCCGGCCAGCCAGTCGGTGACGGGCCGCGAGCCGACGCCGATGACGACGAGGTCGGCGTCGACCTCGCTGCCGTCGGACAGCCGCGCGCCGCGCACGCGGTCGCCGCCGTCGGCGAGGAAGGTGTCCAGGCCGGTGTTGCAGCGCAGGTCGACGCCTTCGGCGCGGTGCATCCGCGCGACCAGCGCGCCGACCTGTTCGCCGAGCACCGAGGCCAGCGGCGTGGGCTGCGGCTCGACGAGCACGACCTCGACCCCGCCGGCCCGGAAGCTGGCGGCGACCTCGCAGCCGATGAAGCCCGCGCCGACCACGAGTGCCTTTTTCGCCGCGCCCAATTCGTCGCGCAGCGCGCTGGCGTCGGCGTGGTCGCGCAGGACGTGCACGCCCTTCAGATCCGGGAGGCCGGGCAGGCGGCGCGGCCGCAGGCCGGTGGCGATGACGAGCTGGTCGTAGTCGAGCGTGCCGCCGTCGGCCAGGCGGACCCGGCGGGCGACGGTGTCGACGCCGGTGGCCGCGGTGGTCAACCGCAGCTCGATCTGGTGCTCGTCGAAGAATTCGGCCGGCCGCAGCGTGGTGTCGTCGGTCTCGCCGCGCACGAACTGCTTGGACAGGGGTGGGCGATCGTAGGGCAGCCGGGCTTCCTCGCCGATCAGGACGATGCCGCCCGCGAAGCCCGCGCGGCGCAGTTCCTCGGCGGTCCGTAAGCCGGCCAGTCCGGCTCCGACGATCACAATCGGCGCTGTCATTCCGCCCTACCTTTCGATGCCGGGACGGGATGGCCCCGCCGGACGTTGGTCGTGAACACGGTGAAACTGCGTGCGGCCCCGCGGGTGTACCGGAGGTGGAGTACCCGCGCACGCCTGCGCCGCAACCTCGTTCCGCGTGTCCAGATCCTCACCCTAACGGTTGCTTGGTTTCGCTGGATTGTGTGGCCAGTCACACCCTGGTGTCGTTCTGGACACGGGTCCGCAGAATTATTGATCGGGCGGTCAATCAGGTCTATACCGGGAGGTACGAACACTTCGAAGAGCCTTGAGGAGGCACATCATGTTCACCGATAACCGCGCACAGGACGGGCTCGCCGTCATACTCGGCGCCTTCGCCGCACTGTCCACGCTCTGGGTCGCGACCAACGACAACGCCTTCTGGGCGTTGATCGTGCTCGGTGTGCTGATCGCACTGGCCGGGCTGGTGCGGTGGCGCCGGGCGTCGATGGTGGCGCTCGGCTACGCGATGGCACTGTTCGGCGCGTTGCTGTTCCTGTCGCCATGGGTGTTGGACTTCACCGACTATTTCGGCGCATCCTGGACCGCATGGGTAGTCGGGGTAGCGACGGTGGTGGTCGCGGTGGCGGCACTGCCGGCGGTGTCGGGTCGTCTGCACAACATGGCGCCGCATCACTGACGCCGATGTCGAAACGGCGGGGGGACCGGGCCGGGCGCCGCCGCAGCGCGAAAGTCGACGGCGACGCCCGCCAGCTCATTCTGGACTCCGCCGAAAAACTGTTCGCCGAGCAGGGTTTCGATGCGACGCCCACGGCCGCCATCGCCGCGGCCGCGGCAGTGCCGAAAGGCCTTGTCTTCTACTATTTCCCCACCAAGGACGCGATCCTGTCGACGCTCATGGCCGAGCGCGTTCCGGCCCAGCCGATCGATGACATCGGCGCGGTCGTCGCACCGGGCGATCCCGCGGCCAGTCTCGTCAATCTGGACGCCGCCCTGAACCTGCGCGATCACCACTCCTCGGTGCTGCGGGTGATCATGTGGCGCGAGGCCGATACCCATCCGGATGTGCGCAAGCAGTTGCGCCAGTTGCGCGATCAGCTGCTGGAAGTCACCGCGCGGGTGCTGGAGGCCAGCGCGCCCACCGCGGTGCGGCCGGGCACCGTGAAGGCCTGCGCGACAGCGTGGGTTTCGGCCATGTTCGCCATCGCCAGTACCGATCGGCTGCAAGCCCTGGACGGGGTGACCCTGCCGCACGCCGACGAAATCCTGAACATCGCGCAGGTTGTCGCGGCGGGCATGACCCAGCTGGGCTGAGGCTCAGGAGCGTTCGCGGCGGGTGTCGATGAAATGGTCGGGCCGGCGGAACTCGGGGGTGTCGGTGTACGGGGCTTTGTCGTCGGTGCGCCAGCGGTGCTCACAGGACGGGCAGGCCCAGCGCGGCTCCGAACCGGTGATCACGCAGCCCCCCATCCGCGCCCGGCCCGCTTCGACCTTGTCCATGACCGCGGCCGAGGGGAAGCCGTAGATGATCGGGACGCCCGCGGTGCCGCAGCGCGGGCAGTTTGCGTGTTCGGCCATCTGTTCAGTGTGCACCGCGGGCGGCCCGGACCGGTGGCACCCCGCTAGCCCCGGCGAGTGAGGAATTCGGTGACGTCGGGAGCGAAGCGGGGGTGCTTGACCGCGCCCATGTGGGTGGCACGCGGGTAGATGATCAAGTGCGAGTGCGGGATTCCGTCGGCGGTGCGGCGGAAGTTCGCCAGGGGGTAGAAGCCGTCGCGTTCGCCGCCGATCACCAGGGTGGGCGCGGTGATCTCGGCGAGCCGGCCATCGAGATCGAAAGCGTCTTCGGCGCGGACGAAGGCGAGGGTGTCGGCCGGGTTCGCGGGACGCGCGAGCGGATCCAGCAGCCACATGCCCGCTGCGGCGAGGCGTGAGAGCAGCGGCCCGCCGAAGCCCACGGAAGCCATGTGGTGCAGGGCGCGTTCGCCGCGCGCGGCGGCCTCGGCGTAGCGCACCTGGGACTCGGAGGCGGCGCGCTCCAGGCGATAGCCCGACGACGCGACGACGAGCCGGCGCACCGCCGCGGGATGGTCGGCCGCCAGCTGCAAGGCGACCGAGCCGCCCGAGGAGATGCCGAGAACGTCGACGGGGCCGCCGAATTCGGCGTGCAGCGCCTGCGCGTGCCGCGCGGCGATGTCGGCCATGGTGGTGCCCGCCGCCATGCCCGGCGCGCGGCCGACCGCGTAGACCCGGAAATGCCGGGCCAGCGGCATCAGCGTCTTGATCTCGGCGTCGCGCATCCAGCCCGTGGGATTGGCGTGATCGGCCGAGAACCAGCGCAGGAAGACCAGCGGCGCACCGGAACCCATTGCCAGGTAGGGCAATCCGTGCTCGAGCGTACCGGCCTGCACGGCGAGTTCGGCGTTCTTCGCGGCTCGGCCCATCGAATCCTCCTACGCGTTGTAGTACTTGCCGGAGCCTACCGGCGGGCACCGACAATTTCGGGACGCGGCTATCCCGGGGGCAACTCGGAGACTCGACCATCCGGGCCCGGTCCTCCCTAGAATTGCCGTATGCGCCGCGCGGTGCTCGTCTTTCCGGCCCTCGGGTTGTTCGTCGTGGCGTGTGAGCCCGCGCCACCCCCGCCGCCACCCGTGACCAGTACGGCCGCGGCCCAGCCGGGGATCTCCTCCGGCCCGCCGCGCAACGCGTTCCCGGATTCCACCAGAGCCTGCACCTCAGCGGATCTGAACACCGCGCTGGGCCCGCCCGGGTTCGAGGCCGAGTACACCTATCAGCCGGTGGATTTCACCAATACCAGCGATCGCACGTGTGCGTTGTCCGGGTATCCGGTGGCCTTCCTGGCCGACGGCGCGCTGCCCAAACAGGTCGGGCCGGCCGCGATCCCGGACGGCGGCAGCCCACAGCAGGTGGTGCTCGCGCCGGGGCGCGGCGCCCGCGCCACGGTGGTCTACCTGCGGGCGCGCGACTGCGAGACCGTGCCGACCCGGTACCTCATGGTGCAGCCGCCGAATCAGACCGCGGTCGTGCCGCTCGCGTTCGCGGCCGATGCCTGCGTCTCGCCGCCGCAGCCACTGCTGCGCATCGATGTCGTGAAACCCGCTCAGCCCTAGCCCGTCTCGCGGCTCACTGCGCGGGCCGCGCGAACAGCGCCGAGAGGGCACGGGCCGCGCCCTCCGGATCTCGCCACAGTTGTCCGCAGTGCGTGCATTCCCACTGCGGGTCGTCGGCGGTGACCAGGCAGCCGCCTAGTCGGAGATGGCCGCGCACGGCCATGACGCGCGCCTTCGTGATCGGTAATCCATACAGAATCGGTATGCCGTCGTGCCCGCATTCCGGGCAACGACCTGTGCTCGCCATGCTGCTCGCGTCCTTCCGCCACGGTCGCCGGGGGTAGCCGGGGTATCGGCCCGCTACTGCGACACGTACCCGCGACACGCCCTGGCAATCCGGAACGGCGGCGCGCAGTGACGAGGTGGGGGCCGGCGCCGTCGCATGGTGCGGCGGCGCCGGCCCGTTCTCATCCGGCCCTGGCGGCGATCTCGGCCGCCACGCCCGCCGGGACCTGCGCGTACGAGTCGAAGACCATGGCGTAGTTCGCCCGGCCCTGCGTCCTGGACCGCAGATCACCGATGTAGCCGAACATCTCCTTCAGCGGCACCAGCGCTCGGACGACGCGCGCGCCTTTGCGCTCCGTCATCGACCGCACCTGGCCGCGCCGGGAATTCAGGTCGCCGATGACCTCACCCAGGTAGTCCTCCGGGGTGACGACCTCGACGGCCATGATCGGCTCCAGCAGTGCCGGACGCGCCGCGGCGACGGCTCTGCGCACCGCCTGCGCGCCCGCGGTGCGGAACGCCAGCTCCGAGGAGTCCTGCACGTGCGCGGCGCCGTCGAGCAGCGTGACGCGCACGTGCACCATCGGATATCCGGCGAGCACGCCGGTGCGCAGGGCGTCCTGCGCACCCGCGTCGACCGCGGGAATGTATTCCTTCGGCACGCGACCACCGGTGACCCGGCTTTCGAACTCGTAGACCGCGCCGTCCGGATCGGCCAGCGGCGCCACCGCGAGCACCACCGTCGCGAACTGCCCGTGCCCACCCTGCTGCTTGCGATGGGTGTACTCGTAGCGGTCCACGGCGGCGGTGATGGTCTCGCGGTAGGCCACCTGCGGCTTGCCGACGGCGGCCTCGACCTTGAACTCCCGCCGCATGCGGTCGACCAGGATGTCGAGGTGCAGCTCGCCCATGCCGCCGATGACGGTCTGCCCGGTCTCGGCGTCCACCGTGACCGAGAAGGTGGGGTCCTCCTCGGCGAGCCGGCCGATCGCGGTGCTCAGCTTGTCCTGATCGGACTTGCTGCGCGGTTCGATCGCCACCCGGATGACCGGATCCGGGAAGGTCATGGATTCGAGCACGATCTGCTCGTGCGGGTCGGACAGGGTGTCACCGGTGGTGGTGTCCTTCAGTCCGATCACCGCGCAGATCTGCCCGGCCGTGGCCTCCTGGATCGGGTGCTCGGTGTTCGAGTGCATCTGGAACAGCTTGCCCAGGCGCTCCTTTCGTCCTTTCGTGGCGTTGACGACCACGGCGCCGGCGGCGGCGTGGCCGGAGTAGACCCGCAGATAGGTGAGCTTGCCGAAGAACGGGTGCGCCGACACCTTGAACGCCAGCGCCGCGAACGGCGCGGTGCGCTCGGGTGCGCGGTGCAGTTCGACGCGCTCGTCGCCCGGGGCGTGACCGGTGGCCGCGCCCGCGTCCAGCGGCGTGGGCAGGTAGTCCACCACCGCGTCGAGCAGCGGCTGCACGCCCTTGTTCTTGAACGCCGAACCGCACAGCACCGGGTAGGCGGCCGAGCGCACCGTCAGCTGCCGGATCGCGGTCTTGATCTGCGCCACGGTGGGTTCCGTGCCGCCGAGGTACCGCTCCAGCAACTCCTCGTCGGTTTCCGCGACCGTCTCCAGCAGCGTCTCCCGGTAGCGGCCGGCGAGTTCGCGCAGGTGCTCCGGGATCTCGGCGATCTCGTAGCGCTGCCCGAGCCCGGTGTCGCCGCGCCAGTGCAGGGCGCGCATCTCGACCAGGTCGACGATGCCTTCGAAGCCGTCCTCGGCGCCGATGGGCAGTTGCACCACAAGCGGTTTCGCGCCCAGGCGGTCCGCGATGGTGCGCACGGTGTAGAAGAAATCCGCACCGAGCTTGTCCATCTTGTTCACGAAGCAGATTCGCGGCACGTCGTACCGGTCGGCTTGGCGCCACACCTGTTCGGACTGCGGCTCGACGCCTTCCTTGGCGTCGAAGACCGCGACCGCGCCGTCGAGCACGCGCAGCGACCGCTCCACCTCGACGGTGAAGTCGACGTGGCCCGGGGTGTCCAGGATGGTGATCTGGTGCTCGTTCCAGAAGCAGGTGGTCGCCGCGGCGGCGATGGTGATGCCGTGCTCCTGCTCCTGCACCATCTTGTCCATGGCGGCGGTGCCGTCGTGCACCTCACCGATCTTGTAGGTGACGCCGGTGTAGAACAGGATGCGCTCGGTGGTCGTGGTCTTGCCCGCGTCGATGTGGGCCATGATGCCGATGTTGCGGACCCGGCCCAGGTCGGTGGTGACAGCATGCGCTGGTTGGACGTTCGTCATGGGAATCCCCCACTCCATCAACTGGTTTCGTCATTCGAGAAGACGCTCGCCTGGTTGATGCGTTCCGTGGGACGGCACGAGCGGTCGGACCGCGGCGCTGCGACAGCGCCTGCGTGACGACTGCCGGAACTACCGCGAGAGCGGACGTGCTGTAACCATGTCACCTGTGTACCGGACCCGGCGGGTCGTGTCGACCGAATATCGCGGGCGCGGTGTTGGATGAGTCTCGTGACCGAAGAACCCACGGCGGAGCTGGTGCGGGCGGCACTGGCCGAGGTCGCCGATCCCGCCGACGCGATCCACCTGCAGCGTTTCTTCAAGACCGGGCCGGGGGAGTACGGCGAGGGCGACGTCTTCCTCGGCGTCCGTGTGCCCGCGACCCGCGCGGTCGCGAAACGTTTTGCGGGACTGCCGCTCTCCGGGATCGGCGAGCTGCTGGACAGCCCGGTGCACGAGGAGCGGCTGGCCGGGCTGGTCATGCTGAACGCGCGTTTCGCGCGGGCCGCCAAACCGCGCACCCGCGATGTGGCTGCCCAGCGGGAGATGGTCGAGTTCTACCTGGACGCGGTGCGCCGGGGCCGGGTGAACAACTGGGATCTCGTGGACGTGTCCGCCGAGAACATCGTCGGGCCGTGGCTGCTGGACCGTCCCCGGGACCTGCTTTTCGCACTGGCGCAGTCGGATTCGCTGTGGGAGCGGCGGGTCGCCCTGCTGAGCACGTTCGCCTTCATCAAGGCGGGCGACGCGACGACCACCTTCGAACTCGGCGAACTGCTGCTCGACGACCGCCGCGACCTGATCCAGAAAGCGCTGGGCTGGATGCTGCGCGAGGTGGGCAAGCGGGTGGACCGGTTGCTGCTGCTCGGCTTCCTGGACCGGAACGCGGCCCGGATGGGCCGCACCGCACTGAGTTACGCGACCGAGCACCTCACCCCGGACCAGCGCGCGCACTACCGCGCGCGGACGGGCTAGAACTGGATCTTGAGGTGATCGGTGACCGGGCGGGCCTGGCAGCCGAGGATGTACCCGTTCTCGATGTCCTCCGGATCGAGGATCTCCGCGTTCTCCATCTCCACCTTGCCCTCGAGCACCGTGCAGGCGCAGGACCCGCACTCGCCCTCCTGGCAGGAGTAGGGCACGTCCAGGCCCTTGGCCAGCATGATGTCGACCAGGGTCTGCTTGCGCGGCCAGGCCAGCTGGTGCACTTCGCCGTCGAGTTCCACCTCGACGGTGGCGGCGTCGGCGGCTTCCTCGTCGGAGACCTCGACCGGCGCCTGATCCGCGAACGGGTCGCCGGCCAGGGAATTGAAGACCTCGGCGTGGGTGCGGTTGCGCGGCAGCTCGAGCTGGGCCAGGGCGTCGTGCACCCGGTCCATGAACGGCTTGGGCCCGCACATGAACGCCTCGTAGGCGGTGTAGGGGCGGACCAGCGCCGCGAGCCCGTCGACCGAGGGCAGGCCCTGCAGGTGTTCGAGCCAGTGGATCACGGTGAGGCGCTGGGCGTGCTTGTCCGACAGCTCGCGCAGTTCGTCGGCGAAGATCACCGAGTGCGGGTCGCGATTGGCGTACACCAGCACGACGCGGCCGTTGCCGCGCGCCAGCGCCGACTTCAGGATCGACATCACCGGGGTGATGCCGCTGCCCGCGCCGAACAGCAGCAGGTCCTCGTCGAGGTCCTTAGGCGTGAAAACGCCGGAGGGCGGCAGCACTTCGATCTGATCGCCGGCGGCGAGGTTGTCGCACAACCAGTTCGACCCGTAGCCGCCCTCGGTGCGCTTGACCGTCACCTTCGGCTTGTCGTCGGTGTAGGGCGAGCTGGCCAGCGAGTAGCACCGCGCCACCGAGCCGGTGCGCTCGCTGGGCACCCGCAGGGTCAGGAACTGGCCGGGCTTGTAGGCGAACTTCTCGCGCGCTTCGTCGGGGACGTCGAAGACCAGCGAACAGGTGTCGGCGGTTTCGTTGATCACCGCGGCGACCCGCAGCACGACGGACCGGGAGCCGTGCGGAACTTCGACCGTTGTCATCGCTGCCTCTCGAACATGGTCGGATAGAAAACTAGAACGTGTTTCAGTTTCATCGTACGTCGGGGTCCGGCTGCCGGACAAGCTGAGCCTCCAGACCGGCGACGAGCACCTCCATGCCGAAGTCGTAGGCATAGCGCCCGCGCAGGTCGCCGATGTACTTCGTGGCCCGCTCCACCACCTCGGGCAGGGCCACCTCCGAGATCGGGGAGCGGTCGCGCGGATTCACCCGGCTGCGGCCGAACAGGTAGGTGTGGATGGTCGCGTACGCGGCCAGGATGTTGCGATCGTCGAACCCGGCCTCGTCCAGGATCTCCATGATCGCGGCGATCAGGTCCAGCTGTTTGCCCAGCATCTGCTCGATCAGCACATCGCCGAGTCCGGGGTGCTTGCGCAGCTTCTCGTCGATCTGATCGATCAGCTCGCGCAGCCGCTGCTGCCACGGGCCGGATTCCGGCGGTGGCTTGCGCACTCCGGCCAGCGCGGCGGAGGCGACCAGGTCCAGCAGCTCGCGCTTGTCGGCGACGTAGTAGTACGGCGCCATGGGGGAGACGCCTAGTTCGCGAGAAAGTCGCCGCATGGACAATTTCTCCACGCCGTCCTCGCGCACCACGCGTAAGGCGGCCTCGACGATCTCCGGCTCCGACAGCGTATTGCCGCTCCCGCTGGCCTGCATCCGTCCGACTCCCATGCCACCTCTGCACCGCGGGCGTGTGGCGCCCGTCACGTTCTGTTCAGCTGCTTTCCATCGGAAGTCTAGAGTGCGGACTATCGGGGATGTCGCCGTGCGGGGCGCTGGGGGCGGACTGGGGAGCATGGCCCGAGCCTGGGCACCGCCCGGCGGGACCGCAAGAATCCGTCCCATCGATTGGAACGTGTTTCATTTTTGTACCGCTTCTGGCTATCGTGTGACTGCGACTACACAGATGGAGGTTGTCATGCTGCACACGTTCCACGCGCCGAGCGACACCGAGAGTGCCGAGCTGGTCGAGGAGACCCTCATCGAAGAGGTGTCCATCGACGGCATGTGCGGCGTCTACTGATTCGCGGGTGATGACGATGCTCGATCTCGATACCCCTTGGCAGCTGCATCCCCGGGTCTCCCTGCGCCCGGAACCGTTCGGTGCGCTGCTCTACCACTTCGGTACGCGCAAGCTGTCCTTCCTGAAGAACCCGAAGATCGTCGAGATCGTGCGATCGCTGCCCCAACACGCCACCGCGCGTACGGCTCTGGACGCGGCCGGGATCTCCGCCGACCGCGCCGCGCCGTACGTCCGGGCGCTTGCGCAATTGGCCGAGGGTGAGATGATCGTCGGCGCGCCGGCGCGTGTGGCCGGCGCCGCGGGTGCCGAGCCCGCGCCGGCGCATGCCGTCCGGCCGGATGCGGGGGTGGTCCCGCCTCAGGTCGGCGGCCTCGCGCGGCGAGTCGATGACGGTGCCGGAGGGGACAAGGCGGTCAAGCTGATCGACCGGTTCGAAACCGGACTGGCCGCGCCGATCTGCCTGACCTGGGAGCTCACCTACGCCTGCAACCTGTCCTGCGTGCACTGCCTGTCCTCCTCGGGCCGGCGCGACCCGCGCGAGCTCAGCACCGAACAGTGCAAGGCGCTGATCGACGAGTTCCAGCGCATGCAGATCTTCTACGTCAACATCGGCGGCGGTGAACCGACTGTGCGCCCGGACTTCTGGGAACTGGTCGACTACGCCACCGCGCACGACGTCGGAGTCAAGTTCTCCACCAACGGAGTTCGGATCACCCCGGAGGTCGCCCAGCGGCTGGCCGCGAGCGACTATGTGGACGTCCAGATTTCGCTGGACGGCGCGGACGCCGAGGTCAACGACGCGGTGCGCGGGCCCGGCTCCTACGACATGGCGATCCGCGCGCTGGAGAACCTGGCCGCGGCCGGGTTCCGGGACGCGAAGCTCTCGGTGGTGGCGACCCGCCACAACATCCCGCAGCTGGACGAGTTCAAGGCCATCGCCGACAAGTACGGCGCCACACTGCGTTTGACCCGCCTGCGGCCCTCCGGCCGCGGCGCGGACGTCTGGGACGAGTTGCATCCCACCCAGGAGCAGCAGCGCGTGCTGTACGACTGGCTGGTCGCCAACGGTGAGGGTGTCCTCACCGGTGATTCGTTCTTCCACCTCTCCGCCTACGGCGAGGCGCTGCCCGGGCTGAACATGTGCGGCGCGGGCCGGGTGGTGTGCCTGGTGGATCCGGTGGGCGACGTCTACGCCTGCCCGTTCGCCATCCACGACACCTTCCTGGCCGGAAACGTGGTGTCCGACGGTGGTTTCCAGAGCGTCTGGAGCACCTCCGAACTGTTCGCGGACCTGCGCACCCCCAGCGGGGGTGGCGCCTGCTCGAGCTGCGCGCACTACGACGCCTGCCGGGGCGGCTGCATGGCGGCCAAGTTCTTCACCGGTCTGCCGGCCGACGGTCCCGACCCGGAATGCGTCCAGGGTTACGGCGAGGCGGCGCTGGCGGATTCGGGGCGGACGATTCCGCGGTCGTCGGTGGACCATTCACGCAAGGCTGCGCGCAAGCCGCGCAAGTCCGGGCCGATTCCGTTGACGCTCACCACCCGTCGTCCGTCGCGCTCCTGCGACGAGAGTCCGCTGGGCTGACCCGGGTGCGGGGCCCGGTCCGGACGCTCGAGTTGCCAGTGATGCGCTGGCATTTCGAAACTCGTCGGACGACGCGCCGGGCCCCTTCAATTGCCATCGGTTTGCTCAGTGATGGAATCTGCGCCGTGGCAATCACATCGCAACGCGTCCGCAAAGAATTCTGCCCGACTCCCGGTGCCAATGATGCTTACGCGTGAATCTGCGCCTAGCATGCCTGGAATGCGCCATGATCGTCTGCCCGATGGATTCGGGGTACGGATCGATCCACGAGTACGTGCGTATTCCGGGGGCCGCATCCTGATCGGCGGCTCGCCCGCACGGTTGCTGCGACTTGCCCCGGAGGCGGCCGAGATGATCGGCGACGGGTACCTCGAGGTCACGGATCCGAAGTCTGCGGTTGTTGCCCGGCGACTACTCGACTCCGGGGTCGGTAACCCGCGTCCGCGGTTGCTGCCCTCCCTGGAGGACGTGACGGTGATCGTCCCCCTGTACAACAACGCCGAGGGGCTGGTGCGTTTGCTGGCCGCCCTGCGCGGCCACACGGTGATCGTCGTCGACGACGGCTCGGATCAACCGGTGCAGATCCCGCCGAACCGCGGGACCCGCTGCCGGGTGACGGTGCTGCGCCAGGACCGGCGCCAGGGCCCGGCCGCGGCGCGCAACGCCGGACTGCGCGCGGCGACAACGGACTTCGTCGCGTTCCTGGATTCCGACGTGGTGCCGCGCAGCGGCTGGCTCGAGGTGATGCTCGGGCATTTCAGCGATCCGGGTGTGGCGCTGGTCGCGCCGCGCATCGTGGCGCTGGATCCCGAGTCCACGACGCTGGCTCGCTACGAGCACACCCGCTCGTCGCTGGACCTGGGCCGGCGCGAGTCCGCCGTGCACTCGCGGGGCCTGGTGTCCTACGTGCCGAGCGCCGCGCTGCTGGTGCGGCGGCGGGCGCTGCTGGCCGAGGGCGGCTTCGACGAGTCCATGCAGGTGGCCGAGGACGTCGACCTGTGCTGGCGGCTGGAGAAGTCGGGCTGGCGGCTGCGCTACGAGCCAGCCGCGCACGTGGCCCACGACCACCGCGTCTCCTTCAAGTCCTGGTTCGACCGGAAGCTGTTCTACGGCACCGGCGCCGCGCCCCTGGCGCAGCGGCACGAGCCCGGCATGGTGACGCCGCTGTCGCTGCCCACCTGGACGGTGGTCGCGGCGTTCCTGTTCGGCACGCTGTCCAAGTGGGGCCTGTTCGGCGGGGTGATCACCCTGGTGACGGCGCTGGTGCGGCTGCGGCGGGTCTTCGCCGGGCTGGACAATCCGACCCGGATCGCCGCCATCTATCTGTCCCGGGGTTTCTTCTCCGGACTCTGGCGCCTGGCCTCGGCGATGTGCAGACACTATTGGCCGGTGACGCTGCTGGCGATGGTGTGCTCACGGCGCATCCGCCGGATCGCGATCACCATGGCGCTGGCCGACGGTCTGGCGGACTGGTTCACCCATCGCGACGCCGGTGGCCTGGATCCGTTCCGCTACATCGCCTACAAGCGCCTGGACGACATCGCCTACGGCAGCGGGCTGTGGCTGGGTGCGTACCGGGCCCGCAGCGTCGAGGCGCTCAAACCCACCGCGCCACCGCACTGATCGAGCCGTCGTGGTCGATGCGGTAGCCGGCACCGTGATCGTCGGCGGTGGCACCGCGGGCTGTGTGCTCGCGGCCCGGCTCAGCGCGGATCCGGAGCACGCCGTCTGCCTCCTGGAGGCGGGCCCGGTGTGGTCCGGCGCGGCGGCGGTGCCCGAGGAGCTGCGCCTGGCGGGGCGCATGCCGATCGGGCCCGCCTCACCGTGGGTGTGGCGCTATCCCGTGCGGCTGGCCGACGGCCCCGTCACGGGTGACATCGTGCGCGGCCGGGTGCTCGGCGGTTCCGGCGCGATCAACGGCGGATATTTCGTGCGCGCGCTCGCGACGGACTTCGCGGCGTGGGCCCGCGAGTGCCCGGAATGGACTTTCGATGCGGCGCTGGCGGGGTATCAGCAAATAGAGCGCGATCTTGATTACGGGGAGTTCCCGGGGCACGGTCGCAGCGGTCCGATTCCGGTACAGCGGGCCGTGGATCCGGGACCGGCGAGTGTCGAATTCGCTTCGGCGGCAGTGCAGGCGGGGTTTCCGGAAATTCCGGATCTGAACGCGCTGCCGGAGTCGATCCCGGAATCCGGCCTCGGGCCGGTGCCGTGCAATATCGACGCGGGCCGGCGCGCGGGGACGGCCACGACCTATCTGCTGCCCGCGCTGGGCCGCCCCAACCTGACCGTGCGCGGCGCGACGCTGGTGACCCGGGTCCGGTTCCGCGGCACCCGGGCCGTCGGCGTCGATTACGTGCGTGACGGGCGCGTTCACTCCGTTCAGGCGGATCGGGTGGTGCTGTGCGCCGGTGCGGTGGAATCCGCGGCGCTGCTGTTGCGTTCGGGCGTCGGCCCGCCCGAGCAGCTGCGCGCGCTCGGCATTCCGGTGGTGCATCCGGCCGCGGTGGGGGCCTGGTTCACCGATCATCCGGAAATCGGCGTCGAGTATCGCGGCGGCGCGCCGAGCGCGCCGGAGGCCGTGGCACTGGAATACATACTGTGCCACGACGATCTCGAAATACGTCCTTATGCAGTGGCTTTCGGTTCCGATGCGGCGGTGCGGCGCGTCGGGGTGGCGCTGATGCGGCCACGTTCGTCGGGCGAATTGCGCCTGGTTTCGGCCGATCCGAGGGTGCCGCCCGATCTCGATTACCGCTATCTGGCCGCGGATTACGACCGGGAACGGTTGCGCGCGGGGGTGGGTCTGGCCGCCGAGTTGTGCGCCGCGATTACCGGGACCGCCGCGACACCGCGGCAACCCGATAATTCCTGGTTGCGCGCGAATCTCGGGACATCGCAACATTTGTCGGGCACCTGCCGGATGGGCCCGGCGGGCGACGCGGGCGCGGTGGTGGACGAGCGCTGCCGGGTGCACGGCGTGCGCGGATTGACCGTGGCGGACCTCTCGGTGGCGCCCGTGCCGCTGAGCCGGGGACCGCAGGCCACGGTGGTGCTGATTGCCGAACGCGTCGCCGGAAGCCTTCTCGGTATCGTGTGAAAGACGCGTAGGTCACAAAACTCGGTGATCCTATCCGGATGTGACCTGGCAGACAAACTAGAATTTCCGCCCTTTTCCTGCTAATTGCGCCGGTAAAGTCTGCGGCGGAAAGAAAGGCAAATGGTCAGCAATCTCGCAGGTGGGCGGCCCCCACGGCACGGCCTCGAACCGGGCAGCCAACTCGGCGCCTTGGAAGCCTATGCCGCACAAGCCCATGGATATCTCACCGCCGGTGACGACCAGCTCTCGCAGCTGGCGGGTTTGCTGCGCCCCCTGGTTCTCGAATCATGGCTGCGCAGCGTGCGTGCCGGGATCGATCCGATGGATCCGGGCAGTGAACGCGGCCTGCGCGGCCCGGATCTGCAGCGCTACCGGGACGCGCACACCATCGCGCCGCTGCTGCCGCTGATCGACAAGCTCCTCGTGCAGGACACTGCCAGAACGGGTTTGATCGTCGTGGTCGCCGACCAGTTCGGCCGCGTGCTGTGGATCCACGGCAACCCCGAGCAGGTGGCCGTGGCCTCCGACATGGGCCTGCGCGAAGGCGACGACCTCAGCGAACGCCGGGTCGGCGCGAACGCCGTCGGCCTGGTGGTGCGCACCGGACGGGCCGTCTGGACCCACGGTCCCGAGCACTATCTGCACCGCCTGCATCAACTGACCGGCGCCGCCGCGCCCGTGCACGATCCCGACGGCCGGCTGGTCGGGGTGCTGATGATCGCGGGCGGCGTGCGGGTGGCCAAGCCCGAGATCCTCGCCTTGGTGAAGGCGACCGCGACCGCCGCGGAGATGGACCTGCTGCTGGCCGCCATGCGCGCGGCCCAGCACGCCCCGCGCGATCCCGTGCCCGTCGCGACGGATCGCCTCGGGCTCGACGTGCTGGGGCTGGGGCAACCGCAGCTGAACAAGGCGGGTGAGCGAGTCGCGTTGTCGCAACGGCACGCGGAGATCCTGCTGCTGCTCGCCGAGCACACCGAGGGGCTGGGCGCGGATCATCTCGCGCTGCTGCTCGACGACACCGATCTGGACAACGGCACCATCCGGGCCGCCATGTCGCGCTTGCGCGCCGTGGTGGGCTCGAACGTGATCGGCTCCCGCCCTTACCGTTTGCGATCGCATGTCGCAACCGATGTCGAGGCGCTGCGGGCGGCCTTGGACTCCGGTGATGTCGAATCCGCATTACGCCTCTACGCCGGTCCGGTGCTGCCGCGCTCGACCGCGCCGGGCATCGTCGACCTCCGTGACGAACTGCGGGCGCGGTTGCGCGCGGCGGTGCTCGGCTCGGGTGACGAGGGTGTGCTGCGGCGTTGGACCGCGGGCGCCGACGGGCGTGACGATGCTGCGGCATGGGCGGCCTACCGGTCGGCAGTCGATCGTGATTCGCCGCTGTATGCGCAGATCGAGGCCAAGATCCGGGTGCTCGACCGGCGGCTCGGCGCCGATGCAACGCGGATGCAACGTTCCCGCTCATAGTCTGCACACCTGCACGTGCCCTGGCTCACAGTCCGGGCGTTCCGGGCCTCGTTGTGCCCTGGGTTTCCGCCGCTTCCGGCCACTGGACACATGACCAGATTATTTTGTTGGATTTAGTTCCTTTTTATTAACAAAGGGCCTAGTGTTCGGTTTGCGCGGAACATGCGTGTGATGCAGAAAACACAGTCGCGGCAAGGCAATCGCCGCGGTGGCCGAGTTGGAGGATCGATCAAACGCTAGAAACCACCGGCGGCCACCTCGACGGCCCGCCGCCGCGGCGACCGAGGCCATCCGGCCGCCGCACCCCGCGGAGTCGCTTCGCGACACCGTGAATCCCCTGTCTCATGCAATCTGTCGGAATCTCGCGCCGGTGACACCGTCCGTCCCGCGCTTTCGCCGAAAACATCTGTGGTGCCACGAGGCCTCGAGCCTCTGGTTCGCGCTGCCCGAAAGAAGGAGGCACTGGTGCCCGGTATGGAGTTGGGTGGGTACACGCCCGAACCGGTAGCCCCGGAGCGGTTTCCGCTCGCCCCGGCGCAGCTCGGGCTGTGGTACGCACAGTTGCTCGAGCCCGAGGTTCCGATCAATATCGCGCAGTACGTGGACCTGCGGGGCGAGCTCGACGCGGCGTTGCTGCAGGAGATCTCGCGCGAAGCCGCCCTGGACTACCAATCGACCATGGTCCGGTTCGGCGAATCCGGCGGGACGCCGTACCAGTGCTTCGACCCGGCCCTCCCGGTCGACCTCCCGCTGCTCGACTTCCGCGACCACGCGGATCCGGTTGCCGCGGCGCGTTATTGGATGCGCGCCGAAGCCGGCGCGCCGATCGATCCGGTGCGCGACCGGTTGTTCGCGGGCGCTCTCCTGCGAATCGAGGAGCGGCGCTGGTTCTGGTATCTGCGGGCACACCACCTGGTGCTCGACGGTTACGGCGCGCTGACCAACACCATGCGGGTGGCCGAGCGCTACACCGCCCGCGTGCTCGGCACCGAGGTCGAACCGGTGCGCCCGGCGCCGCTGGCGGACCTGGTGGACGGCGAGCTGGCCTACCGTGGGAGCTCCCGCTTCGAAGCGGACCGGGCGCACTGGGCGCAGCGCGTGGCCGGGCTGGACGCGGTTACCAGCCTGGACGGCCGCACCGCCCCGCGGGCCGCCGTCAACCTGATCGCCGGGCGGGCGCTGCCGGCGGAGCTGACCGCGCGCATGAACGAGCTCGCGGCGAGCCAGGATTCGACCCCGGCCGTGCTGCTGCTGGCCGCCTTCGCCGGCTACCTCGGCCGATTCACCGATCGCGACGACGTGGTGCTGAGCCTGCCGGTGTCGGCGCGCACCACCGCGGCGATGCGGCGTTCGGCGGGCATGCTGTCCAATATCGTGCCGCTGCGGGTCGCGGTGGGCCGGGACGTGACCTGGGGCGCGCTGCTGCGCGCGACCCGGGTGGAGGTGGCGGGCGCGCTGCGGCATCAGCGGTACCGGCACGAGGACATCCGGCGCGATGCCGCCCACGACGGCCGCCCGGCGCACCGGGCGCTGTTCGGCCCGCTGGCCAACATCATGCTGTTCCGCAGCGATCTGCGGCTCGGCCACACCGCCGGGCGGTACCACGTGCTGTCCACCGGGCCGGTCGAGGACCTGAGCCTCAATGTGTACTACGGCGAGCAGGACTGCGTGCACGTCGATTTCGAGGCCAACCCCAACCTCTACGCGGAGGACGAGCTGGCGCGGCACCACGCGCGGTTCCTGCGCTACCTGGAACGGCTGGTCGAGGCCGGTCCCGAGACGCCGCTGGGCGCGGTGGACGTGGCGACCGAGCTGGAAGTCGAGGTGAGCACCCGGCTCTGGAACGCGACCGGCCACGAACTGCCCCAGGGCGGCGCGGCGACGCTGGTGTCGATGTTCGAGGCGCAGGCGGCGCGGACGCCGCAGGCCGTCGCCGTGCGGTTCGGCGCGCGGACGCTCACCTATCGCGAGCTGGCCGGGCGCGCGAACCGGCTGGCGCGCCATCTGATCGAGCGCGGCGCCGGGCCGGAGACCGTGGTGGCCGTGCACGTGCGCCGCTCCCCGGAGCTGGTGGTCGCGATGTACGCGATCCTCGCGGCGGGCGCCGCCTACCTGCCGCTGGATCCGGATCATCCGGTCGAACGGACCGCCCACATCCTGGCGACCGCGCGGCCCCGCTGCGTGCTGACCACGGAAGCCGATGCGCCGGAGCATGTTCCGGACGCGATCCGGCTCGACGCCCTGGAGCTGTCCGGGTATTCGGACGGGCCGGTGTGGGAGCGGGAGCGCGGCGCCGTGCTGCGACCGGCGCACCCGGCCTACGTGATCTTCACCTCCGGCTCGACCGGACGGCCCAAGGGCGTGGCGGTCAGCCATGCCGCCATCGTGAATCGGCTCGTCTGGATGCAGCACGCCTACCGGCTCACCCCCGCCGACGTGGTACTGCAGAAGACCCCGGCGACGTTCGACGTCTCGGTGTGGGAGTTCTTCTGGCCCTTGCAGATCGGCGCCACCCTCGCGCTGGCGCAGCCGGACGGTCACCGCGACCCCGCCTATCTGCGCGCTGCGATCGCCGAATACGGAGTCACCACAGCGCATTTCGTGCCCTCGATGCTGGAAGCGTTCCTGGCCGGACAACCGCACGACCACGAGACCAGTCTCCGGCTGGTCTTCGCCTCCGGCGAGGCGCTGCCCGCCGCGGCGGCGCGGCGACTGCGGGTGCTGACCGGTGCGCGACTGCACAACCTGTACGGTCCCACGGAGGCCGCGGTCGACGTCACCTTCCACGAGGTGACCGAGACCGATACTCTCGCGGTGCCGATCGGCGCGCCCGTGTTCAACACCCGGGTGTACGTCCTGGACAGCGGCCTGCGGCCGGTCCCGGTCGGGGCTCCGGGTGAGCTGTATCTGTCGGGGGTACAGCTCGCCCGGGGTTATGTGGCGCGGCCCGCGCTCACCGCCGAGCGATTCGTCGCCGATCCGTTCGGCGCGGGCGAACGGATGTATCGCACCGGCGATCTGGTGCGATGGACGCCCGCCGGTGAGCTGGAATACCTGGGGCGCACCGATTTTCAGGTCAAGCTGCGCGGGTTGCGGATCGAGCTGGGTGAGATCGAGGCCGTGCTCGGCGCGGTCGAGGCGGTCCGGCGCGCGGTGGTCGTGGTGCGCGCGGAACAGCTGGTCGCCTACGTGGTGGGCGCGGTCGAGACCGAGGCCCTGCGCGCCGCCGCCGCGCGGGCCCTGCCCGCCTACATGGTGCCCGCCGTGTTCGTGCCGCTGGCCGAGCTGCCGGTCAACGCCTCCGGCAAACTCGACCGCGCGGCGCTGCCCGCGCCGGAACGCGTCGTGGCCGAGTATCGCGCGCCCGCCACACCGGTCGAAGCGGCGGTGGCGCGCGTTTTCGGCGAGGTGCTCGACCGGGAGCGGGTCGGGCGCGACGACGACTTCTTCGCCATGGGCGGCAACAGTTTGATGGCCACCCAGGTCGCGGCGCGGTTGGGCGCTGACCTGGGCTGCCGGCTCGGAGTCCGGGAATTGTTCGGCGCCAGTACGGTGGCCGGGCTCGCCGGACTGATCGAGCCGGTGCGGGGTACCAGCGGCGGCAGCGATGTCGTGCGACTGCGGTCACGGCCGCGGCCGCCGCTGGTTCCCCTGTCACCCGCACAGCAGCGGATCTGGTTCCTGAACCGGCTCGAGGGCGGGGCCGACTACAACATGCCGTTCGTGGTGCGGCTGACCGGCGCGGTCGACGCGGCCGCGCTGCGTGGCGCGCTGGCCGACGTCGTCGCCCGGCACGAGGTGCTGCGCACGATCTTCCCGGCGGTCCGGTCGGAGGCTTTCGCCGAGCAGGTGGTGCTGAGCACGGCGCTCGAGCTCGGCGAGCCCGCGCCGATCACGGTCGCGGCGCTCGACGCGGCACTGGCGGTCTTCGCGGCCGCGGGCTTCGATCTGGAGCGCGAGATCCCGATCCGGGCCCGGCTGTTCACCGTCGACGACGGTACCTGCGCGCTGGTGCTGGTGCTGCATCACATTGCCGCCGACGGATTTTCGCTGGCCGTGCTGGCGCGCGACGTGATGACCGCCTACACCGCCCGGCGTTCCGGTATCGCACCGGACTGGTCGCCGCTGGCGGTGCAATACGCGGATTACAGCCTGTGGCAACGGGAACTGCTCGGTACGGCCGGTGATCCGGACTCGGTGCTGGCGCGGCAGCTGAGCTTCTGGACCGCCACGCTGGCAGGCGCTCCGGATCAGCTGGATCTGCCCGCCGATCGCCCGCGGCCCGCCGTCGCCTCCGGGCGCGGGGGTATCCACCGATTCGCCCTGCCCGCGAAACTGGTTGCCGGGATCGCCGAGCTGGCGCGGGCACAGGGTGTTTCGCCGTTCATGGTGCTGCACGCCGGACTCGCGGCGCTGCTGTCGCGGGTGTCGGGAAGTTCCGACATCGTTCTCGGCACCCCGGTCGCCGGCCGGGGCGAACGAGCGCTGGACGACCTCGTCGGGATGTTCGTCAACACCCTGGCGCTGCGCACCCCGGTCGACTCCGGCGCCTCCTTCGCCGCGTTGCTGCGGCAGGTGCGCGACACCGATCTGGCGGCCTTCGACCACGCCGAATTGCCATTCGAGCAGCTGGTCGAGGCCATCAACCCGGTGCGCTCGCGCGCCCGGCACCCGCTGTTCCAAGTGCTGCTCGCCCTCGATACCGCGGCGGCAATCCGCTTCGAATTGCCCGAGTTGTCGCTCTCCAGCAGTAGTGTGAACACCGGAGTGACCAAGTTCGACCTACAGCTGACGGTCACTGACGGCTTCGCCGGTGCCGGGCACAGGGAAGGCTCGGCACCGGCGGAGGTTCCCGCGGAGTTCTCCTACGCCACCGATCTGTTCGACGAAGCCACCGTGGCCGCGTTCGCGCGCTGGTTGCTAGAGCTGCTGGGCGCGGCGGTCGCGGACCCCGGGATCGCCGTCGCGGATCTGCCGCTGCTCGATTCCGCCGGGCGGGCGCGGGCGCTCGCCGCGGGTGCCGCTGAGGGTGGCGAGGTGTCCGAGGTTGCCAGGGCGGCGGCTCTCGGCGGGAGCGCCGATCCGGTGTCTGAGGTCGTTGAGGTGGGGGCTCTCGTTGCGAATGCCGCTGCGGTCGTCGAGGTGTACGAGGATCTCGGGGCGCGGGCTCTCGGCGTGAGCCCCGCTGGGGCCGGGGAGGGAAAGGCTCTCGGCCCAGGTATCGCCGGAACCGAGGATGTACTGGACGCCTTCGCGGCGCAGGTGCGTCGAACTCCGGACGCGGTGGCGCTGATCGACGGTGCGCGCGTCTGGACGTACGCGGAGTTCGCCGCGCGGGTCGACCGGCTGGCCGCTGAGCTCGCAGGCAACGGTGTCGGCCCGGAAACCCTTGTGCTACTGGGCATGCGGCGGTCCGCGGAGTTCGTCGTCGCCGTGTACGCGGTGCTCGCCGCGGGTGGTGCGTACGTTCCGGTGGATCCGGATCAGCCGGAGGCCCGGATCGCGCAGGTCATCGAGACCGCCGCTCCGGTCTGCGTTTTGACCCGCGCCGCCGATGGGTGGCGCGGCCTCGGCGGAAAGGTCATCGAGGTCGATTTCGGCGATACCGCCGCTTCGACGTCGGTGCTGCCGCGTGCCGTCGACGCGGGCCAAGCTGACGGTGACATCGATTGCGAAGCCGTTCGCCTCGAACCTGCCGCGTCGATGGGCGCGCTGTCGCGTGCCGCGGACCAGCGCAGTGCTGAGCGTGGCACGGTCGGCGGGGCCGGTGGGGTCGATTCTGCCGCGTCGGCGGGCGCGCTGTCGCGTGCCGCGGACCAGCGCAGTGCTGAGCGTGGCACGGTCGGCGGGGCCGGTGGGGTCGATTCTGCCGCGTCGATGGGCGCGCTGTCGCGTGCCGCGGACCAGCGCAGTGCTGAGCCTCGGACGGTCGGCGGAGCCGATGGGGCCGAGCCTGCCGCGTCGGCGGACGTGCTGCTGCGTGCCGCTCACGCGGTCGGTGCTGTGCCGCTTGTCGGGGACGAGCGCTGTGATCACGCCGCCGCGACCCGGGCGCGTGGGGCCAATACCGCCTACGTCATCTTTACCTCGGGTTCGACCGGACGGCCGAAAGGCGTTGCGGTACCGCGGAACGCACTGGCCAATCAGATCCGGTGGATCGCGAGTGAGTACGAACTCGGGTCCGCCGATACCGTGCTCTTCAAGACACCCGCGACCTTCGACGTGTCGGTGTGGGAGTTGTTCGCGCCTTTGATCTCCGGTGCGCGCCTGGTGGTCGCCGAACCCGGTGGGCATCGGGATGTCGCCTACCTCGCCCGCACGATCGGCGCGCACGGGGTGACGATGACTTCGTTCGTTCCCTCGATGCTGTCGGTGTTTGCGGATTCGGTGGATTCCGCCCTGATCCGCACGCTGCGTACGGTTTTCGTGGCCGGTGAGGCGATGACCGGCGCGGCGGCGGCCGCTTTCGGAGCGGTGAGCGCGGCCCGGCTGCACAACCTCTACGGGCCGACGGAATTCACCGTGCATGCCACGCACGCGCCGGTGGAGAGTACGCACGCGGGTCCGGTGCCGATCGGCCGCCCGGTGCGGGGGAGCCGGGCACTGGTGCTGGACGCCCGGTTGCGGCCGGTGCCGGACCTGGTGGTGGGGGAGTTGTACCTGTCCGGCGTGCAGGTGGCGCGCGGGTACCACGGGCGTGCGGAGCTCACCGCCGAGCGGTTCGTCGCCGACCCCTACGGCCCGGCGGGAACGCGGATGTACCGGACCGGTGATCTGGTGCGGCGTGATCGTGCGGGCGTGCTGGAGTACCTGGGCCGCAGCGACTTCCAGGTCAAGCTGCGGGGACAGCGGATCGAGCTGGGGGAGATCGAGGCCGGGCTGCGCGCCCTCGCGGGGGTGCGGGCGGCGGCCGTGCGGGTCTTCGCCGCGCCTGCCGGAGACGTGCTTGTCGCCTACGTCGCCTCCGAGGTCGCCGAGGCGGAGTTGGCGCGGGGGCTGCGGGCGGTGCTGCCCTCCTATATGGTGCCCTCGGCCTATGTGCGGCTGGCGGAGTTGCCGCTGACCAGCTCGGGCAAGCTCGACCGCAAGGCCCTGCCGGATCCGGTGCTCGCGCCCACCGAGTTCCGGGCCCCGCGCACCCCGGCCGAGCGTGTGGTGGCCGAGGTGTTCGGCCGAGTGCTCGGCGTGGACCGCGTCGGCTTGGACGACGACTTCTTCGCCGGCGGCGGCAATTCCCTGGTCGCCACCCAGATCGTGGCCCGGATCGCGGAGGCGATCGACGTCGACGTGCCGGTCCGCCTGCTGTTCGAGCACCCCACCGTGGCGGCGCTCGCGGCGGCGCTGCCGGGCGCGGGGACGGCACGGGCCCGGCTGCCACTGGTCGCGGTGGATCGACCCGAGCGCGTCCCGCTGTCCTTCGCACAGCGACGCATGTGGTTCCTGAACCAGTACGACACCGCCTCCACAGCCGACAATCTGGCCGCCGCGGTCCGGCTCTCCGGCGCCCTGGATCGGGCCGCGCTGGCAGCAGCCGTCGGCGATGTCGTCGCCCGGCACGAGGCGCTGCGCACCCGGTATCCGGCGGTCGACGGCGTGCCATTCCAGGAGGTGCTGCCCGCAAACGAGACCTGGACCCTCGAGCCGGAGCCGGTCGCTGCCGTCGACCTGCCCGAGCGCATTCGAGCCTGTGCCGCAGTTCCTTTCGACGTTCGCTCCGAGCCCCCCGTTCGGCTGACACTGCTGCGCTGCGACGATCCCGCACCCCCGGCCACCCCGGTCCACGTCCTGGTGGTCGTGCTGCACCACATAGCCGCCGACGGCTGGTCGATCGCACCGCTGACCCGCGACCTGATGCGCGCCTACGCGGCCCGCGGCGCGGATACGATCGTCACGCAGGACCCGAGCCATTCGCATGCCACCCCAGACGACCAGGACGTGAGGTCCACGCGTGAGTTGCGGCGCGCAAACGGAGAGTCAGACGACGCGGGGGTGGGGCCCGCGCGTGAGTTGCGGTGCGCGCACGCGGAAGCGGATGGCGATGAAGCCGCGCAGAGCATGCGCCACGCGCACGCGGGCTCGGCACCCGAATGGTCGCCGCTGCCGGTGCAGTATGCGGACTACACGTTGTGGCAGCGCGCGCTGCTCGGCGACGAGTCCGATCCGGAATCCCTGCTGGCACAGCAGGTTCGGTATTGGCAGAACGAGCTCGGCGGCGCGCCCGCGGAGTCGACGCTGCCCGCGGACCGGCCCCGGCCCGCCCAGGCTTCGGGGCGCGGAGCGCGGTACGCGTTCGAGATTCCGGACGGAACCCACCGGGGGCTGCGCGCGCTCGCGGAGCGCTCGAACGCCACGCTGTTCATGGTGCTGCACGCGGCTTTCGCCACGCTGGTCGCGAAGTTGTCGGGCCAGCAGGATGTTTCGATCGGCACGCCGGTGGCCGGGCGGGGGCACGCTCGCCTCGACGAGTTGGTCGGGATGTTCGTCAATACCCTGGTGCTGCGCACCGAGGTTCGTCCGGAGCTGTCGTTCGCGGATCTGGTGGCGGCTGTGCGGGATCGGGATCTGGCCGCGTTCGCGCACGCCGACGTACCGTTCGAACGCCTGGTGGAGGTGCTCGATCCCGAGCGCACCGCCGCGCGGCACCCGCTGTTCCAGGTGATGCTGGACTTCCAGAACACCGCGCAGACCGCGCTGGAACTGGGCGGCGTCACGGCATCGCGGCTCGACATCGATACCCGCACCGCCAAATTCGACGTGCAGTTGACAGTGCGCGAGACCGGGACGGGGCTGGCGGCGGTCTTCGAATACGCCACCGATCTGTTCGACGCCGAGACCATCGCTACCTTCGCGACGCGCCTGCGGCGGATCCTCGACGCGGTCTGCGCCGCTCCGCAGCGCGCCCTCGGCGATCTCGAACTGCTGTCCGGAGCCGAGCGGACGCTGGTGCTCGAGACCTGGAACGACACCGCGTACGCGGTGGACCCGACGGCGACGCTGGTGTCGATGTTCGAGGCACAGGTCGTGCGCACCCCGCAGGCCGTCGCGGCCGGATTCGCGGGCACGCGACTGAGCTACGCGGAATTCGCGAGCCGGGTGCACCGGCTGGCCCGGCTGCTCGTCTCGGTGGGCGTCGGCCCGGACAGCACGGTCGCCGTGGCGCTGCACCGTTCGCTGGATCTGCTGGTCGCGATCCACGCGGTGGTGGCGGCGGGCGGGGCGTACGTACCGGTGGATCCGGACCATCCGGCCGAGCGGATCGCGCACGTGCTGGACAGCGCCGACCCGGTGTGTGTGCTCACGCACAGCGGGATCGGCCTGGAAGTGCCCGCGGACGCGCGGATGTGGGCGGTCCTGGACCTCGACCGGCTCGATGCCGACGACTACCCGGACACCCCGCTCACCGACGCCGAGCGCCTGGGCGCGCTGCGCCCGGACCACGCCGCCTACGTGCTGTTCACCTCGGGCTCCACCGGCCGCCCGAAGGGCGTGACGGTGTCGCACGCGGCGATCGTCAACCGGCTGGTGTGGATGCAGCAGACCTACGGCCTCACGCCCGCCGACACCGTGCTGCAGAAGACGCCGGTCACCTTCGACGTCTCGGTGTGGGAGTTGTTCTGGCCGTTGCAGATCGGCGCGCGGCTCGAACTCGCGGAACCGGACGGGCACCGCGACCCGGCCTACCTGGCCGAGATCGTGCGCGCGGCGCGGATCACCGTGGCGCATTTCGTGCCCGCCATGCTCGCCGTCTTCGTCGCGGAACCAGCTGTCGCGCTGTGCGATTCGCTGCGCCTGGTCTTCGCCTCCGGCGAGGCGCTGCCGCCGGGACCGGCCCACGCGGTGCGGGAGCTGACCGGCGCGCGCGTGCACAATCTCTACGGGCCCACCGAGGCGGCGGTCGACGTCACCGCGCACGAGGTGCGCGAGACCGACGCGCAGAGCGTCCCGATCGGCGCACCGGTGTTCAACACCCGGGTCTACGTGCTGGACACCAGGCTCCGGCCGGTTCCGGCGGGTGTGCCGGGGGAGCTGTACCTGGCGGGTGCGCAGCTGGCGCGCGGGTACGCGGGGCGGCCGGACCTGACCGCCGACCGGTTCGTGGCCGACCCCTTCGGCGCGGGCGAACGCCTGTATCGCACCGGCGATCTGGTCGCCTGGCGGCCGGATGGCGAGCTGGAATACCTGGGCCGCACCGACTTCCAGGTGAAGCTGCGCGGTCAGCGCCTCGAGCCGGGGGAGATCGAAGCCGTCCTCGCGGCGGTGCCGGGCGTCACCCAGGTCGCCGTCGCGGTCGCGACCACCGCGCAGGGTGACCAGCTGGTCGCCTACCTCACCACGACCGGCGCGCTGGTGGACGACGCCGTACGCGCGGCCGCCGCCCGTGCGCTGCCGTCGTACATGGTGCCGTCGGTGTACGTGGTGCTGGACGAGTTCCCGCTCAACGCCTCCGGCAAGCTGGACCGCAAGGCGCTGCCGGCGCCGCCGGCCGAACGCGCGGTCTTCCGTGCGCCGGTGACGGCGGCGCAGCAGGCCGTGGCCGCGATCTACGCCGAGGTGCTCGGCCTGCCCGCCACCCGGCCGGTGGGCCTGGACGACGACTTCTTCGCGCTGGGCGGCAACTCGCTCACCGCGACGCAGGTGGTGGCGCGGGCCGGCGCGGCGCTGGACGCCCAGCTGCCGGTGCGCGCGCTGTTCGCGGCGCCGACCGTCGCCGAACTGGTGACCGCGGCCGCAGCGGCGCAGCGCAACCAGCGGGCGGCGCTGACCGCGCGACCGCGCCCGGCGCGCATCCCGCTCTCACCCGCCCAGCAGCGGATGTGGTTCCTGAACCGGTTCCTCGCCGCGGGTCCCGGGGACGCGGTGAACCATATTCCGCTGGCCCTGCGGCTGACCGGTGTGCTGGAGGTCGAGGCGCTCTCGGCCGCGCTCGACGATCTGGTGGCCCGCCACGAAACGCTGCGGACGGTGTTCCGCGAGGACGAAGACGGGGCCGAACAGGTGGTCCTGCCCGGTACGCCGATCGAACTCCCCGCGCTGACAGTTCCGGCGGCAGCGCTGCCGGAACACTTATCCGGCCGCGCCGCAGCGATTTTCGATCTGAGCCGGGAGACGCCGCTGCGCGCGCACCTGTTCCGCGTCGCCGACACCGGCGATCATGTGCTGCTGCTGGTGCTGCATCACAGTGCCGCCGACGGTGTTTCGCTCGCCCCGCTGGCCCGTGACCTGATGACCGCCTACGCCGCCCGGTGCACGGGCACGGAACCGGCCTGGACCGACCTGCCGGTCCAGTACGCCGACTACACGCTCTGGCACGCCGAAACCCTCGGCGCGGACACCGATCCGGGCAGTCCCGCGCACCGCCAGCTGGAATTCTGGCGGCACACCCTGGCCGGCCTGCCCGATCAGCTCGACCTCCCGGCCGACCGTCCCCGGCCCGCCGAGACCACCCACCGGGGCGCGACCCACCGCCTGCGCATCGATTCCGACCTGCACGGCGAACTGCGCGAGCTGGCGCGCAAACGGGAAGCGACGCTGTTCAACACGGTGCACGCCGCGCTCGCCGTCCTACTGGCCCGGCTGTCCGGCGGCGGCGATATCGCCGTCGGCACACCGGTGGCCGGCCGCGGCGAGGCGGCGCTGGACCAACTCGTCGGCATGTTCGTCAACACGCTCGTCCTGCGCACCCAGGTCGATCCGCGCTCCCGCTTCGAGACACTGCTGGACACCGTGCGGGTGCAGGACCTGGATGCCCTGTCCCACGCCGACATTCCGTTCGAGCGCCTGGTGGAGGCGCTGGCCCCGGCGCGCGCCCGCAACCGGCATCCGCTGTTCCAGGTGGCGCTGACCTTCCAGAACTTCACGATGCCGCGCCTCGAACTCGGCGGCCTGCGGGTCACCCCGCTCGAATTCGACTCGGCCGCAGCGAAATTCGACCTGCAGTTCACCGTGCTTGAATCCGGCGGCGCGGACGGCCGCGCGGCCGGCATGGACATCGAGATCACCTACGCCACCGATCTTTTCGACTCCGAGTCGATCGCGGTGCTGGCCCGCCGCTTCACCCAGGTGCTGGCCGCCATCGCCGCCGACGCGACCGTGGTGGTCGGCGACATCCAGCTGCTCAGCGGGGAGGAGCAGCAGCGCGCGCTGTACGAGTGGGCGGGCGCGGAGGCGGCCGCCGCGCCGGTCACGGAGACGATCGCGGACCGGTTCGCGCGCGCGGCCCAGCTCGACCCGGACGCCGTCGCCGTGCGGGCGGGGGAGGCCACGCTCACCTACGCCGAGCTCGACAGCCGGTCGAATCGGCTGGCGCGCAAGCTGATCGCCGCCGGGGTCGGGCCGGAGATGCTTGTCGCCGTCGCGCTGCCGCGCACCGCCGAGCTGGTGGTGGCGCTGCTCGCGGTGCTCAAGTCGGGCGGGGCCTACCTGCCGATCGATCCGAACTATCCCGCCGATCGCATCGAATACGTCCTCGACGACGCCCGTCCGGTCTGCGCCGTCAGCAGTGCCGCCACCGGACTGGCCCGCGACTGGTTCGGCGGACCGGTCATCGATCTCGACGTCGCCGATCTCGAAAGCTTCGACGCCGCACCGCTCGCCGACGCGGAACGGCGCGAGCCCTCGGACCCGGCGCATACCGCCTACGTCGTCTACACCTCCGGTTCCACCGGTCGCCCCAAAGGCGTTGTCGTGCCGCACCGCAACGTGCTGCGGCTGCTCGACAACACCCAGCGCCACTTCGGCTTCGGGGCCACCGACGTCTGGACGCTGTTCCACTCCTACGCCTTCGACTTCTCGGTCTGGGAGCTGTGGGGCGCGCTGCTCTACGGCGGCAAGCTCGTCGTCGTCGACTACTTCACCGCGCGCTCGCCGGAGCAGTTCCGCGAACTGCTGGTGCGGGAGCGGGTGAGCGTGCTCAACCAGACGCCCTCGGCGTTCTCTCAGCTGATCGCTGCCGACGCGGCGCAGCCTGCCGCCGACTATGCCCTGCGCACCGTCGTCTTCGGCGGTGAGGCACTGGAGCCACAGCGCTTGCGGCCCTGGTTCCAGCGTTATCCGGACAGCCCGCGGCTGGTCAACATGTACGGCATCACCGAGACCACGGTGCACGTGTCGTACCGGCCGATCACCGCGGACGGCGGTGCGGCGAGCGTGATCGGCGCGGCCATACCGGGTCTGGCGGTGCGGGTGCTGGACTCCCGGCTGCGGCCGGTGCCGGTCGGCGTGCCCGGCGAAATCTATGTCTCCGGCGGGCAGGTGGCGCGCGGCTACCTGGGCCGCCCCGCGCTCACGGCGGCCCGCTTCGTCGCCGACCCCTACGGCGCGGCCGGATCCGTGGCCTACCGCTCCGGCGATCTGGCCCGCTGGACGGCCGACGGTGAACTCGAGTACCTGGGCCGGGCCGACCAGCAGGTGAACCTGCGCGGCTTCCGGATCGAGCTGGGCGAGGTGGAGGCCGCGCTGCTCGGCACCGCGTCGACGGTGCGCGAGGCCGCGGTGGTCGTGCGCACCGATCTGGTCGACGAGCCCCGGCTGGTCGCCTACGTCGTCGCCGCGGGCACGCTCGACACGGTGCGGCTGCGCCAGGATCTGGGCCGGGTGCTGCCCGAGCACATGGTGCCCGCGGCGATCGTGGCGTTGGATCGAATTCCGTTGACGGTCAACGGGAAGCTGGATCGCGCCGCCCTGCCCGCGCCCGCGTTCGAGACCACGGCCTACCGGGCGCCGGCCACCCCGGCCGAGGAGATCGTCGCGGGCGTCTTCGCCGACGTGCTCGGGCTCGAGGCGCGGATCGGCGCGGACGACGAGTTCTTCGCCCTCGGCGGCAGTTCGCTGCTGGCCGCCAAGGCGGTGGCCCGGATCGGCGTCGCGCTCGGCCGCACGGTGTCGGTGCGGGCGCTGTTCGAGGCGCCGCGGGTCGCCGACCTCGCCGCGCTGGTGCTGGCGAGCACGACGGGGACGCGTCCCGCCCTGGTCGCCGCCGCCCGGCCCCCAGCGCTGCCGCTGTCGCCGGCCCAGCAGCGGATGTGGTTCCTGAACCGGTTCGACAGCGCCTCGATCGCCTACAACATTCCGCTGGCGATCCGGTTGACCGGTGAGCTGGACGTTCCGGCGTTGCAGGCCGCGCTGGCCGATGTCATCGGCCGGCACGAAGCGCTGCGCACCCGGTATCCGGAGGTCGACGGCGTCGCGACCCAGGTGATCGTGCCTGCGGCAGAGGCAGTTCCGGTGCTGGACCCGGTCGCCTCCACCGAAGCCGGTCTGCTGGAACGGATCCGGCAGCTGGCGGCCACCACCTTCGACGTGACCGCCGAGATCCCCGTGCGAATGCGGCTGTTCCAGACCGGACCGGCCGAATTCGTGCTCGCCGCGGTACTGCATCACATCGCGGCCGACGGTTCCTCCAGCGCGCCGTTCGTGCGGGACCTGATGCTGGCCTACACCGCGCGCCGGTCCGGCAGCGCGCCCGGCTGGTCCCCCCTGGCCGTGCAGTACGCGGACTACGCGCTGTGGCAGCGGGCGCTGCTGGGCGCGGAGGACGATCCGGAGTCGCTGTCCGCCACCCAGATCGGCTACTGGGTCAAGGCGCTGCACGGCCTGCCCGACCAGCTGGCGCTGCCGGCCGACCGCCCGCGCCCGGCCCGGCAGAGCCTGCGCGGTGCGAAGATCGGTTTCGCCCTCGACGCGCGGCGGCACGCGGAGCTGCTGACGCTCGGACAGCGCCGCGGGGCAACGCTTTTCATGGTGCTGCACGCGGCTTTCGCGGCACTGCTGAGCCGGCTCTCGGGCAGCGCCGACATCGCGGTGGGCACGCCGATCGCGGGCCGCGGGGCGGCCGAACTGGACGACGTCATCGGCATGTTCGTCAACACCCTGGTGCTGCGCACCCAGGTGCCGGGCGATGCGACGTTCGCCGAGCTGCTCGCCCGCACCCGCGCCGCCGACGTCGCCGCCTTCGCGCACGCCGACGTGCCCTTCGAGCGCCTGGTGGAGGTGCTCAACCCGGCGCGCTCCACCGCGCGGCACCCGCTGTTCCAGGTGGGCTACTCCTTCCAGAACCACGAGCGCGGCGAACTGCTGCTGCCGGAGCTCGAGGTGCGCGCGCTCGAATACGACAGCGGCGTCTCGCAATTCGATCTGCACCTGTTCGCCGTCGACCGCTACGCCGCGGACGGCTCGGCCGCCGGGGTGGAGCTGACCCTCGGCTACGCGACCGATCTGTTCACACCCGCCGCCGCGCAGCGCATCGCCGACCAGCTCGGCCGGGTCCTCGAGGCGATCGTCGCGGAGCCGGAGACGGTGCTCGGCGATATCGACCTGCTCGGCCGGGCGGGCCGCGCCGAGGTGCTGGAGACCTGGAATCGCACGGCCCGGCCGCTGGTGGCGGCCACCCTGGCCGACCTGATCGACGCGCAGGTGGCGCGTTCGCCGCACGCCCAGGCGGTGATCGACGCGCGCACCGAAACCTGGCTTAGCTACCTGGATTTCGACGCGGCGGTCAACCGCCTGGCCCGGCGCCTGATCGGCGCGGGCGTCGGCCCGGAGGACACCGTGGTGCTCGCCATGCGGCGCTCGGTGGAACTGGTCGTGGCCATGTACGCGGTGGTGCGCGCCGGCGGCGCCTACGTCCCGATCGATCCGGATCATCCGGCCGACCGCATCGGGCACATCCTGGACACGGCGGCGCCGGTCCGCATCCTCACCACCGCGCGGGACGGCTTCCCGGTCGAAACCCCGGTTCCGGTCTGGGAAGTCGATCGCCTGCCCGCCGACGGCTGTGCCGCGACCCCGATCCGGGACCGGGAGCGGGTGCGCCCGCTGCGCCCGGGGCATCCGGCCTATGTCATCTTCACCTCGGGCTCGACCGGCGTCCCGAAGGGCGTGACCGTGTCGCACGCGGCGATCGTCAACCAATTGGCCTGGCTGCGCGCCGAGTTCGCGGTGAACGGGAAGGACTGCGTCCTGCTCAAGACCCCGGCCACCTTCGATCTGTCGGTGTGGGAGTTCTGGTCGCCGCTGGTCACCGGCGGACGGCTGGTGGTCACCGAGCCCGGAACCGAACGCGAACCGGAACGGCTGCGCGAGCTGATGACGCGCTACGGCGTCACGGTCCTGCACGCGGTGCCGTCGCTGCTCGGAATGCTGCTGGCCTGCGCCCCGGAGCAGCCGCTGCCGGGCGCGCTGCGGCACGTGCTGGCGATCGGCGAAGCCCTGCCTGCCGCGACGGCCGCGGAATTCCGGCGGGCCGCCCGGCGACCCGCGGCGCTGTCGGGCACGGCGGAGCTCGAGCCCGCGCCCGTCGACGAGCAGGTCTCCGACGCGGCGAGTTTCAGCGTCGAGCAGGCGGCCGAGATGCTGCGGGGCCTGGCTCGGCTGATGCACGGCGGGGATCTCGCGCCCAGCGGCAATGGCGTCGTGCTCGCGGGCGCGGCGGCGCGGCCGGTCCTCGGCGACCGGCGCATGCTGCCGGCCCGCCGCCCTGTGGACACCTGTGCACAGATTCGCGGGGCCCGATTGTTCAACCTGTACGGGCCGACCGAGGCGGCGGTGTCGATCACCGCCTACGAGGTCGCCGACGAGCCCGCGCAGCTCGTGCCGATCGGCGGACCGGCCTGGAACAGCCGGGTATACGTGCTGGACAACCGGTTGCAGCCGGTGCCGGTGGGCGTGGCCGGGGAACTGTATCTGGCCGGTGCGCAATTGGCGCGCGGTTATCACGGCCGGGCGGGTCTGACCGCGCACCGGTTCGTCGCCGATCCCTTCGCGGGCACCGGCCGGATGTACCGGACCGGCGATCTCGTGCGGTGGCGCGCCGACGGGATGCTGGAATACCTGGAGCGCGCCGATTTCCAGGTGCAGATCGGCGGCTTCCGGATCGAACTCGGCGAGGTGGAGGCCGCGCTGCGGCGGGTGCCCGGGGTCCGGGCGGCGGTCGCGGTGGCCGCGCCCGGCGCGCGACTGGTGGCCTACGCCGAAGCCGGACCCGGGCGTTCGGCGGCGGAGATCCGGTCCGCCCTGGCCACGGAGTTGCCCGGCTACATGGTGCCCGCGGCGGTGGTGGTGCTGGACGCGCTGCCGCTGAACGCGAACGGCAAGGTCGATCGCGCGCGTCTGCCCGAACCGGTCCTGGCCGAAGCCGAATTCCGTGCCCCGGCCACCGAACTGGAACGGCTGGTCGCCGACACCTTCGCGGCGGTGCTCGGCGGGGACCCGCCCGGTCTGGACGACGATTTCTTCGCCCGAGGCGGCAACTCCCTGCTCGCCACCAAGCTCAGCGCCCGGCTCGGCGCGGCCCTGGGCGTCCAGGTGCCGGTGGCCGCCGTGTTCGAGGCGACCACCGTCGCCGCGCTGGCCGCCCACCTCTCCGGCCTCGACGGCACGGCTCCGCGCCCCGCACTGGTACGCCGCACCGGCGCGGATCCGGTCGCGCTCGCGCCCGCCCAGCAGCGGATGTGGGTGCTGAACCGGCTGGCCCCGGAGTCCTCCGCCTACAACATCCCGGTGGCCATCCGCCTCACCGGCGAGCTGGACCGGGCGGCGCTGAACGCCGCGATCGGCGATGTCGTCGCGCGGCACGAGGTGCTGCGCACCCGCTATCCGGATACCGCCGCGGGCCCGATCCAAGAGGTCCTCCCCGCGACCGAGCTGGAGTTGGCGCCGATCACGCTGCCGCGCGGCGATATCGACGTCCGGCTGCGCGCGTTCGTCGGCGAAGGTTTCGACATCGCGGCCGCGCCGCCGGTGCGCGCCGCGCTGTTCGAGATCGCGGACGGACCGGCCGAATGGATTCTCGTGGTGGTCCTGCACCACATCACCGCCGATGGGTACTCGGTCGCGCCGATGACGCGAGACCTGGTGCGTGCCTACGCCGATCGAGTGCGCGGTCGCGCGCCCGACTGGGCTCCGCTGCCGATCCAGTACGCCGACTACAGCGAGTGGCAGCACGCGCTGCTCGCCGGATCCAGCGGCCAACTCGACTACTGGACGGCCGCACTGTCCGGTCTGCCCGAGGTGCTGGCCCTGCCGACCGACCGGCCCAGGCCCGCGCGCCGCACGAACGCCGGGGCCGCCATCGATGTCGAGCTCGACGCCGCGCTGACCACACGGCTGGAGGAGATCGCCCGGGCGCACGGCAGCACCCTGTTCACCATCCTGCACGCCGCCCTGGCGGTCCTGCTGTCGAAGTTGTCCGGCGGCACCGATATCGCCATCGGCGCACCCGTGGCCGGCCGCGGAGCCGCGGAGCTGGACGATCTGATCGGCATGTTCGTCAACACCGTCGTGCTGCGGACCGAGATCGATCCGCGTGCCGGTTTCACCGACCTGCTGCGCCGGACCCGGGACCGGGATCTGGCGGCGTTCTCGCACGCGGACCTCCCGTTCGACCAGGTCGTCGAGGCCCTGGGCGGCACCCGCTCCAGCGCCTACACCCCGCTGTTCCAGGTGATGTTCACCTTCCAGAACCTGCCCGCCGGGCGGCTCGACCTGCCCGGCCTGGCGGTCGAGGTGCTGGACCTGGACCTCGCCGAGGCCAAGGTCGACCTGCACCTCACCGGCCTGGAGCGGTTCACGGCCGACGGCGCCCGCGCGGGTCTGGCGCTGCGCCTGGCCTACGCCACCGACATCTTCGACGCCGCCACGATCCGGCGGTGCGCCGAACGGCTGCTCGGGGTGTGCCGGTCGATCGCCGACGATCCTTCGATCACGGTGCGCGCCATCGATATTCGCACCGCGGACGAGCGGTCGCGACCAGTCGCCGCCGTGGCGCCCACGATCGCGGAGCTGCCCGCCCTGATCGCGGCGGCCGCCCGTCGCGCCCCCGAGGAGATCGCGTTCACCCACGGTGCGCGCACGATCTGCTTCCGCGAGCTGGACACCAAGCTCACCGCCGTCGCCAAGGCGATGGGCGCGGCGGCGACGCCGGAAACGCTCGTCACCGTCGGGCTGGCCGGGCTGGTGCCCGGCGTCCTCGCCGCCCTCGGCGCCGACGGCCGCACGCAGGCCGTCGACGCCTTGCTCACCGCTGCGCAAGCCGTGCTCGCACGGCCCGCGCAGGTTCTCGATCCGGAAGGAAACAGCTGATGTCGCAGACGGATTCGGCCACCTCCAGCGCCCGCGTCGAAGCACGCCCGCATCCGGCGTTGCGGCGGGCCTACGGCATCGAGGACCTGCCCGCCCTCATCGCGACCGTCGCCGAACTGGCGCCGGACCGAATCGCGTTGCGCCACGGCGAGATCGCGCTCACCTACGCCGCGCTGCACGCCGAGATCGCCCTGCTGGCCGAGGCCATGGGCGACGGCCTCGGCGCGGACGTGCTGGTGTCGGTGGTGGTGTCGAGCCAGCTTCCGGACCTGCTGGAATCGACCGAGGGCGCGCTCGGGGCCGTGCTCCTCGATCTGGTCGACGACGCGCTGATCGCGGCCGGCCCGGTGCTGCCGACCGCGTTCGCCCCCGCGGAGACCCTGGTCAGCGAATTCGATGCGCAGGCCCGCCGGACGCCGGAGGCCGTGGCCCTGGAATTCCGGGGCGCCACCCTGACCTACGCGGAACTCGAGGCCGAGTCCGAGGCGCTGGCGCGCCGCCTGGTGCGGCTCGGGGTCGGACCGGACGCGCTGGTGGGCTTGGCCGTACGGCGCTCGTTCGACCTGCTGATCGGGATGTACGCGATCGTCAAGGCCGGCGGTGCGTACGTGCCGATCGATCCCGAGCATCCGGCCGAGCGCATCGGCTATGTACTGGCGGCGGCCGCGCCGGTGCTGGTGCTCACGACGACCGCCGACGAGCCGCCGCTGCCCGCGGGCGTCCCGGTGCTGCGGATCGACGAACGTGCCGGCGCGGACGCCGATTCCGTCGTCTTACCCGCGCTCGATCCCGACAATATCGCCTACGTCATCTTCACCTCCGGCTCCACCGGCAGGCCCAAGGGCGTCGCCGTCTCGCACCGCTCGATCCTGGCGAATCTGCGCTGGCGCCAGCGCCTGTACCGGCTGCACGCGACGGACGTGGTGCTGCAGAAGACCCCGTTCACCTTCGACGTATCGGTGTGGGAGTTCTTCTGGCCGTTGCAGGTCGGCGCGCGCCTGGTCATCGCCGAACCGGACGGGCATCGCGATCCCGCCTATCTCGCCGAGGTCATCGCTGAAACCGGCGTCACCGTGGCGCATTTCGTGCCGTCCATGCTGGCCGTGTTCGTCGCGGAGCCGCCCGCCCGGGCCGCGGAGTCGCTGCGCCTGGTCTTCGCCTCCGGCGAGGCGCTGCCCGCCGCCACCGCGGCCGCGTTCCGGGAGATCAGCGGCGCCACGCTGCACAATCTCTACGGGCCGACCGAGGCCGCGGTGGACGTCACCGCGCACGAGGTCACCGCCGCGGACGTGCACACCGTGCCGATCGGCGCGGCCGCCGACGACACCGAGCTGCTGGTCCTGGACGACACCCTGCGCCCGGTGCCCGGCGGGGTGGTGGGCGAGCTCTACCTGTCCGGCGTGCAGCTGGCGCGCGGCTACGTGGGCCGGTCCGGCCTGACGGCGGATCGTTTCGTCGCGAATCCCGAGGGTGCGCCGGGCGACCGCATGTACCGCACCGGCGACCTGGTCCGCTGGGCGAGCGATCCCGACGGCGGCCCCGCCGAGCTGGAATACTTGGGCCGCACCGACTTCCAGGTGAAGCTGCGCGGTCTGCGCATCGAACTGGGCGAGGTCGAGGCCGCGCTGTCGCGCGGCCGGCAGGTCGCGCAGGCCGCCGTCGTCCTGCACCGGCGGCCCGGCGGCGACCACCTGGTGGGCTATCTGGTGGCCGCCCCCGGCATGCTGCTCGACACCGACGCGGTTCTGGCGGACGCGCGGGAACAGTTGCCGGAGTACATGGTTCCGTCGCTGCTGCAGGTGCTCGACGAGATGCCGGTGAACGCCAACGGCAAACTCGATCGCCGCGCGCTGCCGGAGCCCGAATTCGGCTCCGCCGCAGCCGAATACCGGGCACCGGCCACCGACACCGAGCGTGCCGTCGCCGAGATCTTCGCCGAGCTCCTGGGTGTGGCGCGGATCGGGCTGGACGACAGCTTCTTCGCGCTGGGCGGCAATTCGCTGCTCGCCACCCGCGCCATCGCGCGGGTCGCCGCGGTCCTGGGGACAACTGTGGATGTCCGCGACTTCTTCGACAGCCCGACCGTGGCGGGGCTGGTCAGCCGCAGCGGCACCGCGCCGGACCGCCCGGCGCTGGTCGCGGGCGCGCGCCCCGACCGGATCCCGCTCTCGCCCGCGCAGCGGCGGATGTGGTTCCTGAACCGCTACGGTTCCGGCGCGCAGACCCAGGCTGTGGACAACATTCCCCTGGCCCTGCGGCTGCGCGGCGCGCTGGATGTCGCGGCGCTCTCGGCTGCGGTCACCGATCTGGTGGCCCGGCACGAGATCCTGCGCACGGTGTATCCGCAGACCGAGGCCGGTCCGGCGCAGGTGGTGCGGGCGCTGCACCCGGTGCGCCACCTCGAGCCCCGGGACGTGCCCGCGGATCGGCTCACCGCGGCCGTACTCGACCTCGCGACACAGGGTTTCGACGTCGCGGAGGAAATCCCGATGCGCGTGCGACTGCTGCGCTGCGCCGCCGAGGATCACACCCTGGTCTTCGTCGTGCATCACATCGCCGCGGACGGTGTCTCGCTGGGCCCGCTGATGCGAGACCTGGTCAGCGCGTACACCGCTCGGCGCGCGGGCGCCCCGCCCGCCTGGGCGCCGCTGGCCGTGCAGTACGCCGACTACGCCGTGTGGCAGCAGGCGGTCCTGGGCGAGCCCGGCGATCCGGAGTCCGCGGCCACACGGCAACTGGACTTCTGGCGGACGGAACTGGCCGAGCTGCCCGCCGAACTCGCGCTGCCGTTCGACCGTCCGCGCCCGGCCACCGTCTCCTATCGGGGCGCCACCCACGCCTTCGACCTCGAGCCCGCGCTGCGGACCGCCGTGGCGGAGACCGCGCGACGCTACGGCGCCACGCCGTTCATGGTGCTGCACGCCGCGCTGGCCGTGCTGCTGGCCCGGCTGTCCGGCAGCACCGACATCGCGCTCGGCACCCCGATCGCCGGGCGCGGCGAGCGCGCGCTGGACGACCTGGTCGGTATGTTCGTCAACACCCTGGTGCTGCGCACCGAGGTCGCGCCCGAGCGCGGCTTCGCCGAGCTGATCGTCCAGGCCCGCGACCGCGACCTGCGGGCCTTCGCCCACGCCGACATCCCGTTCGAGCAGTTGGTCGAGGCGATCAATCCCGCGCGGTCCCAAGCCCGGCATCCGCTGTTCCAGGTGGCGCTGTTCCTGCAGAACATGGCTCCGGTCGCGGTCGAGCTGCCCGGCGTGGACGCCGACCTGGTCGATTTCGATTCCGGCTTCTCCAAATTCGATCTCCAACTGACGCTCACCGAGCAGGCCGCGGGCTATCGCGCCGAATTCACCTATGCCACCGACCTGTTCGACGCGGCCACGGTCGCCGAGTTCGGCGCGAAGTTCGTCCGGGTGCTGCGCGCGGCCGTCGCGGATCCGCTGCTCCCGGTCGGCGACATCGAACTGCTGGACGCGGGCGAGCTCGACTACGTGACCGCGAGCTGGAACGCCAGCGGGCACAGGGTCGCCGACCGCTTCCTGCACGAGGGCTTCGACAACCAGGTCCGGCGCACGCCCACCGCGGTCGCCGTGACGGCGGACGGGCAGCAGCGGAGCCTGACCTACACGGAGCTGTCCGAACGCGCGAACCAGCTGGCCCGCTACCTGATCGCGGCCGGCGTCGGCCCGGAGACCCTGGTCGTGCTGGCGCTGCCGCGCTCGCTCGAGCTCGTCGTCGCCATGTACGCGGTGTCGCGCGCCGGCGGCGCCTACGTGCCGATCGACCCCGCGCATCCGGCCGAACGCGTCGGCCACATTCTCGACACCGCCCGGCCGCGGTGCGTGCTGACCACGCGCGCTGCGGGATTCACCGGCGCGGCCACCGTGCCGGTGCGCTATCTCGACGATCTGGAATTCGACCGGTACTCCGTCGCGAAGATCGGTGACCGGGAGCGCAACGGCGTGCTGCACCCCGATCACCCCGCCTACGTGATCTTCACCTCCGGATCGACGGGCAAGCCCAAGGGCGTCGCCGTCAGTCACCGGGCGATCGCCAACCAGCTCGCCTGGATGCACGACGAGTACCGGCCGGGCACGCGGGATGTGTACCTGCAGAAGACCGCGACCACCTTCGACGTCGCGCTGTGGGGCTACTTCCTGCCGCTACGGGCCGGCGCCACCCTGGTGCTCGCCACCGCGGACGGTCACCGCGACCCGCGCTACATCGCCGAGAGCATCGCCCGCTACGGCGTCACCCTCACCGATTTCGTGCCGTCGATGCTGTCGGTGTTCGCCGCGCACGCCGAAGCGGCCGAACTCGATTCGCTGCGTGCGGTTTTCGTTATCGGCGAAGCGCTGCCGCCGGAGACCGTCGCCGGTTTCGGCGCGGTGTGCGCGGCCGGGCTGCACAACCTGTACGGGCCCACCGAGGCGGCGGTGTCGATCACCTACCGCGAGGTGACGGGCCTGGACGCCGGGCCGGTGCCGATCGGCGAACCGGAGTGGAATTCGCAGGTGTACGTGCTGGATTCGCGGCTGCACCCGGTGCCGATCGGGGTGCCCGGCGAGTTGTACCTGGCCGGTGCGCAGCTGGCCCGCGGCTATCACGGCCGCGTCGACCTCACCGCCGACCGGTTCGTCGCCAACCCGTTCGGCGGGCACGGCGAACGGATGTATCGCACCGGTGATCTGGTGCGCTGGACGGCCGAGGGCGAGCTCGTCTATCTCGGTCGCGCGGATTTCCAGGTGAAGTTCCGCGGGCAGCGGGTCGAACTCGCGGAGATCGAGACCGCGCTGCTGGCCGCGCCCGAGGTCGGCCAGGCCGCAGTGCGCCTGATCACCGCCGATATCGGTGACTATCTCGCGGGTTACGTTATCCGCACGCCCGGGGCGGAACTCGATCTAGACACGGTGAAAGCCGCTCTGACAAAACGACTTCCGGGCTATATGGTGCCCACCGCGCTGGTGGAGCTGCCGGAATTCCCGTTGAATACCAGCGGCAAACTGGATCGCCGGGCCCTGCCGCTCCCCGTCCTGCGGACCAGGGAATTCCGCCCGCCCGTCGACGCGGCGCACCGCCTGGTCGCGGCGGTGTTCGCCGAGGTGCTGCGGGTGCCCCGGGTCGGGCTGGACGACGACTTCTTCGCCCTCGGCGGCAGCTCGCTGGACGCGACGCAGGTCACCGCGCGGGTGAGCGAGGCGGTGGGCGTGCGGGTTCCGGTGCGCACGCTGTTCGACGCCGCCGGTGTGGCCGCCTTCGCCGCCGCCGTGGACGAGCTGAGCCGGTCGGGGGAGCGCAGACTGCCGTTGACGCGGCGCGCGCGTCCCGCGCGCGTGCCGCTCTCGCCCGCGCAGCGCCGGCTGTGGTTCCTGAATCGGCTGGAGAGCCAGGACGGTGCCGCGAGCGCCTACAACCTGCCGGTGGTGCTGCGGCTGCGCGGCCGCCTCGATGTGGTCGCGCTCGAGCAAGCCGCCCGGGACGTGCTGGCACGGCACGAATCGCTGCGCACCGTCTACCCGGACCACGCGGACGGCCCGCATCAGCAGGTCCTCGATCCGGCGGAGGTCGGCCTGACCCTGCATCCGGTGCAGGTCGGGCCGGGGGAGTTGCACCCCGCGATCGCCGCGGTCGTGCGGGCCGGATTCGACGTGACCGCCGAAATCCCGGTGCGGACGGCGCTTTTCGTCGTCGAACGCACCGACGACGCGCGGGGCGTCCCGGACGACGAGTACGTGCTGGTGTTCGTGGTGCATCACATCGCCGCCGACGCGCTCTCGATGCCCCCGCTGATCGCCGACCTGGTCCGGTCCTATCAGGCCCGATTGCTCGGCGAGCGACCGGATTTCGCGGAGCTGCCCGTCCAGTACGCCGACTACAGCCTGTGGCAGGACGAGCTGCTCGGTTCCGCGGATCACCCCGGTGACCCGGCGCACCGGCAACTGCGCTTCTGGCGCGACGTGCTCGCCGGAGCGCCCGCCGATCTGCCGCTGCCCACCGACCGGCCCCGTCCCGCCCAGCCGGCGAATCACGGTGCAGCCGTGCCCTTCACCGTCGCACCGGCGGTGGCGGACGGACTGCGCCGCCTGGGCGAGCAGCAGCACGCCACCCTGTTCATGGTGCTGCATGCCGCGTTCGCCGCCACCCTGGCCCGGCTCGCCGGCACCGCGGACATCGTCGTCGGCTCGCCGATCGGCGGGCGCGGCGAGCGCGAACTCGACGAGCTGATCGGCATGTTCGTCAATACGCTGGTGCTGCGCACCCCGGTCGCGCCGGACGCGTCGTTCGCCGAACTCGTCGGCACCGTCCGGGACGCGGACCTCGCGGCCTTCGGCAACGCCGAACTGCCCTTCGAGCGACTGGTCGAGGCGCTGGCCGTCGACCGCGGCACCGGCGCGCATCCGCTGTTCCAGATCATGTTCAGTTTCGGCGGACCGGTGCTGGAGACGGGCACGTCGTTCAAGGTGCCGTGGCTGTCCGTCGAGCCGCTCGACATTCCCGACGCGACCGCCAAATTCGATCTGCACCTGGTGCTGAACGAGCAGGCCGACGCGAGCCTGGCGGGCAGTCTGCGCTACGCCACCGAACTGTTCGACGAGGCGACGATCGTCGCGTTCGTCGCCCGGCTGGAACGCATGCTGGCCGTGGCGGCCGACGCGCCCCGGACCCGGGTCGGCGCGGTCGAGTTGCTCGATGCCGCCGAACGGCACGACGTCCTCGAGCGGTGGAACGCGACCGATCATCCGGTCGAGGAGCGCACGCTACCCGCGCTGTTCGAGGCGCAGGTGGCCCGCACGCCGGACGCGCCCGCGGTGACCTTCGAGGGCACGACGCTGTCCTACGCGCAACTGTCCGCGCGGATCAACCGGCTGGCCCGCTGGCTGATCGCACAGGGGGTCGGGCCGGAATCGCTGGTGGCGCTGGGGATGCGGCGCTCGCTCGACCTCGTCGTGGGCATGTACGCGATCACCGCGGCGGGCGGCGGTTACGTGCCGCTGGACCCCGATCATCCGGTCGAGCGCAGCCGACACATCCTCGAGACCGCGCGGCCCGTCCTCGTTGTGACCGCCGCGGCGGATCTGGAACTGCCTGTGCCGCAGGTACGTATCGATCAGCTCGACCTGGGCGCGTACCCGGCGACGCCGGTCACCGACGCCGAGCGGCGCGGCGCGCTGCGCCCGGCCAACACCGCCTACGTGATCTTCACCTCCGGCTCCACCGGGCGGCCCAAGGGCGTCGCGGTCAGCCACGCCGCGATCGTCAACCGGCTGCGCTGGATGCAGTCGGCGCAGGTCGAACTCGGCACCGGCGATGTGGTGCTGCAGAAGACGCCGGTGACCTTCGACGTCTCGGTGCCGGAGTTCTTCTGGCCGTTGCAGACCGGCGCCCGCCTGGTGCTGGCCCGCCCCGACGGGCACCGGGATCCGGCGTACCTGGCCGAGATCCTGCGGCACGAGGCGGTGACGGCGGTGCACTTCGTGCCCGCCATGCTCGCGGTCTTCCTCGCCGAGCTCGGTGACGAGCTGCCCGCCCTGCGCTACCTCTTCTGCTCCGGTGAAGCGCTGCCCGGGGCGCTCGCGCAGCGGGCCCGCGCGCTGACCGGTGCCCGGGTGCACAACATGTACGGCCCCACCGAGACCGCGGTCGAGGTCAGCTGCCACGAGGTCACCGACGCCGATGTCGCCGGTCTGCCGATGGGCGGACCGGTGTGGAACACCCGGGCGTACGTGCTCGACGCCCGGCTGCGGCCGGTGCCGGTCGGCGTCCCCGGCGAGTTGTACCTCGCGGGCGTCCAGGTGGCGCGCGGCTACCTGGGGCGCCCGGATCTGACCGGAGATCGCTTCCTGGCCAACCCCTTCGGCGCGCCGGGCGCGCGGATGTACCGCACCGGCGATCTGGTGCGCTGGACCGCCGGCGGGGAGCTGGATTACCTGGGCCGCACCGACTTCCAGGTGAAACTGCGCGGTCTGCGCATCGAACTCGGCGAGATCGAGGCCCTGCTGCTGGCGCTGCCCGCGGTGGCGCAGGCGGTCGTCACGGTGCGGGCCGGGGAGCAGCTGGTCGGCTATCTGGTGCCCGCGGCGGACCTCGACCTCGACGCCGTGCGCGCCGCGCTCACCGAGCGGCTGCCCGGCTACATGGTGCCCACGGCGTTCGTCGTGCTGGACGCGTTGCCGCTCAACGCCTCCGGAAAATTGGACCGCACGGCGCTGCCCGCGCCCGCCGCGGTCGAGCGCGCCTTCCGCGCTCCGGCGGACGGGCCCGAAACGCTTGTCGCCGAGACTTTCCGGGCGCTGCTCGGGTGCGACGAAGTCGGTGCGGACGACGACTTCTTCGCCCTCGGCGGCAACTCCCTGATCGCCACCCAGCTCGCCGCGCGCCTGAGCAAGGCGACCGGGACGCCGGTCCCGGTGCGCACCGTCTTCGACGCCGCGACGGTCGCCGCCCTGGCGGCCCGGCTCACGCTGCGGACCGGCGCGAACGCGGATACCGTACCGGTGATGTTGCCGCCGCTCGTTCCACAGCACCGCGACGACGCCATCCCGCTGTCGATCGCCCAGCAGCGGATGTGGTTTCTCAACCGATTCGACAGTGCCGGTGCGGGTTACAACATCCCGTTCGCGTTGCGCCTGACCGGCGCGCTCGACGTCGCCGCGTTGCAGGCGGCGATCGCCGACGTCATCGGGCGGCACGAGACGCTGCGCACGATCTACCCCGAACGCGACGGCGACGCCGCCCAGCTCGTGCTGCCGGCCGGTACCCGGCTGGTCGACCTGGTCGTGCGCACCGTGGCCGCGGCCGAGTTGCCGCCGCTGATCGCCACGGTCACCCAGGCCGGTTTCGACGTCACCTCCGAGGTGCCGCTGCGGGTGCGCCTGCTGCAAGTGGCGGACGCGGGAACGCAGCCCGAGCACGTGCTGCTGTTCGTGGTGCACCACATCGCCGCGGACGGTTGGTCTTTCGGCCCGCTGACCCGTGACCTGGCCGCCGCCTACGTGGCGCGCTGCGCCGACACCGCGCCCGCGTGGTCGCCACTTCCGTTGCAGTACGCGGACTTCGCGATCTGGCAGCGGTCCGCCCTCGGCGCGGCGGCCGATCCGGGCTCGGTGCTCGCCCGGCAGCTGGCCTACTGGACCGATCGGCTCGCCGGGCTGCCCGAGGTGCTCACCCTGCCTGCGGATCGGCCGCGTCCGGCCGTGGCGAGCTATCGTGGCGGCGCGTTCCTCGGCCGGCTGGACCGCGCATTGCACCAGGCGATCCAGGATCTGGCCGCCGCGCACCGGGTCACCCCGTTCATGGTGCTGCACACGGCTCTGGCCGTCCTGCTCAGCCGGCTCTCGGGGTCCGCCGACGTCGTGATCGGCGCGCCCGTCGCGGGGCGCGGCGAGCAGGCCCTCGACGACCTCGTGGGCATGTTCGTCAACACCCTGGTCCTGCGCACCGAGGTCTTACCCGACGCGCGACTGGCCGACCTGCTCGCCGCCGTGCGCACCGCGGACGTGGCCGCCTTCGAGCACGCGGCCGTGCCCTTCGAGCAACTCGTGGACGCCCTCAATCCGGTGCGCTCGCAGGCGCACGCCCCGCTCTACCAGGTCGCACTGACGTTGCAGAACCACCGCCAACCGGACTTCCGGCTGAAGCGGCTGGCGATCGCCCCGCTCGAAGTCGGCCCCGCGCCGATCCAGCTGGACCTGGACTGGACGCTGACCGACCGCTACGACGCCGACGGCAACCCGGACGGCATCGACATCCATCTGCACTACGCCCGCGACCTCTTCAACGAGCCCACCGCGGCCGGTTTCGCCGCGGGGTTCGAACGTGTGCTGCGCGCGCTGGTGCGCGATACCCGCACGCGGGCCGGGCAGGTCGAGCTGATGTCGGTCGCCGAGCGCGGGATGCTGCTCTCGGACCGCAACGCCACCACCCGCCCGCTGCTGCGCGAGACCCTGGACGATCTGCTCACCGCCCGCGCGGGCGCCGAGCCGCACGGCCTCGCGGCCCGCTTCGAGGGCGAGCAGATCAGCTACGGCGAGTTCGCCGCGCGGGTGAACCGGCTGGCGCGCTGGCTGATCGCCGCGGGCGTCGGGCCGGAGACGATCGTCGGTCTCGCCGCGCTGCGGTCGATCGACATGCTGGTCGCGATGTACGCGATCGTGCGCGCGGGCGGCGCGTACCTGCCGATCGACCCCGAGCATCCGGCCGACCGTATCGCACTGGTCGTCGAAAGCGCTTCGCCCGCACTCATTCTGGCGGTCGGCGGCGCGGAACTGCCCGCGCTGGACGGGGTTCGCGTGGTCGACGTAGCCACTCTGGAGCTCGACGGATTCGCGGCGACGACCGTCGCCGACGCGGAGCGGCTCGGCCGCCTGCGCCAGGCCAACACCGCCTACGTGCTGTTCACCTCCGGCTCCACCGGCCGCCCCAAGGGCGTCGCGGTCACCCACCGCGCGATCATGAACCAATTGCGCTGGCTGGAGTTCCGCTATCAGGTGACCGCCGCCGATCGCATCCTGCAGCGCGCTCCGCTGACCTTCGACGTGTCGGTGTGGGAGTGCTTCCTGCCCGTCGCCGTCGGCGCGCCGCTGGTGCTGGCGCGGCCCGGCGGCCACCTGGACCTGGACTACTTCGCGGGCCTGCTGCGCGAACACGGCATCACCATCGCCGAATACGTGCCCTCGGTGCTGGCGGCGCTGCTCGGTGAGGGCATGGGCGAGGCCCTGCGCTCGTTCCGGCATCTGCACTGCGGCGGTGAGGCGTTGACGCCGGATCTGCTCGCGCAACTGCGGGGCGCCTTCGACGGGGCCGTGCACAACGCCTACGGCCCCACCGAGGCCGCGATCTCGGCGATCTATCACGAGTTCTCCGATGCCGACGCCGAATCCGGGCGCGAGGTCGCCATCGGCCGCCCCTGCTGGAACACCCGCGCCTACGTGCTGGACGCCCGGCTGCGGCCGGTGCCGATCGGCGTGACGGGTGAGCTGTATCTGGCGGGCGATCAACTGGCGCGGGGCTACCACGGCCGGGCCGGGCTCACCGCCGAGCGGTTCGTCGCGGATCCGTTCGGTGTGCCCGGCCGGCTGATGTACCGCACCGGCGACCTGGTGCGTTGGAACCGCGACGGTGACCTGGTGTATTTGGGGCGCAACGACTTCCAGATCAAACTGCGCGGTCAGCGGATCGAGCTCGGCGAGATCGAGGCCGCGCTGGCCGCGGTGCCGGGTGTCGCCAACGCCGCGGTGGTGGCCCGGGACACGGCCGGATCCGAGAATCTCGTCGGCTACGTCAGCGGCGCGGCGCTGTCCGCGGACTCCGTGCTCGACACCCTGCGCGCGCAGTTACCCGCCTACATGGTGCCCGCGCATATCGTCGTGCTGGCGGACATGCCGCTGACCACCGTCGGAAAACTCGACCGCGCGGCGCTGCCCGCAGTCGAATTCACCGGCGCCGCAGTGGAATTCCGCGCGCCGCGTGAGGGCGTCGAGTCGGTGCTCGCGACCCTGATCACCGACCTGATCGGCGGTGCGCGGCTCGGTGCGGACGACGACTTCTTCGCCAGGGGCGGCAACTCGCTGCTGGCCATGCGCCTGGTGGCCCGCGCCAACGCCACCTTCGGCGCGACCCTCACCGTCCGTGAGGTGTTCGAAGCGCCGACGGTGGCCGAACTGGCCGCGCGCGTCGCGCGCTCGGCGCGGCTCGGCGGCGGGACCGACCGGCCCGCGCTGACCCCGAAGGACCGCCCGGTGCGGATTCCGCTGTCGCTGGCCCAGACCCGGATGTGGCTGCTGAACCGGATGGATCCGGAGTCCGCCGTCTACAACATCCCCCTCACCATTCGCCTGACCGGCGCGCTGGACGAGGCGGCGCTGCGCGCCGCGCTGCACGACCTCGTCGAACGGCACGAGTCGCTGCGGACGACGTTCCCCGCCGACGCCGCCGGTCCGATGCAGGTCGTTTCGGACGATGTCCCCGCCGGTCTGGACGTCGCCGCCGTCACCGAGGCGGATCTGCGTGCCGCGATCCTGCACCGCGCCGCGGCGGGCTTCGATCTGCGGAGCGAACTGCCTTGGCGGGCAACCCTGTTCCGGGTCGACCCCGAGGACCACGTGCTGGCCTTCGTGGTGCACCACATCGCCGCCGACGGCGTCTCCACGGCTCCACTGGCGCGGGACCTGATGACCGCCTACACCGCCCGCGTCGCCGAAGAGCCGCCGCGCTGGACGCCACTGCCGGTGCAGTACGCCGACTTCACGCTCTGGCAGCACGAACTGCTGGGTTCCGCCGACGACCCGAAGTCCCTGCTGGCCGCGCAGCTCGCGCACTGGCGGTCCGAGCTGGACCGCCTCGCGCCGGTGCTCGACCTGCCCGCCGACCGCCCGCGTCCACCGGTGGCGTCCGGGCGGGGCGCGACGGTCGAGTTCGCGGTGCCCGCCGAGCTCACCGGCGCCATCACCGAACTCGCGCGGCGGCACGGTGTTTCGACCTTCATGGTGCTGCACGCCGCCTACGCGACGCTGCTGGCGCGGCTGGCGCGCACCGACGACATCGCGATCGGCACCCCGGTCGCGGGCCGGTCCGAGGAAGCCCTCTACGAGCTGGTCGGCATGTTCGTCAACACCCTGGTGCTGCGCACGGCGGTCCGGGGTGCGGACACCTTCGCCGAACTGCTGCGTGCGGTGCGCGCGGTCGACGTGCGCGCCTTCGCCCATGCCGACCTGCCGTTCGAGCGTCTGGTCGATGAGCTGAATCCGGTGCGTTCCCAGGCGCATTCGCCGATCGTGCAGACCCTGCTCACCTTCGAGCACCGCGAGGACACGGTGCTGCGGCTGCCCGGCCTGGAAGTCTCGGCCTACCCGCTGGACAATCGGGTCGCCCAGTTCGACCTGGCGCTGGAGATCGGCGAATACGGCACCGAGACGGGCACCGCGCTGCGTGGCCTGCTGCGGTATGCGACCGACCTGTTCGATCACGCCACCATCGAGGGCTTCGGCGCCCGCTTCCTACGGGTCCTGCGCGCCGTGACCGCCGACGCCGGCATCCGGGTCGGCGATATCGAACTGCTGGACGCCGCCGAACGCGCACTGGTCCTGCGACATTGGAACGAGACCGCGCACCCGATCGACCCGGCCGCGACGCTGGCGTCGATGTATCAGGCCCAGGCCGCCCGGACGCCGGACGCGGTCGCGGTGCGCTTCGAGGACGCGGGGTCGAGTGACCTCGCCACGCTGACCTATGCGGAGTTCGACGCGCGGGTGAATCGCCTCGCCCGGCACCTGATCGATCTCGGCGTCGGTCCGAATACCCTGGTGGCGCTGGGCATGCGGCGCTCGGTGGAGCTGGTTGTGGCCATGTACGCCACGGTCGTCGCCGGTGGTGCGTACGTGCCGCTGGACCCCGACCATCCGGCCGACCGGACGCGCTATGTCCTCGACACCGCGCAACCGGTGTGCGTACTCACCACCACCCGGGACGGCCTCGCGGGCCTGGCGATCGACGAGCTGGACCTGTCCGGCCATTCGGCCGCGCCCGTGACGGCCGTTGAACGTCGTGGCACGCTGCGGGCCGCCGACACCGCCTACGTCCTGTTCACCTCCGGTTCGACCGGCCGGCCGAAGGGCGTGGCGATCTCGCACGCGGCGATCGTCAACCGGCTGATGTGGATGCAGGACCGCTATGTCCTGCGCCCCGACGACGTCGTCCTGCAGAAGACCCCGGCCACCTTCGACGTGTCGGTGTGGGAGTTCTTCTGGCCCTTGCAGATCGGCGCGCGCCTGGTCGTGGCCCGGCCGGACGGCCATCGGGATCCGGCGTACCTGTCCCGGTTGATCGCCGCCGAGCAGGTCACGACGGTCCACTTCGTGCCGTCGCTGCTGGCGGTGTTCACCGGCGCGATCACCGAGTCGGCGCACCCCGCGCTGCGCCGTGTCTTCGCCTCCGGCGAGGCGCTGCCCGCCGCTGTCGCGCAGCGGGCCCGCCGGCTCACCGGCGCCCGGGTGCACAATCTGTACGGGCCGACCGAGGCGGCCGTGGACGTCACCTTCCACGAGGTGACCGCGGCGGACACGGTGTCGGTCCCGATCGGGCGGCCGGTGTTCAACACCGCACTGCTGGTGCTGGATTCGCGCCTGCGACCGGTCCCCGCCGGGGTTCCGGGTGAGTTGTACCTGGCGGGTGCGCAATTGGCGCTGGGCTACGTGGCCCGACCGGATCTGACGGCGGACCGCTTCGTCGCCAACCCCTACGGCGCGTCCGGCGCGCGAATGTATCGCACCGGTGATCTCGTCGCCTGGAATCCCGATGGCGCCCTGGAGTATCTGGGCCGCACCGACTTCCAGGTGAAGCTGCGCGGCCTGCGCATCGAACTCGGCGAGATCGAATCCGTGCTCGCGGTCGTGGACGGCGTCGGCCAGGTGGCGGTCCGGCTGCGGGGCGACCAGCTGGTCGCCTATCTCACCGGCGCGGACGGCGTGACCGACCGGGCCCGGCACGCGGCGCGCGCCGCACTGCCGGGCTATATGGTGCCCACCGCGTTCGTGGTGCTCGACGCGTTCCCGCTGAACGCGTCCGGCAAGCTCGACGAGCGTGCGCTGCCGCAACCGGTCTTCGAGTCCGCGGCCTTCCGCGCACCCGGGAGCGCCACCGAGGAACTCGTCGCCGGAATCTTCGGCGACCTGCTCGGCCGCGACGGAATCGGCGCGGACGACGATTTCTTCGCCCTCGGCGGCAATTCGCTGATCGCCACCCAGGTCGCGGCGCGGCTCGGCGCGGAACTGGCCGCCGAGGTGCCGCTGCGGCTGCTGTTCGACGCGCCGACCGTCGCCGGTCTCGCCGCCGGCGCCGACCGGCTCAGCGGCACCGGCGCCCGCCCGCCGCTCACGGTGCGGGAGCGCCCGGAGCTGATCCCGCTGTCCCCCGCGCAGCGGCGCATGTGGTTCCTGAACCGTTTCGACCCGGCCGACACCGTCAACAACATTCCGGTCGCCCTGCGGCTCACCGGGCCGCTGGACCCGGCCGCGCTCACCGCCGCCGTCGCCGACGTGATCGGACGGCACGAGTCGCTGCGCACCGTGTATCCGGAGCGTGCGGGCATCGGCTACCAGCGCGTCCTGGCGCCGGACGCGGTGCCGCCGCTGATGGTCGTCCCCGCGGCGGCGCACACCGCGGCCGCGGCGCTGGCGGAGTTCGCCGCCCAGCCCTTCGACGTGACCGCGGCCGTGCCCGTGCGGGTCGGCCTGGTGCGGCTGACCGAGCGCGACCACCTGCTCGCGCTCGTGGTCCACCACATCGCCGCCGACGGTTTCTCGCTGGGCCCGCTCGCCCGCGACATCGCCGTCGCCTACGCCGCCCGGCTCGCCGGCCGAGCGCCCGGCTGGACCGAACTGCCCGTGCAGTACGCGGATTACGCGCTGTGGCAACGCGACCTGCTGGGCCTCGAGGCCGACCCGGAATCGGTGTCGGCCCGCCAGCTCCGCTACTGGCAGCGCACCCTGAGCGGCCTGCCCGCGCAACTGGACCTGCCCGCCGATCGCCCGCGACCGGCCCTGGCCACTCATGCCGCGGACAGCGTCGGCGTGCGCCTGGACGAGGCGGTGCTGCGCGGTATCGAGGCGGTCGCCGCGCGATTCGACGCGACGCCGTTCATGGTGGTGCACGCCGCGCTGGCCACCCTGCTGGCCCGGCTGTCCGGCACCACCGACATCGTGATCGGCGCACCGCTGGCGGGCCGCGGCGAGGCCGCGCTCGACGAGTTGGTGGGCATGTTCGTCAACACCCTGGTGCTGCGCGCCGAGGTGCCCGGCTCCGACAGCTTCGCCGCGGTGCTGCGCCGCGTGCGCGAACGCGACCTGGATGCCTTCGCCCACGCCGATGTGCCGTTCGAACGGCTGGTGGAGGTGCTCGACCCGCCGCGCTCGGAGGCCAGGCATCCGCTGTTCCAGGTGGCGCTGTTCTTCCAGAATCTGGGCGCGGTCGCCGTCGAGCTGGACGGGCTCACCGTCGCGGCGCACGACTTCGACTACCGCACCACGCGTTTCGATCTCCAGCTGACCGTGGCCGGCGATCTGCTCCGCTTCGACTACGCCACCGACCTGTTCGACGCGGCCACCGTCGCGACCATGGCCGCGCGCTTCACCCGCCTGCTGGCCGCGGTCATCGCCGATCCGCACCAGATCACCGGCGACATCGATCTGTTCGACACGGGTGAACTGGACCGGGTCGTGGCGGGCTGGAACGATTCCGCGCACACCGCCTACGTCGCCGAACTGCTGCTCGACGAGTTCGAGGCGCAGGCCGCGGCCACGCCGTTCGATCCCGCGCTGCGCTACGTCCCCGAGGACGGGGCGGTCACCGTGCTGACCTACGGCGAGCTGGATCGGCGCTCGAACCAGCTGGCCCGGCATCTGATCGGACTCGGCGTGGGCCCGGAGTCGCTGGTGGCCTTGGCGATTCGCCGCAGCACCGATCTCGTCGTCGCGATGTACGCCGTGCTGAAGGCCGGCGGCGCCTACGTGCCGATCGATCCGGACCACCCCGCCCAGCGCATCGCGCACATCCTGGCCACCGCGCGGCCGGCCGTGCTGCTCACCAGGGCGGGGGACCGGGCCGAATTCGGCTACGCGGGAGCCGTACTGGCGGTCGACACCCTCGAATTGCACGGTTACGCCGACGATCCCGTCGCGGCGCACGAGCGCACCGCGCCGCTGCATCCGCAGCACCCGGCCTATGTGCTGTTCACCTCCGGCTCGACCGGAAAGCCCAAGGGCGTCAGCGTCTCCCACGCCGCGATCGTCAACCAGATGACCTGGATGCAGGCCGAGTACCGCTTCGGCGCCGGCGATGTGTACCTGCAGAAGACCGCGACCACCTTCGACGTCTCGCTCTGGGGCTACTTCCTGCCCCTGCGCGTCGGCGCGAGCCTGGTGCTGGCGACCCCCGACGGGCATCGCGATCCCGGCTACCTGGCCGAGGTGATCGAGGCGCACGGCGTCACCGTGACCGATTTCGTGCCGTCGATGCTCAGCGTCTTCGCCGGGCAACTCGGCGCCGCCGGGACGCGCGCCGGGCTGGCGACGCTGCGCACGGTCTTCGTCATCGGCGAGGCGCTTCCGGCCGAGACGGTGCGCGCCTTCGGCGCGGTGAGCCGGGCGCGGCTGCACAACCTGTACGGGCCGACCGAGGCGGCGGTGAGCATCACCTACCGCGAGGTGACCGGCGAGATCGACCGCACCGTCATGCCGATCGGCAACCCGGAGTGGAACAGCAGGGTCTACGTGCTGGATTCGCGCCTGCGGCCGACCCTGCCCGGTGTGGCGGGGGAGTTGTACCTGGCCGGAACGCAGCTCGCGCGCGGCTACCACGGCCGGGCCGACCTGACCTCGGATCGTTTCGTGGCCAATCCCTTCGGTGCGCCCGGCGAGCGCATGTACCGCACCGGCGATCTGGTGCGCTGGGAACTGGTGGCGGGTGGTCCGGGCGCGGAGCTGGTGTATCTGGGCCGCACCGACTTCCAGGTGAAGTTCCGCGGTCAGCGCATCGAGCTGGGCGAGATCGAAGCCGTGCTCGCCGCCGTGCCGGGCGTCGCCCAGGCCGCGGCCTCGGTGGTCGGCGATCATCTGGCCGGGTACGTCCTGCCGGTGACGCCGGGTGGCGCGCCGGCGCTCGCGGACGAGGTGCGGGCCGCGGCCGCGGCCGCCCTGCCGTCCTACATGCTGCCCTCGGTGGTGCTGGTCCTGGAGACCTTCCCGCTCAACGCCGCCGGGAAGCTGGATCGGAAGGCGTTGCCGGAACCGGTCTTCGACAGCGTGGCCTACCGTGCACCGGAGACCGCCGCCGAGCAGGCCGTCGCCGAGACCTTCGCCGAGGTCCTGGGGCTGGCGCTGGTCGGCGCGGACGACAGCTTCTTCGAGCTGGGCGGCAACTCGCTCAGCGCGACCAAGGTGCTGGCCCGCCTGAGCGAACGACTGGACCGGCGGATCCCGGTGCGGGCGCTGTTCGAAGCGCCTGTGGTGCACCGGCTGGCCGAGCGCCTGGACAGCGCGGGCGTCGCCGAGCGACTACCCGGGCCGACCGCGGGTCCGCGCCCGGAGCTCGTCCCGCTCGCGCCGGTCCAGCGCGGCATGTGGCTGGCCAACCGGCTCGACCCGGACTCGGCCGTGCACAACATTCCCGCGGCCCTGCGCATCGAAGGCGCGCTGGACACGGTCGAATTGGCGGCGGCCTTCGCCGATGTCATTGCCCGGCACGAGGTCTTGCGGACGCGGTATCCCGTGGGCCCGGACGGCCTCGGCCACCAGGTGATCCTCCCCGCCGACCCGTCGCCGGTGCCGCTGCCGGTGGAATCGGTGACCGATCTGCACCCCCGGATCAGCGCCTTCGCCGGCGCAGGCTTCGACGTCACCGCCGAGGTGCCCGTGCGCGCGGTGCTGCTGCGTGAGCACGGCACCAGCCACGTGCTGGTGGTGGTGCTGCACCACCTCGCCGCCGACGGCTATTCGCTGACGCCGCTGCTGGGTGACCTGCTGGCGGCCTACCTGGGCCGGGTGCTGGGCGCCGCCCCGCTGTGGCGTCCGCTGCCGGTGCAGTACGCCGACTACGCGCTGTGGCAGCACGACATCGCGGAAGCGACTGCCGCCGAACAGCTCTCGTACTGGCGGCGGACGCTGCGTGACTTGCCCGAGGAACTCGCCCTGCCCGCGGATCGCCCGCGCCCGGCGGTCGCGAGCAAACGCGGCGGCACCGTGCGGGCTCGGGTCGGCGGCGGCGTCGGCGCCCGGATCCGCGACCTGGCCGCCCGGCACGGCGCGACGCCGTTCATGGTGGTGCACGCGGCCCTCGCGGTGCTGCTGTCGCGGCTGTCGGGGTCGCCGGACATCGCCATCGGCACTCCGGTCGCCGGACGCGGCTCGGCCGCGCTCGACGACCTGGTCGGCATGTTCGTCAACACCCTGGTGCTGCGGACCCGGCCGGTCGCCGAGCAGTCCTTCGCCGAGTCGATCGCCGCCACCCGGGCGACGGACCTGGCGGCCTTCGCCCACGCCGCCGTGCCGTTCGAGCGCGTCGTCGAGGAACTCGGCGTGGCACCGTCCCCGGCCCGGCATCCGCTGTTCACCGTGGCGCTGAGCTATGCGAACACCGGCGCCGGGTCGGCCGCGCTACCCGGTCTGGAGTTGTCCGCGGTCGAATTCGACGAGTCCGTCGCCCGTTTCGACCTGCAGTTCACCGTCGCCGCCGAGCTCGACGCCGACGGCCACCTCGGCATCGAACTCGATTACGCGAGCGACCTGTTCGACCCGGGCACCGCCGCCGGGCTGCTGCGCCGCTTCGGCCGGCTGCTCGGCGCGCTGACCGCGGACCCGGCGGCGCCGATCGGCGCCGCCGACCTGCTGGCACCCGCCGAGCGCGCCGCCCTGCTCGCGCGGCGGGGCAAGCCGGGAATCCCGGCGCAGACGCTGGCCGCCGTGATCGCCGGGGCCGTGGCACGGAATCCGCACGGCGCCGCGGTGCTGTACGGCGGTCTGCGGCTGTCCTATCGGGCACTGGACGAGCAGTCCTCCCGCTTGGCCCGGCTGCTGATCGATCGCGGCGTCGGCCCGGAAGACATTGTCGCTCTCGCTATTCCCCGCTCGCCGGAGTCGGTGCTCGCGGTGTGGGCGGTCGCCAAGACCGGTGCCGCCTTCGTGCCCGTGGATCCGACCTATCCGGCCGAGCGCATCGCGCACATGCTCACCGATTCCGGTGCGGCGCTGGGACTGACGGTGCGCGGCACCGCCGAGACCCTGCCCGCGCACACCGACTGGCTGGTGCTGGACGCCCCCGCCGTCGCGGCGCGGATGCGGCACTTCGCCGCCGGGCCGGTGCGGTCCGAGGAACTGACGCGCCCGCAGCGCCCGCAGCATCCGGCGTGGATGATCTACACCTCCGGGTCCACCGGCACGCCGAAGGGCGTGCTGGCCACCCACGCCGGCATCGCCGGTGTCGCTGTCGCACAGCGTGATCGGTACTCGGTCACGGCCGGATCCCGCGTCCTGCACGTCGCCTCGCCGAGCTTCGACGCGTCCATGCTCGAACTGCTGCTCGCGCTGGCCGCGGGCGCGGCGCTGGTGGTGGCGCCCGCCGGGATCTACGGCGGCGCGGAATTGACCGCGCTGCTGCGGGATCAGCACGTCACCCATGCCTTCCTCACGCCCGCGGTGCTGCAGACGCTGGATCCGGCGCAGCTGCCCGAACTGGCGCAGCTGACGGTCGGCGGCGAAGCCTACGGCCCGGATCTGGTGCGGCGCTGGGCGATCGGCCGGCAGTTCTACAACACCTACGGTCCGACCGAGACCACCATCATCACCACGATCAGCGCGCCCAAGCGGCCCGGGGAGCCGCTGGATCTCGGCACCCCGATCCACGGCATGTCGGCGGTGCTGCTGGACCGGCGGTTGCAGCCGGTGCCGGCGGGCGTGACCGGCGAGCTGTATCTGCGCGGACCCGGTCTGGCCCGGGGATACCATGCGCGACCGGCACTTTCGGCGGGGCGCTTCGTCGCCGACCCGTTCGTGCCGGGCGGCCGGTTGTATCGCACCGGCGACCTCGCGCGCTGGACCGGCGCCGGGGCGATCCAGTACGTCGGCCGGGCCGATCAGCAGGTGAAGGTGCGCGGCCTGCGCATCGAACTCGGCGAGATCGACGCCGTGCTCACCGCCCACGAGTCGGTCGAGTTCGCCGCCACCGTCGGGCACGCCGAGGGCGGCGCCACCGTGCTGGTCTCCTACGTCGTCGCGGCGCCGGGGCGGGTCGTCGACAGCGGCGAACTGGCCGCCTTCGCGGGCCGCTCCCTCGCGGCCTACATGGTGCCCGCCGCGATCATGGTGCTCGACACGATCCCGCTGACCCCGGTCGGCAAGCTGGATCGCACGGCCCTGCCCGCGCCGGTGTTCCGGACCACGGAGTTCCGCGCGCCCGAGACAGCCGCCGAACAGGCGGTGGCTCGGGCCATCGCCGAGGTCCTCGGCTGCGCCGACCCGATCGGGCGCGACGACGACTTCTTCGCGCGCGGCGGAAACTCGCTCACCGCAACCCAATTGGCCGCTCGACTGGGTGAGGCGCGCGCGGTGACCGTCGGCGTCCGCACCATTTTCGAGCATCCGACCGTGTCGGCCCTGGCCGCCGCCCTCGGCGATATCCCGGACGCCGCACCGGCGCGGCCCCGGCTCACCAGGCACACCGGCAGCGGACCGATCCCCTTGTCCCTGGCCCAGCAGCGGATGTGGTTCCTCAACCGCCTGGACCGCCAATCCACCGCCTACAACATCCCCCTGGCCGTCCGCCTGACGGGCGACCTCGATATCGCCGCCTTGAACGCCGCGATCGCCGACGTGATCGAAAGGCACGAGGTCCTGCGCACCTACTACCCCCAGCAGGACTCCGGCCCTGTCCAGATTGTCCTGCCTGTCACCACGGCCCCGATCCCGCGGCTCGCGCCGGTGCCCACCCGAGCCGAGGACCTCCCTACGGCCATCGCCGATTTCGTCGCGGCGGGGTTCGACGTCACCGAGGCCGTCCCCCTCCGGGCCCGACTCTTCGCGGCGGTCGCCGAAACCCGCGACGAGGTGGATCCACTGGACACCCGGGGCGAGCCGAGCACTTCCGGCGGTTTCGCGGACTCGGCGCAGGCAGACGCCGCCCCGAGCCCCGGACCGGCAATCGCCGTAGCGGAATCGACGCGGCCCCGACCGTCGGAGGCAGGGGACGGCAGGCCGGGTGAACTCGGCACGCCCGCCGGTACCGCCGATATCGGCCGACGCTGGCAGGCCGTGGTCGCGGGCATGCCCGCCGTGCGCGGCGCGGCCGGCCGCTCGGCTCGCGGTGAGCAGACCGACGAGGTGCATCCTGCGGGTCGCGCGGAGCGGGACTCGGCCGCTGTGCCGCCCGCCGCCCGCGAGCACGTGCTGGTCGTGGTGCTGCATCACATCGCGGCGGACGGCTCGTCCCTGGTGCCGCTGGCCCGTGACGTGATGCTCGCCTACGCCGCTCGCAAGGACGGTCGCGCTCCGGAGTGGACTCCGCTGCCGGTGCAGTACGGCGACTACAGCAGGTGGCAGCGGGAGCGGCTGGGCTCGGAGACCGAGCCGGATTCGGTGGCCGCGCGGCAGGTGGCGTTCTGGACCGACACCCTGGCCGGGCTGCCCGCACAGCTGAACCTGCCCGCCGATCGGCCCCGGCCACCGGTCGTGTCCACCCGTGGCCGCCACGTCGACTTCGCCATCGAGCCCGCGCTGCACGCCCGGCTCCAGGAGGTCGGCCGCGAGACCGGGGCCACGCTGTTCATGGTGCTGCACGCGGCCTTCGCCGTGCTGCTGTCACGGCTCTCGGGTACCGCGGACATCGCGGTCGGCACCCCGGTGGCCGGGCGCGGCGCGGCCGATCTCGACGATCTGGTCGGCATGTTCGTCAACACCCTGGTGTTGCGCACCGAGGTCGCCGCCACCGACGGTTTCGACGCGCTGCTGCGCCGCGTCCGCGACGGCGACCTGGCCGCGTTCTCGCACGCCGACATCCCCTTCGAGCGCCTGGTGGAGGTGCTGAATCCGGAGCGCTCCACCGCCCGGCACCCGCTGTTCCAGGTCGGGTTCTCCTTCCACAATCAGGCCGAGGCCGACTTCGAGCTGGCCGGATTGCAGGTCGCCGCGGTCGATTTCGACTCCGGCGTCGCCCAGTTCGATCTGCACCTGGTGATCACCGACCGCTACGACGACGCGGGCGCGCCGGCGGGCATGGCCGCCACGCTCACCTACGCCACCGCCCTGTTCGACGAATCGACGGTGGCGGGCTTCGCGGGCCGGCTGCACCGGCTGCTCGCGGCGCTGTGCGCGAATCCACGGACGCCGGTCGGCGATCTGCCGCTGCTGGACGCCGCCGAATCCGAGCGGGTGCTCAGCACCTGGAACCGGGCCGGGCGCGACTGCGCACCGGGCACGCTGGACGCCGGGTTCCGCGCGCAAGCGGCCCGCACGCCGACGGCGGTCGCGGTCGACGACGGTGTGCTGCTGCTGACCTACGCCGAGCTCGCGGCCGAGGTCAACCGGCTGGCGCGGGTGCTCATCGCGCGCGGCATCGGACCGGATGTCCCGGTGGCACTGGCGATTCCGCGCAGCGTCGATCTGCTCGTCGCGATGTACGCGGTGGTGGCGGCCGGCGGGGCCTACGTGCCGCTGGATCCCGCGCATCCGCTGGATCGCACGGTGCGGGTGCTCGAGGCCGCCGATCCGGCGCTGGTGCTGGTCTCCGGACGGCAGCCGATGCTGCCGCACGAGGTCTCGCGACACGAACTGCTGCTGGACATCTCGACCGTGTCCGAGCATCTCGACGCCCGCCCGGTCACCGACCGCGACCGCCCGGTCGCGCTGCGCCCGGAGCACACCGCCTACGTCATCTTCACCTCCGGCTCCACGGGACTGCCCAAGGGCGTGGCCGTGACCCATGCCGCGGTCACCCACCAGCTGGAGTGGATGCAGTCCGAATACCGTTTGGACACGGCCGATTCGGTGTTGCTGATGACCTCGGCGGCCTTCGACCTGTCGGTCTGGGAGTTCTGGTGGGCGCTGCGCACCGGCGCCCACGTGGTACTGGCTCCGCAAGGGGCGCAACGGGATCCGGCCGCGCTGCTGGAGCTGGTGCGGGAGGCCGAGGTGTCCACCCTCACGCTGGTGCCGTCGCTGCTGGCGATGCTGGCCGAGGTGTCCGGCGCGGCGCGACTACCCGGCTCGCTGCGGCGGCTGCTGGTCATCGGCGAACCGCTGCCCGCCGCGACGGTGCGGCGGCTGGCCCCGCTGACCGACGCCCGCCTGGACAATCTGTACGGGCCGACCGAAGCCGCCGTCTCGGTGACCCGGTACCGCACCGGGTCCGCCACCGGCTCGATCGTGCCGATCGGCACCGTCGAGGACGGCAACCAGGTCTATGTCCTGGACGACCGCCTGCACCCGGTGCCGGTGGGCGTCACCGGTGAGCTGTACCTCGGTGGCGCGCAACTGGCCCGCGGCTACCACGGTCGCGCCGACCTGAGCGCGGAGAGGTTCGTGGCCAACCCCTTCGGCGCCGCGGGCACCCGGCTGTACCGCACCGGCGACATGGTGCGCTGGGCGGCCGACGGCAACCTCGAGTACGTCGAGCGCCGCGACTTCCAGGTCAAGGTGCGCGGCTACCGGATCGAGCTCGCCGAGATCGAGCACGCGCTGCGTTCGCGGCCCGGTATCGGCGAGGCCTTCGTGGTGGCGCATCGCTCCGGCACCGACAATGCCGTACTGGCAGGCTATTTCACCGCCGCCGAGCCGATCGATCCGGCCGCCCTGCGCTCGGCGCTGGCCGAGGCACTGCCCAGCTACATGGTCCCGCAGGTGCTGCTGCGCCTGGACGCGCTGCCGCTGACCGCGAACGGGAAGGTGGACCGGCGGGCCCTGCCGCGCCCGGAGCCGGGCAACCGCGAATACCGCGCGCCCGCTACGGAACTCGAACAGACGATCTGCGCGGCCTTCGCGGAGGTGCTCGAAGTCGAGTCGATCGGCCTGGACGACAACTTCTTCGAACGCGGCGGCAACTCGCTGCTCGCCACCCGGCTCGCGGTGCGACTGAGTACCGCACTGGCCGAGGACGTTCCGATCCTCTGGCTGTTCTCCGCGCCGACCCCGGCCCTGCTGCTGGCGCAGGTGACCCTCGCGCGCTCCGGCCACGGCCGGCTCGACGCGGACGCCGCCTTCGACGTTCTGCTGCCGCTGCGGCCGGGCGGCACGAAGGAGCCGGTGTTCTGTCTGCATCCGGCGGGCGGCGTCGCCTGGTCCTTCGCGGGCCTGGCCGCACATCTGGATCCGGAGCGCGGCCTCTACGGGCTCCAGTCGCCGGTGCTCAATTCGACCGCCGCCCTGCCGGATTCGATCGAGGAGTGGGCGAGCCGCTACGTCCGGGAGATCCGCGCGGTGCAACCGGAGGGGCCGTACCACCTGCTGGGCTGGTCGCTCGGCGGAGTGCTGGCGCACGCCGTCGCGATCCAGTTGCAGGACGACGGCCGACATGTCGCGCTGCTGGCCATGATGGACAGCCCGCGCCTCGGCACGGTCGACGCCGCGGCGGCGGTCCCGGTCGCGGACCTGCTCGGCGGCCTGCTGGGCGATCAGGCCGACGAGGCCGATCTGGACCTGACGCGGCTCCCGGCCCGGCTCGCCGAACTGCCGGAGCCCTTCGCCTCCTTCGGCGCGGACCGCCTCACCCGGCTGGTCGAGGCGGGCGCGCACGCGCTGACGCTGATCACCCGCTACCGGCCGCGCCGCTACAAGGGTGATCTCGTCTATTTCACCGCGGCCCTCGATGATCCGAGCGGCGCCACCGGGGCGGCCGGGTGGTCCGACGCCGTCGACGGCACCGTGCACAACCACGCCGTGCAGGCCACGCACTGGCGCATGACCTCCGGATCCGCACTGTCCCGGATCGGTCACGTCCTGACCACGCTGTGGTCCACCGGCGCCTGAAAGCTCCCACCCAGGAAGGCAATCGCCATGACCAACCCGTTCGACGACCCGCACGCCCAGTTCTACGTCCTGATCAACGACGAGGGCGAGCACTCGCTGTGGCCCGTCTTCGCGGCGGTTCCCACCGGATGGCGCGTCGCGCACGGCGCGACCACCCGCACCGCCTGCCTGGACTACGTCGAATCGCACTGGCTCGACATGCGCCCGAATTCGCTGATCGCCGCCATGCGCTCCGAGACCACCTGAATGGCGGGGCGCGCCGGCCCACATCCCCTTGCCAACCGGCGCGCCCCGCACCCCGGCACGGTCGCGTTCAGCCCGCAGGCCGCCCGAACAGGATGACCTGCATGAGCCGGATCACGCGGGGGCGGTTGGAGATCGGATTGTCCGGGCCCAGCCATTGACCGAGGTCGACGACCAGCGCGAGCGCGGCGTGCACCAGCACCCGGGCCTCGGCGGTGGTCAACTCCGGCCGCACGCCGACCACCAGCTTGGCCCACTCCTCGACGTTGAGCCGCTGGATATTGCGCAGCATCGTGCGCTCCTCGGCGGGGACGTTGCTGATCTCGGCGTAGTAGACGAAGGTCAGTTCCCGCTCCTCGAAGGAGCCGGTCACATAGAGCTCGATCAGCGCGGTGAGCGCCTGCTCCGGCCCGTCGGAGGCGGCGATGGCCGGGCCGATCGCCGCCGAAACCCGGTCCGCCGCACGGCGGAACGCCGCCGCGAGGATGTCGCCCTTGCCGCGATAGAACCGGTACACCGCGGAGGAGGCGGGCAGGCCCGCCGCGGTGGCGATGTCCTCGACGCTGACGTTGGGATAGCCGCGTTCGTGGAAGAGTTCGATTGCGCGCTTGAGCAGCAGTTCGTGTTTGAAGGTCAGCGGAACCTCGGTGCTGCCCCCGGGTTCCGGCCGGTCGGCCAGCGGCGGCAGGTCCGTCTCGAAGACCGCTGCGCAGGCCGCGCGCAGCAGGTTGGTGAGCGAGCGAGCGGGCACCGAGACGTGGTGATCGGAGATGCTGCCGATCACGCTGAGCGCGGCGGTGGCCAGCACCGCGCGGTCGGCGCCGTCCAGTCCGGAGCGGGTCCGGGCGAGCAGGTCGCCGAGCACGGCGTAGGTCCGGGCCAGGTGCTCGATCAGGACGCGGTAGTCCTCGGGCTCCAGGTACCGGCTCTGCCAGCGCAGCAGCGCCGCGCTGCGGCGGTTGCTGATCGACTTCGCGATCAGCGCGTCCACGATGTGCCCGAGTTGCTCGGCCGGCGCTGCCGCCGCGAGTTCCGGCGGCAGCCGCACGGCTTCGGCGCTGAGCGCGCTCAGCCGCAGCGCCTCCTCCCGGAACAGCGCGTATTTGCTGGGATAGTGCCGGTAGAGCGCGGTGGAGGTGATGTCGAGGCGGGAGGCGATGTCCTCCATGCTGACGCCGTGATACCCGAGCGACCCGAAGGCCTCCGCGGACGCGGCCGCGATCTGGGCCCGCCGATCCCTGGGTCTGCGGCGCACCCGGGGCGCCTCACCTTCGCGCGCGGCGCGGCGATTGTCGGCAGTCATCCCGCGATGCTATCGCACGAGTGCGTTCGGAATCGAGCGTTACAAGAATGCGTGAACGTGGCCTTCAGCACGGAGTCTAACAAAAAGTCTGCAAAGAATGCCGGTTAACATTGACAGTCGGGCGAAGTTAGTTTCCGGGCCGCCCGAACAGCACCGATTCCATCAGCGCGCAGACCCGCGCGGGCCCGGCGAAGGGCTCCGCGTCGAACGCCCGCCCCAGATCCACCACGAGCGCGAACGCCGCGTGGATCAGGAAGCGCGCCTCGGCGGCCGCCAGCTCGGGCCGCACCTCGCGCAGCAGTCGCGCCCACTCCTCGACGCTGAGCCGCTGGATATTGCGCAGCACGGTGCGATCCTCCGGCGGGACGTGCTGGAACTCGGTGTAGTAGACGAAGGTCAGATCCCGCTCGGCGAACGAGCCCGTCACGTAGTGGCCGATCAGCGCCCGCAGTGCGGCCTCCGGGCCGTCGGCCGCGGCCACCGCGGGGCCGATCGCGCCGGAGACGCGCTCGGCGGCGCGGCGGAACGCCGCCGAGAGCAGATCGGACTTGCCGCGATAGAAGCGGTACACCGCCGAGGCGGCGGAAAGCCCCGCGGCGGTGGCGATGTCCTCCACGCTGACATTCGGGTAGCCGCGCTCGTGGAACAGCTCCACCGCCTTGCGCAGCAGCAGTTCGTGCTTGAACGACTCCGGGATCTCGGCGGCGACCAGCGGTTCGGTGACCTCGGCGGGCGGAAGCTCGGTCGCGGCGACCGTCGCGCAGGCCGAACTCAGCAGGCGCGCGAGCTGTTTGGCGGGCAGGGTTGCGTGATGGTCGGCGATGCTGGTGATGGTGCTGAGCAGCGCGACGCGCAGGACCCGGCGATCGTCCTCGGCCAGACCCGGTCGCAGCGCGGCCAATTCGCCGCCGAGCGCGTCGAGCACCTCCGATTGCAGGCCGGCCAGGATCTGCTGATCCTGCGGCTCCAGATAGCGGCCCTCCCAGCGCACCAGGGTGACGCTGGCCCGGTTCTCGATGGTCGAGCCGATGAGCGCGTCGACGACCAGGCGCAGGCGTTCCTCGGCCGTGGCCTGCGCGGCGTCCTCGGGCAGGCGCACCGAGGCGGACATGGCGTTGCCGACACGCAGTAGTTCCTCGCGGAACAGCGCGTACTTGCTCGGATAGTGCCGGTACAGCGCGGCCGAGCTGATGCCGAGCCCGGAGGCGATGTCCTCCATGCTCACGCCGTGATAACCCAGCGAACCGAACGCGGCGGCCGAGGCCGCGGCGATCTGCGCGCGCCGATTCTTCGGCCGGCGCCGGATCTCGCGAGGTGCCGGGTCGCCGCTGACCGCCTTGCGCGCCGTACGGCGATTGTCGACACTCATGCCGCACATGGTATCGGCCTGCTCCCGGCGGTGATTTGCCCAGGTCGACGAGCACGGCTCGACAACGTTCGCCTTGCTAACATTGCGTCTCGCTCATTCGTTAAGGACCTGATGTGCAGAAGCTCTTCATCGTCACCGCGGTGGCCGCCACGGCCCTGAGCCTGACCGCCTGCGGTGGCGATATCGCGACCGCCGCACCCGCATCCTCCGAGGCTCCGCTCCCGGTCGCGCCGTCTGCCGCCCTCGACCCGGCCGCGGTCATCATGATCGACCCCGACGGCGACGTCTGGAACCGCCCGCGCACCGTCCGCGAAGCCCGCCGCCTCGCCGAATCCGTCCGTGAGGCCGGCACCCGGCTGCCCGCCAACTTCTGTGAGCAGGGCTTCATCGAGGGGCTCGAGGGCGGCGGCCGCTTCCCGTCCGGCAAACAGGCCTGGCTCGACGCCTGCGACGAAGGCGTCCGGCAGGCGGGTTAGGGGCGGCGCTGCCCGCCGTACCAGTCCAGCAGATCCGGGTTGTCGACGGCGCTGCGCTCGACGACGCGGGCCGGGTCGGCGCCCTGAAAGAGTTTCTTGATCGGGACCTCGAGCTTCTTGCCGGTGCGGGTGTGCGGGATGCCCGGGGCGAGGATAATGTCGTCGGGCACGTGCCGCGGGGACACTTCGGCGCGAATGGTGCTGTTGATCCGGCTCTTCAGCTCCTCGGTGAGTTCGGTCCCCGCCGTCAGGGTGACGAACAGCGGCATCCAATATCCGCCGTCGGGCTGCTCGGCGCCGATGACCAGGGCCTCGGTGATCTCGGGCAGTCGCTCGACGGCCTGGTAGATGTCGGCGCTGCCCATGCGGATGCCGTGGCGGTTCAGCGTGGAGTCGGAGCGCCCGTGCACCACGACGCTGCCGTGGCCGGTGATCTCGATCCAGTCGCCGTGCCGCCAGACGCCGGGGAACATGTCGAAATAGGCGTCGCGGTAACGACTTCCGTCCGGATCGTTCCAGAACCGGATCGGCATGGAGGGCATCGGCCGGGTGATCACCAGCTCGCCGACCTCGCCGCGCACCGGTTTCCCGTCGGGATCGTAGGCGTCCAGCGCGGCGCCCAGGAACGGCGCGGACAGCTCACCCGGCCACACCGGCACGGTGCGGACGCCGCCGATGAACGCCGACACCACGTCGGTGCCGCCGCTGATCGACGACACCTGCACGTGGTCACCGATATTCGAGCCGAGCCAGAGCGCGCTGGCGGGCGGCAGCGCGGAGCCGGTGATGCCGACGGTGCGCAGCGCCGTCAGATCGTGCTCGGCGCGCGGCACCGCGCCCGCCTTGATGCAGGCGAGTACGTAGCCGGGACTGGTGCCCAGCACGGTGGCGCGAACCTCGGCGGCCATGCGCCACAGCGCGTCCGGGGCCGGATGGGTCGGGCTGCCGTCGTAGGTGACGATGGTGGCGCCCACCAGCAGCCCGGCGACCTGGAAGTTCCACATCATCCAGCTCGGGCTGGTGTACCAGAAGAATGTGTCTTCCGGCCCGATATCGGATTGCAGCGCAACGGCTTTGAGATGTTCGAGCACGACGCCGCCGTGGCTGTGCACGATGCCCTTCGGCAATCCGGTGGTGCCGGAGGAGAACACGATCCACAGCGGGTGATCGAAATCGACCGCCTCGGTCTCGATGACGGCGGCGTCGTTACCGGTGTCGGCGACCGCGTCGGCCCACGGCACGGCGTCGGGCACCTCGAGCCCCAGGCGGGAGACGGCGATGGTCGCGCGCAGCGAGCCCAATCCGGCTTGCAGCGCGGCGATGTCCTCGCGTTTGTCGTGCGCCTTGCCGCCGAATCGGTAGCCGTCGGCGGTGATCAGCACCACCGGCTCCAGCTGGCCGAGCCGGTCCAGGGCGGCCTTGGCGGAGTAATCCTGCCCGCAGGCGCTCCACACCGCTCCCAGGGCGGCGGTCGCCAGGAAGGCGATCACCGCCTCCGGAACGTTCGGCAGGTATCCCGCCACCCGGTCACCCGGGCGCACACCGAGTTCACGTAGGCTGCGCGCGAAAGCGGCGGTGTGATCGATCAATTCGACCCAGGACACCTCGCGCGGCTCGGCGTCCTCGGTGAGTGCGACGATGGCGGGCCGGTCGGTGCGGAACTGCCGCACGATCTGATCGGTGTAGTTCAGCTTGGTACCCGGAAACCACTGCGCGCCCGGCATGTCCGGGGCGACGAGCACCTCGCCGTCGATCTCGCCGAGCTCGAAGTAGTCCCACAGCGCGTGCCAGAACCCGGGCAGATCGTCGACGGACCACTGCCACAGCGCCCGGTAGTCCGGCGCCTGGAACCCGGTCCGGGCCCGCACGAACCCGGCGAAGTCCGTGATCCGGGCGTCGGCGATGTCGCGCTCGGTGGGCACCCACTGGGGGGTGGCGGGCGGTTCGGCCGACGGGGTGGGTGGGCGCTGTGGTTCCATCGCAATCCTTTCCTAGCTGACTAGCTTGTTTCCGCGCGCCGCAGCACCTGTTCGGCGTGCCGCAGCACCGGCGCGTCGACCATGCGTCCCTCGAACGCGAAGACGCCGCGATGGTGGGGTACCTCGGCGAGTACCCGCCGGGCCCAGTCGACTTCGGCGGCGCCCGGCGCGTAGGCCGCCCGCACCACCGGCACCTGGCTGGGATGGATCGCCACCTTGGCGTCGAAGCCCACCGCCACCGCGTCCTCGGACTCGGCCCGCAGCCCGTCCAGATCCCGGATGTTCAGGTAGACCGAATCCAGCGCGAACTTGCCGTACGCTTTGGCCGCCAGCAGCGCCGTGGAGCGGACGTGGCGCGCCACCTCCCGGTAGCCGCCGTCGGCGTACCGGCTGGCGGTGCCACCGAGCCCGGCCACCAGATCCTCCGCGCCCCACATCACGCCGATGGCGTTGTCCACGTGCATCGCCTCGGCGACCGTCAGCGCGCCCAGCGGCGATTCGATCAGCGCGATCACCTCGCACTGCGCGAGCGCCCGGATCTGTTCGCCCGATTCGCATTTCGGGAGCATGACCCGTCGATACCCGGTTTGCGCGAGCACACGCAGATCCAGGGTGTGCGCCTCGGTGCCGTACGGGTTGATCCGCACGACGGTGCTCTCCGGATCCAGCCGGGTGCTCAGCAGCGCCTCGCGCGCGGCCGCCTTGTCGGCCGCGGCCACACCGTCTTCGAGATCGAGGATCACCACATCGGCTGCCGCGGCGGCCTTTTCGAAACGTTCCGGGCGATCGGCCGGGCAGAACAACCAGCCCGGGCCCGCCATCTCCCAGCTCATGCCGGCCGCTTCCGGACCAGCGTGGAGCGGGTGGCGGTGGCCACGACCACGCCGTGCTGATTGCGTGCGGTGTGCACCAGGGTGACGACACCCTCACCGGGCCGCGACTTCGACTCGCGCTTATCGGTGACCACCGTCTCGGCGTACATGGTGTCGCCGTGGAACAGCGGCTTCGGGAAGGCGATCTCGGAGAAGCCGAGATTGGCCACCAGCGTGCCCTGGGTCAGCTGCGCCACCGACAGTCCGATCAGCGTGGACAGCGTGAACATCGAGTTCACCAGCCGCTGGTTGAACGGCGGCTGCGCGTCGGCGAACGCGGCGTCCAGGTGCAACGCCTGGGTGTTCATGGTCAGCGTGGTGAACAGGACGTTGTCGGCCTCGGTGATGGTGCGTCCGGGCCGGTGCTCGTAGACCACGTCGGTCTCGAACTCCTCGAACCACAGTCCGCGCTGGACGACCTTTTTCACAGGCCCAGCTCCCGCCCGATCAGCATCAGCTGCACCTCCGTTGTGCCCTCGCCGATTTCCAGGATCTTGCTGTCGCGGTAGTGCCTGGCCACAGCGTATTCGTTCATGAAGCCGTAGCCGCCGAAAATCTGGGTGGCGTCGCGGGCGTTGTCCATCGCGGCCTCGCTGGCCACCAGCTTGGCGATGGCGGCCTGCTTCTTGAACGGCTTGCCGGCCAGCATCAGCGCGGCGGCGTCGTAGTAGGCGGTGCGCGCGGCGTGCGCGCGGGCCTCCATCCGGGCGATCTTGAACGCGATGGCCTGGTTGCGGCCGATGGACCGGCCGAAGGCCTCGCGCTCCTTGGCGTAGCGCACGCTCTCCTCGACACAGCCCTGGGCCGCGCCGACCGCGAGCGCGGCGATGGCGATGCGGCCCTCGTCCAGGATGCGCAGGAAGTTGGCGTAGCCGCGGCCGCGCTCGCCGAGCAGGTTCTCCTCGGGCACGCGCACATCGGTGAAGCTGAGCGGATGGGTGTCGGAGGCATTCCAGCCGACCTTGTTGTAGGCCGGCTCGGCGACGAAGCCCGGTGTGTCCGTGGGCACCAGGATGGTGGAGATCTCCTTCTTGCCCTCGGCCTGGCCGGTGACCGCGGTGACCGTCACCAGCCGGGTGATGTCGGTGCCGGAGTTGGTGATGAACTGCTTGCTGCCGTTGATCACCCAGTCGCCGCTGTCCACGATCGCGGTGGTGCGGGTGCCGCCCGCGTCGCTGCCCGCGCCGGGCTCGGTGAGGCCGAAGGCGGCCAGCGCGCGCCCGGAGGTCAACTGCGGCAGCCACTCCTGCTTCTGCTTGTCGTTGCCGAAGCGGTAGATCGGCATCGCGCCCAGCGAGACGCCGGCCTCCAGCGTGATGGCGACGCTCTGATCCACCTTGCCGAGTTCCTCGAGCGCCAGGCAGAGCGCGAAGTAGTCGCCGCCCATGCCGCCGAACTCCTCCGGGAACGGCAGGCCGAACAGGCCCATCTCGGCCATACCCGCCACCACCTCGTACGGGAAGGTGTGCGCGGCGTCGTGCTGGGCGGCCACGGGTGCGACCACGGAGTTCGCGAAATCCCGGACGGTCAGGGCGAGATCGCGGTAATCCTCGGGCAGCGTGCCGGTGGATAGGAAGTCGGTCATTCGGAAAGTCCTTCTGCTGCGGGAGTCTGGGCGGCGATACGGGCCAGCGGCTGGTCCAGGCGGACCTGCGTGCCCGCCGCGGCGAGAATTTCTACGGCGCCGGCGGTCGGCGCGGTGAGGGTGTGCTCCATCTTCATGGCCTCGACGACCACGATCGGTGCCCCCGCCGCGACGACGGCGCCCGGTTCGACCAGCACGGCGATCACCGAACCCGGCATGGGGCTGCGGATTTCGGCGTCGCCGACCTGGTCGCCGCCGCGGCGGACGCGCTCCTCGGGCACCGTGCGCAGCACCGCGACGCCGGTCGGTCCCGAAACCCACAGCTGGGCTTCGTCTTCGGCGACGCGGTAGTCCTGGCGCAGGCCGTCCAGCGTCACCGTCAGGCGGCCGTCGGCGTAGGCGGCGGTGAGCTTGCGGGATTCGCCACCGTCGAGGCGCGCGGTGGCGGCCGCGGGCGTTCCGGTGAGGTAGACGTGCTCGGTGCGCTCGCCGCCGCTGAGCCGGATCGCGGTGGGCGCGGGGGAGCCGATGCGCCAGCCGGTGGGCAGCTCCCACGGGTCGGCCGGGCCGGCAGGCCATTCGCGCAGCCAGTGGTAGGCCGCCGCGGCGACGAACAGATCCGCACCGGGTTCGGCGGGCTGGAAGTCGCCGACCCGCCGATCCAGCAGCCCGGTGTCGAGCTTGCCGGCCCGGACGTCCGGATCGGCCAGCAGGAACCGGAGGAACTCGATATTGCTCGTGACGCCGAGCAGCACCGTATCGCCCAGGGCTCGATCGAGTTTCGCGATCGCGGCGGCCCGGTCGGCGCCGTGCGCGATCACCTTCGAGAGCATGGGGTCATAGTCGCTGCCGACCACGGTGCCGGGGCTCAGGCCCGAATCCACCCGGACCCCTTGCCCGTCCGGCTCGCTCAGGCCGAGCACCGTGCCGCCGGTCGGCAGGAAACCGCGACCCGGATCCTCGGCGTAGACCCGGGCCTCGATGGCGTGCCCGGTCAGCCGGACGTCCTCCTGGGCCACTGCGATCTTCTGCCCGGCCGCCACCCGCACCTGGCATTCCACCAGGTCCACGCCGGTGACCAGCTCGGTCACCGGATGCTCGACCTGTAGCCGGGTATTCATCTCCATGAAGAAGAACTCGTCCGGCCGGTCCGCGGACACGATGAACTCGACGGTGCCCGCGCCGACATAGTCGACGCTGCGGGCCGTATTGCACGCCGCCGCACCGATTCTCGCGCGGGTGGCGGCGTCCAGCAGGGGCGAGGGCGCCTCCTCGATCACCTTCTGGTGGCGGCGCTGCAGGCTGCATTCGCGCTCGCCCAGATGCAGCACATTGCCGAACTGGTCGGCCAGCACCTGCACCTCGATGTGGCGCGGCCGGGTGACGAACCGCTCCAGGAACAATGTGTCGTCGCCGAACGCGGCGCCGGCCTCGCGGCGCGCGCTCACCAGGGCGGCCGGCAACAGCGCCGGATCCTCGACCATCCGCATGCCCTTGCCACCACCGCCCGCCGACGGCTTGACCAGCACCGGATAGCCGATTTCCACTGCCGCCGCGACGAGTTCGTCGTCGGTCAGGCCGGGCCGGGCGATGCCCGGCACGACGGGCACGTCGAAGGCGGCCACGGTGTTCTTGGCCGCGATCTTGTCGCCCATGATCTCGATCGCCCGGGCGGGCGGGCCGAGGAACACGATTCCCGCCGCGGCCAGCGCGGCGGCGAAAGCGGCGTTCTCGGAAAGGAAGCCGTAGCCGGGGTGCACCGCCTGCGCGCCGGTGCGCACCGCCGCCGCCACGACTTTGTCGATGTCCAGGTAGCTTTCGCGGGCGGGCGCCGGGCCGAGCCGGACCGCGACGTCGGCCTCCCGCACGTGCCGGGCGTCGGCGTCGGCGTCGCTGTAGACCGCGACCGAGCGCAGGCCCATGGCGCGCAACGTCCGGATGACGCGCACCGCGATCTCGCCGCGGTTGGCGACCAGCACGGTGTCGAAACCGACGGGCTGGGAGTTGTTCAGCATCGCGCTCACATCCTGAAGACGCCGTAGGAAACGGGTTCGAGCGGCGCCTGCGCGCACACCGAAAGGGCAAGCCCGAGCACGGTTCTGGTATCGCCCGGGTCGATCACGCCGTCGTCCCAGAGGCGCGCGGTGGAGTAGTACGGGTTGCCCTGGTGCTCGTACTGCTCGCGGATCGGCGCCTTGAACGCCTCCTCGTCGGCCGCCGACCAGGGCTGCCCGTTCGCGTCGAGCTGGTCGCCGCGCACGGTCGAGAGCACCGAGGCCGCCTGCTCACCGCCCATCACCGAGATGCGCGCGTTCGGCCACATCCACAGGAAGCGCGGCGAATACGCGCGCCCGCACATCGAGTAGTTGCCCGCGCCGTAGGATCCGCCGATCACCACGGTCAGCTTCGGCACCCGGGCGCAGGCCACGGCCGTCACCATCTTGGCGCCGTGCTTGGCGATGCCGCCCGCCTCGTAGTCGCGCCCGACCATGAAGCCGGTGATGTTCTGCAGGAACAGCAGCGGCACCTTGCGCTTGTCGCACAGTTCGATGAAATGCGCGCCCTTCTGGGCGGATTCGCTGAACAGCACGCCGTTGTTGGCGATGATCCCGACCGGGTGGCCGTGGATGCGCGCGAAACCGGTGACCAGGGTCTTGCCGTATTCGGCCTTGAACTCGTGGAAACCCTCGGCGCCATCGGTGAGGCGGGCGATCACCTCGCGCACGTCGTAGGGGGTGCGCAGATCGGTGGGCACCACATCGTAGAGCTCGGATTCGGGTGCGGCGGGCGGGGTCGCCGGCAGCACCTCCCAGGGGCTCGCCGGGCGCGGCCCGAGGGTGGCCACGATGCGACGCACGATGCGCAGCGCGTCCTGATCGTCCTCGGCCAGGTGGTCGGTGACACCCGAGGTGCGCGAATGCAGTTCGCCGCCGCCGAGTTCCTCCGCGGTGACGACCTCACCGGTCGCGGCCTTCACCAGCGGCGGGCCGCCGAGGAAGATCGTGCCCTGCTCGCGCACGATCACCGCCTCGTCGCTCATCGCCGGGACGTACGCGCCGCCCGCGGTGCAGGAGCCGAGCACCGCCGCGATCTGCGGGATGCCGGCGGCGCTCATGGTCGCCTGGTTGTAGAAGATGCGGCCGAAATGCTCGCGGTCCGGGAACACCTCGTCCTGGCGGGGCAGGAACGCGCCGCCGGAATCGACCAGGTAGAGGCAGGGCAGGTGGTTCTGCAGCGCCACCTCCTGGGCGCGCAGGTGCTTCTTCACCGTCATCGGGTAGTAGGTGCCGCCCTTGACGGTCGCGTCGTTGGCCACGATCACGCACTCGCGGCCCGAGACCCGCCCGATGCCGGTGATGATGCCCGCGCCGGGGCACTCGTCGTCGTACATGCCGGTGGCCGCCAGCGGGGACAGCTCGAGGAACGGGCTGCCCGGATCGAGCAACTGGTCCACCCGCTGCCGGGGCAGCAGTTTGCCGCGGGCCAGATGCCGCTCGCGGGCCTTGGCCGGGCCGCCGAGCGCGGCCGTGGCCAGCCGCTCGCGCAGATCGCCGGTGAGCGCCTGCATGGCGCTGCGGCTGCCCGCCTGTTGAGTAACCACCATCACGGAAATCCTGTCGGTCAGTTAGTCGCCGATAACTGGAATTCAGGTTAATCTTGATTAACCGAGTTGTCCAGGACGGTCGAGAGGAGTGCGTGTGCCCGGCGTCGAACCCGTCGTCCCCACACGGCGCGAGCAGTTGAAGGCGCAGCGCCGCGGCCAGTTGCTGGAAGCCGGAGCCCGGCTGATCGCCGAGCGCGGTTTCCTCGGCGTGCGCCTCGACGACCTGGGCGCGGCGGTCGGGATCAGTGGCCCGGCGGTGTACCGGCACTTCCCGAACAAGGAGGCGCTGCTGGTGGAACTCCTGGTCGGCGTCAGCCAGCGGCTGTTCGACGGCGGGAAGGCCGTGATCGCCGCGGCCGCCACGGCCGAGGCCGCGCTGGCCGCCCTGGTCGATTTCCATCTCGATTTCGCCCTCGGCGAGCCCGAACTCATCCGCATCCAGGACCGCGACCTGGAGAACGTGCCCGTCGCCTCCCGACGCGAACTGCGGCGCACCCAGCGGCAATACGTCGAGGTCTGGGTCGGGGTGCTGCGCGAACTGCACCCCGGGCTCGCCGAGGAGACGGCGCGGGTGCAGGCCCACGCCGCCTTCGGCCTGATGAACTCGACGCCGCACAGCGCCCCGCGCGCCACCGCCACCCGGGCCCGGCCCATCCTGCGGCACATGGTGCTCGCCGCCCTCGGCTGAACGCCGCGGCCGCCCCTCACGCGGCCGCCCACGCTCATCGGGCGCTCCAGCCTCCGTCCATGGTGTAGGAGGCGCCGGTGACCATGCCCGCGTCGGCGCCGGCGAGCCAGCCGACCAGCGCGGCGACCTCCGCCGGCTCGACCAGCCGCTTGATCGCGCTCTCGGTGAGCATGATCTTCTCGATCACCTCCCGCTCCGGAATGCCGTGCGTGCGAGCCTGATCGGCGATCTGCCTGTCCACCAGCGGCGTGCGGACATAGCCCGGATTGACGCAGTTGCTGGTCACCCCGTGCGGGCCGCCCTCCAGCGCGGTCACTTTCGACAGTCCCTCCAGTGCGTGCTTGGCCGTCACGTAGGCCGCCTTGAAGGCGGAGGCGCGCAGGCCGTGCACCGAGGAGATATTCACGATCCGGCCGAACCCGTTGCGGTACATGTGCGGTAGCGCGGCGCGGATCAGCAGGAACGGCGCCTCCACCATGAGGGTCATCAGGTGCCGGAACTGCTCGGGCGGAAAGTCCTGGAGCGGTGAGATCCGTTGCACCCCGGCGTTGTTCACCAGGATGTCGGCGTCGAGCCGGAGCTCCTCCAGCGCCGCGACGTCGAGCAGATCCAGGGCCCAGGCCTTGCCGCCGAGCTCGTGGGCCAGCTCCTTCGCGCCGGTCTCGTCGATGTCGGCGATGGTGACGGTGGCCCCGCGCGCCGCGAGCAGTCGGGCGCAGGCCGCGCCGATCCCGCTCGCGCCGCCGGTCACCAGCGCGGATTTGCCGGTGAGGTCCGTCATTTGGCCACCGCGGCGGGTTCGGCGATCGCCGCGCGATCCGCCTCGTCGACCTCGGCCAGATCCAATCCCGAAGTCTCCCGGGCGAACAGCACCGCCACGGCCGTGACGGCGGCGGCGCCTGCCAGGTACCAGGCGATCGGCACCGCGGAGTCGAACTCGTTGAGCAGGCGCACCGCGATGATCGGCGCCAGCGAACCCGCCACGATCGAGGTCACCTGATATCCTAGGGACACACCGGAATACCGCATCCGGGTCGGGAACATCTCCGCCATGATGGCCGGCTGCGCGGCGTACATCAGGGCGTGGAACACCAGGCCGATGATGATCGCGGACATGATGACCACGTTGTGGCCGCTGTCCATCATCGGGAAGGCGAAGAAGCCCCAGGTGCCCGCGGTGATCGCGCCGACGAGATAGACCGGGCGGCGGCCGAAGCGGTCGCTGAGATGACCCGCGATCGGGATGACCAGGAAGTGCACGGCGTGCGCGGCCAGCAGCCACCACAGGATCACCTTGGTGTCGGTGCCCACGTGCACCTTCAGATAGGTGATGGTGAAGGTGACGACCAGGTAGTAGAGGATGTTCTCGCCGAAGCGCAGGCCCATCGCGGTGAACACGCCGCGCGGGTACCGCTTGAGCACCTCCACCACGCTGAACGAGTTGGCCTTGATCTGCTCGACCTCACGCTGGGCCTGCACGAAGATCGGGGCGTCGGTGACCTTGGTGCGAATGTAGTAGCCGACCAGCACCACGACCGCCGACAGCCAGAACGCCACGCGCCAGCCCCAGCTCAGGAATGCGGCGTCGGACAGCGTCGAGGTCAGCGCCAGCAGTGCCACCGTGGCCAGCAGATTTCCCACCGGCACACCGGCTTGCGGCCAGCTCGCCCAGAATCCGCGCCGATTGTTCGGGCTGTGCTCGGCGACCAGCAGCACCGCACCACCCCATTCGCCGCCGACCGCGAAGCCCTGGATGAAGCGCAGCGTCACCAGCAGTGCCGGTGCCCAGTAACCGATTTGGCCGAAGGTCGGCAGGCAGCCCATCAGGAAGGTGGACGCGCCGACCAGCACCAGGCTGAACTGCAGCAGCTTCTTGCGGCCGTATTTGTCGCCGAAGTGCCCGAAGACGATGCCGCCCAGCGGGCGGGCGGCGAAGCCGACGGCGTAGGTGATGAACGCGGCCAGGATCGCGTCCAGGTCGCTGGTGCCCTTGGCGAAGAAGACCTTGCTGAACACCAGGGTGGCCGCGGTGCCGTAGAGGAAGAACTCGTACCACTCGACGACCGTGCCTGCCATCGAGGCGGCGACCACCCGTCTGAGCCCGGAGGGTGCTTCCGGATCGTCGTCGGCCGGCCGCACGGGATTGCGCACGCTCATCGAACTACTCCTCACGCTCGGCCCATGCCCCGGTGTCTCCGCTGTGATGGGCCCCACAATTTCTAGCTGGGCATGAGTATTCGTGCAGATGTGATTCGTCGCAATGTCCAGATGTGCAGCCCCGGTCTGCGAAGATGCAGATATGAGTACCGGTTCGCCGCGTCGTCCCAGCGCGGACGACCTGCTGATTCTGCTGGCCGTCGGCCGCTCCGGGCGCTTCGTCTCCGCCGCCGACGAACTGGGGCTGAACCACACCACCATCTCCCGCCGCATCGCCGCGCTCGAGGAGACGCTGGGCGGGCGGGTGCTGACCCGCGTCACCGGCGGCTGGGAACTCACCGAGCTGGGGCGCGAGGCGCTGGTCGCGGCCGAGGCGGTGGAGTCGGCCGTGAAATCCCTGGCGCCGGGCGGCACGGGGGCGCGGGTCCTGGCGGGCGTCGTGCGGATCTCGGCCACCGACGGGTTCAGCGCCTACCTCGCCGCGCCCGCCGTCGCCGCCGTGCAGCGGCAGCACCCCGGCGTCTCGGTGGAGATCGTCACCGCGACCCGGCGCGCCTCCCAGCAGCGCACCGGGCTGGATATCGAGGTGGTGGTGGGGGAGCCGCAGGTGTTGCGGGCCAAGGCGATTCGGCTCGGCGACTACTGCCTGGGCCTCTACGGCGCCCGGTCCTACCTGGACGAGCACGGCGTCCCCGAGACGCCGGCCGACCTCGTGCGCTATCCACTGGTCTACTTCATCGACTCCATGCTCCAGGTCGACGACCTGGACCTGGCGGCGGGCTTCGCCACCGGCATGCGCGAATCCATCACCTCCACCAATGTCTTCGTGCACGTCGAGGCCACGCGCGCGGCGGCCGGTCTGGGCCTGCTGCCCTGCTTCATGGCCGACCGGCACGCGGATCTGGTCCGGGTCCTGGGCGAGCAGGTCTCGATCCGCCTCACCTACTGGCTGGTGACCAGGACCGAGACGCTGCGCCGGCCGGAGGTGTCGGCGGTGGTCGACGCCCTGTGCGCGCAGGTCCGCGAGCAGCGGGCGGCGCTGCTGGGCGCGGCGGCCGGTACGTCCGCGAGGTATACCCTGGCGCAGTCGGCCGGTCGTGAGGATTTTCTGTGAAGTACGTGCCCCGCATCGCCCTTTTCCTGGTGATTCCCGCTCTGTTGTTCCTGCTGCCGTGGTGGACCCTGGTCGGCGCGACCAGCTCCGGCGCCGTGTTCTGGGCGGGCACCGCGGTGTTCGCGCTCGGCTACGTCTGCCTGCCCGCCGCGATGTTCCGGGGGCACGGTCCCGCGCAGTCCGACGCGGCCTCGGTGCTCGGCGACACGCTGCTCGGCGTGATGTGGGTGCTGTTCAGCTGGTCGGTGTTCGGCACGCTCGCCGGGTTCGGCCTGGCGCTGGGCGGTGTCGAAGATCCCGCCCGGTCGCGGATCGTGGCGGTCGGCGTGCTGGCGGTGAGTGCGGCGCTCGTCGGCTACGGCATCGCCGAAGCGCGGCGGGTGCCGCGGGTGCGCACGCTGGAGGTGCCGATCCGCGGCCTCGGCGCGGGGCTGGACGGGTTGCGCCTGGTCGTGGTCACCGATACTCACTTCGCCGCGCTGGACCGGCTGCGCTGGTCCGAGCGCGTGGTCGAGGTGGTGAACTCGCTGCGGCCCGACATCGCCTGCCACGCGGGCGATCTCGCCGACGGTTCGGTGGCGAAGCGGCATCCGCAGGTGGATCCGCTCGGCAAGGTCGAGGCCCCGCTGGGCCGGTTCTACATCACCGGCAATCACGAGTACTTCGGCGACGCGCAGGGCTGGATCGACCACATGGCCGCCCTCGGCTGGCAGCCCATGCACAACCAGCACGAGGTGATCGAGCGCGGCGGCGACCGCCTGGTCCTCGCCGGAATCGACGACCCCACCGGCGTCGGTCTGCCCGGCCACGGCCCGGACCTGCGGGCGGCGCTCGCGGGAGCGCCCGCTGCCCCCGTGGTACTGCTCGCCCACCAGCCGCGCCAGGTGCGCGAGGCCGCGGCGGCCGGTGTGGCACTACAGATTTCGGGCCACACCCACGGCGGCCAGATCTGGCCCTTCCACTACCTGGTCCGGCTGGAACAGCCGGTGGTCGCGGGCCTGTCCCGGCACGGCGACACCCAGCTCTACACCAGCCGCGGCACCGGCTTCTGGGGCCCCCAACTGCGGGTCTTCGCACCGAGCGAGATCACGGTCCTGGTGCTGCGCAGCGCGTAACAGTTGGGCCGGGCCACCGGCTCTCACGCGGCGACGGCGGCCGCGGAGGTCGGGGTGAGCACACCGTCGGTCATGGTGTAAACCGAGGTCATCTGGTGCAGATGGCTGCGGTCGTGGGTGACCAGCAGGGTGGCGGCGCGGTGGGCGCGCACCACCTCGAGGATGAGATCGATGACGGCGGAACCGCGTTCGGTGTCCAGCGCGCTGGTCGGTTCGTCGATGACGAGCAGGGCCGGATCGTTCATCAGGGCCCGGGCGATGTCCACGCGCTGGCGCTGACCGCCCGAGAGCTGGGCGGGGCGTTTGGCGTGCTGGTCGGCCAGGCCCACGGCCGCCAGCAGATCCATTGCCTTGGAGCGGGTTTCGCGGCGCACACGCGCCGGGACGAACCGGTGCTGGCCGAGCCGCGACATCACCTCGAGCTGTTCGACGGCCGTCAGCGCGGGAATCAGATTCGGCTGCTGGAACACGATGCCGATCTCAGCGCGCCGCACCGCGGCGGCCGTGCGCCGGCCGAGCTGAGCGAGATCCACTGTGCGATCACCGGTTTCGAGCAGCACCCGGCCCGAGTCCGGCCGGATGAGGGTGGCCACCGTGGCCAGCAGACTGGACTTGCCGGATCCGGAAGGGCCGGTGATGGCGGCGATCGCGCCGCCCGCGACGGTCAGGTTCACCCGGTTCAGGGCGGTGAGACGGTCGGAGCCATCGGGGTAGGTGAGGGTGAGATCTTCGACGGTGAGGGCGGTCATGGTGTGCTCCAAGGGGATTAGCGTGCCGCGCCGAGCGCGGTGAGCGGATCGGTGGTGAACAGGAAGCGCAGCGCGAACGCCGCGCCGAACAGGCCGAGCACGATGAGGGCGGCGGCCGGTAGCAGGGTGGTCGCCGGGGTCAGCACGAACGGCAGCGCGTCGCCCATGGCGGCGGCCGCCGCCACCGTGATTCCCAGGCCCGCCGCGACACCGGCGACGAGCACGATCGCGGCCTGGCCCAGCGCGTCGCGCACCAGGGAACCGGTGGTCGCGCCCAGCGCCTTCAACGTGGCGATGTCGGGCATCCGCTGCACGGTCCAGACGGTGAAGAACGCGCCGATCACCAAGGCGGAGATCGCGAACAGCAGCACCGTCATCAAGGTGAGCGAACCGTTTTCGGCCTGGTAGGAGGCGAGGGCGGACAACGCCCCGGGCACGGTGGTCGTGCTGGTGTGCGCCGCGGCGTTCACCGCGTCCGGGTCGGCGACGCCGGAGACGGCGAGCACGGTAGCCGCGCCGCCGCGCGGGCTCACCGCCTGCCAGTCGGCGGGCGTCAGCCAGGCCACGGGCGTGTGGCTGTACCAGTCGTCGCCCTCGACCGCCGCGACGGTGAACTCGCGCCCGCCCACGCCGACGGTGTCGCCGGCCGCGGCATGCAGGTCCGCGGCCGCGCCGGTGCTGAGCACGACGGTGCCCGGCTCGGTTGCCGCTCGATTGCCGACCGTGCTCGGCGTCGCCCCGAACAGCGCCACCTGTGCGGGCGGCGCCCCGGCCCGCCCGGCTTCGGCCCGGCTGATCCCGACCGGCTGCACCGAGCCGCCCGGCCCGGCCGCCCGCTGCCAGGCGGCCACCTGATCCGGACTCAGCGCGGAGGCGTCGAACGACGGGTCCGCGCCGGTGTCGGCGAACACCAGCCGTTCGGCCGACAGCGACCGCACGGCCGAGACGTTCTGGTGCGCGAGCCCGGCGGTGAGTCCGCTCAGGAAGCTCACCAGCAGCGCCACCAGCGTGACGACCAGCGCGATCAGGCCGAATCGGCCGCGGGCGGCCCGGAGATCTCTCAGTGCGACGAACATGACTCCACCGTCCCGCCGATCCGGCTCCGGACCATCGCGCGCCGGAACGATCCCGCCCCGAACGAAGGGTGGGCGGCCGTTTACACCTTTCGGTGGATGCCATCGCGGTAGCCGCACATAAGCTGACAGAGTGCACTCGTCGCCGCTCACCCCCGTCTTCACCGCGCTGCGGCTGGGCCTGCACGTGCTGGTGACGGCCCTGGCGGCGGTCACCGCGCTGCGCGCGCTGCTGCCGGAGTCCGAGCATCCGGTCGCCATGCCGGTGCTGGTCGCGGCGTTCCTGGTCACCTACTTCGCGGGCGGCCGGGTCGGCCGGCGGCCGGGCGGGATCCCGGCCTGGCTCGGCCTGCTCACGCTGCTGTGGCTGTGCCTGGTGCCGCTCGCGCCCGACGCGGGCTATCTCGCCTTCGGCCTGTTCTTCCTCTATCTGCATCTGCTGCCGCGACCGTGGAGCCTGGTGGCCGTGATCGCGGCGACCGCGGTGGCGGTCGCCGGGTTCGGGTTCCAGCGCGGCTGGGCGCTCGGCGGGGTGATCGGGCCGGTCATCGGCGCGGCCGTCGCCGTCGGCATCGGCATGGGATATCAGGCGCTGTTCCGGGAGTCCGCCGAACGCCAGCGCCTGATCGATGAATTGCTCAGCACGCGCGCCACGCTCGCCGAGCAGGAGCGCAACGCGGGCAAGCTGGCCGAACGGGAACGGCTGGCGCAGGAGATCCACGACACCGTCGCCCAGGGGCTCAGCAGCATCCAGTTGCTGCTGCACGCCGCCGAGCAGGCCGCACCGGAACACCCTGCGCTGCAACAGATTCGGCTCGCACGCGAGACCGCCGCAGAGAATCTGGCCGAAACCCGCAGACTGATCGCCGAATTGGCGCCCGCGGCCTTGGACGGGCAGTCGCTCGCCCAGGCGCTGGAGCGCATTTGCGCACGTGCCGAAGGGGTTACGGCCCAGCTCGTGGTCGAGGGCACACCCGAGCGGCTGCCGATGCCGGTCGAGGCGGCACTGGTGCGGATCGCCCAGGGCGCGGTGGCCAATGTCGTGCGGCACGCGCACGCCGACCGGACGCGGCTCACGCTCACCTATTCCGACGACGAGGTGCTGCTCGACATCGTCGACAACGGCGTCGGCATCGATCCGGTGGTCCTGGACCGCGCGCCCACGGGCTCCTTCGGATTGGCGGCCATGCGCTCGCGGGTGGAGCAGCAGGGCGGCACGTTCGCGGTCGAATCCGAACCCGGCCACACCGCCGTGACCGTGTCCTTCCCGCTCGAAGCCGTTGTGCCGCAGGGTGGTCTGCTCGCGACGGGGGAGCGCGGATGATCCGCCTGCTGCTGGCCGACGACCACGCCATCGTGCGCGCCGGACTGCGCGCCCTGCTGGAAGGCAGCGGCGACATCACCGTCCTCGGTGACGTGCCCTCCGCCGAGGCCGCGGTCGCCTTCTGCGCCACCACCCCGGTCGACCTGGTCCTGATGGACCTCAGCTTCGGCCCCGGCCGCTCCGGCGTCGACGCGACCACCGAGTTGCGCGCCCTGGCCCAGCCGCCGAATGTACTGGTGGTCACCAACTACGACACCGACGCCGACATCCTCGGCGCCATCGAGGCCGGAGCCTGCGGTTACATCCTGAAGGACACCCCGCCGCCGGAACTGCTCGCGGCGGTCCGCGCCGCGGCGGCGGGCGAGAGCGTGCTGTCGCCGGCGGTGGCCTCGAAACTGATGACGCGGGTGCGGCGTGCAGACACCACGCTCAGCCCCCGCGAAATCGAGGTGCTGCGCCTGGTCGCCGACGGGAAATCGAACCGGGAGATCGCCAAGGAGCTGTTCCTCAGCGAGACCACCGTCAAATCGCACCTGGTGCACATCTACGCCAAACTCGGGGTCCGCTCCCGGACCTCGGCCGTGGCGCGCGCCCGCGAACAGGGCGCGATCTGACCTACTGCGGGCGCAGCACGATCAGGCCGGGCACGGTCCGGGCGTACTCGAAGAGCGGCGTGTCGACGACCTTGTTGTTCTCCGCCAGCGACGACGCGTTGCGGAACACCGGGCCGTTCGGGGTCTGCACGAAGATGCCGACGTGGGTGACGTCCAGTCCGGCCTGATCGGTGTAAGCGCCGAGATAATCGCCGGTGCGGAGCTGATCGGCGACCGCCCCGTCCACCGCGGCGGCGGGAATGTAGGTCATCGGCCGTTCCACCACCGGCAGGCCCGGAAGATACTGTCCGCCATCGGCTTTCGCGTTGAGATACTTGGTGATCGGGACGGCCGCCGGGCTCAGCGCGCCGGTGATGTCGGTGGCGGCGATCCGGGGCGTGGCCGCCCAGTCGGTGAAGAAATGCTTGCGGTGCCCGAAATCGACCGTGCCGCCGGCATAGCGGGTGTCGACGAGATTCGCGACGAACTCGTCGCGGGTGGCCGAACGGCTCAGCGCCTCCACGTAGTCCAGGTAGGTGAAGCAATCCACCCGGCGGAAATCCACGATCAAGCGCTCGGGCTCGGTCGCCGAGCCGACGAGCATGTTCGCCCCGTAGGGCGTGCCGAGGAAGCGGCGCGAGAGCGCCTCGATCATGTCCCCTTTGGCGCGCGGCTGCGCGTTGCGCAGGGCCAGCAGCTCGTCGATCTCGGCGGAGGTGGCGTCATCGATCGCCGGCGCGGCATGCGCCGCGGGCGCCAGCACCGCGAGCAGCGTCGTCAGGATGAGCAGGACGCGGGCGATGCTGCGCAAAACGCCTCCCTCTGGTTGGTGCACGGCCGACAACCACCGTAGCCCGTAATCTCACGGGCATGGCCTCCCTCTCGGATCCGAAGGTGCGTGAGTTCCTCAGCCACGCCACCCGCACCGGCAAGGTCGCGTTCGCCGCCGCCGACGGCCGCCCGATCGTCACCCCGGTCTGGTTCATCCTGGAAGACGACACCCTGGTCTTCAACACCGGCAAGACCACCGCCAAGGGCCGGGCCTTCGCCCGCGACCCGCGCATCGCCGTCTGCGTCGACCTGGAGGAGCCGCCCTACGGCTCGGTCCAGATCCAGGGCACCGTCACCCTCTCCGAGGACCCGGGCGAACTGCTGCGCACCGCCACCGAGATCGCCGCCCGCTACATGGGCGCCGACCGCGCCGAGGAGTTCGGCAAGCGCAACGGCGTCCCCGGCGAACTCGTCGTCCGCCTGCACCCCTCCAAGGTCATCGCCTCCTTCGACGCGACCGCCTGACCGGTTCGCGCGCCGCATAGACTCCGGGCATGACCGTGCACTTCATCGGGGCCGGGCCCGGAGCCGCGGACCTGCTGACCGTGCGCGCCGTCGACCTGCTGCGCAGCTCACCGGTGTGCCTGTACGCCGGCACCTACCTCGACCCCGAGGTCCTCGCGCACTGCGCACCCGGCACCGAACTGATCGACACCCAGCACCTGGACCTCGACCAGATCACCGCCCACCTGGTCCGCGCCCACGCCGCCGGCCAGGATGTGGCCCGCCTGTGCTCCGGCGACCCGTCGCTCTACTCCGCCCTCACCGAGCAGACCCGCCGCCTCGACGCGCACGGCGTCGACTGGGACGTCACTCCCGGCGTCCCCGCCTACGCCGCCGCGGCCGCCCTGCTCGGCACCGAACTGACCGTCCCCGAACTGGTCCAATCGGTCGTCCTGACCCGCACCCAGGCCCGCTCCACCGCCATGCCCGCCACTGAGTCCTTGGCCAACTTCGCCCACACCGGCGCGACCCTGGTCCTGCACCTGGCGATCACCCGAATCCGCCCCCTCGCGGCGGAGCTGGCCGCGGACTACGGCCCGGACTGCCCCGCCGCCGTCGTCTACCGCGCCAGTCAACCCGACCAGCTCGTCCTGCGCGGCACCCTCACCGACATCGCCGACCAGGCCGAAGCCGCCGACCTCCGCCAAGCCGCCGTCATCCTGGTCGGCCGCGCCCTGACCCCCACCCTGTCCTGCGCCGAATCCCACCTCTACGACCCGGCGCGGGCCCGTCAGAAGTAGGACAGCACCTCGGCGTCGAACTCGTCGGTCGCGGGCAAACTCACCGGCGGCCGGTAATTCTGCGCGCGCACATGCTGCACAAAGGCCTCGGGAAACGCGAGCCGATAACTGCTCAGATAGTGGATCGAATCCACCCGCCAGATCCACTGCCCATCCGAGATCAGCGACGGCCCGCTGGGGATCATGGTGCTGTTGTTCACGATATCCACCACGTCCTCGAGCACGTCGAAAACCGGTGTGGCGGAACGCATGTACTGCAGGATCTCCTGCTGATCCCCCAGCGCCTGCGTCGCCTGCGACTCCCGCAACGACGGCAGATGCCCCTTGCTCCGGTACATCTCCCGGTAGATCCCAACGGTATTCAACATGGTTTCCCCTCCATCGAACTGTGCCAGCCGAGGCTACTCGCTGGTGCTGCGATTAAGGATGTCGGTGTAGAGCAGTCGGCCACCGAGCATCCGAACCGCGGAATAGCGATCGCCGACGCGGCCGAGATCCTCGGTGCGCGAGCCGCGCTCGTAGAAGAAGACCTCGTATCGCTTCGGGCCGGAGGGCAGCAGGCACCAGGCCTGTTCCCGGAGTTCGCCTTCCGACACCAGTTTTTCGGGGATGGTGACATGCGAGAAGGTGGCCAGTTGACTACTGACGCTCTCGTCGAAAATCCCGCCGCCGCGACCCAGGGTGGCGGTCACCACCGATTCCTCGATCTCCTCCAGGAAACCCGCGCCGACCAGGTCGACGATCGGCATCAACGCGAAGAACTGCTCGCCGCCTCCGGGTTGGCCGAACCACGGTGCCACCGGGCCCGCCCACACCGGAGTCGGCGTCTTCACTCGCCAACGCCGGTAACCGGAACTCAGGTAATCGATGGGCAGCGAGCGCGCGGATACCGGAGTCTCGGTCGCGTAGAGCAATTTGCCGAACGTCGGACCGAAAGAGTCGACGATCCGTCCAGGTTCCAGTCGAATGGGAGCGCGCCCTTCTGCGGTAGCGAATCCATCGGGATGCACGTTGCGATCAGGCCAGATCAGCCGTCGCTCACCAACCGCCGCCGCGCCGTCCTCGGCAACCACGAACCGCTGTGTCCACGCATCCTCACCCAGTCCGCCATAGACGTCCCCATCGACGAGCGCTTGCACCACGCCATCCGAAAACCCCGCACCCGCAATCGAACCCGGCGTCCCCCGCCCAGGATCCAACGGCTGCTCACCGCGCAGAATACCGCCGATCAGCCCCAGAAACCCGAAGCAAGCCGCAGCCTCGCTCTCGTACACGGCCCGATTGATCCGGCTCCCACGCTCGTACCAGTAGACGAGGTACTCCCCGTCCTCGTAATTGACAACGAACGCGTCATCCCGTCGTCGCCCGATACCGAACTCGGATTCCGGCGCTCCCAGCCCCCGAACGATCTTCTCCAACTCCGCGAAGTTCACGACTTACCTTCCAACTCGGTCATCTCAATCCGCTCGGGAATTTTTGGTGTGCATCCAGTACGCGGCCTGTAGCCGCGCGTCACGCAGGGCAGTCTCGCTTACCTCGGGGAGGGTGAAGTTGTTCTCCAAAATATGCGCGAGAAACTCGGGTTCGGGAGACATTTCGCGGGTGCGTAGCTGGTAAGGGACATCTTCCGGCCAGATCCACGCGCCGTCGGTGTAGAAATGGGGCGGGATCACTTCGGGCTCCTCGGGATCCAGCGGATCCGGCCAGGGAGAGCTGTTTGTGTAAACAGTTGGAGCGGCGTCGAGGTAGGCGGCTACTTGTTCGATCACTTTGGGTGGCAACGGAGGTCGATCGTTTACCTCCAGCCCCCACTCGTCGTATCCGTATGCCGCCGCCTTGCTGAACTCCGCGCTCTGGCCGGCGAACCAGCTGGGTACTTCGTCGATCCACTGCTTGTCCAGCTCGAACAAGAACTCGTCGTCAGGAACCGGCTGAGTGAACGGGTCATCTGTCCAGTTGATGTTGACGGAGTAATCGTTCATGCGAGCATAGTGAAATCGCAGGCTGTACCACGTCCCCTCGTGTGGACGGCTCATCAGCTGTCGGTAGGCCGCGAACAGCTCCCGCGCACCGCTCGGGGTTTGGATCGGGATGATCCGCTTGTCGATGGTATGCACGACGCTGACGGTCTCGACATGCCGACCGACCTGTCGATAGTCGATGGTGACTTCGAACCATCCGGGTGGAAGTTGATGGAAGAGGGTTTCGCAGACGGTACTCAGAAGATTGTGCTTCGCGGTGAAGTCGAGGCCATTGAAAGAAAATGGAATGTATACCATCAGGTGTTCCGGTTCCTCTGTCTCTCAATCGCTCTCGGCTATTTTATCTGCCAGCCAGGTCGGAATGTACCCTTCGCCTCGTGGGTAGTCCTCTAGATCCCTTCGAAACGCGGAGCCCGGCAGTTCGGGGTACCAGATCGGGTCGACGTCATAATTGAGTTTCAATATAAGGCGCATTTCCGCGTCATTGGTGACAAGTGCGGAGAACCAGGCGCCTTGGTCTGGATCGTATTGGAGGTGCCGAAGTTCGCGGAAGAGTGGCTCGAGACGTGGATCCGGTGCCAGCGGCGGGGCGCTGCCGTCTTGTTTGGTCGCTGTCATCGCGACATCGCCCACAGTGCTTGTCATCATCACCTTCAGATCGATGAAGGCGAGATCAGGTCCTACGGTGGCCATCTGGTCCAGCACGATATCGGTGATTTCGGCCTTGAGATGGGCGATCCGCTGCGCAGGAGAGCCGGGACTATCGACGGAGTTCACTGTCATTTCCTACCTAGGTTCGCCCGCCGGATGTCCACCTTGCGGAATCGACATTTCCCAGACCTGGTCGCAGGCAAGGCTACTCGCCGATACTGCGATTCAGGATGTCGGTGTAGAGCAGGCGGTGCATGACGCCATCTGCGAAGACGATTTGAATCGGCAGGGTGGCACTCACTCCCCATCCGGCGGCAGTCGCCGGCGCCAACGCCACGTCGATGACGCCGACAGCGAGCTGATCGCCGGTGATCTGGTCGAATTCGGTGATCTGGCTGCGAAACACCTGGCTGCTCAGGTCCGCTGCCGTGCCGAAGACCAGCATGCGCAGACCGGATTCGGCGAGAAAACTGCCTACGGTCGAGTCGTTGAGGTACTGCATCGCTATCCCTGTACCTCCTCGTAGTGTCGGTCGCGTTCCCATTCCACTGCGGTCTTCCACCGGTTGTCACCGGCCAGATAGCTCGGAAAAGCGCCGATGACAGTGTCGCGAGACAGACCGAGGATGCTGTAATGGCGGGATGGGCCGCCGTCGCGGAAGTCGAGGCTGAAGGTATCGTTCTCCGGTAGGTACACCGTCGAGATATACACCTGTGGCTCGGATCCCAGAATCGCGATGGTCTTGTCGACGTGGCCGAGCGATTCGAGCAGATCGGAGACATCGTCTTTACCGGCTGGATCGGCCTCGAGGTCGAAATCTGATCGCAGAAACAACTCTCACCCTCCTGTGGTAACGAACTTGCGGAGTAGCTTCAAGGCGGTCTCTGCCGTGGGATCCCCGCGCTGAAACTCGAGCGACACGGCTTGCGCCCGCCAGTTCTTACATTCGATCCAGCCGGCATCCGCTTCGGCGATCATATGAAGCGCAGCTTCGAGATTTCCCAGGTCGGTAACTATCGGGCTGTCACTCGTGACATCGGGCTCGCCCTGACGTTCGAATCCGAACCGCACGGCTATGTATGGTTTGGGATCACGAGACCAATTGCTGGGTTGTAGTTCTCGTCGATACCGGCGAAAAGCCAAGCTCTCGGATTCTGTCATCGAGACTTCGCATTCCCAGCCAGGGCATAGTCCATAGATGCGTTGGTTCAGGTCTTCGTCCTCGGACGGCGTCAAGTCTGCGGCTGCGGGAAGAACCGCGATCGCGCTGTCGAAGCCGTAATGGGGAAGTCGCAAGCCCGGTACGGCAATCATCGGTGTAGCGGCGGCCAGCTTCTGCATGTTGGCTCGTGCGAAGTGGACGAATTGGTTCACATCTTCCCAGCTCGTCTCGTGCTTGGCGTTCACCTGAAACAAGGCCTGGCCATCGGGGCGTGCAATGAATACGAGGCGCGCTATGGGATTCGGTTCAGAGCTGACCCATGCGTCCGGTATTCCATCGAAGTCTTCCAGCGGAACTAGTTTACGAAACTCGGCAATGATGTCCATCCAACTTCTTCCCATGCCGAACCCTACGGCCGCACGGATCGCCGTGCGGCCGTTGCTGTATCACGTTCACACCGTCCGGAACTCACCCACCCATTCGCCCTCGAGCAAATACCGCGGGATGTACTCCGAGTCGACTGTGATGTCGAAACCGGCGTCCCTGGCCAGGCATGCTACGGCTGTGAGGCTGAGCGAGACCAAGCCTTCCGGCTTGTAGAAGTCCTCTTCGCTGGACCAGTACTCTTTGTGCCACTGCAGAGCTTTGGCCAATTCGTTGTTGAATCGGTCGTCGTCGCCTCGCGCGAGTTGGGTCATCAGGTTCATCGGTGGATACATCAGGCGGAGTACGCCGCCCGCGCCGGTGTGCTGGATCGCTTCCGGAGCGGTGCCTTCCACAGCCGCGACAAGTTTCGCTCCGAACTCCGGCTGCTTCAGCCAGTACGCCTGGAGCGCTTCGACCCAGGCATAGATGTAGGAATCGAACACTGCCCCGGGCCTTCGCAGGAAAGACACTGGTACTCGGCACAACTCGTCGAGCCGCCGCTTTTCGCGGCAGATGCAACTCAGCCAAAAAGCGGTCAGCCAATCGCTTGGATGCGCCCATCGGTGCGCCCCGGTCCGCACGGTCCGTTTCTCGTGCGCGATCACGCAGTCGACGGTGTCGCCGGTTGCGAGGGCCGAGGTGAAGAACGCGGAACCGATCTGCATTGCGGTCACGCACGCCTCCCACGTCTCGAGTTGCGCGGCGGTGGGGTCTCCGGCGCAACGCAGGTCGAGGACGGTTACCGCTGCGGGCAAAGCGAAGGAGAACTCTTCCGAAGTGCGACCGAGACCATCGATGCTGGTTCGAAGCTTCGGTTCGGCATGTTCCAGCAGGTCGGCCAGGTTCCGTGTGGGGTACTCATGGCGCGGAATCGTTACCATTACTTCTCATCCTCTGTCCTGATATCGAACTCCTTCATAATGTATCCGCCGTGTCTGTCACCATCCGGAACTGCCTTCACCAGCATGTATTTCAGCTTACTCGGCTGCGCGAGAAGAGCCTCTTTCAGGTCTGCCGCCAATTTCAGCTCGTCGTTCGCATGCTGTCTCTCGGCCTCGGTGGTTGCCTTTGCGAGGTTCGCGATACCGCGAGTCTCCATCTCATGAAGAATAGTCTTGAAGTATTCGCGGGTACCCTGCTTGACTTTCGGGACGCCCGGTGTAGGTGATACTTCAGCTGTCTCAGGTTTCGTTGTTTCTGTTGTTTCTGTTGTTTCTTGGCGCTGCTCGCCGGGCTCACCTGCGGTCGCGTCGATATCCTTGGCGCCCAGCGGTAGCCCGCGCCGATCACCGAGGCCGGCGTCAGGCGACCCCTTGACCTCCACAACCACATATTCGCCGTTCGGAAGCCGCCAGATCTGATCGAAACGATTGTTCCCTGAACCGCGATTGTCGATGCGCTCGGCCCCTGCGAAGTTGTTGGGGATGGCCTGCAGTTCGGAGACTGCATCTCCGTATGTCTCGCTAGCTCGGGTCATTGCGCCATGCAATGGGCTATGCTTGGCATCGGCTGCCTCGAAAGCCGCCTTGTTTGCCTCCGAGGGATCCTTTTCGTACTCGGCTTTTGCGGCGGCCCGGTCTTTGTGTGGCTGCCGGTCATTTTTAATCGCTTCTTCGCGGGCCTTCGCAAGTTCGTCGAGACGGTCTAGGTTCTCCTTCGAGATTCTCTCACCACGTTCACCGTCGTGATCGCTCTCATCTATGTAGGATTCCGGCTCCGCATCGGGCACGTCGCTGGCGAGCATCCACTTGGGATCGTTCGATCCGGTCGGGTGCAGTTGTGGTAGCGGGTCGTTGTGCTCGTCCCGGTTTTTGAGGCTGCGGCGATGCCCAATTGCGTTGTAGTACTTCTCGAACCATTCTTGGTTCGTATTTGCCTTCTTGAGCTGCGCTTCTCGTTTGCGCCGTTTTTCAGCGTCGTCATCTGCCATGTAGTCGACGGGTGAGTTGCCGAGGTCGGTTGGGGGCGCGACGGACTGGCTGGTGGTCGGCGTCGGGGTTTTGCCGTCGGGCGAGGTCGGGTAGTGAGTGGTCCAAGTGCCGTTGTCGCGGACGTGGGCGGGGGAGTCGGGTCTGGCGGGGACGCCGACGGCGTCGGAGGCGACCGTGACCGGGGCGCCTAGCTCGTTGGCTAGTCGGCGGGCCAGGTCGGGGTTGTTGGCGGCGTGGCAGGCGATGAGGCGGACGGGGGTGCCGGGTTTGTAGTTGGGGTTGGCGCGGATTGCGTCGGCGATTTGTTTGGGGGTGAGGTTGTTCTGGGGGTTGCCGTCGCGGTCGGCGTGGAAGATGACGTCGAAGTCGCCCTCGTTGCGGAGGTTCTGGCGGACTCGGTGGGTGGTGGGGTCGTTGCCGATGGAGGTGCTGGTGGGGGTGTGGTGGGTGTTCGGGGGTGTAGAGGGTTTGGTTGGGTCGAAGTCGACCGGGTGAGAGGAGGGGGTGGCCGAGTGGCCGCCGTCGGAGGTTGGGCGAGTTGTGTTGAGAGTGTTCGGGTTCTGTTGTTCAGGGCCTCTGGCAGGTTGGGCTGGGGTGGTGTCGTGGCTTGACCGGGGTGGGTTCGTTCGTGGTTCGGTGATGTGGTGTGCGGGGTTGGTGGCCCCCGGATTCCAAGGGGTGGAGTTGGGATCGTATTTGTGCTGATCGAAAAGCTTCTGCCAGTCGGCTGCGGAGCGTTTGGGGTATGCGTCACCGGGCGGGGTGCGGTCGGGTTGCCTGGAGGAAGGAGGGCTGGTCTGGTTGAGAGTTGGGCGAGTCGGGTTGCCGGGTGTGCCGTGGTCCGTTCGGCGTGGTTCGGATTCCGGGGCCCTGGTGTCGGGGAGGTTGCGGAGGTTCTGGTCTTCGAAGCGGCTGGGACGCTGCGGGGTCGGGCGGGAAGGTTTGCTGTTGTCGGGTGTGGCGGGTTGGCGGTTGGTGGGGGAGGTGGGATCGGGGCGCGCTGAGGATGGACTCTGTTGTGCGCGTGTGGGCGAAACACCTGGGGTAGAGGGATTTTGGTTGGGGCGCGTGGAATCGGGATTGGCCGAGTTCTGGGTGGGACGTGTGGTGTCGGGACTGGCCGGGTTCTGCGTCGCTCGTGCGGGCGCGTCAGGGCGCGTTGGTGAAGGCGAATTGTTGGGGCGCGCGGCGTTCGGGCCGGCGGCGGTACCGGGGTCACCGGTTTGCGGGGTGCTGGGTGAGCGAGGAGTCTCGGATTGGGGGGTGCTGGGGAGTCCGGTGACCGGGGCTGTGGCAGGTGCGGTGGCGGTGGCTGCCGGTGTGGTTTCGGTCGAGGTCGGCTGGGTGGCCGTGGTGGGATTCGCCGGAGTCGCGGGGGTGTTGGGTGCTGCTGGGGTTGCCGGTGTGGACGGCGAGGTGGGCGCTGTCGCGGCGGGTGCGGTGGTGGCCGGTGAAGCGGGGGTGCTATCGGATGGTGTGGTGGGGGAGGGGTTTTGAGTCGCGGGGGACGGGTTCTGGTTCGCCGGGGACTGGGTGGCGGGGCTGCTCGGTGCGGCGGGCTGGCCGGTGGTGGGCTGGGTGTTGGCGGGTTGGCCCTGGGCGGGTTCGGTGGTTTGTGCTGGTTGCTGAGGCGGGGCTGGTTGGCTGTTGGGGGACTGGGGCGTGGCCGGCTGCTGGGCGGACTGGCCGGTGGTCGGCTGGCTCGGTGACTGCTGGGCCGGGTTCTGCTGGGCCGGTTGGCCCTCGGGTGACTGCGGGCTCGGCTGTTGACTGCTGGGCTGAGGTGTGGACGGCTGCGTCGGCTGCTGCTGGGTGGATGGTTCCGTGGGCTGGGTCGACGGCGCGCTCGGCTGAGTGGGCTGTTGCTGGTTCTGCTGGGTGGACGGCTCCGTCGGCTGGGTCGGCTGCTGTGGTGTCGACGGTTGGCTCGGTTGCTGATTCTGTTGCTGTGCCGACGGTTCCGTGGTTTGAGTCGGCTGTTGTTGGGTGGGCTGCTGTTGATTCTGTTGTTGCGCGGCCGGTTCGGTCGGCTGGGACGGTTGCTGCTGGTTCTGCTGTTGCGACGCCGGTTCGGTTGGTTGCGTGGGCTGCTGCTGGTTCTGTTGTTGCGCGGCCGGTTCCGTGGGCTGGGACGGTTGCTGCTGGTTCTGTTGCTGCGCCGCCGGTTCGGTGGGCTGCTGCTGGTTCTGCTGCTGCGCGGCCGGTTCCGTCGGCTGGGACGGTTGCTGCTGGTTCTGTTGCTGCGCCGCCGGTTCCGTAGGCTGCTGCTGATTCTGCTGTTGCGTCGACGGTTCCGTGGGCTGGGTGGGCTGCTGCTGGTTCTGCTGTTGCGCCCCCGGTTCCGTCGGCTGGGTCTGCCCCGGCTGACTCGGATTCTCCCCACCGTTCGGATTGGTCCCCGCCGGAGTGGTCTGCCCCGGATTGGGTTGCGCGGGATTGCTTCCCGCCGGTGTCGTGTCCGCGGGGTTCGACGGATTCTGCTCACCGGGATTGTTGTCCCCCGGATTCCCCTGCTCCCCACCATCGTTGGCGCCCGCCGGATTCGTCTCACCCGGATTGTTGTTCCCGCCCCCGTTCTCCAGCGCGCTCTGCCCGGCCCCCGCCACCGAGGACGTGATGTTCTCCAGCGAGAACGTGTCGGAGAGATCGAACGGCTGATCGGTCAGCGCGGCTGTCGTGGCGGCGGCGGCGACCTCACCGGCCAATCCGGCGCCCACCTCCTGGGCCCCGTCCTTGAGGGCGCTGGTGAGTTTATTCCCGCCGGGGCTGCCCGATCCGGAGGTGAGCGCGCCCTCGGTGGCTCCGGCCGCGGCGGCCGCGGCGATGGTGGCCCCGGACTCGAGCCATTCCTCTTTGCTGAGGGCGTCCCGGTTGCCGACGGCGACCTGGGCGAGTTTGAGGCCGATCTCGAGGAAGCCTTCCTCGAGCACCGCCGACCACGCGCCCTTGAGCGCCGCGCGGGCGGCGGCTTTGAGAGCGGCTTTGGACAGGATGCGTTTGAGCAGGGCTTTGAGTGCGACGCGGATGGCGATGCGGGTGGCGGTCTGGGCGGCCGCGGCGGTGGCGGCGCCGGCGGGCGCGCCGACACCGGTGGCCATTTCGGCCAGTGCGATGGCCATTTCGATGGCGAAGATGACCAGCGAGGCGATGATGACGAGCTTGGTGTGCTCGATATCGGCCGCGCCGTCGCCGATTTCGTCGGCGAGGGTTTCGATGGTCTTGATCAGGCCGTCGAAGGCGCCTTTGCCGCCGCCGAGTTTGTCCCAGTGCGCGGCGAAGGCTTCGCCGGTGGAGCCGTCGAGTTGGGCGATGGCCTGTTTGACGGCGTAGGTGGCTTCGTCGTCGAGGTCGGTGAGGGTGGTGGCCAGACCGGTCCAGGCGTCCTCGACCCGCCGCATCGCGGTTTCGTCTCCTTCGGGCCAGTCTCCGGCGCCGACCACGTATTTGGCGACCCACTGCAACGAGTCCGGTATCTCGATCCCCACCCGTTGCTACCCCTTCGAACCGGCCCACCCGCTAGCTGGGCACAAACATACCTACACCCCGTTTGACGCGGCCAGTCCAGAACTGGTTCCACTCGATCTGAAAGAACTTGCCGCCCGCGCCGATTCGCCGCCCCGCCGGCGAAGAGTGCTGACGCCCGCGCGGATTCGAGCGGGCGAACCGGGACAGCGCGCAGCCCTGATTCCCGGAGAAGTGAACGACGGTTATCGGTCCGTCCGCGAGCTGTGCAGTTTGCTCAGCTGCGCCGGCCCACCGAGACGCGGACGAGGCCGGATCGTGCGGCCGCGCTCCGGCGGCGGTGCGGCGTGCCGAGCGTCCGGCCGGGCGCCGGTCCGCGCCCGCCTACCGCCTCGGGGCGACTGTGACATCGCCGACAGCAAATCCAGCAAACTCTTACTGGAGCGCCTGCCTGGGGCAATGTCACCTTGCTATGGATCTTGGTTGGTTCGGGGCAGGCGGCGACGGTAGATTGTTTCGGTGGTCTGTTGCGGAGGTCCCGGCGCTGCCGGTCGGTGGGTAGTGGGCGTGATCGGGCCCATGTAACGAGATCGACCTTGGACAGATAGTGCCAATGAACATTTTTGTGCCTGATTGATATGAGAACTGAACCTGGGTACGCGGGCGCCACGCTTCGATGAGGTGAGCGTCCTGTCCGGGTGTCGTCGGGGAGCGCTTGCGTGGTGTTCCGGAAGCGAGGTTTCGGTTGGACCGGCTGGATGAGGGCGGGAACAGCGACTTTGGTGTGGAATTCGCACTGTCGCCCGCACAGCTGGGCATCTGGTATGCCCAGCACGTCGATCCGCAGGTGCCGATCAATATCGCCCAGTATGTCGACTTGCGCGGCGATCTGGACGTAGGCGCGCTGGAGCAGGCCAGTCGCGATGCCGCGACCGAGCTGGGCTCGGGCTGGCTGCGGATCGTCGAACGCGGCGGTGAGCCGTTCCAGCTGGTCGATACCAGCCAGGACTCGACGCTGGAGTACATCGATCTGCGGGGCGAGCCCGATCCCGCCGCGGCCGCGCGGGAGTGGATGCGCCGGGAGTACTCGCGCCCGCTCGATATCGTCACCGATCGCCTGATCCGGGCGGCGGCGCTGCGGTTGGCCGATGACCATTGGTTCTGGTACTCCCGCGCCCATCACATCGTGCTCGACGGTTTCGGTGCGATGACGTTCATGACCCGGATCGCCGAGCTCTACACCGCGGCGGTCACCGGGGTGGCGGTCAAGCCGGCCAAGGCCACCGATCTGCGCACGCTGCTGGCTCAGGAGCTGGACTACCGCGGCAGCACCCGTTTCGCCTCCGACAAGCAGCATTGGGCCGCGCGGGTGGCGGGCCTGGAGGAGGGGTCGAGCCTGGCGGGTCGTTCCGCGCCGCCGGCCCCGGTGAACGGGATCGCCAGCGCGGCGCTGTCGAGCGCGCAGGACGCGCTGCTGGCCGAGGCGGTGGCGCGGCACGACAATTCCCCGGCGGGGTTGCTGATCGCGGGTTTCGCGGCGTATCTGGCGCAGTTGACCGGTGCCGAGGAGGTGATCCTGTCTTTGCCGGTGACCGCGCGTACGACCGCGGCGATGCGTCGTTCCGGTGGTGTGGTGTCCAATATCGTGCCGTTGCGGTTGCGGGTGGGTCAGGACACGACGGTGGCCGAGTTGCTCAAGGCGGTCACGGTCGAGGTGTCGGGTGCGTTGCGGCATCAGCGGTACCGGCATGAGGACATTCGCCGTGACGCCGCTGGTGACGGGGTGGTGACCACGGAGTTCTTCGGTCCGTGGGTCAACATCATGTTGTTCCAGAACGAGATGGTGCTGGGGCCGATGACCGGTGGGCTGCATGTGCTGTCCACGGGCAGCATCGAGGATCTGGGCGTCAATTTCTATCAGTCGGCGGGTAGCCGGTCTCATATCGATTTCGAGACCAACCCGAATCTGTACAGCGAGTCCGAAGCGCGGCGCCATCACGGCCGGTTCCTGGAGTTCTTCGACCGGTTCCTGGCCGCTGATGCGCGGGAGCGGGTGTGGGGGCTGGCGGTGATCACCGCGGCCGAGCGGGAACAGACCCTGCTGGAGTGGAACGACGCCGAGCACGAGGTCCCGGTCACCACCCTGCCCGCCCTGCTGGACTGGCAGATTCCGCTCACCCCGGACAACATCGCCCTCGACTTCGAGGGCGAGCAGCTGACCTACGCCGAGTTCGGCGCGCGCGTGAACCGCCTGGCCCGCTTCCTCATCGCCGACGGCGTCGGCCCGGAATCGCTGGTCGCGCTCGGCATGCGCCGCTCGCTGGAACTGGTCATCGGCATGCACGCCGTGCTCAAGGCCGGCGGCGCCTACGTGCCGATCGACCCCGACCACCCGGCCGACCGCACCGCCTACATCCTCGAATCGGCCGATCCGGTCTGCGTACTCACGCTCGCCCGCGACGAACTCGAGCTACCCGACCGGATGCGCCGGGTGGCCATCGACACCCTCGACACCTCGGCCTACGCGTCGGCGCCGGTCACCGATGCCGATCGCCTGGCCCCGCTGCGCCCGGACAACACCGCCTACGTCATCTACACCTCGGGTTCCACCGGCCGCCCCAAGGGCGTGGCGGTGACCCATCACGCGATCGTCAACCAAGAGCTGTGGATGCTCGACGAATACCGGTTGACCGCGAACGACGTCTATCTGCAGAAGACTGCCACCACCTTCGACGTGTCGCTGTGGGGCTACTTCCTGCCGCTGCTGGTCGGCGCGAAACTGGTCATCGCCAGCCCGGACGGGCACCGCGACCCGCTCTATGTCGCCGACATGATCGAACGCCACGGCGTCACGGTCACCGACTTCGTCCCGTCCATGCTGACGGTGTTCGTCGCCCACGCCACCGCGGCCCAGTGCGCCACGCTGCGCGCGGTGTACGTGATCGGTGAGGCGCTGCCCCCGGAGACGGCCGCCGGTTTCCGGGCCCTGTCCACCGCGGGCCTGCACAACCTCTACGGTCCCACCGAGGCCGCGGTCTCGGTCACCTACTGGGAAGCCACCGCCGCCGACACCCTGACCGTTCCGATCGGCATCCCGGAATGGAATGTCGAAGTCTACGTGCTGGATTCGCGGCTGCGCCCGGCCGCGATCGGCGCACCGGGCGAGCTGTATCTGGGCGGGCGTCAGCTGGCCCGCGGCTACCGCGGCCGCCCCGACCTGACCAGTGACCGCTTCGTGGCCAACCCGGTCTCGGGCACCGGTGAGCGCATGTACCGCACCGGTGACCTGGTGCGCTGGACCGAGTCCGGCGTGCTGGAATACATCGGCCGCACCGACTTCCAGGTGAAGTTCCGTGGCCAGCGCATCGAGCTCGGTGAGATCGAGACCGTCACCCTCGCCCATCCCGCGGTCAGCCAGTCCGCGGTCCTGGTGGTCGATACGGCCACCGGCCAGCAACTGGTCGCCTACGTGGTGCCCGGCCCGGGCCAGTCGATCGACCCGGTCGAGCTGACCCGTTTCGCCGCCGAGCAACTGCCCTCCTACATGGTGCCCGCCTCGGTCATGGTGCTCGAGGCGTTCCCGCTCAACACCTCCGGCAAGCTGGACCGCCGGGCCCTGCCCGAGCCGGTGTTCAGCGCCGACGCCGCGGGTTTCCGGGCGCCGCGCAGCCAGGCCGAGCACATCGTGGCCGGGATCTTCGCCGACGTGCTGAGCCAGGACCGGATCGGCATCGACGACAACTTCTTCGATCTGGGCGGTAACTCGCTGGTCGCCACGCAGGTGGTGTCGCGGATCGGGGCGGCGTTCGGTACCCAGATCGGGGTGCGGGCGCTGTTCGAGACCCCGACCGTGGCCGGGATCGCCGCGCGTGCGGAGAACGCGGCTCCGGCCGATGGTTCCCGCCCGCCGCTGGTGGCGCAGCAGTTGCCGGCCCGGGTGCCGTTGTCGCTGGCCCAGCAGCGGATGTGGTTCATCAACCAGTTCGATCCGGCCGCGCCGACCTACAACCTGCCGTTCGTGGTCCGCCTGCGCGGTCATGTCGATATCGACGCCCTGCAGGTCGCGCTGAACGACGTGATGGCCCGCCAGGAATCGCTGCGCACCGTCTTCCCGGAGTCCGGGGACGGCGGCTACCAGCAGGTGGTGCCCGACGACGAGATCAACCTCGCGATCTCGGTGCAGTCGATCGACGAATCCGAATTGCAGTCCACGCTCACCCAATTCGCGGCGACCGGGTTCGACGTCTCGCGCGAACTGCCGATCCGGGTGCGGATCTATCAGGTCACCGGCGGCTCGACCAACGGCACCCCCGACCACGCGGTCGCGTTCGTGGTGCATCACATCGCCGCCGACGGTTTCTCCTTCGGCCCGCTCTCGCGCGATGTCGCGGCCGCCTACCTGGCGCGGGCCGCGGGGACGCCGCCGGCCTGGGTGCCGTTGCCGGTGCAGTATCAGGACTACAGCATCTGGCAGCGTGAGCTGCTGGGCAACGAAGCCGACCCGGCCTCGATGGCCGCCCGTGAGATCGCCTACTGGCGGCAGCAATTGGCGGGCCTGCCCGATCAGCTCGACCTGCCCACCGACCGCCCGCGCCCGCCGATGCAGAGCTTCCACGGCAGCCGGGTCAGCTTCACCATCGACGCCGACCTGCACACCCGCCTGTCGGGACTGGCCCGCGCGCAGGGTGTTTCGCTGTTCATGGTGATGCACGCGAGCCTGGCGGTGTTGCTGGCCCGGTTGTCGGGCACCAGCGACATCGCGATCGGCACGCCGGTCGCGGGCCGTGGCGAGCAGGCCCTCGACGATCTGATCGGCATGTTCGTCAACACCCTGGTGCTGCGTTCGGATGTCGAGGGCGATCAGCCGTTCACCGAGTTGCTGGCGCGGACCCGGGAAACCGATCTCGCGGCGTTCTCCTACGCCGATGTGCCGTTCGAGCGGTTGGTCGAGGTGATCAACCCGACGCGTTCGCAGGCGCGGCATCCGCTGTTCCAGGTGATGTTGTCGTTCCAGGAGATGTCGCACGCGACCCTGGAGTTGCCGGGTTTGACGGTGACCGCCGACGAGCTCGACGTCGATATCGCCAAGTTCGATCTGCAGTGGACCGTGACCGAGGAACACGGTGTGCACGGTGAGCCGGCGGGGATGACCGCGGTGGTGTCCTATGCCACCGATCTGTTCGACGCCGCCACCGTCGCCGAATTCGGCGACCGCTACCTGCGGGTGCTCGAAACCGCTGTCACCGCACCGGAATCCAAGGTGCAGGACATCGACATCCTCGACGCCGAAGAGCGCGCCCAGGTGCTCACCGGCTGGAACCGGACCGCGCACGAGGTGCCCGCGGGCACGCTGGTGTCGATGTTCGAGGCGCAGGCCGCCCGCACCCCGGACGCCCCCGCGCTGAGCTTCGAGGGGACGAGTCTGTCCTACGCCGAGTTCTCGGCGCGAGTGAATCAGCTGGCCCGGCACCTGGTCTCGCTGGGCGTGGGCCCGGAGTCGATGGTCGCGCTGGGCATGAGCCGCTCGCTGGACCTGGTCGTGGGCATGTACGCGGTCAGCGTCGCCGGTGGCGCGTATGTGCCGCTGGATCCGGATCATCCGGCCGAGCGCACGCACTACGTGCTCGAGACCGCGGCACCAGTCTGTGTGCTGACCACCAGCCGTGACGACTTCGACGCCGGGTCGGTGCCCGCGCTCGAGATCGACGAACTGGCACTCGACGGCTACTCGGACGCGCCGCTGGCGGAGTCCGAACGCCTTGGCGCGCTGCGTGGTTCGAACACCGCGTACGTGATCTTCACTTCGGGTTCGACCGGGCGTCCCAAGGGTGTGGCGGTGTCGCACGAGGCGATCGTGAACCGCCTGGTCTGGATGCAGACCGAATACGGCCTGACCGGCGCCGATGTGGTGTTGCAGAAGACGCCGGCCACCTTCGATGTGTCGGTGTGGGAGTTCTTCTGGCCCTTGCAGGTCGGCGCGCGACTGGTCGTCGCCAAGCCCGACGGGCACCGTGACCCGTCGTACCTGATCGATGTGATCACCGACGAGGGCGTCACCACCGCGCACTTCGTGCCGTCGATGATGTCGGTGTTCGTCGCCGAGCTGCGTCCGGACGAATGCCGCAGTCTCCGTAACGTCTTCGCCTCCGGTGAGGCGCTGCCCGCCGCGACCGCCCAGCGCCTGGTGGCGATGACCGGCGCGCGTCTGCACAACCTGTACGGGCCCACCGAGGCCGCTGTCGACGTCACCTTCCACGAGGTCACCGCCGCCGACACCGTGTCGGTGCCGATCGGCGCACCGGTGTTCAACACCCAGGTGTACGTGCTGGATTCGCGCCTGCACCCGGTTCCGGTCGGGGTCGCGGGTGAGCTCTACCTCGCGGGCGTGCAATTGGCGCGTGGGTACGTGTCGCGTCCGGATCTGTCCGCGGATCGTTTCGTGGCGAACCCGTTCGGTGCCGATGGTGCGCGCATGTACCGCACGGGTGACTTGGTGACCTGGACCGCGGCTGGTGAGCTGGAGTACTTGGGCCGCACCGATTTCCAGGTGAAGTTGCGTGGTCTGCGGATCGAGCTCGGTGAGATCGAGGCGGCGCTGACGGGTCTGGATTCGATCGCGCAGGCTGTGGTGCTGGTGCGTTCGGATGACCGGTTGGGTGATCAGCTTGTCGCCTACGTGATCCCGGATTCCGCTGCGAGCCAACCGGATCCGGCCGACGTCGCCGCGGATCTGACGATCCTGCCCGTGCACGCGGGCCTGGACATCGACGCGATCCGCACCGAGCTCTCCGGTGAACTGCCGGCCTACATGGTGCCCTCGGCGTTCGTGGTGCTGGCGGAGTTCCCGCTCAACGCCTCGGGCAAGCTGGATCGTAAAGCGTTGCCCGCGCCGGTGTTCGAGGTCAAGACCTTCCGTGCGCCCTCGACCCCGATCGAGGAGATCGTCGCCCAGATCTTCGGCGAGGTGCTCGGCATCTCCCGGATCGGCGTCGACGACGACTTCTTCGAACTCGGCGGCAACTCGCTGATCGCGACCCAGGTCGCCTCCCGCCTCGGCATCGCCCTGGACACCCGCGTCCCGGTGCGCATGCTGTTCGACGCCTCCACCGTGGCCGCGCTGGCCGCCCGGGTGGAATCGCGCGCCGGTGACGGCGCCCGCAAGGCGCTGGTCGCCCGCGAGCGTCCGGCGGAGGTGCCGCTGTCCCTCGCGCAGCAGCGCATGTGGTTCCTGAACCGGTTCGACACCGAGTCCGCGGTGAACAACATCCCGGTCGCGATCCGCCTGTCCGGCGAACTCGACGTCGCCGCGCTGCAGGTCGCGGTGATCGACGTGATCGATCGGCACGAGTCGCTGCGCACGGTCTTCCCGGAGACGACCGGCGGCCCGGTGCAGGTGGTGCTGGACGCGGCCCAGATCGTGCCCGACCTCACGCCGTATCGGGTGACCGAGGCCACCCTGTTCGAGCACCTGATCGACCTGGCCTCGATGGCCTTCGACGTCACCAGCGAAGTCCCGCTGCACGCGCGCCTGTTCGAGATCAGCGACACCGAATACGTCCTGGGCATGGTGATGCACCACATCTCCGCCGACGGCTGGTCGATGGGCCCGCTGGCCCGCGACGTCATGGTCGCCTACGCCGCGCGCACCCTGTGGGAGCCCCCGGCCTGGTCGGAGTTGCCCGTCCAATACGCCGACTACTCGCTGTGGCAGCGCGAGGTCTTGGGCTCCGAGGACGACCCGACATCGCTGATCTCCAACCAGATCGCCTACTGGGCGCGGGAACTGGCCGAGCTGCCCGACGAATTGGTGCTGCCCGCCGACCGGGCGCGGCCCGCGGTGGCCAGCTACCGCGGCGGCACCTACCCGTTCGTCATCTCCGGGGAAACCCAGCGCGCGCTGATCGAGCTGGGCCGCACCTACAACGCTTCACCGTTCATGGTCATGCACTGCGCGCTGGCGGTGCTGCTGGCCCGGTTGTCGGGCAGCGCCGACATCGCGATCGGCACCCCGGTCGCCGGGCGTGGTGAAGCCGCGCTCGATGATCTGATCGGCATGTTCGTCAACACGCTGGTGTTGCGGACCCGGATCGAGGAGTCGGCCGGTTTCGCCGATCTGCTGGCGACTGCCCGCGAAACCGATCTGCATGCTTTCGCCCACGCCGATGTGCCGTTCGAGCGTCTGGTGGAGGTGCTCAACCCGGCGCGTTCGCAGGCGCGGCATCCGTTGTTCCAGGTGATGCTGGCCTTCCAGAACACCAAGCAGGCCAATCTGGAACTGCCGGGGCTGTCGATCAACGGTATCGATTACGACGCCGGGCTGGCGAAGTTCGATCTGCAGTTGACGTTGCAGGAGATCCAGGACGAGCTCGGTGAGTCGACGGGGATGTCGGCGGAGTTCTCCTATGCGCTCGATTTGTTCGACGAGTCCACGGTTGCGGGGTTCGCGGCGCGGCTGGATCGGATCCTGGCCGCGATCATCGCTGATCCCGATATCGCGGTCGGTGATATCGATCTGCTCGACGACACCGAACGCGCGCAGGCCCTGCACGGCTGGAACGCCACCGCGCGGCCGCTGCGCGGCGCGGGCACCCTGGTCGCGGAATTCGCCGCCCAGGTCGAGGCCACCCCGGACGTGGTGGCCCTGGTCGATCCCGAGACCGGCGCCACGCTCACCTACGCCGAGTTCGCGAGCCGGGTCAACCGGCTGGCCCGGCGGCTCATCTCCGCCGGCGTGCGGCCGGAATCCCTGGTCGCCCTCGGTCTTCGCCGCTCGATCGACCTGGTCGTGGCCGCCTACGCGGTGCAGGCCGCGGGCGGCGGCTATGTGCCGCTGGACCTGGATCAGCCGGCCGAACGCATCGGATACGTGCTGGAATCCGCGGCCCCGGTCTGCGTGCTGACCACGGCCCGGGACGGTTTCGACGCCACCGGTCTGTCCACGCTCGTGATCGACGAGGAGGATCTATCCGGCTACTCCGCCGCACTGGTCACCGACACCGAGCGTTTGGCTCCGCTGCGTCCGCAGCACCCGGCCTATGTCATCTTCACTTCCGGTTCCACCGGCCGCCCCAAGGGTGTGGCGGTGCCGCACGCGGCGGTGGTGAACCAGATCCGGTGGATCACCGGTGAATACGGCATCGGTGCCGAGGATGTGGTGTTGTTCAAGACACCGGCGACTTTCGATGTGTCGGTGTGGGAGCTGTTCGGGCCGTTGACGACTGGTGGTCGTCTGGTGATCGCGGCCCCGGACGGGCATCGTGATCCGCAGTACCTGGCCGAGGTGATCGCGGCGCAGCGGGTCACGATGACCTCGTTCGTGCCCTCGATGCTGACCGTGTTCGCCGGCAGCGCCGACACCACCGACGGCGCAGCCAAACTCGCCTCGCTGCGGACCCTGTTCATCGCCGGTGAGGCCTTCACCGGCGACCAGGTCAAAGCGATCCGCCGGGTCAGCTCCGCCGAGCTCTACAACCTCTACGGGCCCACCGAATTCACCGTGCACGCCACCCACGCCCCGGTCGCCCCGACCGTGGAGGGCGCGGTCCCGATCGGTCTGCCGGTGTGGAACGCCCAAGCCTACGTGCTGGATTCACGCCTGCACCCGGTCCCGGCCGGGGTCGCGGGCGAGCTGTATTTGGCGGGCGATCAGCTGGCACGCGGCTACTACGGCCGTGTCGATCTGACCGCGGATCGGTTCGTGGCCAACCCGTTCGCCGCCGGTGGCCGGCGCATGTATCGCACCGGTGACCTGGTCACCCGCAACACAGATGGCGCGATCGTCTACCTCGGCCGCACCGACTTCCAGGTCAAGCTGCGTGGTTTGCGGATCGAGCTCGGTGAGATCGAGACCGCGTTGACCGCACACGATTCCGTGGCGCAGTCGGTCGCGCTGGTGCGTTCGGACGCGCGTACCGGTGATCAGCTGGTCGGCTACGTCGTGCCCGCGACCGAGGCCGTGGTGGACCTGGACGAGTTGCGCGCGCACCTGAGCGCCCAGCTGCCGTCCTACATGGTTCCCGCCGCGATCGTCGTGCTCGAGGCGATGCCGTTGAGCCCCAACGGCAAACTGGACCGCCGGGCCCTGCCCGAACCGGTCTTCGAGGCCCGCGAGTTCCGTGCGCCGGGCACCCCGATCGAGCAGATCGTGGCCAACACCTTCGCCGAGGTCCTCGGCCTGGCCGACCGCCCGGTGGGTTTGGACGACGACTTCTTCGACCTGGGCGGCAACTCGCTGATCGCCACCCAGGTGGTGGCCCGCCTGAGCGCGGCCCTGGACACCCGGGTCCCGGTGCGCCTGCTGTTCGAGGCCCCGACGGTGGCCGCGCTGGCCGGGCGCCTGGAAGCACACGCGGGCACCGGCTCTCGCCCGGCGCTCGCCCCGGCCGAGCGGCCGGAACACCCGCCGCTGTCGCTCGCGCAGCAGCGCATGTGGTTCCTCAACCGCTTCGACTCCGACTCCGCCGCCAGCAACATCCCGGTCGCGGTCCGCCTGCAAGGGCAGCTCGACATCGACGCGCTGCGGCAGGCCGTCGCCGACGTGATCGCGCGGCACGAGTCGCTGCGCACCATCTACCCCTCGCACGAGGGCATCGCCTTCCAGCAGGTGCTGCCCGCCTCGCAGGCCGTGCCGCGCCTGGACGTGGACTACGTCGCCGAGGACGAGATCGCGCCCGCGCTCTACGATTTCGCGATCGAAGGGTTCGACGTCACCGCCGAACCGCCGGTGCGGCTGCGCGTGTTCCAGGTGGACGCGCGCTCCGGCGGCTCCCGCCGCTGGCGCGACACCACCCGGGACTACGTGCTCGCCGTCGTGGTGCACCACATCGCCGCGGACGGCTTCTCGATGCGGCCGCTGGTGCGCGATCTCATGTCGGCCTACATCGCGCGCCGCGCCGAGGCCGCGCCCGGCTGGGCCCCGCTGCCGGTGCAGTACATCGACTACGCGCTGTGGCAGCGCGAAACCCTGGGTACCGAAGACGATTCGGCCTCGCTGATCGCCGGGCAGCTGAACTACTGGCGGGACGCGCTGGACGGGCTGCCCGAGGAGCTGCGCCTGTCCACCCGGCAGCGACCGGCCGTCGCGACGTATCACGCGGGCACGCACCGGTTCCGGGTCCCGGCCGAGATCGTCGACGACCTGAACCGGGTAGCGCACGCCAACGGCAGCACGCTGTTCATGGTGGTGCACGGCGCGTTCGCGGCGTTGCTCGCGCGGATGAGCGGCACCGAGGACATCGCCATCGGTATCCCGGCCGCGGGCCGCGGCGAGCAGGGGCTCGACGACCTGGTCGGCATGTTCGTCAACACCCTGGTGCTGCGCACCGAGGTGCGGGCCGCGCAGTCGTTCACCGAGCTGCTGTCCCAGGTCCGCGAGCGTGATCTGCAGGCCTTCGCGCACACCGACGTGCCGTTCGAGCGGCTGGTCGAAGTGCTCAACCCGGCCCGCTCGCAGTCGCGGCACCCGCTGTTCCAGGTCATGCTCTCCTTCCAGAACCTGGGCCGCACCGCGCTGGAGCTGCCGGGCCTGCGGGTCTCCGAACTCGAGATCGACCAGCCCACCGCGAAGTTCGACCTGCAGCTGTCGCTCGGCGAGGTCTCCGGCGGCGACCGGGACGCGGCGATGGACGCCGAATTGGTTTTCGCCACCGACCTTTTCGACGACGGCTTCGCCCGCGCGTTCGCCGACCGCTTCGTGCGCGTGCTGCGCGGGGTGGCCGCCGACCCGGCCGTCACCCTCGGTGACATCGATCTGCTCGACGACGCCGAGCGCAGCCTGGTGCTGGCGCAGTGGAACGACACCGAGTTCGCCGTCGACGCCGCGCTGACCTCGCCGGTCGGCGACGCCGCGGCGACCCTGGTCTCGATGTTCGAGGCGCAGGTGGAGCGCACCCCGGACGCGACCGCCCTCACCTTCGAGGGGACGAGTCTGTCCTACGCCGAGTTCGCGGCGCGGGTGCACCGCCTGGCGCGCTGGCTCAAGCAGGCCGGCGTCGGCCCGGAATCCTATGTCGCCCTGGGCATGCGGCGTTCGCTGGAGCTGCTGGTCGGGGTGTACGCGGTGCAGGCCGCGGGCGGCGCGTACGTGCCGCTGGACCCGGATCACCCGGCCGAGCGCATCGAGCACATCCTGGCCACCGCGGGACCGGTGTGCGTGCTCACCGCCGGTGACGACCTGCCCGGCACCACCACCCGGCAGGTGCGCATCGATCAGCTGGATCTGTCGGAATTCTCCGACGCGCCGCTGACCGACGCCGAGCGGCACCGTCCGCTGCGGCCGGGCAATACCGCCTACGTCATCTTCACCTCCGGTTCCACCGGCAAGCCCAAGGGTGTCGCGGTCTCGCACGCCGCGATCGTCAACCGCATGGTGTGGATGCACGCCCAGTACGGCCTGTCCGCCGAGGATGTCGGCCTGCAGAAGACCCCGTCCACCTTCGACGTGTCGGTGCCGGAGTTCTTCTGGCCCTTGCAGATCGGCGCGCGCCTGGTCATCGCCAAGCCGGACGGGCACCGCGACCCCGCCTACCTGGCCGAGCTGATCCAGCGCGAGCGGATCACCACCGCGCACTTCGTGCCGTCCATGCTCTCGGTGTTCATCACCGAAGACGCCGCCGCGCACTGTGTCTCGCTGCGGCACGTGTTCTGCTCCGGTGAGGGCCTGCCCGCACCGGCCGCACAGCGCATCCGCGAACTGACCGGCGCCCGCGTGCACAACCTCTACGGCCCCACCGAGGCCGCGGTCGAGGTCACCTTCCACGAGGTCACCGACGCCGACATCAGCTCGGTGCCGATGGGCGCGCCGGTGTTCAACACCCAGGTGCTGGTGCTCGACGCGCGGCTGCACCCGGTGCCGGTGGGCGTCCCGGGTGAGCTCTACCTGGCGGGCGCGCAGCTGGCCTACGGCTACGTCGGCCGTCCGGACCTGACCTCGGACCGTTTCGTCGCGAACCCGTACGGCGGTCCGGGCGAACGGGCCTACCGCACCGGCGATCTCGTGGTGTGGACGCCGAACGGCGAACTGGAATACCTGGGCCGCACCGACTTCCAGGTCAAGGTGCGCGGTCTGCGCATCGAGCTCGGCGAGATCGAATCCGCGCTCACCGCACAGGGTTCGGTGGCCCAGGCCGTGGTCGTGGTGCGCCACGACGAGCGCACCGGCGATCAGCTGGTGGCCTACCTGGTCGCGAGCCCGGATCGCGCCATCGACATCGAGTCGGTCAAGGACACCCTGGGCCGGCAGCTGCCCGCGTACATGGTGCCGGCGGCCTACCTGGTGCTCGAGGAGTTCCCGCTCAACGCCTCCGGCAAGCTGGACCGCCGGGCGCTGCCGGAACCGGTGTTCGAGGCGCGTGAATTCCGCGCGCCCGCCACCCCGGTGGAGCAGATCGTCGCGGGCATCTTCGGCGAGGTGCTCGGCGTCGACCAGGTCGGCCTGGACGACGACTTCTTCGCCCTCGGCGGCAACTCCCTGGTCGCGACCCAGGTCGCGGCGCGCCTCGGCGAGGCGCTCGACACCCAGGTGCCGGTCCGGCTGCTGTTCGAGACCGCGAACGTGGCGGCGCTGGCCGCCCGCGTGGAATCGGCTGCCGGACAGGGCGGCCGGGCCCCGCTGATCGCGCGCCCGCGTCCGGCCGGCGAGCTGGTGCCGCTGTCGCAGGCGCAGCAGCGCATGTGGTTCCTGAACCGCTTCGACAACCGCACGGCCGTCAACAACATCCCGGTCGCCATCCGGCTGACCGGCGAACTGGACGTGGCCGCGCTCGACGCCGCCGTGGCCGACGTGCTGGCCCGGCACGAGGCGCTGCGCACCCTCTATCCCGAGGTCGAGGGCGCCGGTTTCCAGCGGGTGCTGCCCGCCGAGGAGGTCCGCTTCGCGCTGGCCGCCGAGCCGGTCACGCACGCCGAATTGGCCACGCGCATCGTCGAATCGGCGAGCGTGCACTTCGACGTCACCACGGAGATCCCGTTCCGGGCGCGGCTGCTGCGCCTGGACGAGCGCACCCATGTCGCGGTGCTGGTCCTGCATCACATCAGTGGTGACGGCTTCTCGCTGCGCCCGCTGCTGCGCGACGTCGTGCTGGCCTACACCGAGCGCGCCCGCGGTGAGGTGCCGGCCTGGGCCCCGCTCGAGGTGCAGTACGCCGACTACGCGCTCTGGCAGCACGAGGTGCTCGGCTCCGAGAGCGATCCGGAATCGGTGGCCGCGCGCCAGATCTCGTACTGGTCCGAGCAGCTGCGCGATCTGCCCGAGCAGATCGAGCTGCCCGCCGACCGCCCGCGCCCGGAGGTCGCCGCCAATACCGGTGGCCTGCACAACTTCTCGCTCGACGCCGAACTCCGGCAGGCGCTCGAGGACACCGCCCGCGCGCACGGCGTCACCCTGTTCATGGTGGTGCACGCCGCGCTGGCGACCTGGGCCGCGCGCCTGTCCAACAGCACCGACATCGCCATCGGCACTCCCGTCGCCGGTCGTGGCGAGCGGGCGCTGGACGACCTGGTCGGCATGTTCGTCAACACCCTGGTGCTGCGCAGCGAGGTCGACCTCGGAGCGAAGTTCAGCGACCTGCTCGAGCAGGTGCGCCGCACCGACCTGGCCGCGTTCGCGCACGCCGACGTGCCGTTCGAGCGCCTGGTAGATGTCCTGAGCCCGGCCCGCTCGCAGGCGCACCACCCGCTGTTCCAGGTGGCGCTGACCTTCGAGGCCGCCTCGGCCGCGGACATGGGCACCGTCGCCCTGCCCGGCCTGGACCTGGACGTGGTCGACTTCGACGCGGGCACGGCCAAGTTCGACGTGCAGCTGACCGTCGGCAGCACCCGCGACGGCGCGATGGCACTGTCCTGGAACTACGCCACCGAACTGTTCGATCCCGAGACGGTGGCCTCCTTCGCCGACCGCCTGGTGCGCATTCTGCGCAGCGTGGCCGAGGACGCCACGGTCGTGCTCGGCGACATCGATCTGCTCGGCGAGGCCGAGCGCCTGGATGTCTCGCAGCGCTGGGTCTCCTCCGGAATCGACAGCAGCACAGGGCGGTTCGCCGATTCCGAGATCACGCTGGTCGATCTGTTCGACGAGATGGTGACCGCGCATCCGCACCACACCGCCGCCAAGTTCGGCAACGAGGCGCTGACCTACAGCGAACTCGACCGCCGCGCGAACGTGCTCGCGCGCCGCCTGATCGCCGACGGCGCGGGCCCGGAATCGCTGGTCGCGGTGATCCTTCCGCGTTCGCTCGACCTGGTCGTCGCGCTGCTCGCCGTGGTGAAGACCGGCGCCGGCTACGTGCCGGTGGACCCGGCCTACCCGGCCGATCGCATCGCCTACGTGCTCGAGGACTCGCGGCCGACCAGCGTCATCCTGGACTCCACCGTCCAGGTGACGGTCCCGGCGGAGCTGCCCAGCGTCGTGCTCGACGGTTTCGCGGTGGAGACCGGCGACGTCGAGGACGCCGACGATCACCCGATCACCGACGCCGACCGCAACGCGCCGCTGTCGCCGGATCACGTCGCCTACGTCATCTACACCTCCGGTTCGACCGGCCGCCCCAAGGGCGTCGCGGTCGCGCACCGGAATGTGGTGCGGCTGTTCGCGAACACCGACAGCGACTTCGGCTTCGGCGCCGAGGACGTGTGGACGCTGTTCCACTCCTACGCCTTCGACTTCTCGGTGTGGGAACTGTGGGGCCCGCTGCTGTTCGGCGGCACCGTCGTGGTCGTCGACTACTACACCTCCCGCTCGCCCGAGCAGTTCCTGGAATTGCTGCGCGCGGAACGGGTTACGGTCCTCAACCAGACGCCGTCGGCGTTCTACCAGCTGGCCGAGGCCGATCGCAACGCGGCCGCCGCGGCCGCCCCGCTGGCGCTGCGCTACGTCGTCTTCGGCGGCGAGGCACTGGAACTGCGCCGGCTCGGCGACTGGATCGCGCGCCACGGCGACGGCATGACCACCGGGTCCGGTCCGCTGCTGGTCAACATGTACGGCATCACCGAGACCACGGTGCACGTGTCCTACCGCGCGCTGGACGCCGCCACCATCGCGGCCGCCTCCGGCAGCATCGTGGGCCGCGCCATCGCGGGCCTGCGGGTCTTCGTGCTCGACCATCGGCTGCGGCCGGTCCCGGTCGGTGTGGCGGGCGAAATGTATGTCGCCGGGCCGCAATTGGCGCGCGGCTACCTGCGCCGCCCGGATCTGACCGCGACCCGTTTCGTGGCCGACCCGCTCGGCTCCGGCGGTGCGCGGCTCTACCGCTCCGGTGACCTGGCGCGCTGGAACCGCTTCGGCGAGCTCGAATACCTGGGCCGCGCCGACGATCAGGTCAAGGTGCGCGGTTTCCGGATCGAGCTCGGCGAGATCGAGTCGGCCGTGCTGGCCCAGCCCGGCATCGCCCAGGCCGCGGTCATCGTGCGCGAGGACCAGCCGGGTGATCAGCGCATCGTCGCCTACGTCGTCTCCGAACCCGATGCGACACCGGATCTGGACGCGGTACGCGCGGGCGCGGGGGAGCGCCTGCCGTCCTACATGGTCCCGGCCGCCGTGGTGCGGCTGGAGTGGATTCCGCTGACCGTCAACGGCAAGCTGGATCGGCGCGCGCTGCCCGCGCCCGCGGTGCAGGCGCGCAAGTTCCGCGCACCGGTCACGCCGGTGCAGGAGGCGGTCGCGGCCGTCTTCGCCGACGTGCTCGACCTGCCCCGGGTCGGCGTCGACGACGACTTCTTCGACCTCGGCGGCAACTCGCTGATCGCCACCCGGGTGGCGTCGCGGATCGGCGCGGCGCTCGGCGCCACGGTGCCGGTGCGGGCGCTGTTCGAGGCCTCCACCGTGGAGGCGCTCGCGGCCCGGCTGGAATCGCACACCGGCGAGGCCCGGCCCCGCCTGGTCGCCCGGCCGCGCCGGGCCGGTGATCTGGTGCCGCTGTCGTTCGCGCAGCAGCGCATGTGGTTCCTGAACAAGTACGACACCGCGTCCGCGGCCTACAACCTGCCGCTGGCCATGCGGCTCACCGGCGCGCTCGATGTCGAGGCGCTGCGCCTGGCCGTGGCCGACGTGGTGCGCCGGCACGAGTCGCTGCGCACCCGCTACCCCGAGCACGGCGGCAGCCCGGTGCAGCTCGTCGTGCCCGCCGAGGACGTCGAGCTGGATCTGCACCCGGCCCCGGTCGAGGCGTCCGAGTTGCTCACGGCCGTCACCGAATTCGTCACGGTCGGCTTCGACGTGGCCGAGGAGGTGCCGCTGCGCACCCGGCTGTACCGGGTCGCCGCCGACGAGCACGTGCTCGTCGTGGTGGTGCACCACATCGCCGGTGACGGTTTCTCCATGGGCCCGCTCACCCGGGACGTGATGACCGCCTACACCGCGCGCACCCACGGCCGGGGGACGGCAGTCGGCGGAGCCGACGGGGTGGGTGAGCGGAGCGCGCCCGGCTGGGCGCCGCTGGCGGTGCAGTACGCCGACTTCGCGCTGTGGCAGCGCGAAGTGCTGGGCAGCGAGGACGACGCGGAGTCGCTGCTGGCCCGCCAGGTCGCCTACTGGCAGCGCACGCTGGACGGCCTGCCCGACGAGCTGACCCTGCCCACCGACCGGCCGCGGCCCGCCGTCGCCTCGCACCGCGGCGCCACGCTGCGCCGCGAGCTGCCCGGTGAGCTGGTCACCGCGCTGGAAGAGCTTGCCCGGCAGCGCAATACCTCGTTGTTCATGGTCGTGCACGGCGCCCTCGCGGTGCTGCTGGCCCGGCTGTCGGGCACCGAGGACATCGCGGTCGGCTCGCCGATCGCGGGCCGTGGCGAGCAGGCGCTCGACGATCTCGTCGGCATGTTCGTCAACACCCTGGTGCTGCGTACCGGCGTGCGCGGCTCGGAGACCTTCGCCGAGCTGCTCGACCAGGTCCGGGGCACCGACCTCGACGCCTTCGGCAACGCCGACGTGCCGTTCGAGCGCCTGGTGGAACTGCTCGCGCCGGAACGCTCGCAGTCGCGCAACCCGCTGTTCCAGGTGGCGCTGGCGTTCCAGAACCTGGACCGGACCAGCCTCGAGCTGCCCGGCCTGACGGTGTCCGCGCTCGATCTCGAAGAGAACGTCGCGCGCTTCGACCTGCAGTTCACCCTGGCCGAGGACGCCTCGGGCGCGATGACGCTGGCGCTCACCTACGCCACCGAACTGTTCGACGCGGCGACCGCCGACGGATTCGCGACGCGGTTGCAGCGCGTGCTGACGGCCGTCGCGGCCGATCCGGCGAGCGTCATCGGCGACATCGAGGTGCTCGACGCCGCCGAGCGCACCGATCTCGTCGCCCGCACCGGCGGCCCGGCGGTCGCGCCGCGCACCCTGCCCGACCTGCTGGCGGCCGCCGCCGCACGGGATCCGCAGGCGCCCGCGATCGTGTACCAGGGGACGACTCTGTCCTACGGCGAGCTGGACGAGCGCTCGAACCGGTTGGCGCGCTTGCTGATTGCCCGCGGGATCGGCACCGAGGACCTGGTCGTGGTGAGCATCCCGCGCTCCACCGACTCGTGGTTCGTCTCGCTCGCGATTTCCAAGACCGGCGCGGCCTTCGTGCCGGTGGACCCGACCTACCCGGCCGACCGGATCGAGCACATGCTCACCGATTCCGGTTCGCCCGTCGGCCTCACGGTCGCCGCGGTCCGCGCCGACCTGCCGGAGGCCACGCGCTGGCTGGTGCTGGAGGAGCTGGATCTGGACGCCTACGACGGCGGCCCGATCGCCGACGCCGAGCGCGTCCGCCCGCTGCGCACCGACAGCGCCGCCTACGTCATCTACACCTCCGGCTCGACCGGCCTGCCCAAGGGCGTCGTGGTCTCGCACGCCGTGCTGGCCAACTTCGCCGCCGCGCAGATCGAGCACTACCGGCTCGATTCGTCCAGCCGCGCACTGCAATTCGCGTCGCCGAGCTTCGACGCCTCGATTCTGGAGCTGCTGCTCGCGCTCGGCCCGGGCGGCGCGCTGGTGGTGGTGCCGACCGGCGTCTACGGCGGTGCGGAGCTGGCCGAGGTGATCCGCCGCGAGCGGGTCAGCCATGTCTTCATCACCCCGGCCGCGCTGGCCACCATGACCCCGGACGACCTGGACGACCTGCGTCTGCTGGCCGTCGGCGGCGAGGCGTACTCGCCGGAGCTGATCGCCAAGTGGGCGACCGCGCTGCCGGATGGCAGCACGCGCCGCTTCCACAATGTGTACGGCCCGACCGAGACCGCCATGGTGGTCAACATCAGCACCCCGCTGGTCGCGGGCGACCCGATGCCGATCGGCGGCCCGATCCGCGGTATCCAGTCGCTGATCCTGGACAACCGGCTGCGGCCGGTGCCCGTCGGCGTGGCCGGCGAGCTCTACATCGCCGGTATCCAGCTGGCGCGCGGCTACCACGCCCGGCCCGGCCTGAGCGCCGACCGTTTCGTCGCGCACCCGTACCTGGCGGGCGAGCGCATGTACCGCACCGGTGACGTGGTCCGCTGGACCGCAGACGGTGCGGTGGAGTACGTGGGCCGCAGCGACTTCCAGGTCAAGGTGCGCGGTTTCCGCATCGAACTCGGCGAGATCGACAGCGCCCTGAGCGCACACGAGAGCGTCGACTTCGCCGCCACCCTCGGCCACAAGAACGCCGCCGGCGCCACCGCGCTGGTGTCGTATGTCGTTGCCGCGCCGGGACGTTCGATCGACATCGCGGAACTGACCGCCGCGCTCGAGGAGCGGCTGCCGGCCTACATGGTGCCGTCGTCGATCATGGTGCTCGACCAGGTGCCGCTGAACCCGGTCGGCAAGCTGGACCGCAAGGCGCTGCCGGAGCCGGTGTTCGCGGCCGAGGTCGCGTTCCGGGCCGCGCGCACCTCCGTCGAGCAGACCATCGCCGAGGTGTTCGCCGAGGTGCTGGGCCTGGAGCGGGTCGGCGTCGACGATTCGTTCTTCGCGCTCGGCGGCGACAGCATCGTCTCCATCCAGCTGGTCTCGCGCGCCAAGGCCCGCGGTGTGGTGTTCACCCCGCGCCACGTCTTCGAGCAGCGCACCGTGGCCGGGCTGGCCGCGGTCGCCGAAACGGTCGAGGCCGCCGAGGCCACCGCCATCGTGCTGGACGAGCTGCCCGGCGGCGGCGTCGGCGAGCTGCCGCTCACCCCGGTGGTGCGGTTCATGGCCGAACGGCCGGGCTCGTTCCGCCGGTTCAACCAGACCATGGCCCTGGAACTGCCGGTCGGCATCGACCGCGCCGGGATCGCGAAGACGGTCGGCGCGGTCATCGACCGGCACGACATGCTGCGCGCGAGTCTGCGCCGGGTGGCGGACGACTGGATCGTCGAGACCGCCGCGCCCGGCAGCGTCGATGTCGACGCGCTGATCGAGCGGGTCGAGTTCGACGCCGCCGCGAGCGCGGACGAACTCGTCGAGATCGCGACCGCCGCACTGGATTCCGCGCTCGATCGATTGGATCCGGCGTCGGGTGTGGTGATCCGCTTCGTGTGGCTGGATCCCCGCGTTCGCGGGGATGACGGTGCGGCGGGCGGCCGGATGGGCCGGCTGCTGGTGCTCGCGCACCACCTCGTCATCGACGGCGTCTCCTGGCGCATCCTGGTGCCCGACTTCGTCGCCGCGTGGGGTCAGCTCACCGCGGGGCAGGAACCCGAGCTCGTCGCACCGGCCACGTCCATGCGGACGTGGGCGCACGCGTTGCAGCGCGAGGCGGAAAGTGCCGGGCGCACCGCCGAACTCGGCTACTGGCAGTCGGTGGCGGGCACCGCCGACCCGCTGCTCACCGCGCGTCCGCTGGATCCGGCGCGCGACACCTCCGGACACATCGAGAAGCTGAAGGTGGCGGTCTCGGCCGAGGTCACCAAGGCCCTGCTGACCACCGTGCCCGCGCTGTTCCACGGCGGCGTGAACGACGGCCTGCTCACCGCGCTCGCGCTGGCGACCGCGAAGTGGCGGGCCCAGCGGGCCGGCGCCCGCACCGACGACGCGCTGCTGCTGCGGCTCGAGGGCCACGGCCGCGAAGAGGATGTCGTTCCGGGCGCGGACATCTCGCGCACCGTCGGCTGGTTCACCACCATCTTCCCGGTCCGCTTCGACCTGTCCGGCATCGACGTCGACGCCGCGCTGGCCGGCGGCCCGGCACTGGGCCGGGCGGTGAAGGCGGTCAAGGAGCAGCTGCTCGCGGTGCCGGACAAGGGCATCGGTTACGGCCTGCTCCGGTACCTGAACCCGGCGACCGCGGGCCAGTTGCCGGCGCAGCTGCCGGGCCAGGTCAGCTTCAACTACCTGGGCCGCGTCTCGGACAACGACGTGCCGGACGCGCTGCGGGGCTTCGGCTGGATCCCGGCGCCCGAGCTGGGCGCGCTGGGCGGCGCCTACGACGCCGACATGCCCGCGGCCGCACCGCTGGACATCAACGCCATCGTGGTCGGCGACCAGCTGACCGCCAATATCGGCTACCCGTCGACGCTGCTGTCCGCCGACGAGGTCGCCGAGTTCGGCGCGCTCTGGACGACGGCGCTGGAAGCCGTTGCCCGGCACGCGACCTCGGCCCAGGCCGGCGGGCACAGCCCGTCCGACTTCGGGCTGGTGCGCACCACGCAGCGCGACATCGACGGCTGGGAGCAGCGGTTCCCGGCGCTGGCCGACGTGTGGCCGCTGGCCGCGCTGCAGGCGGGTCTGCTCTTCCATGCCCGCCTCGCCGCGAGCTCGGTCGACGTCTACACCGCGCAGGCGGTGCTGACCCTGACCGGCCGCGTCGACGCGGCCCGACTGCGCGCGGCCGCACAGGCGCTGGTGGACCGCTACGAGAACCTGCGCACCGCCTTCGTCACCGATGCCGCCGGCAACCCGGTGCAGCTGGTGCTCGAGCACGTGCGGGTGGCCTGGGCCGAGCACGATCGCACCGATTCCGGCACGGCCGCCGACCTGATCGAGGCCGACCGGTTGCGGCGCTTCGACCTGACCGCGCCGCCGCTGATCCGGTTCACCCTGATCCAGACCGAGGCGCACAGCTGGCAGTTCGTGGTGTCCAACCACCACATCCTGCTCGACGGCTGGTCCATGCCGCTGCTCATGCGGGACCTGCTGGCGCTCTACGCGCTGCACGCCGACGCCGCCGCGCTGCCGGCCGTCCGGTCCTACCGCACGTTCCTGGAATGGACCGCGCAGCAGGATCATTCGGCCTCGGTGGCCGCGTGGTCGCGGGCGCTGCACGGGGTCGGCGAGCCGACGCTGCTCTCGCGCCCGGACGCCGGCCGGGAGATCACCGCGCTGTCCGGCGAGTACTTCTTCGACCTGGACGAGGCGGCCACCGCGCGCCTTACCGAGCTGGCCGCGAGCCTGGGCGTGACCGCGAACACCGTGCTCCAGGTGGCCTGGGGCATCCTCGTGGGCCGCCTGACCGGGCGCGACGACGTGCTGTTCGGCACCACCGTCTCGGGTCGTCCGGCGCAGCTGGCCGGCGTCGAGAACATGGTGGGCCTGTTCATCAACACCGTGCCGGTGCGGGTGCGCTTCGATCCGGCGGAACCGGTGCGGCAGTTGCTGACCCGGGTGCAGGGCGAGCAGGCCGATCTGCTCGACCATCACTACGTGGGCCTGGCCGACATCCAGTCCGCCGCGGGCGTCGGCGGCCTGTTCGACACCCTGGTGGTCTTCGAGTCCTATCCGGTCGACGCCGAGGGCATCCAGGCCCAGGCCGCCGACATCGACGGCATGGCGGTCACCGGGCTGGACGCGGCCGACGCCACGCACTACCCGCTGACGCTGATCGCGCAGCTGGATTCGCGGCTGCGGATCCGCGCGGGTTACCTGCGCGACCTGTTCGACGAGCAGACGGTGCGCCGCATCGCGGACCGCCTGGTCCGGGTGCTCACCGCGATCACCGCCGAACCGGCCGCGGCCGTGGGCGATATCGAACTGGTCGACGCCGCCGAGCGCGAACTCGTGGTGGCGGGCTGGAACGACACCGCGCACCGGGTCGACGAAACCGCCACGCTCGTCTCGATGTTCGAGGCGCAGCTGGCCCGCACCCCGGACGCGACCGCGCTCACCTTCGAGGGGAGCAGTCTCACCTACGCCGAGTTCGCGCGCCGGGTCTACCCGCTGGCCCGCTGGCTCATCGATCGCGGGGTCGGACCGGAAAGCGCGGTGGCCCTGGGCATGCGGCGTTCGGTCGACCTGGTGGTCGGCATGTACGCGGTGGTGCTCGCGGGCGGCGCGTACGTGCCGCTGGATCCGGATCATCCGGCCGAGCGCACCGAATACATTCTGGCGACCGCTGATCCGGTGTGCGTGCTGACCTCGGGCAGCGACCTGGAGATCGACACCGCGCAGGTGCGGATCGATCTGCTCGACCTGTCGGGCTACCCGGAGACCGCGCTCACCGCGGCCGACCGCGATGCGCCGCGCCCGGACAACACCGCCTACGTCATCTTCACCTCCGGCTCCACCGGCAAGCCCAAGGGTGTCGCGGTCGCGCACGGCGCGATCGTGAACCGCCTGGTGTGGATGCAGGCCGAGTACGGCCTCACCGATGCAGACGCGGTCCTGCAGAAGACCCCGGCCACCTTCGACGTGTCGGTGTGGGAGTTCTTCTGGCCCTTGCAGATCGGCGCGCGCCTGGTCATCGCCAAGCCGGACGGTCATCGTGATCCCGCCTACCTGGCCGAGGTCATCTCGACCGAGCGGGTCACCGTCACCCACTTCGTGCCGTCCATGCTGGCGGTCTTCGTGGCCGATGCCGCTGCGGCCCAGGCCGGTTCGCTGCGCATGGTCTTCGCCTCCGGCGAGGCGCTGCCGCCCAAGCCCGCGCATCGCCTGCGCGAGCTGACCGGCGCGGCGCTGCACAACCTGTACGGCCCGACCGAAGCGGCCGTCGACGTCACCTATCACGAGGTGACCGCCGCCGACACCGACACCGTGCCGATCGGCGCGCCGGTGTTCAACACCCAGGTGTACGTGCTGGATTCGCGCTTGCGGCCTGCCCCGGTGGGTGTCGCGGGTGAGCTGTATCTGGCGGGCGCCCAGCTGGCGCGCGGCTATGTCGCACGCCCGGATCTGTCCGCGGATCGCTTCGTGGCCAACCCGTTCGGGAACGCCGGCGCGCGCATGTACCGCACGGGCGACCTGGTGTCCTGGACCGCCGACGGCGAGCTGGAGTACCTGGGCCGCACCGACTTCCAGGTGAAGCTGCGCGGTCTGCGGATCGAGCTCGGCGAGATCGAGTCGGCGCTGACCGGGCTCGACGAGATCGCCCAGTCGGTCGTGCTGGTGCGCGGCGATCAGCGCCTCGGCGATCAGCTGGTGGCCTACGTGGTGGCCGCGCCGGGCGCGACCGTCGACACCGAACTGGTGCGCGAGGACCTGGGCCGGCAGCTGCCCGCCTACATGGTGCCCGCGCTGCTCATCGTGCTGGCGGAGTTCCCGCTCAACGCCTCGGGCAAGCTGGACCGTAAAGCGCTGCCCGCGCCGGTGTTCGAGGCCGCGGTGTTCCGCGCGCCGACCACGCCGGTCGAGGAGATCGTCGCCGACACCTTCGCCCAGGTTCTGGGCGCGGAGCGGGTCGGCCTGGACGACGACTTCTTCGCCCTCGGCGGCAACTCGCTCTCGGCCACCCAGGTCGCGGCCCGCCTGGCCGCGGCGCTGGACACCGATCTCGGCGTCCGGGAACTGTTCGAGGCTTCGACGGTGGTCGCGCTGGCCGCCCGGGTGGAGTCCCGGGCCGGTGGCGGTAGCCGCGCCGCGCTGACGCCGCAGCCGCGCCCGGAGCGGGTGCCGCTGTCGCTGGCGCAGCAGCGCATGTGGTTCCTGAACCGGTTCGACCCCGAGTCGACCGTCGACAACATCCCGGCCGCGGTCCGGCTGTCCGGTCTGCTGGACCGGCAGGCCCTGCAGATCGCGGTGGCCGACGTGCTGGCCCGGCACGAGTCGCTGCGCACCTTCTACCCCGAGGTGGACGGCGCGGCGCACCAGCAGACCGTGCCGACCGGCCAGGTCATCCCGGATCTCGCGCCCGTGGACGTCGCCGAAGCCGAACTGCCGCTGCGGCTTTCGGAGTTCGTGCAGACGGCGTTCGACGTCACGGCCGAGGTGCCGTTCCGGGCCCGGCTGTTCGAGGTCAGCCCGACCGAGCACGTGCTCGCCCTGGTGGTGCACCACATCTCGGCCGACGGCTTCTCCATGGGCCCGCTCACCCGGGACGTGATGATCGCCTACGGCGCCCGCGTCGAGGGCGGCGAGCCCGCGTGGCGGCCGCTCGAGGTGCAGTACGCGGACTTCGCGCTGTGGCAGCGCGCGGTGCTCGGTTCCGAGGACGACCCGGAATCGGTGATCTCCGACCAGGTTTCGTACTGGCGGCAGACCCTGGCCGGGCTGCCCGAGCAGCTCGACCTGCCCGCCGACCGCCCGCGCCCGGCCGTCGCCTCGGGCCGGGGCGCGGTGCACGCCTTCCGGATCGCGCCCGAAATCCAGGCCGAGCTGGTGGAATTGGCGCGCACCCGGGGCACCACGCTGTTCATGGTGGCGCACACCGCGCTCGCGGTGCTGCTCTCGCGGTTGTCCGGCGAGGAAGACATCGCCATCGGCACGCCGGTGGCCGGCCGCGGCGAGCGCGCGCTCGACGACCTGATCGGCATGTTCGTCAACACCCTGGTGCTGCGGACCTCGATCGACGCCGACGCCACGTTCACCGATCTGCTGCGTTCGGTGCGCGCCACCGACATCGCGGCGTTCGGGCACGCCGACCTGCCGTTCGAGCGCCTGGTCGAGATCTTGAACCCGGCGCGCTCGCAAGCGCGGCACCCGCTGTTCCAGGTGATGCTGGCCTTCCAGAACACCGCGCAGACCTCGCTGGAACTGCCCGGTCTGACCGCCAGCGGCGTCGACATGCCGATCGACACGGCGAAGTTCGACCTGTCGCTGGTTATGACCGAGCAGCCGGAATCCGGCATCGCGGTCGAATTGATCTACGCGACGGATCTTTTCGACGCCTCGACGATGGCCGCCTTCGGCCGCCGCTTCAACCAGCTGCTGGCCGCCGTCGCGGCGGAGCCGGAGCTGGCGGTCGGCGATATCGGGCTGCTGGATCAGCGCGAGACCGACCTGGCGCTGCGCGGCTGGAACGACACCGGGCGCAATCTGTTCCCCCGCCTCGCCGGTGAAACCTCCTACACCGCACCCGGACTGCGACGCAGCGACGAGGGCGGCCTCACCCTGGTCGGCGAGTTCGCCGCCCAGGCCGCGGCCACCCCCGACGCGGTGGCACTGATCGACCCCGCCACCGCTACCACCCTCACCTACGCCGAACTCGCCACCCGCGTGCGGCGTCTGGCCCGCCACCTCATCACCCTCGGCGCCGGACCCGAAACCCTCATCGCGCTGGGCATGCGACGCTCGATCGACCTCGTCGTGGCCGCCTACGCCGTACACGAGGCCGGCGCCGGCTACGTCCCACTGGACCTGGACCAGCCCGCCGAACGCATCGGCTATGTCCTGGACTCCGCCGCCCCGGTCCGCGTACTGACCACCAGCCGCGACCGGTTCCCCGACGCCGTGGCCATCGACGAACTCGACCTCGGCCACTACTCCGACCAGCCCGTCACCGACACCGAACGCCTTGCTCCGCTGCGTCCGCAGCATCCGGCCTATGTCATCTTCACCTCCGGTTCCACCGGCCGCCCCAAGGGTGTGGCGGTGCCGCACGCGGCGGTGGTGAACCAGATCCGGTGGATCACCGGTGAATACGGCATCGGTGCCGAGGATGTGGTGTTGTTCAAGACACCGGCGACTTTCGATGTGTCGGTGTGGGAGCTGTTCGGGCCGTTGACGACTGGTGGTCGTCTGGTGGTGGCGGCTCCGGACGGGCATCGTGATCCGCAGTATCTGGCCGAGGTGATCGCGGCGCAGCGGGTGACGATGACCTCGTTCGTGCCCTCGATGCTGACCGTGTTCGCCGCCGCGGCCGACCACGCCGCGCTCGGCTCGCTGCGCGCGCTGCTCGTCGCGGGTGAGGCGTTCACCGCCGACGCCGTGCACGCGCTGCGCCGGGTCAGTTCCGCGGAGCTCTACAACCTGTACGGGCCTACCGAATTCACCGTGCACGCCACCCACGGCCCCGTCGCCGAGGACATCAGCGGCGCGGTCCCGATCGGTCTGCCGGTGTGGAACGCGCAAGCCTACGTGCTGGATTCGCGCTTGCACCCGGTCGCGCCCGGCGCCGCCGGTGAGCTCTACCTCGCCGGTGACCAGCTCGCCCGCGGCTATTACGGCCGCGTCGATCTGACCGCGGATCGGTTCGTGGCCAACCCCTTCGGGACCGGGGCCCGGATGTATCGCACCGGTGACCTGGTAACCCGCAACGCCGACGGCGCGATCGTCTACCTCGGCCGCACCGACTTCCAGGTCAAGCTGCGTGGTTTGCGGATCGAGCTCGGTGAGATCGAAACCGCGTTGACCGCACACGATTCCGTGGCGCAGTCGGTCGCTTTGGTGCGGTCGGATTCGCGTACCGGTGATCAGCTGGTCGGCTACGTCGTGCCCGCCGAGGGCGCCGAGGTCGACGTCGAGCAGTTGCGCGCCCATCTGGCCGCTCAGCTGCCGTCGTACATGGTCCCGGCCGCGCTCGTCGTGCTCGCGGCGATGCCGCTCAACGCCAACGGCAAGCTCGACCGCAAGGCCCTGCCCGAACCCGCCTTCGAGGCAAGGGAATTCCGTGCGCCGTCGACCCCGATCGAGCAGATCGTGGCCGGCACCTTCGCCGAAGTCCTCGGCCTGGCCCCGCAGTCGGTGGGCCTGGACGACGACTTCTTCGACCTGGGCGGCAACTCGCTGATCGCCACCCAGGTGGTGGCCCGCCTCGGCGCGGCCCTGGACACCCGCGCCCCGGTCCGGCTGCTGTTCGAGGCGCCGAACGTGGCGGCGCTGGCCGCGCGGCTGGAGGCCCACGCGGGCACCGGCGCCCGGCGCGCGCTGGTGGCCGGCGCCCGCCCGGACACCATTCCGCTTTCGCTCGCACAGCAGCGCATGTGGTTCCTCAACCGGTTCGACGCCGACTCGGCCGTCAACAACATCCCGATGGCGGTCCGCCTGACCGGCGGCCTCGATGTCGAGGCGCTGCACCTTGCCGTCGCCGACGTGGTCGCCCGGCACGAGGTGCTGCGCACCGTCTACCCGGCGACCGTGGACGGCAACGGTGTGCAGGTCATCCTGCCGCCGGGCCACAACCTGCCGGACCTGACCCCGGTTCCGGTGCGGGAGCACGAACTCACCGAGCGCATCAGCGAATTGGTGCTGACCGGCTTCGACGTCACCGCCGAGGTCCCGGTGCGCGCCAAGCTCTTCCGGATCCAGGACACCGAGACCCACGTGCTGGTCTTCGTGGTGCACCACATCTCGGGCGACGGCTGGTCGGTGCGTCCGCTGGCCCGCGACGTGATGATGGCCTACGCGGCCCGCGCGCAGGGTGTGGCGCCCGGCTGGGCGCCGCTGCCGGTGCAGTACGCCGACTTCGCGCTCTGGCAGCGCGAGACGCTGGGCTCGGAAGCGGACGCGGACTCGTTGATCGCGCAGCAGGTGACCTACTGGACCGAGACCCTCGCGGGCCTGCCGGACCAGCTCGACCTGCCCTCGGATCGCTCCCGCCCCGCCGTCGCCTCCAACCAGGGCGGCGTGCACGAGTTCGAACTCGACGCCCAGCTGGTGCGCGACCTGGACAGCCTGGCCCGCACCAGCGGCGCGAGCCTGTTCATGGTGGTGCACGCGGCCTTCGCGGCCCTGCTGGCGCGGCTGTCCAACAGCGACGACATCGCGATCGGCACCGCCGTCGCGGGCCGTGGCGAAGCGGTGCTCGACGACGCGATCGGCATGTTCGTCAACACCCTGGTGCTGCGCAGCGCGGTCGACCCGGGGCAGAGCTTCGCCGAGTTGCTCGCGCACACCCGCGAACTCGACCTCGCCGCCTTCGGCCACGCCGACCTGCCGTTCGAGCGGCTCGTGGAGATCCTGAACCCGGCGCGCTCGCAGGCGCGGCATCCGCTGGTCCAGGTCATGCTGTCGTTCCAGAACACCGGCGCGGCCTCGTTCGAACTGCCCGGCCTCGAGGTCGCGGGCGTGCCGCTGGATGTGGTGACGGCCAAGTTCGACCTGCACCTGAACCTGACCGATCGGATCGGCGCGGACGGCGTCGCCGACGGCATGAGCGCCGAATTCGCCTACGCCACCGACCTGTTCGACGGCGCGACCGTCGCCGGGTTCGCGCGCCGGCTGGTGCGGCTGCTGACCGCGGTGGTGCAGAGCCCGGCCAGGGCGCTGGGCGAGGTCGAGCTGCTCGACGCCGCCGAGCGCGCGCAGGTGGTCACGGGCTGGAACAGCACCGCGCACGAGGTCGATCCGGCCGCGACGCTGGTGTCGATGTACCAGGCGCAGGCCGCCAAGACGCCGGACGCGTTCGCGGTGAGCTTCGAGGGGACGAGTCTGTCCTACGCGGAGTTCGACGCGCGGGTGAACAAGCTGGCCCGGCATCTGATCTCGCTGGGCGTGGGCCCGGATTCGCTGGTCGCGCTGGGCATGCGCCGCTCGGTCGAGCTGGTCGTCGGCATGTACGCCGTTGCCGTGGCCGGTGGCGCGTATGTGCCGCTGGATCCGGATCATCCGGCCGAGCGCACCCACTACGTGCTCGAGACCGCGGCACCGGTCTGTGTACTGACCACCAGCCGTGACGACTTCGACGCGGGGTCGGTTCCGGCGCTCGAGATCGATCAGCTCAACCTCAGCGGATACTCCTACGCGCCGCTGACCGAGTCGGAACGCCTTGGCGCGCTGCGTGGTTCGAACACCGCGTACGTGATCTTCACCTCGGGTTCGACCGGTCGCCCGAAGGGTGTGGCGGTCAGCCACGCCGCGATCGTGAACCGCCTGGTGTGGATGCAGAGCGCCTATCACCTCGATGGTGAGGACGTGGTGCTGCAGAAGACCCCGGCGACCTTCGATGTGTCGGTGTGGGAGTTCTTCTGGCCCTTGCAGGTCGGTGCGCGGCTGGTTGTCGCCAAGCCCGATGGGCACCGCGATCCCGCCTACCTGGCGCGGGTGATCCTCGAGGAGCGCGTCACCACCGCGCACTTCGTGCCCTCGATGCTGTCGGTGTTCGTCGCCGACGAGGCGGCCTCGGGCTGCCGCACGCTGCGCAATGTTTTCGCCTCCGGTGAGGCGCTGCCCGCGGTCACCGCCCAGCGCCTGCGGGAGCTGACCGGCGCGCGTCTGCACAACCTCTACGGCCCGACCGAGGCCGCGGTCGACGTCACCTTCCACGAGGTGTCCGATACCGATCTCACCTCGGTGCCGATCGGCGCACCGGTGTTCAACACCCAGGTCTACGTACTGGATTCGCGCCTGCACCCCGTCCCGGTCGGTGTGCCGGGTGAGCTGTATCTGGCGGGAACCCAGCTGGCGCGCGGCTATGTCGGACGCCCGGATCTGTCCGCGGATCGCTTCGTGGCGAACCCGTTCGCGACCGATGGTGCGCGCATGTACCGCACCGGTGACCTCGTCACCTGGACCGCCGCCGGTGAGCTGGAGTACTTGGGCCGCACCGATTTCCAGGTGAAGTTGCGTGGTCTGCGGATCGAGCTCGGTGAGATCGAGGCGGCGCTGACGGGTCTGGATTCGATCGCGCAGGCTGTGGTGCTGGTGCGTTCGGATGACCGGTTGGGTGATCAGCTGGTCGCCTACGTCATCCCCGACGGTGCGCCCGAGACCGGACTCGACCTCGACGCCGTGCGCACCGCGCTCGGCGGTGACCTGCCCGCCTACATGGTGCCCTCGGCGTTCGTGGTGCTGGCGCAGTTCCCGCTCAACGCCTCGGGCAAGCTGGATCGTAAAGCGCTGCCCGCGCCGGTGTTCGAGGCCAAGGTGTTCCGTGCGCCCTCGACCCCGATCGAGGAGATCGTGGCGGGCGTCTTCGGTGACGTGCTCGGCCTGGCCCGGGTCGGCGCCGACGACGACTTCTTCGAACTCGGTGGCAACTCGCTGCTGGCTACCCAGGTCACCGCCCGCCTCGGCGCGGCGCTGGATACCCATCTGGCGGTGCGGGACCTGTTCGAGGCCGCCACGGTGCGCGAGCTGGCGGTGCAGGTGGAGACCAACGCGGGTTCGGGCCGGGCCCGCCCGCAGCTGACCGCGCAGCCGCGCCCCGAGCGGGTGCCGCTGTCGCCTGCTCAGCAGCGGTACTGGTTCCTGAACCAGTTCGACACCGCCGCCTCGGCCGTGGACAACATCCCGCTGGCCGTGCGGCTCTCGGGCACGCTGGACCGCACCGCGCTCTCCCAGGCGATCGGTGACGTACTGGGCCGCCACGAGGTGCTGCGCACCACCTACCCGAACTCGGCCGACGGGCCGCATCAGGTCATCCTGCCGGTCGCCGCGGCGCCCGAGCTGGTGCCGGTGGACGTCGCCGAGGCCGACCTGGTCGAGACCGTGATCCGCTTCGCGCTCACCACCTTCGACGTCACCGCCCAGGTGCCGCTGGACGTGGTGCTCTACCGGATCACCGACACCGAGCACGTCGTGGCCTTCGTGGTGCACCACGTCGCCGCCGACGGCGCCTCCATGGGCCCGCTGGCGCGGGACCTGATGGCCGCCTACGCCGCCCGCTCGCACGGCGACGCCCCGCAGTGGCAGCCGCTGGCGGTGCAGTACGCCGACTACGCGCTCTGGCAGCGCGCCGTGATGGGCTCCGAGGACGATCCGGAATCGCTTGCCGCCCAGCAGGTCTCCTACTGGCAGCAGACCCTCGCGGGGCTGCCGGATCAGCTGGAGCTGCCCGCCGACCGGCCGCGCCCGCCCGCGCAGTCGTTCCAGGGCAAGGCGATTCGCTTCGAGCTGTCGCCGCAGCAGCATGCCCGCCTGCACGAACTGGCGCGCGCCAACCAGGCGTCGCTGTTCATGGTGGTGCACGCGGCGCTCGCGGTGCTGCTCTCGCGCCTGTCCGGCACCGACGACATCGCCGTCGGCACCCCGATCGCGGGCCGTGGCGAACGCGAACTCGACGACTTGATCGGCATGTTCGTCAACACCCTGGTGTTCCGTACCCAGGTGCGGCCGGAGGCGTCCTTCGCCGACCTGCTGGCCGAGGTGCGCGAACGCGACCTGGAGGCGTTCGCCAACGCCGACGTGCCGTTCGAGCGCCTGGTGGAGGTGCTCAACCCGGAGCGCTCCACCGCGCGCAACCCGCTGTTCCAGGTGGGCCTGTCGTTCCAGAACCTCGCCGAGACCGAGCTGGCGCTGCCCGGCCTCACCGTGAGCGCGGTGAACTTCGACTCGCAGCTGGCCAAGACCGACCTGCACGTCACCCTCTACGACCGGTACGCCGAGGACGGCACCCCGGCCGAGGTGATCACCGAATTCGGTTATGCCATCGACCTGTTCGACGAGGCCACCGTGCAGGGCTTCGCGGACCGGTTCGTGCGGGTGCTGGACGCGGTGCTCGACGACGCCACGGTGCCGGTGGGTGAGATCGAGCTGCTCGCGGCCGACGAGGCCACCCGCATCCTGCGCGCCTGGAACGACACCGAGCACCCGGTGGACACCGCCGCGACGCTGGTGTCCCTGCTGGACGCGACCGTCGCCGCGGCCGCCCCGGGCACCATCGCCCTGGTCGACAGCGCGTCCCAGCTCACCTACGCCGAACTCGACGCCCGCGTCAACCAGCTCGCGCGCTACCTCATCCAGCGCGGCGTCGGCGCGGAGGACCGGGTCGCCCTGGCCATCCGCCGCTCCGCCGACCTGGTGATCGCGATGTACGCGGTCGCGAAATCCGGTGCGGCCTATGTGCCCATCGATCCGGACCAGCCCGCCGACCGCGTCGACTACATCCTGGGCACCGCTGCCCCGGTGTGCGTCCTGACCACCGGCCGCGACGGCTTCGACACCGCCGCCGCCGAAACCGTGCGCATCGACGAACTGGCGCTGGCGGACTACCCGGCCGCGCCGATCGCCGCCGGCGAGCGGGTGCGGGCGCTGACCGCCGCGAACACCGCCTATGTGATCTTCACCTCCGGCTCCACCGGCCAGCCCAAGGGCGTGGCCGTGCCGCACGGTGCGATCGCGAACCAGTTGTTCTGGAAGACCGCCGAATTCGACCTCGGCAGCGAGGACGCGGTGCTGCTCAAGACCGCCGCGACCTTCGACCTGTCGGTGTGGGAGTTCTGGTCGGCGGCCGTCAGCGGCGGCCGCCTGGTCATCGCCGCGGCCGACGGGCACCGCGACCCGGCGTACCTGAACGAGCTGATGCGCGGCACCGGCGTCACCACCCTGCACGTGGTGCCGTCCATGCTGGACGCGCTGCTCACCGAAGGTGACGAGCGGCTGCCGGATTCGCTGCGCCGCGTGCTCGCCATCGGCGAGGCGCTGCCTGCGGCGACCGCGCAGCGGTTCCGCCGGGGCAACCGGGCGCGACTGTTCAACCTGTACGGCCCGACCGAGGCCGCCGTCTCGATCACCAGCCACCTGGTCACCGACGCCGACGAGGTGTCGGTCTCGATCGGCGCGCCGGAGTGGAACAGCCAGGTCTACGTGCTCGACGCGCGCCTGCGGCCGGTGCCGGTCGGCGTCTCCGGTGAGCTGTACCTGGCCGGTGCGCAGTTGGCGCGCAGCTACTTCGGCCGTCCGGACCTGACCGCGGAACGCTTCGTGGCCAGTCCGTTCGGCGCCGGTGAGCGGATGTACCGCACCGGTGACCTGGTGGCCTGGAACGCCGCCGGGGAGCTGGAGTACCGGGGCCGCACCGACTTCCAGGTGAAGATCCGCGGTTTCCGCATCGAGCTCGGCGAGATCGAAGCCGCGCTGCTGCGCCAGGATTCGATCGCCTCGGCGGCCGTGCTGGCGCACAACGATCCCGGGCTCGGCGATCGTCTCGTCGCGTACGTGGTCGCGGCCGGGGCCGAGGACGCCGAATTCGACAAGCGCGCACTGCAATCGGCGCTGGCCGCGGAACTGCCGTCCTACATGGTGCCCAGCGCCTTCATGGTGCTGGACGCGCTGCCGCTCAACGCCAACGGCAAGCTGGATCGCAACGCGCTGCCGCAGCCGAGCTTCGAGAAGGCCGCGTTCCGCGCGCCGGCGACCCCGGTCGAGCAACTCGTGGCGAGCGTGTTCGGCGATGTGCTCGACGTCGAGCACATCGGCGCGGACGACGACTTCTTCGCGCTCGGCGGCAACAGCATCCTGTCCATCCAGCTGGTGTCGCGGGCCAAGGCGCTCGGCGTCGCGTTCAGCGTCCGCGACGTGTTCTCCCAGCGCAGCGTGGCCGCGCTGGCGACGGTCGCCACTTTGGTGGACGATCCCGATCTGGCCCGCCTGCGCGAGTTGCCCGGCGGCGGCGTCGGCGAGATCCCGCTGCCGCCCGCGCTGGCCGAGTTCCTCGCCACCGGGGCGCCCTACCTGCACTTCGCGCAGTCGGCGCTGCTGCCGCTGCCCGCCGCGCTGGACTGGGACACGCTGCTCGAGGCGCTGACCGCCATCGTCGACCGGCACGACGCGCTGCGGACGCGCCTGCGTCCGGCGGACGCGGGCTGGTCGTTCGAGGCGCTCGAACCGGGCGCGGTGGACGTCGAGCCGCTGGTGCACGAGGCCCGCGTCGAGAAGGGCGCGGACCTGGCCGAGCTGGTCGCGGCCGAACGCGCGGCGGCGGCGAGCCGCCTCGACCCGGCCGCCGGAATCATGGTCCAGTTCGTGCTGTTCACCTTCGCGGACAACCGCGACGACGAATTGCTCGTCGTGGCACACCGTTTCGTGGTGGACGGCCCGTCCTGGCAGGTGCTGGGCACCGACCTGACCACGGCCGCCGCCCAGCTCGGCGTGGACGCCACGCTGGAACTGCCCGCCACCGGCACCTCGCTGCGGCGCTGGGCCACCAGCCTCGCCGAGATCGCTGCCCCCGTCGCGCCGCGTCCGGCGGCCGCGCCGATCGGCAGCCGGGCGCTGGACCCGGCTCTGGACACGGCCGCCACCCTGGAGCGGATTCAGCTCACGCTGCCCGCCGAACAGACCGCCGCCGTGCTGACGGCCATCCCGGCCCGCTACCGCGGCAACGAGACCGACGGCGTGCTGGCCGCGCTCGCGCTGGCGCTGGTGCGCTGGGGCGTCCCGGAGGTGCTGCTCGAACTCGATCGCGATGGCCGGGAAGCCGTTGCGGGCGCGGATCTTTCGCACACCGTCGGCTGGTTCACCCAGCCGGGCGCGTTCGGCCTGGAGCTGTCCGACGTCGACGCCGCCTTCACCGGTGGCGCGGCGACGGGCGCCGTCGTCAAGGCGGTCAAGGAGCAGCTGCTGGCCGGGCCGGCTTCCGTCGCGGGCCAGATCGGCTTCCACTACCTGGGCCGACTCGCCGCCGAGATCAGCACCCAGCCGGATCCGGCCATGCCCGTGACCCGCAGCCTCGACATCGACGCGATGGTCGTCGACGGCGAACTGCGCGCCACACTGACCTACCCGAGCGGGGTGCTCACCGCGCAGCGGGCCGGCGAGCTCGCCGAGCTGTGGGTGCAGGCGCTCACCGCCGTCGCGGCGCACGCCGAGCGCACCGACGCCGGCGGCCGCACGCCGTCGGACATGCCGCTGGTGCGGGTCGGCCAGACCGACATCGACCTGTGGGAGCGCAGTTACCCGCAGCTGACCGAGGTGTGGCCGGTGACCCCGCTGCAGTCCGGTCTGCTGTTCCACGCGCTGATGAGCACCGCGACGGTGGACATCTACACCATCCAGGCCGTCGTCGACCTGGGTGGCGCGCTGGACGTGCCGCGCCTGCGCACCGCCGCGCAAGCGCTGCTGGACCGGTACCCGAACCTGCGCACCGCGTTCGTCACCGACAGCGTCGGCCAGGCCGTGCAGATCGCCGTCGACGGCGTCGAATTGCCGTGGCGGGAAATCGATCTGACCGACGCGCCGGAGGCCGAGCGGATCGACGAGCTGGACCGCATGCTGGCCGCCGACCGGGCCGACCGCTTCGACATGGCGGTGCCGCCGCTGGTGCGGTTCACGCTGTACCGCTCCAGCGCACAGCAGTGGCACCTGGCGATCACCACCCACCACGTGCTGCTCGACGGCTGGTCCATGCCGCTGCTCATGCAGGACCTCCTGGTGCTGTACGCGGTGCACGGCGATCTGTCCGCGCTGCCCGCGGTGGCGCCCTACCGCTCCTTCCTGGAGTGGCTGGGCACCCGCGACGCCGACGAGTCGCTGCGCACCTGGGCGGCGGCCTTCGACGGGCTCACCGAGCCGACCGAACTGGCGCCGCAACCGCGTTCGGCCGAGCAGTACGAAACCGGCACGGTGGTCGTCGATTACGACGCCGACCGCACCCGCAGGCTGACCAAGCACTGCGCCGAACTCGGCATCACCGTCAACACGCTGGTGCAGGCGGCGTGGGGCATCACCCTCGGCAGGCTCACGGGCCGTTCGGATGTGGTGTTCGGCGCGACCGTCTCCGGCCGGCCGGCCGAGCTGCCGGGCGTGGAATCCATGGTCGGCCTGTTCATCAACACACTGCCGGTCCGGGTGCGGATCGACGATCGCGGCACCATCGAGGATCAGCTGCGCACCCTGCAGAGCGATCAGGCCGATCTGCTCGACCACCACTATGTCGGCCTGGCCGACATCCAGCGGATGGCCGGTGCGGGTTCGCAATTCGACACGCTGCTGGTCTTCGAGTCCTACCCGATCGACCGCGAGGCGATCGCGGCCGCCAGCTCCATCGACGGCATGTCGGTCACCGGCGTGGACGTGGACAGCTCGACCCACTACCCGCTCACCCTGCAGGTGGCCGCCGAGTCCACGATGGAGTTCACCTTCGAGTTCCTGACCAACCGGTTCAGTGCCGAGGAGGTGCGGACCCTGTCCGTGCGCCTGATCCGGGTGCTGGAATCGCTGCTGGGCGATCCGGCCGGCGTGATCGGTGACATCGACATCCTCGACGACGCCGAACGCGCGCAGCTGCTCGCCGAATCCGGTGTCGCCGCAACGGCTCCCGCCGCCGACGCGCGGGTCGGCAACCGCACGCTGGCCAAGGTGCTGGCCGAGGTGGTCGAGGCCGATCCGGAGGCCCCGGCCCTGCTCGAGGACGGCGACGAGATCGCCTACCACGTGCTGGACCGGCGTTCCTCGCAGCTGGCCCGGGTGCTCATCGCCCACGGCGCCGGGCCCGGCGACACCGTCGCGGTGGCGCTGCCGCGCTCGGTGGACGCCGTCGTCGCGGTGTGGGCGGTGCAGAAGGCGGGCGCCGCGGCGCTGTTCGCCAGCGGTCTGCGCATGGACGAGATCGTCGGCGCCGGAGCCGGTTTCGGCATCACGCTGGACCCGGTGCCCGGACCGGTGCACTGGCTGGTGCCCAGCGATCCGCAGGTGCAGTCCGCGCTGGCCGCGGCCGCGAGCCACCCGGTCTCCTACGCCGACCGGGTCCGGCCGCTGAGCGAGGACACCCCCGCCTTCGTCCTGCCCGGCGCGGTCGTGCTGACCCAGACCGAGGCCCTGGACCTGGGCGTCGCACTGCGCGACGAGAACGGCATCGACTACGAGTCGACCACGTTTACCACCGCGCAGTCCGGCCTCCCGGCCCTGTGGGAATTCCTCACCGCCGCCACCGCCGGCGCCCTCTCGGTCATCCCGACCGGCGCGGACGTCGCCGACGACCTCGCCGACGGCGAGGTCAGCCACTGGTTCGTCACCCCGGCCGAGACCACCGCCGCGGCCGGCCCGGACACCACGATCATCGTCGTGGAGTAACCCCGTCCCCACCGGTCCACCTCAGCAGGTGGACCGGTGGGCCGGTCTAGACTCGGAGGAACCACGCGCATATCGCTACTGTTCAACGAGGTTGGAGGTGGTTCCGATGGCTATGCCGATACCCCGGGGCGACCGTTGGACGGCAGCGGATCTCGATCGCATGCCCGAAAACGGATTACGGTACGAGGTGTTGAATGGCCAGCTCGTCGTGAACGCCGCTCCGAAGCCCCGGCACCAATGGCTGATCAAGTGGCTGGAACGTGCGCTGGACGCGGCGCTTCCGCCGGAGTTGCTGGCCATGTCGGGTGTCGGCGTGCTGATCGGTGAGGACGAAGCCATCCCCGATCTCATCGTGCTGTCCGGGGCATTGCCGATGGACGAGCGGGGAGTCGCGGCCGGGCAGGTCCGGCTTGCCGTCGAGGTCGTGTCGAAATCCACGACGATGCAGGACCGGCTGGTGAAGCCGCAGCTCTATGCCGAGGCCTGTATTCCCGCCTACTGGCGGTTCGAGATCAGCTCCTTCAAGGGCCAGCTCCCCGGTGAGGACCTGCCGGTTCTTTTCGCCTACGCGCTCGGGGCCGACGGTGTGTACGAGCTGGTGCATCGGGTGGCGGCCGGCGATGCCGTCACTTTGCACACGCCGTTCGAGTTCACCGTCGACCCCGCGACACTCATGCCCTGATCGAGCCGGCTCAGGTTTCGAGCGGGATGGTTGTCCGCGCGGCGTGGGCGAGGAGTTCGTCTGCCGACCATTGGTCGTCGGCGTGGGTGCCGTGTTTGGCGGCGAGGACGCGGCCGTCGGGGGCGATGAGGAAGTCGGCGGGGAGGCCGAGGCGGCCGCCTTCGGGGTGGTCGGGGGGAGCGATGGCGCGTTGGCGCAGGACGGCAAGGATGGTGCCGGCGACGGCGCGCAGGATCGTGGGCCAGGCGCGGGGGTCGAGGAGGGCGCGGGGGCTGGATTCGACGCCGAACTCGCGGTAGAGGGTGCGGTCCGGGTCGGCGATGAAGTCGAACGGGAAGTCGGCGGTGTATTTGCGCAATTCCGCTGCGCTGGAATGGAAGACGACGACCTCGCGGATATCGGCGGCGGTGATCTCGGCGTGCCGGTGCACGAGGGAACGCAGGTGCAGGTTGCAGACCGGGCAGCCGGCGAAGCGCCGGAATTGCAGGTGCACAAGGCAATCGGGGTCGGGGATAGGTACCTCGACGCCGGTCACGGTGGTCAGGGTGCGCGGGGAGACGGTCGTGGGTAGTGACATGGGCGGCCTCTCGGAGTAGGTAGGTGTACGCAGTACGCCTATAGCCAGTATGCGCGTACCTTGTACGCTGTCAACCCGTGCCCCGTCCTCGCTCGCTGACCACCGCCGACCTCGCCGCCGCCGCCCTCGCGGTCATCGACCGCGACGGCCTGCCCGGGTTGACCATGCGCGCGGTCGCCGCGCACCTGCGCGTCGCCACCATGGCGCTGTACCGCTACGTCCCGGACCGGGAGCGCCTCGAGGTCCTGGTGGTGGACCAGGTGCTCGGCGACATCGAGGTGACGCCCCCGGCGGGGGAGTGGCGCGATCAGGTGCGGGCCCTGCTGGACCGGATGCGCCTGGCCGTCTCCGCCCACCCCGCTGTCGTCCCGCTGGTCATGCGCCACCGCCAATCCGCCCCGGCGACACTGCGCCTGATCGAAGCCACCCTGGCAATCCTCACCACCGCCGGTTTCACCGGCAGCGACCGCGTACTCGCCCAGCGCGCCCTCATCGCCTACCTGCTCGGCTTCCTCCAGAACGCGCACTACGCCCCCCTCTCCGGCCCCGGCACCGTCGCCATGGCCGAGCTCGAGCCCGCCGAATATCCCCACCTCACCGCAACCGCCGCCGAGGCCCGCACCCTCACCCCGGCCGACGAGTTCCACGGCGGCCTGGACATCGTGCTGCGCGGGCTCACCCCGACGTCCGACTGACCGGCGGGTCACCCCAACTGACGGCGACTGCTGCCCTCCCGTAATCCGGCTGCCGTGCAACTCGACTGTCGGGCAGCCCGGCCGCTGCGCAACCCGGCTGCCGGGCAACTCGGCTGCCGGGCGGTCTGGCTGCTGCCGGCTACCGGGCGACCCGGCTGCACAATTCGGCTGTCGCGCGACCCGGCTGTCGCGCAACGCGGCTGCCGGGCGACCCGGCTGTTGTGCGATCCGCTGTCGGGCGACTCGGCTGCTGCGCGACCCGGCTGTCGCGCGACCCGGCTGTCGCGCAACGGGGCTGCTGGGTGACCCGGCTGTCGCGCGGCTCGGCTGCTGCGCAACGGGTCTGTCGGGCGGCTCGGCTGCTGCGCAACGCGGCTGTCGCGCAATCCGACTGCCGGGGACCCCGGCTGCTGCGCAACGCGGCTGTCGCGCAATCCGACTGGTTGGGCAACCCGGCCGCTGCGCAATCCGGCTGCCGGGCAACCCGGCTGTCCCGCAACCCGACTGCCGCGCAACCCGACTGCCGGGCGATCCGGCTACTGCGCAACGCGGCTGTCGCGCGATCCGACTGGTTGGGCAAACCGGCCGCTGCGCACTCCGACTGTCGGGCAACCCGGCTGCCTGCGGCCTGACTGCCGGGCGATCCGGCTGCTGCGCAACGCGGCAGCCGCGCAGACCGACCCATCGACGATCGTATTTTCCGACCGCCTGCGCAGAACCTCGCCCGGCGAACCCGCTAGTCGAGGGCGATGGTGGCGGCCATGGCCTGGGCGCCAGCGTCGTTGAGGTGCATGCCGTCACCGCAGTCGAACTCGGGGCGGATGTGATCGGGGCGCTCGGGGTCCTCGACCGCGGCGGCGACATCGAAGACGGCGTCGAAAACGTCGGTCCCGCGGAGCCATTCGTTGACCTCCCGCCGGGTGGGCAGGGTTTCGGCGATGGGCATGCCGGGGTAGACGCAGCCGGCGTACGGCCCGATGGTGGCGGCGTGGATGGGCAGTCCGGCCGCGTGCGCGCGCTCGGCGAGTTCGGTGAAGCCCGCGATCAACTCGGCGGCGGTGGCCGGGGGCTGACCGGCCATGCCGCCGAGGATCAGATCGTTGATGCCGAAGTTGATCAGCACCCGGGTGACGCCGGGGACGGTGAGCGCGTCCCGGTCGAACCGATCCCGCCCGGCCGCGCCGATCTCGGTGCGGAGCAGGCGGTTTCCGGCGATGCCCTGATTGACCGCCCAGCCCTCGGTGAGGCGCTCGTTGAGGTAGTCCACCGAGCGGTGATTCGCGCTCATCGTGGTGCCGACGCCCTCGAACCAGGAGTCGCCGAACGCCACGATGACCGGAGCGTCGCCGTCGGTCTCCACATCGACGCCGGTCACGAAGAACCGCGCCGAAACCTCCTCGGCGAGCGGGAAACCGGCGGCCCCGGTCTGATCTCCGGCTGTCACATAGGCGATTTCAGCGGGCTGATGCGAAAACGTCGCGAGCCCCGTCGGTTCCGGCAGGTGAAGGCTGAGCGCCAGGTCGGTCCCACCCCGCACGGCCAGATCGACCGGATCGGAGACGATGTCCGCCCCGGCGGGGATGACCACCTGTTCCGCGCCACCGAACCGCACCACGGTATCGGTGTCGGCCTGGATCTCGTTCGTGTTCTTGTGCAGCGCGACGCGCACCGCGCCGATGGTCAGCGGCGTGTGCCCGTACCGGTTGGTCAGGCGCACCCGCAGCCGCGCCCCGCCACCGGCGAGACGCAGCGGCTGCCGCACGGTCTGGTCGGCGAACGCACGCGATTCGGTGAGCTTGATCTGCTCCTCGGGGCTGATCACGGCGGAACGGAACCCGGCTACCCAGCGAGACATGAGGACCTCCATTTAGTTGCTGTGGGGAATATTGCTTGAGCAAGTTTCTATCGCATAATGTTCCTCACGTCAACTATCCGCGTAGCAATCAGTGCGGTAGGTTGGCCGCATGGACCTCTTCGACGACCCGCGCCTGACCACCATGGGCCTGCTGTTCGAGGCGCAGGGCGGTCTGGTCGGCAAGCTGGAGCCGACCTGGAAATCGAGCGGCCTGTCCGGGCTGGATCTGAACGCGATACTGCGCCTGAGCCGCTCGCCGGATAAGCGCCTGCGCATGACCGACCTGGCGGCGCAGACCTCGCTGTCCACCAGCGGCGTCACCCGCCTGGTGGACAGGCTGGCCAGGGCGAATCTGGTACGGCGCGAAGCAGATCCGGCCGATCGCCGCAGCTCCTACGCGGTGCTCACGGAAACCGGCGAGGAGCGCCTGAACCAGGTGCTGCCGGCCTACATCGAAGCGATCGAGCGCTGGTTCACCGGCTTGCTCACCCCGCAGCAACTGGACGGGCTGACCTCGGCGCTGCGCATCATCCGGGACGCGGTGAACCCGGAGGCGACCGCCCGGACGGACTGAAATCGCCCGGATTCCTAGGGCAAAAGCTGACCTAGCTGCTTCCTAGGCTGAGGTCATGAACAACGAGATCGCAGAATTCCACCTCGACATCCCGCAGCAGCAGCTCGACGACCTGCGCCGGCGGCTCGACAACGCGCGCCTGCCCGCACCGCTGCCGGGCGACGACTGGGACACCGGCGTGCCGACGGCCTGGCTGCGTGAGCTGGTGGACTACTGGCGCACCGGCTACGACTGGCGCGCGCAGGAGGCGAAGCTCAACGCCCACCCGCAGTTCACGACCGAGATCGACGGGCAGACCATCTATTTCCTGCACATCCGATCGGCCGAACCGACGGCCGTGCCACTGCTGCTGACCCACGGCTGGCCGGGGTCGGTGGTCGAATTCCTCGACCTCATCGGTCCGCTGACCGACCCCGCCGCGCACGGCGGCGATCCGTCCGATGCCTTCCACGTGGTGATCCCCGCCCTGCCCGGCTTCGGCTTGTCCGGCCCGGTCGCCGAGCGCGGCTGGACCGTCCAGCGCATCGCCGCGGCGTGGGACGAACTGATGCGGCGGCTCGGGTACGACCGCTACGGCGTGCAGGGCGGCGACATCGGCGCCGCGGTGAGTCCCGAGGTCGCCCGGCACGCACCGGACCGGGTGCTCGGCGTGCACGTCAACGGCACGCTGTCCTTCCCCGAATTGCCGGTGCCTGAGGCGGAATTGGCGACATTCACCGAGCTGGAACGCGATCGGCTGCGGCGCATCGAGGCGTTCATGAACGAGGAGTTCGGCTATATCGCCATCCAGTCCACCCGGCCGCAGACGCTGGCCTACGGGCTGGTGGATTCGCCGGTCGCGCAGCTGGCCTGGATCATGGACAAGTTCCGCGAGTGGACCGTCCCGCGGGAGGTGAACCCGGACAAGATCATCGACCGGGATCGCCTGCTCACCAACACGATGCTCTACTGGCTCACCGGAACCGGCGGCTCGGCCGCCTACGTCGGCTATGCCCAGGACGCCCCGTGGGGCGCGGCGAGTCAGAACTCGGGCGTGCCCACCGCGGTGCTGGCCTTCGCGCACGACATCGCGATCCGCCGCTACGACGAGCGTGAGCACACCATCACACGCTGGACCGATGTCGCCGATCGCGGCGGGCACTTCGCGGCGCTGGAGGAACCGGAGATCCTGATCGCCGATGTGCGGGCGTTCTTCCGCGACCTGCGCTGAATCCCGGTGTGTCGACCCTGTTCTCGGCATGTCGTTGTGTGAACAGGGTCACACTCAGAGGGCATGACCTGGCTACCGGGAGCGGCCATGACCGAGCCGATGCGGATGACCGACGAGCACCGCGAGGAGTTCTGGCGCCGCTGCGGCTGGGCGCCCGATCTCCCGGCCGAGCAGCGCCGGGAGATCGAAAACCGCTGGGACGACCACTCGATCGACCTCGCCGAGCTGTTCGGCTGGTGAGTCAGCCCAATTCGCCCGCGGCCTGCCAGGACTCGCGTTCGGCGGCGAACGCGGCCGCCTGCCCGGTCCGGAACTCGGCGATGCTGCCGGCGTTGTCGGTCAGGAAGCGGCGGTACTCCGCGAGCCGGAACTCGCCGTCCTCGGCGCGCACCGCCATGTTCCCGGCCGCGAAATCCGCGCGCAGGTCCAGCAGTTCGCCCGCCTCGACCGGATACCAGCGGATCCGATCGAAATAGCGGAGCAGCCAGGGGTTCTCCGCCGTGCCCGGCCGCCACGCGTGATTCCACACCTGGGTGGTCCGGCCGACGAACTGATACCCGCCGGGGCCCTCCATGCCGTAGACGCACAGATACGCGCCGCCGATGCCCACGGCGTTCTCCGGCGTCCAGGTGCGCGCGGGGTTGTATTTCGTGGTGACCAGGCGGTGCCGCGGATCGGTCGGCGTCGCCACCGGCGCGCCGAGATACACGTCGCCGAGCCCGAGCACCAGGTATTCGGCGTCGAAGACGGTGTCGTAGACATCCTGGACCGCCGCCAAACCGTTCATGCGCCGGATGAATTCGATGTTCCACGGGCACCACGGCGCGTCCGGGCGGACCCCGTGCATGTAGCGGGTGATCGCCTCCCGGGTGGCGGGATCGTCCCAGGACAGCGGCAGATGGACGGTTCGGCTGGGCACCACCAGCTCGTCGGCCGGCGGCAGGTGCCGCTCGGCTTCGGCCAGCAGGGCCAGCAGCCGCGGAATCGGCAGCAACCGCGGATCCACCCGTACCTGCAAGGATCGGATGCCCGGCACCAATTCCGTGATACCGCGCACCCCGGCGCCGAGCAGATGCTCATACAGTGCGTGCACACGCGCGCGCAACGCGAGATCCAGTGTCAGCAAGCCGTATTCGACGAGCACGCCGTCGTCGCCCTGACGCCGGTAGGTGACGCCGATCTCGTCGTCGACGTCGGCCCGGCGCAGCACGCCGTCGTCGCCGTCACCACCGGTGGAGAACACCAGCGGCAGATTCGCCCGCCGGGCCGCGCCCAATTCCCTGACAGAGGCGGCGTTTTCGCTGCGGATCGGCACGAAGCGCACCTTGTCGCCCGGTGCGAGCTGACCGAGTTTCCACTTGTCCGCCGCGACCACGGTCACCGGGCAGACGAAGCCGCCCAGGCTCGGACCGTCCGGGCCGAGCAGGATCGGGGTGTCGCCGGTGAAGTCCAGCGCGCCGATGGAATACGCGTTGTCGTGGATGTTCGACGGATGCAGCCCGGCCTCGCCGCCGTCGGCGCGCGCCCACTCCGGCTTGGGACCGATCAGGCGGACGCCGGTGCGATCGGAGTTGAAGTGCACCTCGTAGTCGGTGCCGGTGATGACGTCGAGATCGCCGCGGGTGAAGAATTCCGGCGCGCCGTGCGGTCCCTCGGTGACCGCGAGCTCCCAGCGTTTCGCCAGGACGGGCTGGTCGTCCATCGGCACGCCGGCCGCGATCCGCTCCCGCGCGGGGCCGAGCGGCAGCAGTTCACCGGCGCGCAGCGCGCCGCCGGTGCTGCCGCCGAACTTGCCGAGTGTGAAAGTCGCGCTGCTGCCCAGGTATTCGGGCACCTCGATGCCGCCCGCGATCAGCACATAGGTGCGCATGCCCGGCCCGCGGATCGCGCCGACGTCGAGCACCCCGCCCGCGGGGACCTGAACGGTCCGCCAGAGTTCCACCGGCACACCGTCGATCGTGACGTCGGCGGGCGCGCCGGTGACACAGACCCACGTCGGGGTCGCGAAGCGCAGCGCCGGTCCGCCCAGCGTGCACTCCAGGCCGCCCGCGCCCTCGTCGTTGCCGAGGACGCGATTGCCCAGCCGGAAGGACAGATCGTCCATCGGGCCCGAGGGCGGAACACCGATGTGCCAGTAGCCGACTCGGCCGGGCCAGTCCTGCAGCGTGGTGAGCATTCCTGGGCGCAACACCTCGGCGACGACGGGCGCCAGGACGAATTCGGTGACGGCGGGTTCCTCGACGGTCGTCATCGCGACACCACCATCCGCACCGGCGTGGGGTCGAAACCGTTGCAGGGGTTGTTGATCTGCGGGCAGTTGGAGACCAGCACCAGGGTGTCGGTGTCCGCGCCGAGCGTGACCTTCTTGCCGGGCGCGGACAATCCGTCGACGATGCCGAGCGTGCCGTCCGGCTCGACCGGCACGTTCATGAACCAGTTGATGTTGGAGACCAGGTCCCGCTTGCCCAGCCCGTGTTTCATCGCCTCGATCAGGAAGTTCTCCACGCAGGCGTGCTGGTGGCGAGTGTGGTGGCCGTAGCGCAGGGTGTTGGACTCCTGGGAGCACGCGCCGGCGATGGTGTCGTGATTGCCGACCTCGTCGGCGAGCACGGTCATCAGGGCGGTGCCCGCGTCGGTCAGCAGGACGCTGCCGGCGCCGAGGAAGATATTGCGCTGCGCGGTGACGGTGGCCTGGGCGCTGTAGCGATCGGTGTGGTCGGCCGCGTTGTAGAGCAGGCAGTCGACCGCCTGATTGCCGTGCAGATCGATGATTTCCAGGATCTCGCCGGCGCGGACCACCGTGGACCACGGTGCGCAGGCGGGGACGGTCTCGTCGAGGACGACGGTGCGGGCCGGGGCGAGGCTCATGCGTGCTCCAGAGTCAGTGCGGTCCAGGCGGATTCGGTGTTCGCTACGGCGCGCAGGTATTCCGGGTCGCCGGCGGACGGCGTCTCGGGGGCCGACCAGGCCAGCAGGTCGAGGTCGGTGGTGGCGCGTTCGTCGAGCGGGTGCGGGGCATTGGCCACCAGCAGGATCACGGGCAGGTGCACCAGCAGGTCGACCGCCCCGCCCGGGCCGACACCGCCGGTCGGGACGAGACCGCCGTCTTCCGCGACGCGCACGCCGCGGAAGAAGGAGACCGTCGGCGCGATATCCCGAGGCGCCAGGCCCTGTTTCGAACCGGCCAGCCGGAGCAGGTTCCGGCCGGCGGCGGTCGGCCCGCAGAGGGCGTCGTGGCTGCCCGAGCTGTCGGCGACGATGGTCGCCAGCACCCGGCCCTGATCCGAGAGCAGCGGGTGGCCGGTCGAAAGATAGGCCTGCCAAGGGACTTTCACCGTGTCGGCGACATTGAGCCGTTCCCAGGGCGCCTCGGCGCGCAGCAGCAGCAGGTGGGCGCAGGCCCCGCCCTCCGGGTCGGTCAGCCGGATCCGGGTGCCCCGGCCCAGCACCACATTGGCGTAGCTGCCCGGCGGAACACGCTGTGCCCAGGTGACTTCGGCGGGGTCGACATCGTCGGCGGCGGGGGTGACGAACCGCGCGGCGGCGGCCTGGGCGCGGGCGTGCGCCCGGGCGCCGGCGGTGGAGGAGGTGTTCGGCTCGGACATGGTTCGCTCCTTCGAATCGATCAGGCGGGCTGGACGACGGCGTCGTCGAAGGCGGGGCCGGACTTGCGTGCCACCGTCCGGTAGATCGCGAATCCCACGGCGGCACTGAGCAGGACGAACAGCGGAGCGGACCACAGCATCCACCAGCCGCCGCCCTGCGGCGTGTAGATCTCCGGCCGCGGCCAGGCGAGGTTGATCGCCATCGCGATGCCCCAGACCACCGCGCCGATGTTCACCGCGATGCCGAAGCGGCCCAGCGAGAACAGTCCCGGGGTGGTCGTGCCGGGCCAGCCGCGCAGCCGCTGCCGCAGCATCGGGGCGGTGACCAGCAGGTAGGCCAGGTAGAACATGACGATGCAGACGCTGGCCAGGGTCGCGAAGATCGCCGCGTTGCCGAGATTGATCAGCAGCAGCGCGATGCCCGCCGCGCCGAACACCACCGCCGGCAGGATCGGCGTGCCGAAGCGCGGATGCACCTTCGACAAGGCTTGGGCGAAGGGCAGTTTCCCGTCCCGGGCCATCGAGAACATCAGCCGCGAACCGGCCGTCTGGATGGCCAGGGTGCAGACGAACACCGCGACCGCCACCGCGCACAGCAGCACGGTGCCCGCCGGACTGGCCAGCTTGGCGGTGATGACGTAGGCCAGGCCGCCGGTGGACAGGTTGCCGTCGGTCAGGCTCGGTGCGGCCATCAACGCGCCGAGCAGCATGAGTCCGCCGCCCAGGCCGGAGACCGCGAGCGCGGACAGGATGGTGCGCGGTGCGACCTGGCGCGGATTGCGGGTCTCCTCGGCGAGTTCGCCGGCGGAGGAGAAGCCGAGCATCACGTAGGCGGCCATCAGGCCGGAGACCAGGAACGCCGCCAGGTAGCCACCGGGTGCGGCGGCCTCGGTGTTCAGCACGACCTCGGGTCCGCGCTCGGCCTTGACGAAGAACAGGCCGATCACCGCGGCGACGCCGACGATCTCGATGGTGACGCCGATGGCGTTGATCCGGGCCATGACATCGACCCCGATCACGTTGATGATCGTCGTCAGCACCATCAGCACGCTGCCCAGCAGCACCGCGTTGGCCGCGCCGGAGGTCGAGGTGAGGGCGCTCTCGGTGCCGATGAGCTGGAACCCGCTCCAGATCGAGGGCAGCACCACCTGCAGGGCGATCGCGGCCGCGGCGGCGGTCACGACCTGCGCGATGATCATCGACCAGCCCGCGAACCAGCCCACCAGGTCACCGCCCAGCCGGCGCGACCACTGGTAGATCGAGCCCGAAAGCGGGTAGTGCGCGGCGAGTTCGGCGAAGTTCAGCGCGACCAGGAACTGCCCGGCGAACACGATCGGCCAGGTCCAGAAGAAGGCGGCGCCACCGAAGGAGTACCCGAGCCCGAAGAACTGGAAGATCGTGGTGAGGATGGAGACGAACGAGAACCCGGCCGCGAACGAGGCGTAGCGGCCCAGCTTGCGGTGCAGGACGGGTTGATAACCGAAACCGGCCAGATCGGTGCTGTCCGAATCGGGCGGGGTGAGGGTGGTGGCCATGGTGTTCCTCCGGCGTGTCACCAATATCTATCGAATGACAGTTTTGCGTCCGCGATCGCGCTTCCGGTGTCGCGCGTGTATCGCTTCCGGGAACGCCGGTAACTTCTGTGTTGCCCCGATTTCTGTCAAATGACAGAAACCTCACGGCGGGCCGGTGGCCGACGGGGAGGCCGTCTCGGCGGTGCCAGAATGGGCTGGTGACGAACTCCGGCCCCGGCCGACCCCGACTAGAGCAGCGCGCCCGGCGCGGGCAGACCCCGCGCGCGGAGATCCTGGACGCGGCCGGAGAACTGTTCACCACCAAGGGGTATGCGAATACCTCGACCCGGGCGGTGGCCGACGCCGTCGGCATCCGGCAGGCCTCGCTCTACCACCACTTCGGCGCCAAGGACGACATTCTCGACGCTCTGCTCGACGAAACGATCACGGCGCCACTGGCCCTCGCCGCGCGCCTGAGCGCCGCCGCCGCGCCCGCGCCGGTCCGGTTGTACGCGCTGGCGCTGTTCGACGTCCGCCAGCTGCGCGCGGCACGCTGGAATCTCGGTGCGCTGTATCTGCTGCCGGACCTGCGCACCGAACGATTCGCGGCGTTCCGGCTGCGGCGCGACGAACTGCGCGGCTACTACGAGACTTTCGCCCGCGAGGTCCTGTCCGCGACGGCGGGCGGCACGGGCACCGAGGTGCTGCCCTTCCGCCTCGTCGAGACCGTGATCAGCATCCGCTCCGACGAGGGCGCCGCGCCGGACTACGTCGAGCGCACCATCCCCGACGCCGCCCTGCGCGTCCTCGGCTGGGCAGGCGATCCGGACGAGATCCGTTCCGCGGCCGTTGAACTGCTCGCCGGTACCTAGCCGCTCAGACCGCCCGCGAACGGCATGGTGCGCCACTGCTCGAGGGCCGGCCGCAGCCAGTGCGCCAGCTCGGGCAGCTGCGGCGTGAGGGTGAGGGTGGCGGCGACGCGCACCATGCCCACCGCGTTGACGAACCGCAGCACGTCCGCGTGCAACGGCCGCGCGCCCAGGCGCGCCGCCCCGCGGTCGTAGGCGGCTTCGTGCTCGGGCCCCAGGGCCGCCAGATCCCACTCGACCGGGCCCAGCGTGATCAGCTCGAAATCGGAGTACAGGTCGCCCCGCACGCCGCGAAAGATGTTCGCGGGCGGCGAGTCTCCGTGAATCGGCTGCAGGGGCACTGCCGGAAACGCCGCCTCGAACGCCGCCCGCGAACGCACGAGCGGCTCCAGGATCCGCCATTCGCGCCGGGCCCGGTCCAGCTCGGCGGCCGGGAGCAGCTCCGGCATCCGCTCCAGCCGGCCCAGCGCCGCGGTGACGAAATCCGGGTCGGCGGCCGAGAGGAACTCGAGCCGGCCCGGGTAGTCGCGCAGGGCCGCGTGCAGGTCGGCGACGCTCTCGGCGTTGGCCACGTAGTCGGGCTCGCGGTCCCGGTCCTCGGCCAGGAACTGCCAGAAGGTAATCGAAAACCCGTCGCGCTGCACGGGTTCGCGCGGGAGGAGCGGGCTCGGCGGAATCACCGGCACGCCCCGGGCGGCGAGCCACGCGGCCACGTCCAGCTCCGCGCGCTGGCGCCGCGCCAGCGTGTCGAGGGTTTCCGAGGGCGGCAGCACGGTGGGAATTCGGGCCACGACCGGCGCCGGCGCGAGATGGACGACGACGGAGAACACGTCGTGCAGCACCACGGCGTCGGTGACGGCCAGGTTCAGCTCCCGCGCGGCGCCGACCGCTGCGTCCACCGCGGCGGCGGTGCGGCGGGCGAGCTGTTGCGGTGTCGCGAAATCGGTCATCGCCCGATCGTGCCAGGGATCGGTCAGCCCTTGCCGCGACCCGCCTTGAACCCGAAGTCCCACTGGTAGATCCTGGCGATCTCCATGACGCCCGCGCCCGGCTGACCGGCGGGCGGGCGAATGAAGGTGCCCTCGCGGCGCACCACCAGTTCCCCGTTGATGTTCTCGATGTGCGCCAGCACCGCGTCGCGCGAATCGTCCTGGCAGCCGTCGAGGGTCATCTCGATGGGGGTGGAGTTGAGCGGGTAGAGCGTGACCGTCGCGTGCACGCCCCGGAAATCCTTCGCGCCCTCGTAGATCGAGGAGAAGACCAGGATGCGGCGGAACTGGGCGGTGAAATCCAGGTTGATGTCCAGGTTCTCGCCCGTGGTGCTGGCGCCGGTGCGGTCGTCCTGATCCAGGCGGATGTAGGGCGGGCGAGTCAGATCGCCGAAGGAGCGATCGAGCGCGCGCACCGAACCGATACGCCCGTCGGCCAATTCGAAGAAGCAGCACAGGTCCAGATCGAGCCCGCCGTTGCCGCCGCGGGAGCGGCGGCCGAACAGGCCGCCGCCGCGGGCGGGCTGGGTGGTGGTCCAGTTCAGGTTGACCCGCATCGTGCCGCCGGTGGCGCCCGACTTGGTCAGCGAGACCGAGGGCGATTCCTTGGTGAGCGAGATCTTGCTCAGATTCACCGGTGCGCCGCCCGGCGGTGGCGGCGGCGCGAATTGCTGCTGCTGGAATTGCTGCTGCGGGGGCTGCTGGTACTGCTGCTGGAATTGCTGCGCCGGCGGTTGCTGATACTGCTGCGCCGGCGGTTGCTGGAATTGCTGCGCGGCCGGCTGCTGGTATTGCGGTGGCGGCGGGGCGAATTGCTGCTGCGGCGGCGGCGCGTACTGCGGCGGCGGAGCCGGCTGCTGCGCGGGCGGCGGCGTGAACTGCTGCGCCGGCGGCGGGGTGGGCGCGTCGTCGACGGAAATGCCGTAGTCGGTGGCCAATCCGCCCAGCCCCGAGTCGTACCCCTGCCCGACGGCGCGGAACTTCCACGTGCCCTGGCGGCGGTACAGCTCACCGAGCACGAACGCCGTCTCGCTGGTGGCGCCCGTGGAATCGAACCGCGCCACCTCGGCGCCGTTGTTCGCGTCGAGGACGCGCACGTACAGGCCCTGGAACTGGCCGAAGGTGCCGCCGTCGGCCGAGGCCGCGACGACGATCGTCTCGATCTGCGGTTCCACCTGGCCCAGGTTCACCCAGAGGTTGTCCAGCACCGTGGGGCCCTGCTGCTTGCCCTCGTGCCGGACCGCGCCGGAGGAGTGCTGCGGCTGGTTGTAGAACACGAAATCGCTGTCGTTGCGGACCTTGCCGCCCACCAGCAACAGCGCGGAGGCATCCGCGTCCGGAACGCCCGGACCCGATTGCCACCCCAATTCGATGCGGACCACGGGCATCGGCACCGGAACGTTGGCGCCCTTCATCATCGACACAGCACTCAAAGTACTGGACCCCGCCCGCAGCGTCACCCCAAATGCGCGGGGCGCCGCGTCACCGTGTCGGCGGCGCGATCTTCCAGTGTGTGCTCAGCGCCCCGGCGATCTCCGGCAGCACCATCACCGGGATGTGTTTGCGCCGCAGCATTTCCCGGATCTCGTGCACCTGCTCGCGTTTGCGCAGATCGTAGGCGCCGGCGACGGGCCCGGCCACCGGCGGAATCGACAGCAGCACCAGCTCGTCGTGCGCTTCGTCACCCCCGGACAGGTCCAGCGCCAGCGACCAGCGCTCCCGGTCGTCCAGGGTGAAACGCCCGGCCACCACGCGCTCCCACGCGACCGGCGTCTCCTGCCACGGCGTGCGGAGATAGATCGCGTCCTCGCCGAGCACGATCGCGTCGCGCTTGAACAGCGCGACCAGCGCCGCGATCGCGACCACGCCGCCGATCGCCAGGCCGGTGAAGACCCGATGCCCGCCGAAGGCGAACATCACGACCAGCGACAGCGCCGCCGTGACCAGCACACCGACCGCCGCGTACAGCGCGATCCGCCGCCCCGGCACCACACCCGCGCGCACCATCGTCCTACCGCCTCCTCGCGTTCTCCGCCCCACCCTAGCCATGGAGGGCGCGCGGTGGCTCGGTGTGGAGGACGCTCGGCGGGCTCAGGCCTGCAGCGCCACCGCGGCTTCGGCGGTGTAGACCAGGAACTGCATGCTCTCCTGGAAGTACAGCTGCACGTTCTCCGCGTCGTGGGAGAGGTAGCCGATGGAGAGATCCTGGCCGATGGCGAGGTCGAAGTCGCCGCCGCGGGTGGTGAGCACGAACGCGCCCTCGATGGCCGGCGCCCAGACGATCTTGCCCTCGGGGATCAGGCGCTCGATGTGGGTGCGAATCGGATGGCCGTGGTCGGAGGTCTCGCTCACCGCGGTATAGAGATCGGCGCTCAGCAGCACCGAGTACGGTCCGTCGACGCCGGCCAGGCGGAGCGCGCTCAGCGCCTGCGTGACGGCCTCGGGCACCAGCTGGGGATCGGTCGGCAGCTTGATCGCCTCGTTCGACGAACTCGCCCGCACGCCGGTGATCCCGGCCGCGGCGTAGCCCTCGAAGATGGCGCGATCCTCGGCGAAGGCGATCTTGCGGGCGGCGTCCTTCACCGGATCCAGATCGGCGTCCTGCGCGCCCCGCGCGACGTCGTCCAGCTCGTCCCGCGACAGCGTGAACGGCACCCGTAGTTCGACCAGCGGTGCGACCACGCGCTGGCGGGCGCGCACACCCTCGTCGGGCGCGGCGATCGGCTGGGTGCGGCCCAGGCCCACCGCGGAGTAATCCTCGCCGTGCGGACCGGACAGATCAACCACCCGGCGGCCCGCGATATGGCGCTTGAAGGTGCGGCCGGCCTCTTCTTCGATCGCCTTCCACGCTTCGGAGGTGATCGGCGCCAGATCCCGATGGAGGTTGTTCATTACCTGCTCCTTTTCAAAGTGCCGATGCCGAGTGAGCCGCTGCCATTGTCGGTACTACCCACGCTCTGACTTCGAACGCGCTCCGGCGCCGAAGATTCCTCCGGAGCGGCCGGCGGGTCCGGCAGGTCGTCGAAGAAATCGGCGGACGGCGTGAAGAACTGCGTGCCGGTGACGGCGGTGGAGAAATCCAGGATGCGGTCGTGCGTGGCGTCCTCGGTGCCGAGGAACATCCGCACCAGCATCGCGTCGGCGACGTCGGGCGAGGCCGCGTACGCGATGTAGTACGTGCCGAACTCGCCCTCCTTGACGCTGCCGAACGGCATGTTGGCGCGCAGGATCTGGCGCTGGGCACCGGTCTCGGGGTCGTAGACGGTGTTCACCTCGACGTGGGAATCGGCGGGCTTGTCCTCGTCGGGGAACTCGTAGTCCTCCAGTTTGGTGCGCCCGATCACGCGCTCCTGCTCCGGGACCGGCAGCTGCCGCCAGGCATCCAGATCGTGCAGGTATTTCTGCACGACGACGTAGCTGCCGCCCGCGAAATCGGGATTCTCGTCGCCGATCAGCGCCGCCGCGACGGCCAGGTGGCCCTCGGGGTTCTCGGTGCCGTCGACGAAGCCGAGCAGATCGCGCTGTTCGAAATAGCGGAACCCGGTGGTCTCGTCGACCACGGTGCCCGCGCCCGCCAGCCGCTGGCCGATGGCCATCGCCAATTCGAAAGCGGCGTCCGGGGTTTGGGATTTGATGTGGAACAGCAGATCGCCCGATGTCGCCGGGGCCTGATGCTTGGGGCCGAAGTAGCCGGGGAACGGCTTCAGCGCGGCGGGACGGGGCCCACTGAACAGCCGATCCCACGCGGCCGAGCCGATCGAGGTGACGATCGACAGATCCGAGCCCGGCACGCGGAACCCGACCGAGCGCCGCACGCCCGCCAGTTCCTCCAGCAACTCGCGCACGGCCGGTTCGCCGCCCTCGTCGATGGTCACGACCAGAAAGATCGCGCTCGGTGAGAGTGGATCGAGGATCGGCTGTGGCTCACCCATGGGCAACAGCCTAGTAGGAGCCGCCGAGCGCGCCGCTCAGCGGCGGGGCGCTACTTGGCCACCGTCAGCAGGAACGCGACGTCCTCGTTGGCCTTCACACTGTGCCGGGCCTTGGGGACGGCCAGCAGATCACCGGCGGAACCCTTCCACTCGTTGCTCCCACTGATCAGGGTCAGCGTGCCGCTGAGCACCAGCAGCGTCGCATCACCCGCGTTGTCGTGCTCGGCCAGGCTCTGGCCCGCCGTCAGGCCGACCACGGTCTGTCGCAGCGAGGCGGCGTGACCACCGAAGATGGTTTGCGAACTGCGACCGCTGGTGGCGGTGGCGGCCAACTTCAGTTGTTGGCGGGCGACCGCAGTCAGCGATTTCTTATCCATGGAGACTGCCTTTCGCATCACATCACTGGTGCCAGGGCTGGTGTCACCAGTTCAGGGCGGCGCGCGCACGGCCGGGTCCGGCCGTCGCGTATGTCAGGAGTATGCCCGACCGGTGTGGGGTGCGGGCCGGGTTTGCCCGGGCCGGTCGTCAGCGGGTGTAGTGCAGGGTCCGGAAGCGCAGACCGCTCGCGGATTCCCGCCACGGTTGCGGTTCGGCCCGCCACCCCGGGCCGATCTCCGGTGCGTAGGCGTCGCCCCGCACCTCGGTGTCGACCTCGGTGACCAGCAGGTCGGTCGCGAATTCCATGCTGTCGCGGTAGATTTCGCCGCCGCCCATCACCCAGACGTCGCCGTCGGCCGCGGCCAGCGCCGCGGCGACGGACCCGGCTCGCTCCGCGCCCTCGGCCGACCAGTCGGCCTGCCGCGTCACGACGATATTGCGGCGGCCTTCCAGCGGACGGAATTTGCCGGGCAGCGAATCCCAGGTGCGCCGGCCCATGATCACCGGATGGCCCCAGGTGACGGACTTGAAGTTGGCCATGTCCTCGGGCACCCGCCACGGGATGGTGTTCTCGGAACCGATGACGCCCTCGGGGGTCTGCGCCCAGATCAGGCCGATCTTGCGCGAGCTCACACCGCCACCGGCGCCTTGATCGCCGGATGATGCTGGTAATCCACGACTTCCACGTCTTCGTAGCGGTAGTCGAACAGCGACGGGGCCTGCCGCAACCGCAACGCGGGGAACGGGTAGGGCGGCCGGGTCAGCTGCTCGGTGACCTGCTCGACGTGGTTGTCGTAGATGTGGCAGTCGCCGCCGGTCCAGATGAAATCGCCGGGCGCCAGGCCGGTCTGCTGGGCCACCATGTGGGTCAGCAGCGCGTAGCTGGCGATATTGAACGGCACGCCGAGGAACAGGTCCGCGCTGCGCTGATACAGCTGGCAGGACAGTTTTCCGTCGGCCACGTAGAACTGGAAGAACGCGTGGCACGGTGCCAGCGCCATCCGATCCAGTTCGGCCACGTTCCACGCCGAGACGATCATGCGCCGCGAATCCGGGTCGGCGCGCAGCGTTTCCAGCACCTGGGTGATCTGATCGATGTGGCCGCCGTCGGGCGTCGGCCAGGAGCGCCACTGCACGCCGTAGACCGGGCCGAGTTCGCCGTCCGCGTCGGCCCACTCGTCCCAGATCGAGACGCCGTGCTCGCGCAGCCAGCCGACGTTGGAATCGCCGCGCAGGAACCACAGCAGCTCGTACACGATCGACTTCAGGTGCACCCGTTTCGTGGTGACCAGCGGGAACCCCTGCGACAGGTCGTAGCGCAACTGGTGCCCGAAGACACTGCGGGTGCCGGTCCCGGTGCGGTCGGCTTTCGCGGTGCCGGACTCCAGCACCAGCCGGAGCAGGTCCTCGTACTGCGTATCGGTGGTCGCCACGGGTCCCGAGCTTAGTGGTGCGGTCGCATGGAAAGCTCTCCGCACATGCGCAAGCTCTATGTGATCGGCATCGGTGCGGGTGACCCGGACCAGGTGACGGTGCAGGCCGTCAAGGCCATGCGCCAGGTCGAGGTGTTCTTCGTCATCGGCAAGGGCGAGGCGAAACAGGAGCTGCTCGACGTGCGCACCGCGATCCTGACCGAGCACATGGACCGGCCGTACCGGATCGTGGAGATCCCGGATCCGCCGCGGGACCGCGCGCCCGCCGACTACCAGGGCGTCGTCGAGGACTGGCACGACCGCCGGTCCGCGCTGCTGGCCGCGGCGTTCGAGGAGGTGGCCGGGGTGGGCGGCATCCTGGTCTGGGGTGATCCGTCGCTCTACGACAGCACGCTGCGGATGCTGGAGCGGGTGCTCGCGCGCGGCGCGGATTTCGATTACGAGGTGATCCCGGGGGTGACCAGCGTGCAGGCCCTGGCGGCCCGGCATCGGATGGTGCTGCACCGCATCGGCGAGCCGGTGCACATCACCACCGGCCGCCGGCTGCGCGAGGAAGGGCTGGGCAGTTCCGCGGTGGTGATGCTGGACGGCGACTGCTCGTTCACCGAGGTCCCCGGCACCGATATCCACATCTGGTGGGCGGCCTACCTGGGTATGCCCGACGAGGTGCTGATCGAGGGCCCGCTGCGCGAGGTCGAGCAGCGGATCGTGGCGGTCCGCGCCCGGCTGCGCGCGGACAAAGGCTGGATCATGGACGTCTATCACCTGCGGCGCGACTGAGCGCGTTTGTCGGTACCCCCGGGTAGCCTGAACACCGTGCCCGAACTGCCGGAAGTAGAGGCGTTGGCGCAGTTCCTGCGGGAGCATGCGGTCGGCGCCGTGGTGGGGCGAGTCGATGTCGCGGCCTTGAGCGCGGTGAAGACGTTCGACCCGCCGGTGACAGCGCTGTCCGGCCGCGATGTGACGGGCGCCGGGCGCTGGGGCAAGTTCCTGGGGATGGATTGCGGCGGTCTGTGGCTGATCACGCATCTGTCCCGCGGCGGCTGGCTGCGCTGGGTGGACGAGCCGAGCCAGACCCCGCCGAAACCGGGCGGCAAGAGCCCGCTGGCCCTGCGCGTGCACTTCTTCGATCCCGAAGGCGGCACCCCGGCGTTCGATCTGACCGAGGCGGGCACCAAGAAGCGGCTCGCGGTCTACATCGTGACGGATCCGAAGCTGGTCCCCGGGATCGCGCGGCTCGGGCCGGACGCGCTCGAGGTCACCGAGGAGCAGTTCACCGAGATCCTGCGCGGCGCCTCGCAGCGCATCAAAACGGCCATCGTCGATCAGACGCTGCTGGCCGGCATCGGCAACGCCTATTCCGACGAGATCCTGCACACCGCGAAGATCTCGCCGTTCGCCAGTACCAAGACCATGCCCGCGCAGAAGCTGTCGGAACTGTACGGCGCGATGCGCGAGGTCCTGCTCGACGCGGTGCAGCGCTCGGTCGGCCAGGACGCCGCGCGGCTCAAGGGCGAGAAGCGTTCCGGCATGCGGGTGCACGCCCGCACCGGCCTGCCGTGCCCGGTCTGCGGCGACACCGTCCGCGAGGTGTCCTACGCGGAGCGCTCCTTCCAGTACTGCCCCACCTGCCAGACCGGCGGCAAGATCCTCGCCGATCGCCGGATGTCGCGGCTGCTCAAGTAGCCCTCAGCTCAGCGTCGAGACGCGCACGCCCTGCCAGGCCAGGCGTTTGGCCTGTTCCGGATCGTGTTCCAGGCGGGTCGGGTCGTCGATGATCAGCGTGGTCCGCCGCTCCTCGGTGTAGGCGGGCCAGGACGGCAGCGGTGCGCCGGTGCGGGCGAAGGCCAGCCAGTTGTCCTGGAATTGGCGGGTGACAGCCTGCAGGCCGTGCCGCCCGCCCGCCGCCGTGAGCGCCCGCCCGATCGGCCCGTCGGTGGCGCCGAAGACCGGGATCAGGTCGGTGGCGTGAGTGGCGCCCACACCCGCGAGTTGCAGTGCGCGCGGGGCGAAATCGTAGCGATAGGCGTAGGTGGGCGCGTGCTTGCTGTGGCTCTCCATGACGGTGACCGAGGGCCGCCAGAAGACGTAGTCGCCGCCCATGCGCACCGCCGTCCGGGCGCGCGGATACCCGGGATAGGCGGCGATCACGCGCGCTTCGGCGCCCTCGCCGGCCCCGCCGAACACGGTGTGCAGGCGGTCGGGATTGGTGGGCAGGCCGTCGGCGAACTTGTCGAACAGGGTGCCCTCGTCGCGGCAGGTACCGATGATGAGCGGTAGTCGGTGCGCGGCGCCGTCGGTGAACGCGTCGATCGGGGACTGCGGGAGGTAGTCGCCGTCGACCACCGGGCAGGCCGGGAACAGGCCCGGCCGCTCCCGCAGCACCTGGCCGATGACGCGCGCGCCCGCCTTGCGAATGTCGTTGGCGGGCGCATCCGTCAGGGCCCGCGCCGCGTCGCCGGGCTGCGCGCCGAGCGCCTCGACGCAGCGCCGTGCGAAGACCCGCGCGTCCTCGGCGGTCATGGCCCAGTCGGCGGGCGGGCTCTGCGCGATACCGCGGTGGAACAGGCCCGCGGCGGCCGGCGTGGCGAACAGCGCGAGCACCGCGTGCGCGCCCGCCGATTCGCCGAAGACGGTGACATTGCCCGGATCGCCGCCGAATGCGGCGATGTTGCGCTGCACCCATTCCAAGGCGGCGACCTGATCGCGCAGACCCAGGTTGCTGTCGAAAGGCCGCTCGGGGGTGGAGTATTCGCTGAAATCGATGTAACCGAACGCGCCCAGCCGGTAGTTGATCGACACCACGATCGCGTCGCCGCGCAGCGCCAGGCGGGCGCCGGAGTACAGCCCGAGCGCGGAGGTGCCCATCAGATAGCCGCCGCCGTGGATGAAGACCAGCACCGGGCGCGGCGTGGCCGAGGGCGTCACGGGCGCGGTGACATTCAGCGTCAGGGAGTCTTCGCTTGTCGGCTGGTATTGGCGGGGGCCGATGCGAGCTCCGGCGCGGTGCTGCATGGCGGCGAACCCGAATTCGGTCGCGTCGCGGGCACCGGTCCAGGGCCGCACCGGCTGCGGGGCGCGGAAACGCCACTCGCCCAGGGGCGCCGCGGCGTAGGGCAGGGCCCGCCAGCGCAGTACGCGGCGGCCGCGCCGCCCGCGCACGATGCCGTCAGCGGTCTCGATGTCGGTTGTTGCCACCATCAATCGATGGTATCGGGCGACCCCGCACCGGCCCAGACAGAATTGGTCGGATCGTGACGCAGTGTGTCATTCGGCCGCGTCGATATCGCTGGCCGTGAGCGCCGCGGCGAACAGCTGGGCGTGATCGGGCCGGCCGGGGTCGTAGCCGGTGAGGACGGCGATCCGGTTCAGCCGGTAGTTCAGCGTATTCCGGTGCACCACCAGGTCATCGGCGGCTTCCTGCCGGTTGTAGCCGTGCCGGATCAGGGCGCGCAGGGTGGCCAGCAGGTGTTCGTGCTCGGCCAGCGGCGTCAGCAGCGACAGCAGCCAGGCGCGGGCCGGGCCGGGGCGCGCCAGCTGGTATTGCAGGGCCAGATCGGCCATCCGGTAGACGCCGGTGGGCCGGTGCAGGCGATCGGCCAGCCGGACGATCTCGCCCGCCTCCTCGGCCGCCGCGCAGACCTGCGCGGGCCCCGCGGCGACGGCGTGCCCGGCCACCGTGCGCAGGCCGGTGCCGGTGGCCATCCGGGTGACGAAAGTGTCCAGCTTGCCGGTGGATTCGGTATCACCGGCCGGAATCAGGATCACGCCGCCGGTGCGCTCCATCATGCTCAGCGCGCGCGGCGAGAGCGCTTCGATCTCGGCGTGCGCCAGGCGCAGTACCGGTCGTCCGCTCGCGGCGGGCCGGCCCTGCGATTCGGCCAGGCGGAACACCAGCACCTGGAAACTGCCGTCGAGGGAGATGCCGAACCGCTCGGCCAGCAGATCGGCGGGCTTGCCGTGCACCAGGGCCTGGGCGACCGCGCGCTCGGCTTCGCGCTGTTCCCAGTGCAGGTCTTGGCGTTCGCGCAGATAGGCCGCCGCGACGCCGGGCGTCACCGCGCCCAGATAGCCCAGCACATAGGGCACCAGGGCCAGCAGCTGCTCGCGCTGCTCCGGCGTATTCGCCAGGGCGGCAACCGAATTCCAGGCTGCGGCCGCACCGGTGTGATACACCGAGAGCATCGCGTCCAGCGGCACGCCCGCCCGTGCCCGGTGCACCGCGATCTCGATCAGATCGCTGACATCCGCCGCGCGCGGCAACCGGCCTTCGACCACCGAGTCCAGGAACAGCCGCAGATTGGCGTCGGCGGCCAGCGGCAATTCGATGCCGAGTTGTTCGGGCGGCAGCGCCTGATAGTCGGGTGCGTCCTGGAAGACCCCGGTCAGCGTTTCCCGGACGAGCGCGGGCAGCAGCGTCCGCAGGAAATCGATGAACTCGGCGTCGATGCCGGACTGCGGTGGCGAGGTCATCCGACATTGTTCGCACACACAAACAATGCCGCGCAATAGTTGGCAACGGATCGATTCCTTCGTGCATGCGGACAAACCCGAATCCCGTCGAATGCACAAATTGGCGGTCCGAATCCTTGGCGTGCGCACGGTGACCTGCGCGGGGTGCGTCTGGGACGGTGTAGCGATCCAATGCCCGTCCCAGAAAAGAGAATTCGATGAGTGCACGCCGAGGGCGTCGTAGCCTCCGAATCGCCGCCGCCGCGACCGCCTTGGGACTACTGGTCTCGATATCGGCTCAGCTGACGGCCGCCGCCGACCCGGCCGACCTCCGGATCGAACCGGTGGGCGCCGACCGCCGGTGTCGTGGCCGCTGCCGCGCCGGGGCAGGTGCTGCGGGTGCGCGCCATCGCGCCCGCGTTCTTCGGGCTCGCGCACCTGAATGTCGATGCCTGGCAGCTGCTTTACCGCACCACCAACAGTTTCGGCGAGGCCATCGCCACCGTGACGACCGTGCTCAAGCCGCGCGGCGCCCGGCCCGAGGGCGGGCGCAAGCTGCTGTCCTATCAGATCGCGGAGGACAGTGCCGCGCAGTATTGCGCGCCGTCGTATGTCATCCAGGCGGGCTCCATTCCCGCCGATTACGTGAACGCGGCAGAGGTGCTGATTCCGATCGCGGCGGGCATCGGTCAGGGCTGGACCGTCGTGCTGCCCGACTACGAGGGGCCGAATTCGGCGTACGGCGTCTCCCGGATCACCGCGCAGGCCACCCTCGACGGCATTCGCGCGGTGCAGAGTTTCGAGCCGGCGCAGCTCTCGGGGGCGGCGACACCGACCGCGCTGTGGGGCTATTCGGGCGGCACCGTGCCGAGTTCGTTCGCCGCCGAGATCGCCGGGGAGTACGCGCCGGAACTGAATATCGTCGGCGTCGCGGCGGGCGGTGTCGCGGCGGCGGATTGGGCGGGTGCCCTGCGGCACAACAATCGCGGGCTCTATACCGGACTGCTCACCGGCGTCATCGCCGGGCTGATGAACGAATATCCGGAGGTGCGCCGGGTCGTGCGCGAAGAGGTGGATCCGCTCGGGCAGTTCCTGATCGGCACGAAATTCGTGCTCTGCCACCCGATGGGCACCGCGCTGGTGCCCTTCTACGACATCTTCGCGGCATTCCGGGGCGGTGATCCGCTGAGTCATCCGGTGGTGCAGCGGGTCATCGCGGAGAACTCGCTGGGCCAGCGCACCCCGTCGGTCCCGGTGTACATCTATCACGCGCAGAACGACGAGATCTTGCCCGGCGCGGGCGTCGACCGCCTGGTCGGCAAGTATTGCGCCGAGAACGCGCCGAGCGTCACCTATGTGCGGGAACTGCTGGCCGAGCACATCTCCGGCGTGCTGACCCACCTTCCCGGAGCCTTCTACTGGCTCCGCGATCGCCTCGACGGTATGCCCGCCCAGCCCGGATGCGCGATCACCAGCCCGGCGACGGTCGTCACCGATCCCGAATTCGCGCAGGGGCTCACCGAACTCGTGCCGACCGCTGTGCAGGCGATCGTCGGACAGGCGATCGGCGCGAATCGGTAGGGTGCTCGATATCTCAGTCGGTTGGCGGATACGCCCTGTGACCTGCCGGGCGGCATGTGGGGCAGCCCGCGGCATAGATGTCGGCGCGCACGCGGCCGCAGTCCGGGCAGACTTCGCCGAGCAGGCAGGCGGGGTCGCCGTACGCCTCGGTGCGGTCGGCGTCGGATCGATCGTGTGCGGAGCTGCCGGGGGTCATTGACTCGGATCGTCGTCGGCGGGGCCTTCGGGGGTGGCGCCGCCTTCGTCGGACCAATCGGCGCGGTCCCCGGCGCCCTTTGCGGGATCGCTCTGGACGTCGTCCTCGGCGGTGTCGGGGCCCTTGCCGGTGTCGGTGGTCTTCGGGTCTGTGGTCATGTCGGCGAACTACCCCGATGCTCGTTCGGGAAACTCTCCGCTACTGGAGGTAGCCCTCGACCTGCCCGGCCGGGTTGACCTGCGCGTCGTCCGGGGAACCGCCGGCGTCGATGCGCGCGCGGCGCTGGCGCAGCAGGTCCCAGCACTGGTCGAGCAGCACCTCGAGCTCGCCCAGCTGCTTGCGCTCGGCGACCGGGTCGACCTCGTGCGCCTCCGCCTTCGCGCGCAGCTCGTGCTCCGCGTCCACCAGTTGCTTGATGCGAGCCAGGATGTCCTGTTCGGTCATGCCGACCATGCTATGCCTGCCGCCACCCGTGGGCCTTGGATCGCCCGCCGACCCGGTCTGTCGCCCTGGCCAGGATCACGGCAGCAGTCGATGCGCCCCGCCGGTGCTGCCGCTCGGCTGATGAAGCCGGTGCTGTCGCGCCTGACGCCGGGCGGGTCGCCACGCGCACGAGGGTCGGCCGACTGATCCGCAGTGGTGGTGCTGCGACAGTCGGTTCGAGTGTCGGCAAACCGGTCCGCGTTCGCTCGTGTGGGGTGGTGCAGCGGCCCGTGAGGTCGGGTGGTGATGCCACGTGCTCGATGGTGATGTCGCGCGAGTGGAGGTGTTGCCGCGCGGGTGTGGTGATGCCCGAGGGGGCGGGTCACGCGCTCGGTGGCGATGTCACGAGGGTGGGTGGCGATTTCACGCGGGCGGTGGCGAGGAGTGTGGTGTCGGGGCGAGGACTCCGGCGAGGCAATCGGCGGCGATCGGGGCGGCGGTGCGGAGGGCGGCGTGGGGGAGGGCGGCGTAGCCGAGGGCGATGCCGTAGGTGTGGCGGCCCAGGGGTGGGGGGAGGGGAGTCGGGTTGGGGGAGTGGGGTATTCGGGGGTGCGGGTCGGGCTGGGCGGCGAGGTGGTAGCGGGACAAGCCGTCGAGGGCGACGCCGTGGGCGCGGCCCGCGGCGACGGCCGCGTCTTCGGTGGCGGCCGAGGGGAGGGGGACCACGACGTGGGAGCCGGCGTCGTCGCCGAGGATTTCCAGACCCCGGTCGCGCAGCGCGCCGACCAGGAGTTCCCGCCGCGGCGGGAGGGTGCGGCGCAGGCGGCGCAGATGCCGGGCGAGGTCGCCGTGCCGGGCCAGGGCGGTGAAGACGTGCTGCCCGGCGGGGCTCGGGCCCGAGCCGGTGCGTTCCCGGTAGGCGAGAACGGCGGCGGTGACGCCGGGGTCGGCGACGAGCCAGCCGACGCCGAGCGAAGGGGACAGGATCTTGCTGGTGGTGCCCAGATGGATGACCACGTCCGGCGCCATCGCGGCCAGCAGCGGCAAAGGCGCGGTGTCGTAGCGCAATTCGCCGTCGTAGTCGTCTTCGAGAATGGAAATGCCGGTGCGGCGCGCGAATTCGACCAGCTCGACGCGGCGACCGGCGGGCATCCGCGCCCCGAGCGGAAACTGGTGCGCCGGAGTGCAGTACACCGCGCGCACATGATCCGGGATCAGATCCACGCGCAGTCCGTCGGCGTCGCAGGGCACCGGGTGCACCCGGACCCCCGCCGCGAGAAAGGCGCCCATCGCCCGCTGATATCCGGGGTCCTCCATCGCGACGGTGTCACCGGGGCGCAGCACCGCGTTGGCGAATTCGCCGACGGCCGAGCTGGTTCCGGCGGTGGCGAGCACGGCCGCCGTGGTGGCGGGATGCAGGCCGCGTTGCCGGAGCAGGTGTTCGGCGACGGCGGCGCGGAATCCGGGTTCGCCCGCGCGGTCCTTGCGGGCCACCGCCGAGTCGTCCGCGGCCGCCCGCCAGGCGCGCCGCCACGCCGCCGGGTCGAGGGCTTCGACGCACGGCGCGCCGGGGAACAGGTCCAGCAGGTCGCCGCCCTCGGGCGCTCGGGAAGCGGCCGTCGGCCGGACGGGCGTTGCCGCGGGCGCGGTGGTCAGGTACGTGCCGGACCCGGTCTTCCCGGTCAGCCAGCCCTCGGCGTGCAACTGGTCGTAGGCGGCGGCGATCACGGTGCGGCTCACGCCCAGCTGCCGGGCCAGCGCCCGCGAGGAGGGCAGCCGGTCCGCGGCGCGCAGCACGCCGCTGGTCGCCGCCGCTCGCAACGCGTCGGCGACCTGGACCGATAGCGGATCCGCCGCCGTCCGGTCGAGCGCCACCGGGAACTCGTCCAGCACCCGCACCTCCTAATTGGACTGCCGAAAACGCCTCGAATTGGCTATTCAACAATGCCAATTTTCCAGGCAAGCTTGCCACATGACCACGACAGCCGACACCCGGACACCGCTCTCGCCGACCCCGCGCACCGCCCTGACCCGCATGAAGGAGCGTGGCCGCGCCGATCGGGCCGAGCTCGACGCGGTCCTGGACGCGGGCCTGGTCTGCCACGTCGGAGTGGTACTCGGCGGCACCCCGGTCGTGCTGCCCACCGTCTACGGCCGCGACGGCGACACCGTCTATCTGCACGGCTCGACCGGCGCGGGCAATATGCGCGCCGCGCTGCTGGGCGAAATCTCGCTGGCCGTCACGCACGTCGACGGCCTCGTCTACGCGCGCTCGGCCATGCACTTCTCGATGAACTACCGCTCGGCCGTGGTGCGCGGCCGGGCGGTCGAGGTCACCGATCCCGGGGAACGGCTGCGGGCCCTGCGGGTCGTCGTCGAACACGCCGCCCCCGGCGCCTGGGACCGCGTTCGCCCGCCCACGAAGAAAGAGATGGCCGCCACCATGGTGCTGGCGCTCGATCTCACCGAGGCCTCGGTGAAGGTGCGCGCCGGCGGCCCCGGTGACGACGCCGCCGACATCGAGAACGGCGGCGTCTGGGCGGGAGTGCTGCCGCTGCAACAGGTCTGGGGCACGCCGATCTCCTCGCCGGACCTGGAGCCGGGCGTCGCCGTCCCGGCGGACGTGCTGGATCGCGTGCCCGATTCCGCCGTCCGGGAGTGAGTCAGGTGGTGATCGGCGTGTTCTGTGCGGCCGCCAGCCACCACTCGCCGTCCCGCTCGATCAGGACGTACATCGCCATCTCGGAGAAGCCGCCGGGCTCCAGTGCCTGCCTGCGGATTTGAGCGATGACGACATTGGGCGCGGGTGAGCGTGCCGCGACCACCTCGAACCGGGACGGCGGGGCGACACCGGCCGCCATCAGCCGGTGGTGGATGGCGTTCAGTTCGGTGAAGCCGGTGACGGTGGCGCCCTTGGGGCTGCCCCACAGGATGTCGTCGGCGAACCAGCTGTCGTAGGCGTCGGCGTCGCCCGCGACGACGCCCCGCTGGAGTTGCCCGGCCAGCGCCGTCGCCTCGAGGTCGGCGCGGGAGCGACGCGCCGGGTCGTGCAGTGTGGGTCGAGTGGTCATGCCGCCCACGGTAGAAGCTGAACTATTGTTTAGGTCAAGCTCCAGGTTGCCAGGATTCGATCGGGATGGGCAGCTTGCCCGCCCGGCGGCCGACGAGTTCGACCAGGGCGGTTGACGATTCGAAGACGGGATCCAAGCCCACCAGGGCGAGGGTGTAATTCGCGCCGATCCGGCACAGATATCCCGACAGCCTGGTGCGCGGCAGCTCCCGCAAACCGGGGTGGATCGCCCGGGCCGCGACACCGGTGCACCGGTGCGAGCCGAGCGTCAGCAGCGTGTCCGGGAGCGATCCGATATTGGAGCACAGGATGTCTCGCTCGCCGGCGCCCCGGGCCAAAGCATGCGCCCAGCGATCGGGAATCACCTGCAAGATCTCCTCCGGCATCCCGCCGGGGCTGGTCATCCGGTATTCGTAAGCCACGCGGGCCTTCTCGCGAATGGTCGCGGGATCGTCGGCCCGGGTGACGCCGATCGAGGTCACCGCGAGATCGTTGTCGGTGCGCGGCTCGGACCGGGTGTCCACGGGCAGGCTCGCCTCGATCCGCTCGCGTGGAAAGCCGCTGTCCCACAGCAGATTCGCGATCAGCCAGACGAACAGGCTGTTCGCAGTGCCGCCCTGCTCGGCGGCGAGACGATCCCAGTCCTCGGCCGGAAATTGCAGGATCGCGGTGCGCGGCGGACGGTCGGACAGCTCCCTGCCCTCGGTCTCGGTGGTGACGGCCCGGCGCGGAATGCCACGACGCAGAGCGCGGGCTGTGCCGCGCAGCACTGTCCACCACTGGCGGCGCGCATCGATCCAATCCGAGTCGCCGCCGAATGTCGCGGGTATCGACGGACCATCCGCAGCGCCGGATAGGTGGTCCATCGAACCGGAAAGCTCTGCGGCGGAGATATTTTCGACCGCGTCCGTACCGTCGGCCCCGCTGCGCATACCGGCGGCGGTGGGATCTTCGCGAGCGGCCGCCACCCGTGCGAGGGCGGCGTCGACCGCGTGCACCAGGCCGCGTCCGTCGGCCAAGGCATGTGAACACGTCAGCGACACCAGCGTGCCGCCGTCTACCACCGGCACCGCGGCCAATCGCCAGCCGGGCCCGAACTCGGGATCCAGGCCCGCGCCCTGCGCGTCGGCCCAATCGAGCAGCGCCGCACCCGGAATCGGCGTGGCGGGGTAGTCCACCGGGTAGGCGCGGACCGTGGGCCGCCAGGCCCGCCGAGCGCCCGGGACCCGGGCTCGGAGCACCCTGCGCCCGAGCCGCCCGGTCCGCAGCGCCGCGTGCAACTGGTCCAGCAGCACCGGGTCCACCCGGTCGGCCGTCCGCCACACCCCTTGCAGCGCAATGGGAGTCCCGAGTCCGCGGTGGGTGCGGAGGAAGATCTCGTCGACGACGCTGAGGCGCTCCATCAGGTGGCGGAGGCTCCGCCCCGTCCGGCGCCCGCCGCGAAGCGCGCGGCGCCGTCCAGCGCCCCGTCCATGAGCGCCTTCAGTCCGTGCTGGAATTCGTTGCGCAACGCGGCCGGCTCGTCGAGACCGTCCTGTTCGAGCATCGACATGCGGTCCGAGCGCAGGCAGGTCTGGGGGAGCAGGGCGAGTTCGGCGGCGAGCTGCTCGGCCGCCCGCCGGGCCTCGCCCGCGGGCACCACCCGGCTCACCAAACCCATCTCCAGCGCCTCCGGCGCGCTCACGGCGCGACCGGTGAGCACCAGGTCCATGGCGCGACCGTGGCCGATGATCCGGGGCAGGCGCACGGTGCCGCCGTCGATCAGCGGCACACCCCAGCGGCGGCAGAACACGCCAAAAGTGCTGTCCTGCTCGGCGACTCGCAGATCGCACCACAGCGCGAGCTCCAAGCCGCCCGCGACCGCGTACCCGGAGACGGCGGCGATCACCGGCTTGGACAGCTGCATCCGGGTCGGCCCCATCGGGCCGTCGCCGTCCTCGGCGGCGCGGTTGGAGTTCTCGGTGCCCAGGGCCTTGAGGTCGGCGCCCGCGCAGAAGGTGCCGCCCTCGCCCCACAGCACCGCGACCGCGGCCTCCGGATCGGCGTCGAAGGCGCGAAACGCCTCGGCCAGCGCCGCGGCGGTCGGCCCGTCGACCGCGTTCCGGGCCGCAGGGCGGCTGAGGATCACCGTGGTGACCGGCCCGGCCTTTTCGACTCGCACACTCATTGCTGCACCTTTCGCTCCGTTGCCCCTCGACCCTACGACTCCGGCGGCCTTGTGTGAAGAAGTGAATCCGTGTTTCACTTCTTGCGTGGTGTACCGAAGAACCCCGGCCACGCAGGCCAGACTCGACGCGCAGGCCGCACTCATCGTGCAGGCCGCGACCCGGGTGCTGTCCCGCGACGGGTTCGCGGGGCTGTCCATGGCGGCGGTCGCGAACGAGGCCGGGGTGGCGACGGGCACCGTCTACAAGCACTACGAGGGCAAGACCGATCTGGTGACCGCGGTGTTCCGCCGGGTGGTCGCCCGCGAGGTCGAGGCGGTGCGCGCGGTGGCCCACGGCGGCACCGCGACCGAACGCGTGGCCGCCGCCGTGGAGACCTTCGCCGGTCGCGCTCTGAAGAACCCGAAGCTCGCCTATGTGCTGCTGGTCGAACCGGTCGACGCCGTGGTCGACATCGAGCGCCTGCGTTTCCGCCGTGCCTTCGCCGATGCCTTCGAATCCGCTGTGGCCGAAGGCGTCTCGCGCGGCGAGCTGCCGCCGCAGGAAGCCCGCACCAGCGCCGCCGCCCTGGTCGGCGCCATCGGTGAGGTGCTGGTCGGCCCGCTGGCCGACGCGCCGCACAGCGAATCCGTTGTCCCCGAACTCGTCTCGTTCGCCATGCGCGCCCTCGGCGCCACCCGGTAGGAGTCAGCCAGATGCCGACACACGAAGTCTTCAACCAGGTTCCCGACATCACCCCGTTCGATGTCGCGCGCAACCCGGCGCTGCTGGAGGGCCTGCACCGCGAGGGCGCGGGCTGGGCCGAGCCGGAGGTCCGCGAACTCGGCGTGCGCGCCGGATCGTTCGAGGTGCGGGAGTGGGGCCGCCTGGCCAACGAGTACCCGCCGGTGCTGCGCACCCACGACCGCTACGGGCATCGCGTCGACGAGGTCGAATTCCATCCGCACTGGCACGACCTGATGACCGTCGCCGTCGCGCACGGCCTGCACGGTTCCCCGTGGACCGACGACCGGTCCGGCGCGCACGTCGCGCGGGCGGCCAAGTTCTACACCTGGGGCGCGGCGGAGGCCGGGCACATGTGCCCGATCTCCATGACCTACGCCATTGTTCCGGCGCTGCGCCACAATCCGGAGCTCGCCGCCCGGTACGAGCCGCTACTCGCCTCGCGCAGCTACGATTTCGGCCTGCGCGAGCCCTCGACCAAGACCGGTCTGATCGCGGGCATGTCCATGACGGAGAAGCAGGGCGGCTCCGACGTGCGCGCCAACACCACCGCCGCGACGCCGCAGCCCGACGGCAGCTACCGGATCGTCGGTCACAAGTGGTTCACCTCGGCCCCGATGTCGGACATGTTCCTCACGCTCGCACAGGCTCCGGGTGGGCTGTCCTGCTTCCTGCTGCCGCGCGTACTGCCCGACGGCAGCCGCAATCCCATTCGTATCCAGCGCCTGAAGGACAAGCTGGGCAACAAGTCCAACGCGTCCTCGGAGATCGAGTACGAGAACGCCACCGGCTGGCTGGTCGGTGCGGAGGGCGCGGGCGTGAAGACCATCATCGAGATGGTGAACATGACCCGCCTGGACTGTGTGATCGGTTCGGCCACCGGCATGCGCACCGGCGCGGTGCAGGCGGTGCACCACGCCCGGCATCGAGAAGTCTTCGGCGCCAAGCTGATCGACCAGCCGGCCATGCGCAATGTGCTGGCCGATCTGGTGATCGAATCCGACGCCGCGACCACGGTGATGATGCGCCTGGCCGGGGCCACCGACCGGGCCGGCGCCGACCCGGCCGAGGCGGCGCTGCGCCGGATCGCGCTGGCGGTCACCAAATACTGGGTGTGCAAGCGCGCGCCGGCACACGCCGCCGAAGCGCTGGAATGCTTCGGCGGCAACGGTTACGCCGAGGAATCCGGAATGCCCCGGCTGTACCGCGAAGCCCCGCTCATGTCCATTTGGGAGGGCTCCGGCAATGTCGCCGCGCTGGACGCCCTGCGCGCCATGGGCCGGCAACCGGAATCGGTCGAGGCGTACTTCGCCGAGGTCGGCCTGGCCAAGGGCGGCAACCCGCACCTGGACGACGCGATCGGCCTGCTCGGCAAGGAACTGGCCGACCTGTCCGACATCGAGTTCCGGGCCCGCCGCGTGGTCGAACTGATGGCACTCGTCCTGCAGGGCGCCCAGCTCGTCCGGCACGGCCACGCCGCGGTCGCCGACGCCTTCTGCGCCTCCCGCCTGGGCGGCGACTGGGGCATCGCCTTCGGCACCCTGCCACCCGGCGTCGACACCGCCGCCATCCTCGAACGGGCGTACGTCGCCTAGCGCGGTGCCAGCCGGTGCACGACGATGCCGGACTTGAAGGTGGTCGTCGCCAGCAGTTCGAGATGCGCGACCGAAGCATGTCCCTCGAAGAGGCGCGTACCGGCGCCCGCGACGGTCGGGAAGATCCAGAAGTGGTACTCGTCCACGAGTTTCGCGTCGAGCAGCGCACTGGACAGTGCCCCGGTGCCGAACTTGAGGATGTCGCCGCCGTCGCCGGCCTTCACCGCGCGCACCGCCTCGACCAGATCTCCCTCCAGGACCGTCGCGTTCCAGGTGGTGGCGGCGGGTGCGAGTGTGCGGGAGGCGACGTACTTGGGCATGGAGTTGATCCGCGCGGCGTAGGGGTCCGTCGCGGGCCGGGTGGGCCACACCTCGGCGAACGAGGCGTAGGTCTCGCGGCCGAGCAGGAGCGCGTCGGCGGCGAAGAGCAGTGTCGCGGCGTAGTCGCTGTGTTCGCTGTCCCAGTACGGGCCGCCCCATTCGTGCGGGTCGCCGACGACGCCGTCGGTGGTGACGAAAGTGGATTCGACGAGCTTGCGCATGAGGTGCCTTTCGAGTCGGTAGTGCGGGCGGAAATCAGCATCTCCGCCTGAAATCACTGGTACAAGCGGTATTTCGGCTATGCAGCGGTTAGCGGGGCTCAACGCCGACGAATTTCGCGGGCCCGGCCCGTCTCTACCGGCGTACCAGCGAGGAACCGCGGCCTCGCCTCCTGTGGAACCGAGAAGAGACCGCCATGAAGAACGCCGTCCGTACCCTGTTCGCCGCCCTCGCCGCCGCCGCGCTGGTGGCCTGCGCGCAGCCCGATGCGCAATCGCCCGCTCCCGCCGCCGAAATCGGCCGGTACGCCGAGGTGAACGGCGCCCGGATCTACTACGAGGTGCACGGTGCGGCCACCGAGCAGCCGCCGCTGGTGCTGCTGCACGGCGCGCTGTCGGGCATCGGCACCGATTTCGGCGCCCTCATTCCGCAGCTGTCGAAGGATCGGCAGGTGATCGCGGTGGAACAGCAGGCGCACGGCCACTCGCCGGACGTGCCGGGCCGCGCGCTGCGCACCGAGACCATGACCGCCGACACCGTCGCCCTGCTCGACCGGCTCGGCGTGCGCCAGGCCGACGTGTTCGGCTACAGCATGGGCGCGGGTGTGGCCCTGGACATCGGCCTGCGGCATCCGGGCCTGGTGCGCAAGCTGGTCCTGCTCTCCGGTGGTCTCGGCCCGCACGCCATGCATCCGGGCACCCTGGACGGCATCACCCAGTTGCAGCCGGAGATGTTGCACGGCAGTGCCTTCCACTCTTACTACCTGGAGAACGCGCCGCGGCCCGAGGACTTCCCGGCGCTGGTCGCCAAGATCGTGGACATGGACAGCAATATCCCGACGGTGCCGGACGCGTCGGTCGCGGCCATGACCATTCCGGCCCTCACCGTCATCGGCGACTCCGACATCGTGACGCCCGAGCACGCGGTGCAGGTCTTCCGGCTGTTCGGCGGCGGGATCATGGGCGACACCCCGGCCGGCCTGCCGAATTCGGAACTGGCGATCATCCCGGGCGCCTCGCACGTCTCGGTGATGCATCGGCCCGAACTGCTCGCCCCGATGGTCACGGCGTTCCTGGCGCGCGCGCCGAAACCGAACGCCTGAACCGGAGTTGCGGGGGCAGCTACTGGTTCGTTACCTTCGGTGGGCCGAAGACGTGGCAGGCAGGGCGACCGGAGGACGACAGAGCTCGATGAGTGCGAACATCCATGAGATAGCCAGAGATTCTTCGCATTTCGGACAGGTTGTCGACCGTCCGGGCGCGCCGCGGTGAGCCGCCACGGGAAACGCCGCCGGTCCTCGTTCCCCGGCACCGACTCGGCTCCCGGCGAGCAGTGGGAGCGATCTTTCAGCTATCAGCCGGAGTCGCGCCACCGGGGCGCACACCGCATGCCGCCACCACCGCACGCGCTGCGCGGCCGGGCCGTCGCCCTCGCGATGGCCGCGGGCGCGGTCGTCTCCGCCGGGCACCTGTTCGCCCGCGAGACCGGCAAGCCCGCCGACCAAGCGCAGTACCAGGCCGTGGGCCAGGCCCGGGTCCTTGCGCCCACGGTCGAGCCCGAACTTCTCGACGAAACCGCCCCGCCGGACCTCGGCGCCTTCGCCGACGTCCTGCACAGCGGCGAGAAGTTCGCCGAAGACCTGCAGGCGCAGCACGATTCGGCGCTGCGGCCGCTGTTCACCAAGTTCGCGACCGGCGTCTTCACCTCCGGCTACGGCGCCCGCTGGGGCACCCTGCACCCCGGTGTCGACGTCGCGGCCCCGATCGGCACGCCGATCTACGCGGTGGAGGACGGCACCGTGATCAGCGCCGGGCCCGCCGAAGGCTTCGGGATGTGGGTGCGAGTCCTCGGCGACGACGGCACGGTCACCGTCTACGGGCACATCAACACCGCCCTGGTCGAGATCGGTCAGCACGTCCTGGCCGGCGACGAGATCGCCACCGTCGGCAACCGCGGCGAATCCACGGGCCCGCACTGCCATTTCGAGGTCTGGCTGCACGGCACCGACCGCATCGACCCGATCCCGTGGCTGGCCACCCGCGGCATCGGACTCGGCCCGGAGCGCGACTAGCCGCGGTGACCGAGCGCACTCGTGATCCGGCGCACGGTTTCACCGTCCGCGGCGCGGGGGCGGTCTACCGTCGGATCCATGGCCAGTACAACGACGTACACGCAGTTCATCGCCCGGCCGGTCGCGGCCGTCTGGGCTGTGGTGGGGGACCCGCATCGGTGGCCGGAGTGGAATCCGGGTGTCGTGTCGGTACGCTTGGACGGGCCGGTCGCGGCCGGAACCACGGGCGCCTACCTGCCGCGCGGGCGGGCCAACGAGGCCGTGCACGGGCGGTTCGCGAAGCCCTTCACCCTGATCGACGTCGTCGCGGGTGCGTCGGTGACGCTGGAACAACCGGAACCCCTGGGCACCATGCGGATCCGCTGGATCCTGACGTCCGTCGACGGCGGCACGCGCGTCAGCCAGGAACTGACCTTCGCCGGGCCGTCGGCCGCGATCACTCGCGCGGTGGTCGGCACCCTGCTCGAACACGATGCGCGAGTGTGCTTCGCGCGCCTGGCGCGGTTGGCGGGAATCACCGCGGCCGAAGGCGCGCTGACCACCGTAATCGCGGGCGGTACCGGAGCTTTGGGCAAGCAGATCGCCGCGGACCTCACCTGTCGTGGCTACCGCGCGGTCATCCTGACCAGGCGGCCCGACCCGGGCCTGCCCTTCGAACAGGTCGCATGGGACGGCCGCTCGGTCGGTGAATGGGTTGCCGCACTGCGCAACCCGGGACCCACCGCCCTGATCAACCTGGCGGGCAAGCTCGTCGACTGCCGCCCCACCGAACGCAATATCGCCCAATTGCGCAGCAGCCGAGTCGATTCGACCGCGGCCCTGGTCGCGGCCGCCGCCACGCTCGCCACCCCGATCGACTACTGGGTGCAGGCCAGCACCACCGCGATCTGGTCGGACGCGGGCGAAACCCGCTGCACGGAAACGACTCCGCTGCCCGCCGGCCTACCGCAGATGACCGGCGTAGCCGAACCGTGGGAGCGGGCGTTCGCGGGCGCGAACGCCGAGCACTGGACCGTGCTGCGCACCTCGATCGTGCTCGACCCGCAGGCCCCCGCCCTGAAACGCCTGGCCCAGCTCACCAGGGCCGGGCTGGGCGGCCGAGTCGGCAGCGGCGCACAGTGGTTCAGCTGGATCCATGTCGAGGATTGGCTCACCCTCGTCCGGGCCGCCATCGGTCTCGACCCGGAGCTCACGCTGCCCAACGGAATCCTGGTCGCCGCCAGCGATTTTCCGGTCCGCAACCGCGACCTGATGGCCACCCTGCGCCGGAAGCTGCATCGCCCACCAGCCCCGCCGACGCCCGCCGCCGTCCTCGCCCTCGGCGCGATCGTGCTGCGCTCGGACGCCGCGCTCGGGCTCACCGGACGGCACGCCACCTCGGCGGTCCTGCGTGAGCTGGGCTTCAGCTTCCGCTACCCGACGCTGGACGAAGCGCTCGACGACCTGTTGCCGCGCTGAACCGGCCTCAGAGCTTCTCGATCGGACTGTGCTGCGGGATGAGCCGCACCTTGCCCGCCTCGCCGAAATCGATCAGCACGGTGGCCAGCGGCCCCGCGCCGTCGGCGGACACCACGCGACCGAGACCGTACTTGTCGTGCGTAACCCGATCGCCCACCCCGAGATTGAGGTTCTTGCCGCGCGGCGCCGCGCCGCCGGGAGCCGGGCGGCGCGGGCCGTGACTCTGGCTCTGCACGCCGGGCCGGCCACCACCCCAGCCGTCGCCGCGGGTCCAATCGCGTTCCATGCCGTCGTCGTCACCGCGCCGGCGGAACCCGCGCATCTGCTGCGACGGCGCGGGTTCCAGCCGCTGCCAATCCATCAGATGGCCCGGAATCTCCGCGAGGAAGCGGGATTCCGGGTTCTGCGAGGGCTGACCCCACGCCGAGCGGATGATCGCCCGGCTCAGGTACAGGCGCTGCCGGGCCCGGGTGATGCCGACGTAGGCCAGGCGGCGCTCCTCGGCGAGCTCGGCCGGATCGCCCAGGGCGCGCATGTGCGGGAACTGGCCGTCCTCCCAGCCGGTCACGAAAACCACCGGGAATTCGAGCCCCTTGGCGGTGTGCAAGGTCATCATGGTGACCACGCCCGTGCCCTCGTCCGGGATCTGATCGGTGTCGGCGACCAGCGAGACCCGCTCCAGGAACGCCGCGAGCGAACCCGGCTCGGGCTCGCCCTCGCCGATCTCGGGCAGCATGCCCTCGGCCCGGGCGGCCTCCGCGTTGTTGTGCGCCTCGGAGCTGAACTCCCGTGCGACGGACACCAGTTCGTTCAGGTTGTCCAGGCGCGCGCCGTCCTGCGGATCGTCGGAGGCTTCCAGCTCGCCGCGGTACCCGGTGCGCTCCAGCACCGCCTCGACCACATTGCCGACATCGGGGAAATCCAGGTCCTGCTGCACCCCGGCCGCGCGGATCTCCTCCAGCAGTTCGAGGAAACCGGCGATCGCGCGCTGCGCGCGGGTGTTCAGCAGCGCCACCTTGCCCGCGGCGGCGTCGCGCAGGGCGGCGGCGAACCCGATGTCGCGCTGTTCGGCGTGCACCGCCACGCAGGCCTCCGCGCGGTCGCCGATGCCGCGGCGCGGAGTGTTGAGGATGCGGCGCAGGCTCACCGCGTCGTCCGGGTTCTCCAGCACGCGCAGGTAGGCGACGATGTCGCGGACCTCTTTGCGCTCGTAGAACCGGACGCCGCCGACCACCTTGTAGGGCAGGCCCATCCGGATGAAGATCTCTTCCAGCGCCCGGGAATTGTTGTTGGTGCGATAGAACACCGCCACGTCGCTGTAGTTCGCGTCGCCCTGGTCGACCAGGCGGTCGATCTCGCGCGCCACGAACGAGGCTTCGTCGTGCTCGTTGTCGGCGACGTAGCCGACGATCAGATCGCCCTCGCCGGAATCGGTCCACAGCTTCTTGTCGCGGCGGTTCTCGTTGCGCGAGATGACCGCGTTGGCGGCGGAGAGAATGTGCTGGGTGGAGCGGTAGTTCTGTTCCAGCAGAATGGTTTCCGCGTCCGGGAAATCGCGCTCGAACTCCTCGATATTGCGGATGGTGGCGCCGCGGAAGGCGTAGATGGACTGGTCCGCGTCGCCGACCACGCAGAGTTCGCTCGGCGGCACCACGTCCGCGGCGGCGGCCGGGGCGAACTCCGGATCGGCGGCCGCGGCGCCGGCCTCGGCGTCGTCGAGTTCGGGCCGGGCGCGGTGGTGCCCGACCAGCTCACGCACCAGCACGTACTGCGCGTGGTTGGTGTCCTGGTACTCGTCGACCAGCACGTGCCGGAACCGGCGGCGGTAGTACTCGGCGACCTGGGGGTGCTTCTGCAGCAGCGCGACCGTCTCGCCGATCAGATCGTCGAAATCCAGGGCGTTGGCCGCGCGCAGCCGGCGCTGGTACTCGGTGTAGACCCGCGCGACCAGCCCCGGCAGCTCACCGCTGTTGTCGGTCTCCGCGTCGGCGGTGGCCTGGGCCGGATCGATCAATTCGTTCTTGAGATTGGAAATCGCGGTGGCGAGCAGGCGCGCGGAATATTTCTTCGCGTCGATGTCGAAATCGCGGCTGATCATGGTGAGCAATCGCCGGGAATCGTCGGCGTCGTAGATGCTGAAATTCGAATTCAAGCCGGGCAGCAGCGCGGCCTGCATACGCAGAATTCGCACACAGCTGGAGTGGAACGTCGACACCCACATGTTGTTGGCGCGCGGGCCGACCAGGCCCGTCACCCGCTCGCGCATCTCGGCGGCGGCCTTGTTGGTGAAGGTGATGGCCAGGATCTGGCCGGGCGTGGCGCCGCGGGCCGCGAGCAGGTAGGCGATGCGCCTGGTCAGCACGGCCGTCTTGCCCGACCCGGCGCCCGCCACGATGAGCAGCGGCCGGCCGGTGTGCACCACCGCGGCGCGCTGCTGCGGATTCAGGCCCTCCAGCAGCCGGTCGGCCTCGTCGGTGCGGCGCTGCTCACGCTCGATCCGGCGCTGCTCCTGCTCGTCGGCGCGGCGCTGCGCCTGGGCGGCGAGCGAACCCGGCGCGCCCTGGGACCCGGTGGGCCCGGCATCGGCCTGCGCGTTCTGGGTTGCGTCGGAGCGCCGGTTCCGACCGGCCTGAGTCTGGGGAGCCACCGTGATGTCCATTGCCCATCCACGCTACCGGCGGGCACCGACAAGGAAGAAGTCCCCGGCGGCTCCCGAACCGGATCACGACTCGCAAATTTGCAAAATAGAAGTGTTTTGCATTGCTTCGGACCCGTGGCACACTGGCCACATGATCTGCGCTACCGCGTCTCCGCCGAACCGGTCACTCGCCGGGTTTCGCCGCCGGACGCGATTCGAGTAGCTGAGCGCAGGATCCGGGGGGACGATGGAAGACCACAAGGTCTATCACGGGTGAAAGAACCGGAACGGACGGTAACAGCCCGCGCGCGCCAGCCGATCCATGTTCTGACACGAGGAGATGAATGATGAGCACCCCTGCCACGACGCACGGCTCCGATGCGGCGCTGCCGCAGAGCGAGGCTGAGATCGACAAGCTCCGCAAGGAGATCGACCAGCTCGACGCCGAGATCCTGGCCGCCATCAAGCGGCGCACCGAGGTCTCGCGCATCATCGGCCGTACTCGGATGGCGTCGGGCGGCCCGCGGCTGGTGCACAGCCGCGAAATGAAGGTGCTGGAACGCTTCAGTGAGCTCGGCCAGGAGGGGCACACCCTGGCCATGCTGCTCCTGCGTCTCGGTCGCGGCCGCCTCGGCCACTGAGTTCTGCCCCCGGGGGCCGCCCAGGCCCCCGCGAACCTTGCGGTGTCTGCAGCAAGACAACCGTTTCCCCAGGCCGCCCCGGGTGTTCATGCACCCCGGGGCGGTCGTTTTTTCCGCTCAGGTCAGGGCGATGTACTTGGTGTTCAGGTACTCCTCGATGCCCTCGGTGCCGCCCTCGCGGCCGAAGCCCGATTCCTTGACGCCGCCGAACGGCGCGGCCGGGTCGGAGATGACGCCCCGGTTGACGCCCACCATGCCTGACTCCAGCCCCTCGGCGATACGCAGCGCCCGGTCCAGATCGCGCGTGTAAACGTAAGCGACCAGGCCGAATTCGGTGTCGTTGGCGGCGGCGACGCCCTGCTCCTCGGTGTCGAAGCCGACGATCGGCGCGACCGGGCCGAACACCTCCTCGCGCAGGATCCGCGCGTGCGGCGGCACCTCGGTGAGGATCGTCGCCGGATAGAACCAGCCCGCGCCGCCGGGCGCCTTGCCGCCGAGCCGGACCCGCGCGCCCGCGGCGACCGCGTCTCCCACCAGTTCGGTCACGGTGGCGAGCTGGTCCTCGTTGATCAGCGGGCCCAGCGTCGTCTCCGGGTCGGAGCCCGGGCCCAGACGGACCTGATCCGACATCGCCTCGACGAGCTTGGCGGTGAACTCCTCGCGCACGCCGTTCTGCACGTGGAAGCGGTTGGCCGCGGTGCACGCCTCGCCGCCGTTGCGCAGCTTGGCCAGCATCGCGCCCTGCACGGCGGCGTCGATGTCGGCGTCGTCGAACACCACGAACGGCGCGTTGCCGCCGAGTTCCATGGAGGTGCGCAGCAGACCGTTCGCGGCCTGCTGAACGAGCTTCTTACCGACGCCGGTGGATCCGGTGAAGGTGAGCTTGCGCAGCCGCGGATCGTCCAGCAGCGGCTGCGTGACGGCCCCGGAACGGCTGGTCGTGATCACCGACAGGACGCCGTCCGGCAGGCCTGCCGCGCTGCACAGCTGCGCCAGCGCGAGCATGGTGAGCGGAGTCTCGGAGGCGGGCTTGACGATCATCGTGCAGCCGGCCGCCAGCGCGGGCCCGATCTTGCGGGTGCCCATCGCCAGGGGGAAATTCCACGGTGTGATCGCCAGACACGGCCCGACCGGCTGCTTGTGCACCATGATCCGGCCGGTGCCGGACGGTGCGTGCAGATAGCGCCCGTGCACCCGCACGGCCTCCTCGGCGAACCAGCGGAAGAACTCCGCGCCGTAGCGCACCTCGTTGCGGCTCTCCGGCAGCGCCTTGCCCATCTCGAGGGTCATCAGCAGCGCGAATTCCTCGGCGCGGGCGGTCAGCTGCTCGAAGACGGCGCGCAGGATCTCCCCGCGCTCCCGGGACGGGGTGGCGGCCCAGTCGGCCTGGGCGGCGACGGCGGCGTCGAGGGCTTTGACCGCGTCCTCGGGCGTCGCGTCGGCGACCTCGGTCAGCACGTCCCCGGTGGCCGGGTCGCGCACCGCGAAGGTGCCGCCGCCGCCGGCCTCGACGGGGCCGCCGATCCACAGGCGCGTCGGCACGGATTGCAGGAGTTCGCTCTTGGACACCATGGGCCCAGCCTAGGCCGCGTGCCCGCCGCCGCGGCGCAGGAAAACCGACGCGGACTGTGCCGCAGCGCATCCCCGGACGGCGCCGGAGGGGTGGTTTCCGTGCGCGCGCGTGCGGCTGGCAGTAACCTCGGCACTCGTGAGCAGCGACATCACCGCATCGGCGGCCTGGCGGAAACTGCACGAGCACCACGCCAGCGTGGCCGAGCGGCACCTCAGAGAGCTCTTCGCCGACGATCCGGAGCGCGGCCGTGAGCTGACGGTCGCGGTCGGTGATCTGCACATCGATTACAGCAAGCACCGCGTCACCCGGGAAACCCTGCACCTGCTGGTGCAATTGGCCGAGGAGGCCGGGGTACCGCGGCGCCGGGACGCGATGCTGCGCGGCGAGCACATCAACACCTCCGAGGACCGCGCCGTCGGGCACGTCGCGCTGCGCCTGCCCGCGGGCGAGCCCGCGCTCATCGACGGCGCCGACGCGGCCGCCGAGGTGCACGAAGTCCTGCGCCGCATGGGCGAATTCACCGACGCGCTGCGCTCGGGCCAGTGGCGCGGCGCCACCGGCGAGCGCATCACGACCGTGGTGAACATCGGCATCGGCGGCTCGGATCTGGGCCCCGACATGGTGCACCGCGCGCTGCGGCACTACGCCGACGCCGGCATCGACGCGCGCTTCGTCTCCAATGTCGATCCCGCCGACCTGGTCGCCAAACTGACCGGCCTGGATCCGGCGACCACCCTGTTCATCGTTGCGTCCAAGACGTTTTCGACGCTGGAGACGCTGACCAACGCGACCGCCGCCCGGCGCTGGCTGGTCGCCGCGCTGGGCGAGGACGCGGTCGCCAAGCATTTCGTCGCGGTGTCCACCAATGCCGAGCGGGTCGCCGAATTCGGCATCGACACCGCCAACATGTTCGGCTTCTGGGACTGGGTCGGCGGCCGCTACTCGGTGGATTCCGCGATCGGCCTGTCGGTGATGGCCACCATCGGCAAGGAGCGCTTCGCGGAGTTCCTGGCCGGAATGCACGCCGTGGACACGCATTTCGCGACCGCGCCGCTGGAGCGCAACGCGCCGGTGCTGCTCGGCCTGCTCGGTGTCTGGTACTCGAACTTCTTCGGCGCGGAATCGCGTGCGGTGCTGCCCTATTCGAACGATCTGGCGCGCTTCCCGGCCTATCTGCAACAGCTCACCATGGAGTCCAACGGCAAGTCGGTGCGCGCCGACGGGTCCCCGGTCAGCACCTCCACCGGTGAGATCTTCTGGGGCGAGCCGGGCACCAACGGCCAGCACGCCTTCTATCAGCTGCTGCACCAGGGCACCCGGCTGATCCCGGCCGATTTCCTCGGATTCGCCCGCCCCACCGACGATCTGCCCACGCGCGACGGCACCGGCAGCATGCACGACATCCTGATGAGCAACCTGTTCGCCCAGACCAAGGTGCTGGCCTTCGGCAAGACAGCGGCGGAGATCGCCGCGGAGGGCACCGATCCGGCCGTGGTGCCGCACAAGGTGATGCCGGGCAACCGCCCCAGCACCACCCTGCTCGCACCGCAGCTCACCCCGTCGGTGGTCGGTCAGCTGATCGCCCTCTACGAGCACCAGGTGTTCGTCGAGGGCACGATCTGGGGTGTCGACAGCTTCGACCAGTGGGGCGTCGAGCTGGGCAAGCAGCAGGCGCTGGAACTGGCCCCGCTGCTCACCTCCGCGGAAAAGCCCGCCTCCCAGGGCGATTCCTCCACCGACGCGCTGATCGCCTGGTATCGCGACCAGCGCTAGGCGTTATTCGAGGTAGTACCGCCCCTGGTGGCCGCGCAGGACGAGATCCGCGCGGCCGCGGGTGGCGGCGATCCGGTCCGCGTTGCGAAAATCGCTCTCGTGCACCTTCGCCCGGGCCGCGCCGACGGTGCGGCCACCGCGGATGTGCCGGCGCAGCAGCCGCTTCTCCAGCAGCCGCCGATCGGCGTCCAGGTACCAGCACTCGTCCAGCAATTTGCGCACCGCCGACCATTCCTGCCCGTCGGCGTCGTCGAACAGCAGATAGTTGCCCTCGGCGACGACGATGCGCTGGTCGGTGAAGACGATGCCGCCGGGCGTCGGTTCGTCGAGTCTGCGATCGAAGGTGGGCCACGGCACGGGGCTGCCCAGCGGCAGGTCGCGCAGGCGGCGCAGGTTCTCCACGAATCCGGCGGCGTCGAAGGTGTCCGGCTCGCCCTTGCGCGACAGCTTGTTCGCGGCCCGCAGTTCGGCGTTGCTCAGGTGGTAGCCGTCCATCGGCGCGATCTCGGCGACGGCCGCGCCCTCGCGGGTGTTGAGGGAATCGCGCAAACCTGTCGCGAATGTGGATTTCCCGGCTCCGGGCGGCCCCGCGATGCCGACCAGATAGCGGCCCGGCCCGGCGGCTGTCAGTACTCGATCGGCAAGCTGACCCCAGGACATCGCCGTCATCCCGGCAACGCTACCCGCGCCGCCGTGAAATCAGTTGGAGCAACGAATATTCAGTGCCGCGATGTCAATCGCGCTGGACGCCCAGGGAGATGCCGCGCGTGGCCAGCCACGGCACCGGGTCGACCTTGTCGACGCCGTTCAGCCAGACCTCGAAGTGGCAGTGCGGGCCGGTGGAGAAGCCGCGGTTGCCCATCGTGGCGATCTGGTCGCCCGCCATGACCCGCTGGCCCTGGGAGACGGTGGCCGTGTCGATGTGGCCGTAGATGGTGACGGTGCCGTCGTCGTGCAGCAGGCGCACCCACATGCCGAAGCCGGCGGCGGGGCCCGCCTCGATCACGGTGCCGTCGGCGACCGCGTAGATCGGGGTGCCGATCGGACCGGCGACATCGATGCCCAGATGCTGGACGCCCCAGCGGGCGCCGTAACCGGAGGTGAAGTTACCCGCGGCGAACCGCGAGAACAGCGGTCGTAGCTTGGCGGCCTCGGCGGCGGCGAGATCCTCGGCGTACTTGCGGCCCTTCTCCAGGATGTCGGAGAACTGACCGAAGTTCGCGGGCGCGGACACGTTGAGCACCTGCGGCGACACCATGGACGCGCCGGGCTCCGCCATGCTGACCGACTGTGCCGCGATCTCGTGGATCTGGCCGGAGGCTTCGTAATCGATGCTGGTGGAAGGCTGTTCGGGGGAGGCCATCGCGCACTGCCCGGCGGCCACGACCGCACCGGCGGCCACCGCGACGACCGCGGCGCGCCCCTTGAGGGCGGCCGGCGGTGCGGGCATGCGATGCGCGCCGCCGCGGCGGGCCTTGGGCGTGACGGGGAGCTCGCCGGAGTCGGGAGCCCACTCGCCGGTGGTGTCCGGGGTCCAGTCGGCGCCGGATTCGGCGGGCCATTCCTCGTCGGCGGCGGGGGCCCAGGTGTTCTCGGGCTCGGGGGACCAGGTGTCCTCGGCCGGGGGAGTCCACGGCGTCTGGTCTTGCGGCCAGTTGTCGTTGGCGGCCCAGGCGCCGCCGTCGGACCAGGAATCCTGCTGGGCCCATTCGTTGTCGGCGGCCCAGGCGTTGGAGTCGTAGCCGCCGTTGTCGTAGGCGGCGTAGTCGTCGTACTGCTCGTGTGCGGGCTCGGCGGCGGGGGCCGCGGCGGCGTACCGGCTGTTGGACGACGGGAAGGAGCGTTTTCCTTGATCGGCTACGGCGAAGGGCTCGTTGTCGTCGCGATAACGATGGCCCGTGCGAGCGCGATGTCCGGAAGCGAGGGTGGAGCGGTGATTCATCGGCGATGCCACATCGTGAAACTGGTGGAACGAGAAGGAATCCGAGCCCACAGGGAACGGCGAACCTGTGGAGTGCTGCTGTGCGTCAAAGCTTGCCGTCCTCCTGGTTGTGACCGAGTTGTGACATCGACCGCAATGACGGTAACGAAACGATTGCAGGGTCCGCAAGCGTTGCGCCCGATCGGGCCAAACATGTGACATTCATCACGGTAACAGCACGATACGACTCACGCTCGGCGGGGCACTCTGGTGAGGTTATCCGACGACGTGGCGTAGTACTAGCGCCGTCACGGGCGGGATGTCCCGGTTTACCTGGCGCGCCGTCAATAACCTACTCGCGGGTAGCGTTGGCCAGCGGTTTTGTCACGCCCCGTATCTGCCCGTGACCTGCGCCACTTAGGATGAACGTGGCCGATTGGCCCTCCATGTGACTGGTTAGAGTCCGACCCGACCCGCTTCCGACGTCGGGCCGCCAACAAAGACGTTGTCATAGCAACGCAGACGAGACGGTGAGTACATGGATCTCTTCGAATATCAGGCGAAGGAGCTCTTCGTTAAGCACGGAGTGCCTTCGTCCGAGGGCCGCGTCACGGATACAGCCGAGGACGCCCGCGCCATCGCCGAGGAAATCGGCAAGCCGGTGATGATCAAGTCCCAGGTGAAGGTCGGCGGCCGCGGTAAGGCCGGTGGCGTGAAGTACGCCGCCACCCCGGAGGACGCGTTCACGCACGCGTCGAACATCCTGGGCCTGGATATCAAGGGCCACATCACCAAGAAGATCCTTGTCGCCGAAGCCAAGGACATCGCGGAGGAGTACTACATCTCCTTCCTGCTGGATCGCTCCAACCGCACCTACCTGGCCATGTGCTCGGTGGAAGGCGGCATGGAGATCGAAGAGGTCGCCGAGAAGACCCCCGAGCGCCTCGCCAAGGTTCCCGTCGACGCCGTCAAGGGCGTCGACCTCGCGTTCGCGCGCTCCATCGCCGAGCAGGGCCACCTGCCCGCCGAGGTGCTCGACGCCGCGGCCGTGACCATCCAGAAGCTGTGGGAGGTCTTCATCGGTGAAGACGCCACCCTGGTCGAGGTCAACCCGCTGGTGCGCACCCCCGAGGGCGAGATCCTGGCCCTCGACGGCAAGGTCACCCTGGACGAGAACGCCGAGTTCCGGCAGCCCGGCCACGCGGAGTTCGCCGATATCGACGCGACCGACCCGCTCGAGCTCAAGGCCAAGGAGAACGACCTCAACTACGTCAAGCTCGACGGCGAGGTCGGCATCATCGGCAACGGCGCCGGTCTGGTCATGTCCACCCTGGACGTCGTCGCCTACGCCGGCGAGAACCACGGTGGCGTCAAGCCCGCCAACTTCCTCGACATCGGCGGCGGCGCCTCGGCCGAGGTGATGGCCGCTGGTCTGGACGTCATCCTGGGCGACGCGCAGGTCAAGAGTGTGTTCGTGAACGTCTTCGGTGGCATCACCGCCTGTGACGCGGTCGCCAACGGCATCGTCAAGGCGCTGGAGATCCTCGGCTCCGAGGCGAACAAGCCGCTGGTCGTCCGGCTCGACGGCAACCGGGTCGAGGAGGGTCGCAAGATCCTCGCCGACGCGAACCACCCGTTGGTGACGCTCGCGCAGACAATGGACGAAGGCGCCGACAAGGCCGCCGAACTGGCTGCCGCCCGCTAACGACGGCCGAGTTAAGGACAAACACAGAATGTCTATCTTCCTGAACAAGGACTCCAAGGTCATCGTCCAGGGCATCACCGGCGGCGAGGGCACCAAGCACACCGCACTGATGCTCAAGGCGGGCACCCAGGTCGTCGGCGGCGTGAACGCGCGCAAGGCCGGCACCACCGTCTCGCACGTCGACAAGGACGGCAACGCGGTCGAGCTGCCGGTCTTCGGCACCGTCGAAGAGGCCATCAAGGAGACCGGCGCGGACGTGTCGATCGCCTTCGTGCCGCCGAAGTTCTCCAAGGACGCCATCATCGAGGCCATCGACGCGGAGATCCCGCTGCTCGTGGTCATCACCGAGGGCATCCCGGTGCAGGACACCGCCTACGCGTGGGCCTACAACGTCGAGAAGGGCAACAAGACCCGGATCATCGGCCCGAACTGCCCCGGCATCATCACCCCGGGCGAGGCGCTGGTCGGCATCACCCCGGCCAACATCACGGGCAAGGGCCCGATCGGCCTGGTCTCGAAGTCGGGCACGCTGACCTACCAGATGATGTACGAGCTGCGCGATTTCGGCTTCTCCACCGCCATCGGCATCGGCGGCGACCCGGTCATCGGCACCACCCACATCGACGCCATCGAGGCGTTCGAGAAGGACCCGGAGACCAAGCTCATCGTCATGATCGGCGAGATCGGCGGCGACGCCGAGGAGCGGGCCGCGGCCTACATCAAGGAGAACGTGACCAAGCCGGTCGTCGGCTACGTCGCGGGCTTCACCGCGCCCGAGGGCAAGACCATGGGCCACGCCGGCGCCATCGTCTCCAGCGGCGGCGGTACCGCCCAGGCCAAGCAGGAGGCTCTGGAGGCCGCGGGCGTGAAGGTCGGCAAGACCCCGTCCGCGACCGCCGCGCTGGCTCGCGAGATCCTGGAAAAGGGCTAGAGATCACAGCCTGAACAGCAAATCCGTACGAAGGCCGCTCTCAGAACCTGAGGGCGGCCTTTGTATTTGGGGCTACCGCGCATCCTCGGACTGGTTGAGGGTGACCTGGGCGAGCGAGTGCAGTAGCGTCAAGAGAGGTTCCAGACGTGCGCAGCACGAAAACGATCGACCTAGGAGACGACGACATGTCATACCCGACCGGGGGCTCCGGGTACAACACACCCGCAACGCCTTCCGCACCAAGCAATCTCGGCCAGCCGGCCAGCGGCGGCGGTTCAGGTGCGAGTGCGTCCGGGTCCGAGGGCAAAGGGCTTCCGTTCTTCCTGCTCGTCGGTGTCGCCGCGCTCGGTGTCCTGAACTTCCTGTTCGGCTTCCTGCCGTACGCGTCCATCTCGGACACCAGCATCAGCGGTTTCGAATACGGCCTGGTCGGCGTGCTCGCGCTGCTGCTGTTCAGTGGTCTGCTCGCGGGCGCGTCCCTGCTGCCCGACCAGAACTGGAAGGTGCTCGCGGGCGCCGCGGCCGTCGCCGGTTTCCTCGGTGTCGCCGCCCAGACCTTCACCCTGCGTGAGGGCCTGGAGTCCGGCTTCGGCGCCTGGTTACTGCTTTTCCTGGCGCTCGTGCAGGCGGGTCTCGCCGCCGCCGTGGTGCTGTTCGACCTGGGCATCGTGAAACCGCCGGCGCCCAAGCCGGCCCAGCCCGCTCAGCCGGGCGGCTACGGTTCCCCGCAGGGCGGTTACGGCCAGCAGTCCTTCGGCGGCCAGGGCCAGCCGGGTCAGCCCTACGGCCAGCAGTCCTTCGGCGGGCAGAGCCAGGCGGGGCAGTCCTTCGGGCAGTCCGGGTACGGCAGCTCCACCGGCGGCCAATACCAGCAGCAGCAACAGCAGCAGTCCTACGGCCAGCCCTCCTACGGCCAGCAGAGCCAGCCGGGCCAGCAGCAGGCCGGTTACGGCCAGCAGTCCTACGGCCAGCAGCCCGGATACGGTGCGCAGCAGGCGGGTTCGCAGTACGGCCAGACCGCGCAGCCGCGCCCGGACGAGAGCGCCACGCAGCACTTCAGCGCCCCGCAGCCGGGCCAGTACGGCGGCACGCCGAGCTACGGCCAGCAGCAGCCGTTCGGCGGTGAGCAGGGCGAGGATCCGGCCAACAAGGCCACCCGCGCCTTCCGTCCCACGGACGACCAGCAGCAGTAGCCGGTGAGCGGCGTTGGGGCGCACGCGAGATCGTCACCCCGGCGCCCGCACCCTCTTCGCGAGCACCCGACCCCGATGTGGGGCGGGTGCTCGCGGCGCGCCTGGCCCCCTGCGCGGGGGAAAGCTGACACGCTGAATTGCCTTATGAGCGAACGGAGTGACCTCATCGATATGCGCGGCTTGTCGGGAGTTCGTGCCGGATTCGGGCGCAGCGCGGCGCGGTCCGTGCGCGAACGGCGTGATCGCCACGGGGCGCACGGCCGTTCGAGAGCAGCGAGCGGAGCCGAGCGCGGCGAGGTGCGGGCATGAACTCCTCCAGAAACAGTCTCGAACGCTGGACCGGCGGCCCCCGCCGGGAGGGAGAGGGCGAGACCGCCTCGGCCAAGTCCCGCCGCACCGCCCATTCCGGCGACGACACCGCCTTTCTCGCGCTGACCCCGGAACGTGGCCGGGCTCTGCTGCTGGTGGCCGCGCGCCCCGCTGCGCTGGCGCTGACCACGATCGTCGTGCTCGTCTTCGCCACCCTGCTGACCGCCCGCAGCGGCCTGACCGGCGCCGCCGGCGCCATCGCCGCGAGCTGGCTTGCCGCACACCAGGTTCCGCTGGTGATCGGCACCACCGATCTGGGCCTGCTGCCGCTGCTGCCGACCGGGCTGGTGCTGTGGCTGACCTGGCGCGAATGCGCCCGCGCGGTCGAACCGAACAGTTCCCGCGCCGATCTGGCCTGGTTGATCGGCGCCGCGGTGGGCGGCCCGATCCTGGTCACCGCCGTGTGCTCCGCCGTCGCCGAGGACGCCTCCGGCGTCGTCGCGCTGCAGCCGCCGAACACGCTCGCGGCCTTCGGCTGGGTGCTCGGCCTGCAATTGCTCGCCGCCTGCGGCGGCATCGCGAGCCGTTCCGGCCCGCAACTGCTCGCGCGGCTGGACCTGCCCGAGTGGTCGATGGCGGCCGGCTACGCCGCCCGCCGCACCCTGCTGCGCCTGCTCGCCTGCGGCCTCGCGGTGACGGTGCTGTCGTTCTTCCTGCACTGGTCCCGCATCGGCGACACCTACCAGCCCGCGGGCAACGCGGTGGGCGTGCTCGGCCTGACACTGCTGTCGCTGGCCTATCTGCCGAACGTGGCGCTGGGCGCGGTCGGCGTCGTGTTCGGCGCCGGCGCGCACGTCGGTGACGTGTCGATCAGCCTGTTCTCCGTTGTCGGCGGCCCGGTTCCGGCGGTCCCGGTGCTCGCGGCGCTGCCCGAGGGGCCGGCCGCCGCCTGGTGGCTGGTGCTGCTGCTGATTCCCGCGGCCGCCGGGGTGCTGAACGGCCTGGACTGCGGGCGCACTTCGCCGGACCAGGCGAGGTCGCCGTGGGCGACGCTGGTCTCGGCCGCGCTGGTCAGCATGGCGTTGACCTTGCTCGGCGCGATCGGCGGCGGTGCGCTCGGCAATTTCGGCCGGGTCGGGCTGGATCTGCCGCTGTTCGGCCTGCTGGCGTTCGGCTGGCTGGCCCTCGCCGGATACGCGGGTTTGATGTTCGCGCGCTGGTTCGTGGTGCCGGTCGGTACCGCGCCCGCCTTCGGACCGGCGGCGCCGGCCGAGGCGGCGGACAGCTACTACGACGAGCACGGCGACTACGACGAGCACGCCTACGACGACGACGGCTACTACGACGACGAGGCCGGGCAGCACGAGGACGATTACCACGACGAGGGCTACCACGAGGACGGCTACTACGACGACGACTACCCCGACTACGACGGCCCCGACCTCGAGGTCGAGATGGAGGGCGAACTCGTCGAGGAGGAGGTCGCGGCCGTCGGCCAGGCCGAGGCGGGCGCGGCGACGCCCGACATCGTGGACGCGGAAGTGGTCGAGGCGAGCGAGGTGGACCCCGATCCCGAGCCGGATCCGGACCCGCGCCCGTACTTCCGCAGCCGGTGACGCTCGAGCCCCAGCGCGCGGAGCGTGCCACATAGCCGGTAACCGGTCGAAAGTGAGCTGACCCACCCCACTAGGCTCTACGTCGGCGGCAGAGGGTGCTCCTCGGTCGCCCCACCGAATCGCAGGAGCTACCCAGCCCCGCCCGGCCCCCGATTCGCAGGAGCTGCACCGCCCCGGCGTCCCGATCCGCCGGAGCCGCACAGCCCCGGTAGTCCGATGCGCAGGAGCTCGTCCAGTCCGCGCGCGTCGACGTGCCGGAGCCCGCACAGCTTCGGCGGTCCCGATTCTCAGGAGTAGAGCCCTGACGTCTTCGACTGTCCCGTGGGTGCCCACCGCGGCACCGGCCACCGTCGTCGTGCTCGCGTCGGGCACCGGATCGTTGTTGCGCGCGCTGCTCGCGGCCGCCGGGGCGGCCGAGTATCCGGCGCGGATCGTGGCGGTCGGCGTGGACCGGCCCTGCGCGGCCACCGGCCACGCCGAGACCGCCGGCATCCCGCACTTCCAGGTGGCCCTGCCGGACTTCGCCGATCGAGCCGCGTGGGACGCCGCGCTCACGGCGGCGGTCGAGGTGTACCAGCCGGATCTGGTGGTCTCGGCCGGTTTCATGAAGATCCTGGGCCCCGCGTTCCTGGCGCGCTTCGGCGGCCGGATCATCAACACCCATCCCGCGCTGCTGCCCGCCTTCCCGGGCGCGCACGGGGTGCGCGACGCCCTCGCCTACGGGGTGAAGGTCACCGGTTCCACCGTGCACCTGGTGGATTCGGGCGTGGACACCGGGCCGATCCTCGCGCAGGAGGCGGTCACCGTGCTGCCCGGCGACGACGAGGCGAGCCTGCACGAGCGCATCAAGGTTGTCGAGCGGCGGTTGCTGGCGGAGGTTGTCGCCGCCGTCGCTACCCGAGGCATTGTCTCCGACGGACGAAAGGCAGTAATACCTCATGAGTGAGCCCACGGGGATGGCAGGAGGCTCCGCCGGACGCCGTCCGATCAAGCGCGCGCTGGTCAGCGTCTACGACAAGACCGGGCTCATCGAGCTCGCGAGCGGTCTGCACGCCGCCGGAATCGAGCTGGTGTCGACCGGTTCGACGGCGGGCAAGATCGCCGAGGCCGGCCTTCCGGTCACCAAAGTCGAAGAGCTGACCGGGTTCCCGGAGACGCTGGAGGGCCGGGTCAAGACCCTGCACCCGCGGGTGCACGCGGGCATTCTGGCCGACACCCGCAAGCAGGACCACCTGGACCAGCTCACCGAGCTGGGCGTGGCGGCGTTCGAGCTGGTGGTGGTGAACCTCTACCCGTTCACCCAGACCGTCGCGAGCGGCGCGTCGGTCGACGAGTGCGTCGAGCAGATCGATATCGGCGGCCCGTCCATGGTGCGCGCCGCCGCCAAGAACCATCCGTCGGTCGCGGTGGTGGTCTCCAGCGGCGACTACGACCAGGTGCTCGCCGCCGTGCAGGCCGGCGGGTTCACCCTCCCCGAGCGGACGGCGCTCGCGGCCAAGGCTTTTCAGCACACCGCGAGCTATGACGTGGCCGTGGCGAGCTGGATGACCAGCGTGGCGGTCCCGGCCGCCGCGCCGGAAGCCGCGGCGGCGCAGGAGTTCCCGGCCTGGGTCGGCGGCACCTGGACCCGCGCGGACGTGCTGCGTTACGGCGAGAACCCGCACCAGGCCGCGGCGCTCTACACCAGCGAGGGCGGCCCGGCGGGCCTGGCGCAGGCGGAGCAGCTGCACGGCAAGGAGATGTCCTACAACAACTACACCGACGCCGACGCGGCATGGCGCGCCGCCTTCGACTTCGACGCGCCCGCCGTCGCGGTCATCAAGCACGCCAACCCGTGCGGCATCGCGATCGGCGCGGACATCGCCGAGGCCCACCGCAAGGCGCACGCCACGGATCCGGTCTCGGCCTACGGCGGCGTGATCGCGGCCAACCGCGAGGTGTCGGTGGAGATGGCCGAGCAGGTCGCCGAGATCTTCACCGAGGTCGTCGTCGCCCCGGGGTACGCCAACGGCGCGGTGGAAGTGTTGCAGCGCAAGAAGAACGTGCGCGTGCTGGTGGCGCAACCCGCGCAGCGGGCCGGCGCGGAGCTGCGCCCGATCAGCGGCGGCGTGCTGTTGCAGCAGCGCGACATCCTGGACGCCGAAGGCGACAGCGCGGCGAACTGGACACTGGCCGCGGGCGAGGCCGCCGACGCGGCGACGCTGCGCGACCTCGAATTCGCCTGGCGCGCCTGCCGGGCCGTGAAGTCCAACGCCATCCTGCTCGCCAACGACGGCGCCGCCGTCGGCGTGGGCATGGGGCAGGTGAACCGCGTCGACTCCTGCAAGCTCGCCGTGGAGCGCGCCGGTGACCGCGCCAAGGGCTCGGTCGCGGCCTCGGACGCCTTCTTCCCGTTCTCGGACGGCCCGCAGATCCTGGCGGCGGCCGGGGTGCGCGCGATCGTGCATCCGGGCGGCTCCATCCGCGACAAGGACACCATCGAGCTGTGCCGGGAGCAGGGCATCACCCTGTACCTCACGGGATCTCGGCACTTCGCGCACTGAGCGCGGCCCGTTCGAACGCCACGCCGGTACCGTCCGGCGTGGCGTTCGCCGTCTCCGGTCCCGGAAACGCGCTGCCGCCGATTGCCCGGATTTCCGATGCGGATTTCGTAGGCTGACCGCATGTTCCAGGGAGCGGCCGCGCGCTGTGCGGTGATCGTGGCGGTGACGTTCTCGGCGCTCACCGTCGCCGACGACGGCCGGGCCGGGGCCGAGCCGATCGCACCGCGGACGGTTCCCACGGCCAAGAACTGGGTGCGCGGCGACGCGGAGTTCGTGCTGGGCGCGCGGGCACGGGTGCTGTACTCCGACGCGGTACTGGGTGACACCGCCGCGGAATTCGCCGACGGGCTGCGCACGGCCACCGGCAAGGACGTTGTCGCGCAGGCGGGTTCGGCAGGTGCGGCAGGCGACATCGTGCTGCGCCTGGGGCCGGTGCCGGGTGCGCCCGAGACGCTCGAGAGCTACCGGATGGTGGTCGGCCCGACCCTGGAGTTGCAGGGCGCCGGGGCGGCCGGCGCGTTCTACGCCACCCGCTCGGCGCTGCAACTGCTGCGCGGTGCGGCCCCGATTCCCGGTGGCGTCGTGACCGATTGGCCCGACTACGCCGAACGCAGCCTGATGCTGGACGTGGGGCGGCAGTACCTGCCCCCGGACCTGGTGCGCGCCCAGATCCGGCGCATGGGCATGCTGAAACTGAATGTGTTGCACCTGCACCTGTCGGACACCTTCGGATTCCGGCTGGAGAGCACCCGGCACCCGGCCATCACTGCGGCGCAGCACTATTCGAAGCAGGAGATCCGCGATCTGATCGCCTACGCGGCGCGGTACCAGGTCGAGATCGTGCCCGAGGTCGATTTCCCGGGCCACATGAACGGCATTCTGGCCGCCTACCCGGAACTGAAACTGCGCAGCGCCGCGGGCGTGGTCTCCGACGCCGCGATCGATATCTCCGACCCGCGCAGCTACGACCTGATGCGCGACATCCTGGCGGAGTTCCTGCCGCTGTTCCCGGGGCGGTACTGGCATCTCGGCGCGGACGAGTTCCTGCTCGACGGGCTGAAAGTCAGCGGCTACGAGGACTATCCACAGCTGGGAGCGTATGCGCGCGCGGCCTACGGTCCGCAGGCCGAACCGGTCGACGCGTTGCTCGGGCTGATCAACTGGGGGGCCGATATCGTGCGCGCGCACGGGAAACGGCCGCGCATCTGGAACGACGGGTTGCACACGGGCGCGGGCACGCTCGCGATCGGCGGCGACATCGTCATCGACTACTGGAGCCGCGCCGGCGTCGCGCAGCTACCGCTGCCGTTCTTCGGAACCGCCCGCACGCCACAGGATCTGATCGCCGCCGGACATCAGGTGAAGAACGCCGCGTTCCTGCCGACCTACTTCGTGGCCGGCGGCCCGGCCGCCGTGGTCGCCAACCAGCCGCCGGTGTTCGGTTACGAGCTGTGGGATCCGGCGGTGTTCGTGGACGGCTCCCGGCTCACGCCCGCGCAGAACGCCGCGAATCTCGGTTCCGGTCTGCACGTCTGGTGCGACGATCCCACCGCGCGGACGCCGGAGCAGATCGCGGCGGCGATCACCGTGCCGCTGCGGGTGCTGGCGCAGAAGACCTGGGGCCCGCCCCATCCCACCGGTTACGCGGAATTCACGGCGCTGGCCGAGGCGATCGCCGAACCGATCTCCTGATTCAGCTCGCGCTCAGCACTTTCCGGTCGCCGAGTGGCGCCCGCAGCGTGACCTCCAGGGTGCCGAAGACGACCTCCATGGTGCACATCCGGCCGACGGCGTCGGCGCGGGTGCCCGAGCGCAGCTCGATGGTGACGGTCTCGCCGGATTCGGTGGTGGTGGCGTCCACGCCGTAGCAGGCGGGGTTGCCGGTCTGGAAGTTGATCGCGATCCGGTCGGGGACGACGCGCTGCCACGAGGTGAACGGAATCGGGTGCGGGGTAACGATTGTGGGGTCCGCCGTGAAGATCTTGCCCGGCTTCGCGTCGGCGTCCTCGGTGGGCGTGGCCGCGGCGCTGCTGCTCGTCGCGCTCGAATTCCGCTGCGCGCCATCGGTACCGGAATCGCCGCAGCCGGTGAGGCCCAGCGCCAGGACCAGGGCGGGCAGGAGAGTGCGGGCAGCCCGCGTCCGATGCATGGGGGCGAGCCTAATCCAGTTCGCCGCAGCCCCCGGATCCGGCACGGCGGTTATTGTTCGGCAAATCGCTGGGCGGAATCCCCGGCGCGGCCGTCGGTGCACGCTAGATTCGCCCCCGTGCGCGCCCCGAGCGGGCGGCGCCCTGGCAGGTATTCCGCATTTCGGCGAAAGGACGATCATGGGCGACACACTGCGCGTCGGCGAAGAACTCGGGCTCGGTCAATCCCTCACCGGCGGCGCCTACACGCTCGCGCTGCAGCCGGACGGCAACCTGGTGCTGTCCGAGCCGGGCGGGAACGTCGTGTGGGCGGCCCAGACTCACGGCCAGGACGTGCAGCGGGCGGTGCTGCAGGACGACGGCAACTTCGTGCTCTACAAGGGTGACGGCTCGGCCGCCTGGTCCACCGAGACCAACGGCAAGAGCGTCGACCGGCTGACCGTGCAGGCCGATCGCAACGTGGTGCTGTACGGCGGCGACGGCGGCGCGGTCTGGGCCACCGACACCAAGACCGACAATCCGATCGCGGCGGAGCCGGAGCCCGCGGCGGCGGCCGCACCGGCGGGCGGTGGCGGCCAGACCTACACCGTCGAACCGGGCGACACCATGTGGGCGATCGCCGAGCGCTTCCTGGGCGACGGCAACCGCTACCAGGAGATCGCCAACGCCAGCGGCATCGACAACCCGGATTCGATCCAGCCGGGTCAGGAACTCAAGATTCCGTAACCCCGGAAACGAACGAGCGGGCCCCGAAGGAGTTCGGGGCCCGCTGTCGTCGGTGTGGGACTACCGGCTGGTGAACGGGAGCAGCGCCATCTCGCGGGCGTTCTTCACCGCGACGGCGACCTGCCGCTGCTGCTGCGGGGTCAGCCCGGTGACGCGCCGGCTGCGGATCTTGCCGCGGTCGGAGATGAAGGTGCGCAACAGGTTCACGTCTTTGTAGTCCACGGTTTCGATCCCCGCGGCGATCAGCGGGTTCTTCTTGGGCTTGCGGGCCTGCTCGGCGCGAACCTTCTTCGACGGTGCTCGTTTGACTGCCATATCGGGTTCCTTTTGGCGGGATCGGTGGTTTACCAGCTCGACTTGCTCACACCGGGCAACTCGCCCCGGTGGGCCATCTCGCGCACACGCACACGGGAGAGTCCGAACTTCCGGAGGTGACCGCGCGGACGTCCATCCGCGGCGTCCCGATTGCGCAATCGTACCGGACTGGCATCGCGGGGCAGGCGCTGCAGCGCGCTCCGCGCCTCGGCCCGCTGTTCCTCGGGAGTGGAGGGCTTGCGGATCAGTTCCTTCAGCTCGGCGCGGCGAGCCGCGTAGCGAGCCACCACTTCTCGCCGCTGCTCGTTCCGCGCGATCTTCGACTTCTTCGCCATCAGCGCTCCTCCCGGAAGTCCACGTGCTTGCGCACGACAGGGTCGTATTTCTTCAGCACCATGCGATCCGGGTCGTTGCGCCGGTTCTTGCGGGTGACGTAGGTGTAGCCGGTACCGGCGGTGGACTTCAGCTTGACGATCGGCCGCAGCTCGGTCGATTTCGATGCCATCGCGGCCTCCTAGATCTTCTCGCCGCGGGCGCGCAGCCGGGCGACGACCGCCTCGATGCCGTCCCGATCGATGGTCTTGATGCCCTTGGTGGAGACGGTCAGCGTGATGCGCCGGTCCTCGCTGGGCAGGTAGTAGGTCTTGCGCTGGATATTGGGGTTCCAGCGCCGGTTCGTCCGCTTGTGCGAGTGCGACACGGACTTGCCGAAACCGGGTTTACGCCCGGTGACCTGGCAGTGGGCCGACATGCGGGCTCCCTCCAGTAGATGACAATCATTTTCGACAACGACTGATTCAGACTGTACCGTTGCTCTTCGGTTAATGGAAATCGTTGTCGAAAGGAGTTCCGGTGGCTGTTCACGAACGCACGCCGGTCGTGCTGATCGCGGGCTTCGCGGGACGCGCCACCGCGGGCGTGCGGCACCTGGCCGCGGCGCTGGGGGAGCAGGCGGGCACGGTCGTGGTCCGCCACGATCTGAGCGCGCTGCGCGAAGGCATCGTGCGCCGCACGACTTGGCAGGACGGACAGGAGAGCACCGAGGTGCTGGAGCTGGCGCACGGGTGCGTTTCCTGCACGCTGCGCGCCGACCTGCTGCCGCTGCTGTGCCGGCTGGCCGCCCGGGATTCGGTGCGCCGCGTGGTGCTGGCGCTGGATCCGGCGTTCGAGGCCGAGGCCGTGTGCCAGGCCATCGAGGGCGTGGTGGTGACCGGCGTCGTCGGTCGCGTCGACGGGCCCGCGGCTCGCGAGGTCCGCGTCCAGGCCGTGCTGACCTGCCTGGACACCCAGAGCTGGCTGGCCGACGCGACCGGCGACGAGACGCTGGCCGAGCGCGGATTGGCCGCCGCCGACGACGATCGCACGGTCGCGCAGGTGGCGCTCGGCCAGGTGGACTTCGCCGATGCGCTGGTCGCGCTGGGCCCGCCCGTCGACGCGTTGGACCAGGATCGGCTCACGGCGGTGCTGGCGCGGCTGGTGCCCGACGCGCCCGTCCGCTGGACCGATGACCTCGCCACCGTCACCACCGCGGACGTGGAGACGCTCCTGACGCGCATCCCCGCCGGTTCCCGCCGCGGCCGCACCTTCGACGCGCACGCGCCGCTGCTGCGCGGCCTGCCGCCGCTGCACACCGAACACGGCGTCACCCTCGTCGAATTCGCCGCGAGCCGCCCGTTCCATCCCGAACGGCTGCACGAGGCCCTGGACGTGCTGTTCGAGGGCGTGGTCACCGCCCGCGGCCGGATGTGGCTGGCCACCCAGCCGGACGAGGTGGTGTGGCTGGAGTCGGCGGGCGGCGGACTGCGCGTCGGCGGCGCCGGGCGCTGGCTGGCCGCGATGACGGCGGACGAAGTGGCGCGGGCGGATCCGGATCGGCGGGCGCTGGCGGCGCTGCGCTGGGACGACACCTTCGGCGACCGCGACGTCTCGCTGGTGATCCTGGCGCACGACGCCGATCCGGCCGACATCCGGCACGCCCTGCACTGGGCGCTGGTCGAGGACGACGAGTTGCGCCTGGTCGAGCGCGCCCCCGAGCGGGTGGCGCAATGGTCCGACCCGTTCGGCGCCTGGCACGAAGATCCCTGCGCCGACCCGGAATCGGCGCCGGCGCAATCCAAATCTCAGAGAGGAGAAGGCAAGTGAAACCAGGAATCCATCCGGACTACCATCCCGTGGTCTTCGAGGATCAGAGCACCGGCAAGCGGTTTCTGACCCGATCGACCGCCACCGGCACCCGCACCGTCGAATGGTCCGACGGCAACACCTATCCGCTGCTGGTGGTCGACGTCACCGCGGATTCGCATCCGTTCTGGACCGGCACCAGCCGCGTGCTGGACGCACAGGGCCGGGTGGAGAAGTTCGAACGCAAATACGGCCGGCGCACGCCGCGCCGGGGCAAGGAGGGCTGAGATGGCGGTGCCGAAGCGGCGGATGTCGCGGTCGAACACGCGCAGCCGGCGGGCGCAGTGGAAGGCGACCGCGCCGGACCTGGTGGAGGTGACCGTCGCCGGTGTGACGCACCGGGTGCCGCGCCGGTTGGTCAAAGCGGTACGGCTGGGCCTCGTCGATCCAAGCAACTGATCAGCAATCTTTGGCGAGGAATTTACCTGGAGCTTTTCCGAAAGCCCAGCTAGCGGGCCGATAACCATTGGGGGAATTGCGTACTGCTAGTTGGTTTTTGGTGACCGTAAAAGTCCTCATGCAGTGATGAAATCGTGTCGTCCCACCGGTACATTCATCCGGGAGGGCGGGTTCTCCCGGGAAACCGAGAGAACCCGCTCATCGCCAAATCTGGCGTCGATCCCCGTTACTCGGTCTCTCTGCGGTCGCGTTCCCCGAGTCGGGGCAGGTCCGGAATCAGCGCTTCCAGCCTGGTCCCCACCGCCGCGGCCGGCCCCTCGATCAGCGACAGCGGCCACGGCCAGCGCGAGCGCTCCAGCCGCTGCACCTCCGTCACCAGCTCCTCGGTCGTGGCCTCCAATTCGCCGATCTGCGTGCGCAACGCCTCGGTATCGCTCTCCAGCTCATCGATCCGGCGCAGCGCCGAGGCCACCCCGTCCACCAGTGTGAGATAGCGCCCCTCGGCGTCGGTGCCCAGTTGCGGCCAGCCCGCCAGATCCGGCCCCCGCAGCTGCACCTGGATATCGCGCAGGACCGCGTCCTGTTCCGGTGTCACGTCGTCCTCCTGTAGGAAATCCCACTGCCCGAAATCGTCGGTCTCGGCGACATTCACATCGCAGACCACGCCGTTGACCACCACCTGCCGCAGCGTCTGGTGAATATTGCGGCGCGACTCCACATTTCCGCCGGACCAGGCATCGGTCTGCCAGGCCCACCGCGCGTGCCCGGAATCCAGCGCCCGGTGCAGCGGCCAATACCCGCCGTAGATGCCGATATTCGCGCGGCCGAGCACGGTCGCCGCGCCGTCGAGATAGGCGTTGATCGGAATCTGCTGCGCCGGTGTGGCATCGAAGTCGACCGAGAAGTAGATGGGCCGGTCGGTGCGCCCGCCGCAGCGCAGTACCTGCGCCAGCCCGGCCTCGGCGTCCCGCGCGCCCGCGTCGTAGCCGTCGAGCATCCGGTCGGCCCAGGTCTCCCAGTTGGAGACGATCGAAATATCGTGCGCGCGAAGGTCGTCGGCCTCGGCCGGGGTCAGCAGTTTGCCCGGCAGCGAGGTGCCGCCGGGCGTGAGATACCGGACCACGAAATCGAAACCGGCGGCCCGGATGGCGGCGCCACCCGGCCGCCCACCCGCGTAGTCCAAGCCGAACCGCATGTCTCCCACTGTAAGTGGCGGCCCGGACGGGGCGCGCGGCTTCGCGCCGATCAGCCCGGCTGACCCAGTGCCGCTTCCTCGGCCAGGGTGGACTCGAACGGCCGCCGCAGCGGCGCGAGCAGCACCGCGGCGATCGGAATCGCCAGCACCAGCAGGCCGATCACGAACGCCGGATAGGCGAAATCGAAGAGCTCGATGCCATTGGGCACCGGCACGCCGGGCTCGATGTCGACCTCGATCGCCGACATCGCCAGCAGCTGCGCGCTGGTCACCGTCACCCCGGCGATCAGCGCCGCGCCCACCCGGGCCCGCACCGATTCCCGGTAGGTCAGCGTCAGCCAGAGCGCGCCCACGAACCCGAGCACCGCGATCACGCCGACGAACGACAGCGGCAGCGACGACACGGTCACGACACCGCGCACCCGCACCGCGTTCACCCCGAGCATGACGGTGGTCACCAAACCGAGCGCCGCGATCGCGCCGCCCGCCAGCGACCTGGTCAGATGCGAGCGGTTACCCGCGATCACCAGGCCGAGCAGGCAGCCCAGGGTGGCCGGCGCCAGCGCCGCCGCCACCGGGAACAGCTCGTAGCGCACCGGACTGTCCGAGACCGAGAAACCCAGCAGCAGCACCAGGCTCGCCAGCCAGAACCCGACGCCGCCGATCGAGGCCGCGCCCACCGCCAGCCAGGCCAGGCCCGCCCGCGCCGAGATATCGGTCGCGCCCGCGTGCCGGATACAGATCAGTCCGATCAAGGTCCCCGCCGCCGACACCGCGAAGGCCAGCACGAGCATCCAGGTGCCCATGGCGAAGTAGTCGATCTCAGACATGACGCCCGGTCCGCTCGAATTCCTGTGCCGTCAAACGCATCAGCGCGTACTCGGTGATCGCGGCCAGCGTGCGCCGCACCTCCTCCGCGCTGCGCGCGTCGATATCGATCACCGGTACGCCCTCGCGGATCGACAGCGCTTCGCGCACCTCGTTCAGCGGGAACCGCGGCGCGCCCGGGAAACGGTTGATCGCCACCAGGAACGGCAGCTTGCGCGACTCGAAATAGTCGACCGGGGCGAAGCTGTCCTCGATCCGGCGGGTGTCCACCAGCACGACCGCGCCGATCGCGCCGCGCACCAGGTCGTCCCACATGAACCAGAACCGGCGCTGGCCGGGCGTGCCGAACAGGTAGAGCACCATGTTGTTCGGCAGGATGATCCGGCCGAAGTCCATGGCCACCGTGGTGGTGGTCTTGTCGGGGGTGGCCGCGAGGTCGTCGACGCCGTCGGAGGCGTCGGTCACCAGGGCTTCGGTGCGCAGCGGCACGATCTCCGACACCGCGCCGACGAAGGTCGTCTTGCCGGCGCCGAACCCACCCGCGATGACGATCTTGGTCGAGGCGGTACGGGCTTCTTCGAGCCCGAAGGTGCTAAAGGGCGCGGATTCCACGCAGGGTCCTCTCCATCAGGGCACGGCGCTCGTCGTAACTCGCGTCGTCGGTCAAGGTCGAATGCACGCGCAGCGAACCGGCGACCACCAGGTCGCCGATCATCACCCGGACCAGCCCGAGCGGGCGATCCAGGCGGCCGGAGATCTCGGCGACCGAGAGTCGCTGGGTGCCGAGGTGCAGGATCTCCATCCGGACATCGCCGGCCGGCCAATTCGGATACGACGGGAACGACACCGTCTCGATCACCGCCTCCAGCGGTAAGTCGATGGACGACGCGGTCCGTCCGCCGGTCAGGGCGTAGGGCCGGACGCGGCCGGGCCGGCGCGGCGACTCACCGGGGTGGTACGGGTCGGCAGGGCTGGGCACCGGCGGACTCACACGGTAGATCGGGCGGTGGCCTGGATGACCGTCCCGACCCGGTCGACGAGCAGGGCCATCTCGTAGCCGATGCGGCCGATGTCGTGCTGCTTGGTCGCCAGCACCGCCAGGTGCGAGGCGGTGCCGACACTCATCACCAGCAGGTAGCCGCGCTGCATGTCGACGATCGACTGCATCACCTTGCCGCCGTCGAACAGTTGCACCGCCCCGGTGGCCAGGCTGGCCAGCCCGGCGGTGATGGCGGCGAGCTGCTCGGCGCGTTCTTCGGGGAGATTGTCGCTGGTCGCCTGTAGTAAGCCGTCCGCAGAGACGAGGACCGCGTGCGAGACGCCGGGTACTTCGCGAGCGAACCGCGCGACCAGCCAGTTGAGATTCGCGTTGTTGGACTCACTCATACAAATTCCCCATGTTCGTTTTTGGCATCGGCGGCGCGTCGCCCGCTGAAGACGCCGTTCAGATGCCGGGTCAGGTTCTCGCGGATCTCTTCCGGGTCCCGGATCCCGGACTCGGCGCTCGGGTCGACGCTGCCGGGGACGAGCTGGGCGCCCGGCCGGCGGATCGGCAGACCGCCGCGGGTGCGCCCGGACGGCGCCGGGGTGCTGGCTTCGGCCGCGGCCTGCCAGCCCGAGTCGGCGGGCGAGCTCCAGTGCGAGCCCGCGGAATCGGAGGCCGCCGAATCGACCAGCCACTCCGAGACCATGCGCTGGTAGATGGGTGCGGCGCCGCCGCCGTCCTCCGGGTCGGCGGGCACCGGCTCGAAGATCGGTGGGCCGAAGGTGCTTTCGGTGTCGTAGCTGGGTTCGGGTTCGTGGCCGCCTTCGGGTTCGCGGGTGGGCCGGGCCGGGAAGGGGCTCGGCGTCGAGCTGCTCTCCGGGCGGTCGAAGGTGGTCCGCGGGCCGAACGGGCTCGGCGACTCGTCGGAGTCGCTGTCGGCCGGCGGCGCGATCCGGTGCTCGCCGGTGGTGGGTTCCGCGCTCGGCGGCAGCTCGTAGCCGCTGTCCGGCTCGTCGGCGACCGGGCGCAGCGCCGCGGTCGGGGCCGGATCGGTGGCCGGTTCGGCGCCGTGCGCGCCGGAGTCGGTCACCGGCTCGATACCGCGCGGGTCGGTGTCGAGCGAGAAGCGGGATTCGTATCCGGCCGGCGTGGCGATCTCCGGGTCCGGGTCCGGGGTGAGCGGCAGCCGCCGGGGCAGGCCGTAGGCGGTCAGCTGCGGCGGCTCCGCCGGTTCCGGATCGGGCACCGGCGCCAGCCGCGGCTGGGCCTGGGGCAGCGGCACCACGGGCGCGGTCGGGTGGTCGGACTCGGGCAGCGAGACCAGCCGCGCGGGCAGGTGCACCGCGGCGGTGATGCCCGAGCTCGAGGCGGTCCGGCGCAGGCTGACCGAGATACCGTGCCGGGCCGAGAGATTGCTGACCACGAAAAGGCCCATGCGGCGGGCGGTTTCGAAGTTCACCTGACCGCCCGAGGCGAGGCGCTCGTTGGCGGTGCTCAGATCCTCGTCGGACATGCCGAGGCCGCGGTCGGTGATCTCGATCAGATAGCCGCCGTCCACGGTGCGGCCCACGCCGACGCCGACGCGGCGGTCCGGGGGCGAGTAGCGCAGCGCGTTGTCGATCAGCTCCGCGAGCAGGTGCTCGATGTCGACCGCGGCGGCGCCGCCCACCACACCGGTGGGCACGGAGCCGATCTCGGCGCGCTGGTAGTCCTCGACCTGGGAGATGGCGCTCCAGAGCATGTCGCCCAGACCGACCGGCTCCAGCGGCCCGCGGCGCAGCGGCGTCCCGGCCAGCACCAGCAGGTTGTCGCCGTTGCGGCGCATGCGGGTGGCGAGGTGATCGAGCCGGAACATGCTCTGCAGCCGGGCCGGATCCTCCTCGTTGCGCTCGAGCTCCTCGATCAGCGTCAACTGCTGCTCCACCAGCGATTGGCTCCGGCGCGAGAGCGTCTCGAACATCTTGCCGATCTGTAGTCGCAGCGCCGCGAGATTGAGCGCCTGCTCGTGCATCTCGTCGACGGCGCGGGCGAGCTGGCCGATCTCGTCGCGGCCGGACACCCCGACCGGAATGATCGAGGGCGTGTGGCCGCCGGCGTAGACCACCGCCAGCTCGTCGGGGAGCCGGACGTGCGCGGTCTCGAGCACGTCGTGCCGGAGCCGCCGGATCGACATGACCAGCGCCTGGGCCACCCACAGCGCGAGCACCAGGCCGGCCAGCAGGGTGCCGATGATGATCGAGGTGTCACGCATCGCGTCCTTGCGCGCGACCGTCAGCGCGGCGCCGAGCACCCGCTCCACGGCGCGGGCCCGATCGGTGGCGACCAGGTCGTAGGTGGCGATGCTGGTACGCATCGATTCCACCAGGTCCGCCGCTCTGGTCGGGTCGGCGACGGCCGCCATCCGGGCCGTCGCGCCGGCGATCAGCGGCTCCTTGAAGGGTGAGTCGGTCGGCATGACCTGGTCGTAGACCTGGATCAGCGCCAGTTCCGAGCCGCTCACGGTGAGCACCCGGGCCGCCAGCTGTTCCTGCTGGGAGGCGTTGTTCTTGCCCGAGGTCATCATGCCGATGATCATCTGTTCCTGGGCGAACGCGCGCCGGGCCACCATGATCGCGGTGACCTGCAGCATGTAGCGCTGCACACCGTTGTAGGCCGAGGCGACGCCGTCGGAGGAGGCCATGGCCTTGTCGACGAAGCCCAGCACGCTGTCGAGCTGGGTGGTCAGCTCCGGCGGCGCGGTGGTGCGGGCCTTGTCGCGCATCGTCTTCGCGCCCGCGATCGCCTGATTCATCTCGCGCAGCAGCCCGGGATCGGTCTTCGGTAAGCGCAGCACCGACTCCAGATCGGCGACCGCGCGATCGAATCGGGTGTTGGACTTGCCGATCCGCGGATCGGTCGCCTCGACACCCACCGTGTTCACCGCGGTGACGGCCAATTCCGTGGTCGCGCCAGCGAATTCGATGATCTGGTGGACGGCGGCGTTGTATTCGCTGGCCTGCCGCACCTGCTCCATGCCGTCGAGGTGGTTGTCGACGCGCAGGACGGCGAAGGACATGGCCAGGATCACAGGGGGGAGCAGCGCGATGGCGACTTTGCGGGCAACTGACCAGTTGGAGAAAATTGTCTGCCAGGATCGCGGTGCAGCTTCCATCCCGCCTCTATCCCTCAGCTCTCTCGATTGTGTCCACCGGCTCGCGCTCGGCCGCGATGCCTAGTCCATAACCAACCAGAGGTCTTGTTAAATGGCACGTGAAACATACCGTGTCCGGTGGGTGGCGGCAATTGAAACCGGGAGCGTGCACCCGCTGGCAATCTCGCACGGGCAGAGTGCTTTTCGCTCCTCAATTGCCATGGAGTTCCGCTTTCGTCCCGCCGTGCCGCGTGCGCAGTTCAGCCCCGAAATACGACAGATTGCTGGATAGTGGCCAATGCCGTCCGGCGTGTCGCGACCGCCCCTCTCAGTGCACTCTCAGTCGATAGGGCCAGACTGGTCGCATGCGCATTCTGGTAGTCGACGACGATCGCGCCGTCCGGGAATCGCTGCGCCGGTCGCTGACCTTCAACGGCTACTCCGTCGACCTCGCGGTGGACGGGGTCGACGCCCTGGAGAAGGTCGCCGCGCAGCGTCCCGACGCGCTCGTCCTGGACGTGATGATGCCGCGCATGGACGGCCTCGAGGTGTGCCGTCGTCTGCGCAGCACCGGTGACGACCTGCCGATTCTGGTTCTGACGGCCCGCGATTCGGTCTCCGAGCGGGTCGCGGGCCTGGACGCCGGCGCCGACGACTACCTGCCCAAGCCGTTCGCGCTGGAGGAACTGCTGGCCCGGCTGCGCGCGCTGCTGCGCCGGCGTGCCACCGACAGCGAGGACGCCTCGGAGGCCATGCGGTTCGCCGATCTCTCGCTGGACCCGGTGACCAGGGAGGTGTGGCGCGAGAGCCGCTCGATCAGCCTGACCCGCACCGAGTTCTCGTTGCTGGAGATGCTGATGGCCAATCCGCGCCGGGTGCTGACCCGCAGCCGGATCCTGGAGGAGGTCTGGGGATACGACTTCCCCACTTCCGGTAACGCGCTCGAGGTCTACATCGGCTATCTGCGCCGCAAGACCGAGGCCGAGGGCGAGCCGCGGCTGATCCACACCGTGCGTGGCGTCGGCTACGTGTTACGCGAGACCCCTCCGTAGGCCGGGAGACATGGCACGAAGTACGCCCCGGCGCCCGGTGGTGGCCACGCTCGGCCAGCGCCCGACCGACGCCGAGATGCGCCCGCCGATGCCGCTCACCCGCTCGGTGTCGCTGCGCTGGCGGGTGACCCTGCTCGCCGCCTCGGTGGTGGCCATCGCGGTCGCCGTCACCTCCATCGCCGCCTACGCGATGGTGGAGCGGGCCCTCTACAACGACGTCGACTCCCAGCTCAAAGCGCGCGCGGAGACGATGATCACGAACAACTTCGAGAATCTGGGCTTCCAGTCCATCGTGCTGGCCGGCCTGTTCTCCAACGACGTCGGCGTGGCACTGATATTCGCCGACCACAAGCCGTATATGCCGCCGCAGCAGACCATTCCGCCGGTCGGCAATCAGGAACTCGCGGTCGCCGACGGCAAGCTGCCCTCCTCGCTGCGCACCGTGCACAACCAGCGCGTGCTGGCCATGCCGACGCATTCCGGTGCGACGCTGATCATCTCGCAGCGCCTGGAACCCACCCGCGAGGTGCTCGACCGGCTGGCCTGGCTGCTGTTCGTGGTCGGCGGGTGCGGCGTCGTGCTGGCGGCCGCGGCCGGAACCGCCGTGGGCCGCACCGGCTTACGGCCCATCGCCCGGCTCACCTCGGCCACCGAGCGGATCGCCCGCACCGACGACCTGACCCCCATCCCGGTCACCGGTGACGACGAATTGGCCAGGCTCACCGACAGTTTCAACACCATGCTGCGCGCGCTCGCGGAATCCCGGGACCGGCAGCGCCGGCTGGTCGCCGATGCCGGCCACGAGCTGAAGACGCCGCTCACCTCGCTGCGCACCAATATGGAGCTGCTGATCGCCTCCAGCCGCCCGGGCGCCCCGAGCATCCCCGAGGAGGACATGGCCGAGCTGCGCTCGGACGTGGTGGCCCAGATCGAGGAACTGTCCCAGCTGGTCGGCGACCTGGTCGACCTCGCGCGCGAGGACGCCCCGGAAACGGTCTACGACCGGATCGACCTGGGCGAGGTGACCGAGCGCGCGCTGGAGCGGGCCCGGCGGCGGCGCGGGTCCATCGAGTTCGTGGCCGAGCTGCGCCCGTGGTTCATGTACGGCCACGAGGCGGGGCTGGAGCGCGCGGTGCTCAACGTGCTCGACAACGCCGCGAAATGGAGCCCAGCCGGGGCGCAGGTGCACGTCGCCATGCGCGAGACCGGGCGCGGCCTGCTGGAGCTGGAGGTCGACGACGCCGGTCCCGGCATTCCGGCCCCGGAGCGCGAGCTGGTTTTCGAGCGCTTCTACCGGACCACCGCGGCGCGCTCGATGCCCGGGTCGGGCCTCGGATTGGCGATCGTCAAACAGGTCGTCACCAAACACGGCGGCACCATCACCATCGACACCTCCGATCGCGGCGGCGCCCGGATCCGTATTGTGTTACCTGGTGAGGGCGCCGCGCCCGGTGTGCTTCCGGAAATCGACGAGGCCGCCGCGGAGCTCCCGGAAAACTGAAAGCAGGGTCAAAGCAGGATCTCAGTCCACTCTTATCCGTCGCCGCCAAGGTAGGTCGCAGACGCTAGGGAGAAACGAGAAGCCATGACCGAGGAATTCCACGGACGCCAAGGGGACCAGGAAAAGGCGGGCGGCACCCCCGGTGCCGACGGCCCGCAGTCGGCGGAACAGCGCCCGGCCGCACATCCGGAGAATTCGGGTCAGGCCGGCTGGGACGCCCCCGCACAGCCGTATGCGCATACCGGGCCCTATTCCACCGCAGCCCATTCCACGGGCGGCTATTCGACGCCGCATTACCAGGGCCAGCCATTCCCGGGCCCGGAATCCGGTCCCGAATACGCCGTCGGCTACGGCGGGGGCGGTTATCCGCCGCCCGGCGCCCCCTACGGCGTGCAGCAGCCCCAGCAGCCGCCCCGCAAGCCGATCCGCACCGGCCTGGTTGCGGGCGCGGTGGCGCTGGCACTGGTCAGCGGCGGCATCGGCGGCGTGGTCGGCGCGGCGGTCAGCGACAACAACGGCTCCGGCGCCTCGGTGACCAACGCGCTGGACGCCCCGCGCCCCAAGGTCAAGGACGTCGCCAACGCGCCCGCGGGCTCGACCCAGGCGGTGGCGCAGAAGGTGCTGCCGAGCGTGGTGATGATCAAGGTCGCGAGCAACCGCGCCGAGGGCGAGGGCTCCGGCGTCGTGCTGTCCTCCGACGGGCTGATCCTGACCAACAACCATGTCGCCGCGGGCGCGGGCGCGGGCTCGAAGATGCAGGTCGTCTTCAGCGACGGCAGCACCGCCCCGGCCACCATCGTCGGCACCGACCCGGTCTCCGACCTCGCCGTCATCAAGGCCGAGAAGACCGGTCTGACCCCGATCGAACTGGGCAGTTCGGCGGATCTGCAGGTCGGTCAGCCGGTCATCGCGATCGGCTCGCCGCTCGGCCTGGCCGGCACGGTCACCACCGGCATCGTGTCCGCGCTCAATCGCCCGGTCTCCACCAGCGGCGAGGGCAACCAGAACCCCAACGTGCCCAACCCGGTGATCGACGCCGTCCAGACCGACGCCGCCATCAACCCCGGCAATTCCGGTGGCGCGCTGGTCGATTCCAGCGGCAAGCTGATCGGCATCAATACCGCCATCGCCAGCCTCGGCGGCGAGATGACCGGTCAGCAGACCGGTTCCATCGGCCTGGGGTTCGCCATCCCGGTGGATCAGGCGCGCCGGGTCGCCGACCAGCTGGTCAAGACCGGGCACGCCACCTACGCCCAGATCGGCATCAAGCTGCGCCCGCAGGGCGATCAGGCGCTGGTGCTGGAAGCGACGCCGGACGGCCCGGCCGCCAAGGCCGGTATTCCGGCGGGCGTGGTCATCACCAAGATCGATGATCGGGTGATCGACTCCGGCGACTCGCTGATCGCGGCGGTGCGTTCGCACCAACCCGGCGACAGGGTGAAGGTCACCTACACCGACGAGCAGGGCAACAATCCCAAGACCGTCGAGGTCACGCTCAGCGGCGCGCCCGCGTAAGGCCGGATGATCATGATGATGTCAGCTTCGGACCTCAGTGCTGTTGCCAACTCAGCCGTCGAGCTGACGGCCGCAGGCGCTACGGTGAGCAGCATGGAAATCGATGCTCCTGTGGCGGGGCGTGCACTGGTGGTGGTCGTCGACGATCGAACGGCGCATGGAGGTGTGGATTCGCTCGGCCCGCTGGTCACCGAGTTGCTCACCGAGGCGGGTTTCCTAGTCGACGCATCGGTGTCGGTGCAGGCCGACGAGGTGGAGATCCGCAACGCGCTGAACACGGCGGTGATCGGCGGTGTCGATCTGGTCATCTCGGTGGGCGGCACCGGCATGTCCCCGCGCGATGTCACCCCGGAGGCCACCGCCCAGGTGCTCGATCGCGAATTGCTCGGCATCACCGAGGCGTTGCGCGCCTCCGGCCGGGTGGCCGGGTCGCTGGACGCGGGCCTCTCGCGCGGGCTGGCGGGCATCTCCGGCAGCACCCTGGTCGTGAATCTGCCGGGCACGCGGGCCGCGGTCCGCGACGGCATGGCAACCCTCGGCCCGCTCGCCAGCAAGGCGATCGACGAGCTCTCCGGATTGGCCGAATAATCAGCGGCGCTAGTTCTTCCGACGACCCTCGCCCGGCGCGCAGCCGGGCGAGGGACGCCGCGCGTCTGGCCGAGATCTTCGGCGACGCGTTGCCCGAGACCACGCGCGACGAGCGCGGTGACGATTCCGATGCGCCGGGTTCCGGCGATGACTGGCTGCGCTCCCAGGTGCCTCCGCACCACGGTTGAGCTTTTATCTACGGTCGCGCTCCGTATAACGCGCGGATAAATGGCAGTGCCACCCTCACCGTTTTTCTATTTCGACTGTGATCCAAGCCATTTCGTTACGGGGCTGACTCGTATCCGCGAATGGCCTTCTTGTGCCGCGCGTCGATCAATAAGTAGTCGAGGGAGGCTCCCCTCCTGCATCTATGCACGTCAAGTGATATGACGATGTTTCACCATGTGATCTACATCACATTGCTCTTTACCAAAGCCCGCGTTGCAGCGCTGTTACCTACGGTTTAATCTTCGCCGAGAGCCACCCAACAATGGACCACACAGGCCCGGGTACGTCACGAACGTTGCCGACCCGGCGGAACCCTGGCTCGGGATCCGTTGCCAGCTGAGGCCGTTGCGCCGAAATAACGGCCGGTTACACATCGGCAACAAAGGGGCGACAAACTGAGCTGGGCCTGAGAGGACCATCCAGCCTCGATGGTCGAGGTTGACTGTTAGAACCTGATGAGGGGAAGTATGAGCGAGAACCGCACCAACGGTCTGCGTCGCAGTGCCGGTGCCGCGGGCGCCGTCACCGCCGCCGCAGCCGTTGCCATGGGTCTGTTTTCGACCGGTGCTGCCAACGCCGATGTCTTCGTACCGTTGCCGGACGGTCAGAAGACGGGTCCGGGCGTGACCATTACCCGCACGGGTGAGCACGCTGTCGTTTCGCCGTCGCTGGCCGCCAATGGCGCGGGCCGCGTCGTCTGGGTTTCGGGTAACGCGACCGCCGACGTGACCGTGACGCCCGAGGGCTCGCCCGGTCCTTGGAACGGCCCGTCCAACGCTCCCGGCTCGAACAACTCGTCGACGCACGGCTCCTCGGTCCTCACGACCGGTTACATCGTGGGCTGCCAGGTCAGCATCAGCGACGAGGCCGTCAGCCTGAGCGGCAGCGTGAGCGTCAAGCCCGACAGCCTCGGCCTCTCCGGCGGTTTCAGCCTCGGCCTTGGCCCCGGCGAGGTGAAGTGGGTTGCCATCGAGTTGAAGGACATCCTGAAGCCCGGCGTCTACTCGATCGAGTACCAGGACATGCAGATGGAGATTCAGGGCTGCGCAGGCTACGCCCAGGCGCGCTCCTACACCGTGGTCGAGATCATCGGCGATCACTACTCGAAGACCACCCTGTACGGCCAGCCCTTCAGCATCGGCTGACGTCTTCGAATCGTCGAATCCTCTTCTCGCTGAAGTCAACTTCAAACCTCTGAGGGAAAAAACATGATCAACCGCAAGAACCTGGCGCGGGTGGCCGGTGTCGGCGCCGCTGCCACCGTCGCCATGGGCCTGTTCTCCACCGGTGCCGCCAACGCGGATACTTTTGTCCCGCTGCCCGGTGCTGCCCTGACCAAGACCCTGTCCGACGGGACCGTGGTCAACATCAACCTGTCCGGCGAATCCGCCAACATCAACCCGTCCATGGGCGCCACCCCGATGCACCGCAACGCGTGGGGCTCGGGCACGGTTTCCGTGGAGCTGTCGGGTGACAATGCGGCCGGTGGCCGTATCTACCCCGGCTACATCGTGGGCTGCCAGGTCAACATCGGCGGCTTCGGCGTCGACGGCGGCGCCGGTGTCGACTTCGAGCCGGGCGGTACCGGCCCGAACGGCGAGAGCGTTGCCAAGGCCAGCCCCAGCGCCAACGGCGGCGGCAGCCTGTCGCTCGGCCCCGGCCAGGCCGGTGCCATCTACGTCCTCGACCGCGAGGTCGCTGACGACTACGGCAACGAGGATCACTCCACCAACAACCGGTTCAAGGGCAACACCGGTTCGGTGAGCTGGTCCGATGCCACGATCGCCGTCAACGGCTGCGCGGGCTACGCGCAGGCGCGGACCTTCGTGAAGGTCAAGGTCGAGACCGACAACGTCATGTCCTACGTGACGATCTGGGGCCAGCCCTTCAGCATCGGCTGATTCGGCTCACCGGAGACGAATACCGGAACGGGCCCGTCGCTTTCGCGGCGGGCCCGTTCTTTTGTCTTGTCACACCAGCGTTTACGCCTCGCGCCCGGTGTCGGTGCTGATCGCCGCTCCAGCCGCCGTGCCGGTGCTGTGCCCTCCGGTCGTGGTCCCCGCGCCGGTGGCGGAAGCGGTTTCCGCCTCACGCGCCGCGAGCAGATCACGAATCTCGGTGAGCAGCGCGATCTCGGTGGCCGCGGCCTGCTTGGAGCCGAAGCGCGCCATCACCCGGTTGGCCGGCGTCACCAGCACGAAGTACAGCACGGCCGCGATGAGCAGGAAGTCGATGACCGCGCCCACGATGGTGCCCAGTTCGACGAAGGTGGCGGGCTTGCTCGGCACCAGCCGGAAACCCCAGCCGAGTTCCTCGGTACCGCCGAACACGGCGAGCAGCGGTTTGACGAACCCGTTGGTGAAGGCGTTCACGATGGCGGTGAACGCGGTGCCGATGACCACGGCCACGGCCAGGTCGAGAACGTTGCCGCGAAAGATGAAGTCTTTGAACCCTTTGAGCATGCCCGAATTTCTCCTGGTCGGATGAACTGAGTGGCTGTGGGGAGCCGCGATCGGTAGCCGATGCTAGCGGCACCCCGTACGGCACGACAGCCGGAGCCGGGCCCGCGAGCCGCCCCCACAATGGCAGCGTGTGGTGACCGGGAGCACCGGCTCTCGTCGGTTTAGCCGCTCGACCGCAGTGCGAAACCAACGCCGCGTGGCGACCGCACCGGCGGGTAGTGCCATCCGCACAAGGTGGGCCTCAGCGCAGCACGACCGTCAGGGTGCTGTGCAGCGAGGCGGCTGCGACGGCGATGGCGTGCTGGGCCGCCAGGGCGACGAGCAGTACCGGTTCCGATTGCCCGCGTCGGTCGGCGGGGCGGGAAACCAGGACCACCGCAGCGTCTTTGGCGAGCACCTGGGCCGGGCCCTCGGCCGCGCCGCCCACCACGTCGACGCGATCACCGGGGCGCAGCAGCTCGGCGACAGCGGTATCGGCCAAGCGCACCGGCACGATGCGGGCATCGGTCGCACCTGCGGCCACGGCGGCCAGGCGTGGCCCGAGGACGCGTAGATCGGTGAACACCTCTCCGGCGCGCATCGCGCCCGTCAGGGTGGTGCCGAGGAGTTCGGCGGAGTCCTGCACCGCACCGGCGGGCAGGGTGCCCGCGGCGTGCGGGGCGGTGCCGAGATCATCGGCGGTGAGCAACCGGCCCGGAGCCAAATCATGGCGGGCGACCACCACCTCGGCCGCGCGGGAATCGGGATCGCCCCGGAGATACAGCACCACCGCCAGCACGGCGAGGGCCGCGGCGAGCAGTCGGCGGACCAGCAGGAGATCGAGCCAGGGCGGGCGGTTGTCCAGGACCGCGCGCAGCGGGTTCTCCCGGCCGAGATCGGTGCGCGACTTCATGAGCCGGAGCCTAGGGTCGCGGCGAGCCCGCCACGCCCGGGAAAAGTTCTACCTGTGGAGAACGTGCGAGCTGTGGATAACTCAGCTGGCGGCGGCCGCGGGGCTGCTGCTGGTGGTGCTGCTCGCGGAATCGTTGCTCGACGACGAGCTCGTTTCGGCAGGCTTGCTCGAGCCGTTGCCTTCGGACTTGGCGGGCTCGCTCGCGGTGCTGGCGCCGCCGCGGCTGTCGGTGCGGTAGAAGCCGCTGCCCTTGAACACGATGCCGACCGAGTTGAACAGCTTGCGCAGCTTGCCCGAGCACTCGGGGCACACGGTCAGCGCATCGTCGCTGAAGGACTGCACGATGTCGAAGCGGTTGTCACACTGGGTGCACGCGTACGAATAAGTTGGCACAGGATCCTCCGCTGGTCTCGTCAGACTGGCACTCTACAGGCGACAGTGCCAACATCGCCAATCCTGCATTCATTCCGGGGCACCGAGCCGCCGCAGGCCACCGTGCGGCGTGAGCGCCCAGCCCATGCGCAGGTCATGCGCCTCCTCGGGCAGCCGGGGCACGAGCTCGGTGTCGCGCACCACGGCCGTCAGCCGGGCGTCGGGTCGCGCAGCGGCCAAGGTGCGGTCGTAGTACCCCGCGCCACGCCCGAGCCGCACGCCGCGCAGATCCACCGCCAGCGCGGGCACCAGGACCAACTCCGCTCGCGCCACCGCCGCCGGCTCGAGTACCTCGCCCGTGGGTTCGAGCAACCCGAATCGCGCGGGCCGCAGGCTGTCCGGCCCGGTGTACTCGGCCCAGTGCAGTGGGCCGGGCGGCCCGGTGACCGGCAGCAGGACCCGCGCCCCGCCCACGCACAGCGCGTCGAGCAGCGCGCGCGAACCCGGTTCGCCGCGCACCGGCACATAGGCGCACACCCACCCGGTCACCAGAAGTTTGCCCGCGGTTTCCGCGAGCAGGCGAGCCTCTTCGGCATGCTCGGTAGCGGGCAGGGCACTCCGTCGGCTGAGAATTTCGGAGCGCCATGCATGTTTATCGGCCTCACCGGGCATCTCCATGGTGATCACCATATGCTCACGCCCAATGCCCCACCGCCCGAAGGCGTTGGGGCCATGTGATGGATGGATAGGGTATGCCCATGACAGCGAATACCGGACAATCCGCGAACGGTGCGGTGTCGTGCTTCCGCACGGCCATCGTGCCCGCGGCCGGACTGGGGACGCGATTCCTACCCGCCACCAAGACCGTGCCCAAGGAATTGCTGCCGGTCGTGGATACCCCGGGTATCGAGCTGGTGGCGGCCGAGGCCGCCGACTCCGGCGCCGACCGGCTGGTGATCGTGACCTCGCCCGGCAAAGACGGTGTCGTCGCGCACTTCGTCGAGGATTTGGTGCTGGAGAGCACCCTCGCCGAGCGCGGCAAGTTCCAGCTGCTGGAGAAGGTGCGCAAGGCGCCCGGGCTGCTGGACGTCGTCTCGGTCATCCAGGAGGAGCCGCTGGGCCTCGGGCATGCGGTCGCGCAGGCCGAGAGCGTGCTCGACGACGACGAGGACGCCGTCGCGGTGCTGCTGCCCGACGACCTCGTGCAGCCGTCCGGCGTGCTCGATGTGATGAGCCGGGTGCGGCGCAAGCGCGGCGGCACCGTGCTGTGCGCGATCGACGTGCCCAAGGACCAGGTCAGCGCCTACGGCGTCTTCGACGTGGCCACCGTGCCGGACGCGGTCAACCCGAATGTGCTGCGGGTCAACGGGATGGTCGAGAAGCCCGCCCTCGCGGACGCGCCCTCCACCTACGCGGCCGCCGGCCGATACCTGCTGGACCGGGCCATCTTCGACGCGCTGCGCCGGATCGAACCGGGCGCGGGCGGCGAATTGCAGCTCACCGACGCCATCGCGCTGCTCATCGCCGAGGGTCATCCGGTGCATGTGGTGGTGCACCGTGGGTCGCGCCACGATCTGGGCAACCCGGGCGGCTATCTTCGAGCTGCGGTCGATTTCGCTTTGGAACGTGAGGAATACGGCCCGGCCCTGCGGGAGTGGTTGCAGCACCGGCTGAGTGCGGAGTGGGATCCGCAACTGACGCCCTACGACTGATACTGGAGCCCGACGCGCTGCTGCTCGTCGGTTTCGACTGTCGGCGCGCGGTCGGGTACGAATGAAAGTTCACCCGTCCGCGCGCCGGACCGCTTTCGTGGTGCCGCGGTGACACCATCGGATGGCGCGGCGGGATCGGCGACGCCAGATCAGGGAAGGGCTCGATGCGCTCGGTTGAGGATCAGCAGATCAAGGTGACCGCGGCGGCGGTCGCGCCCCGGCCGGTCCGGGTCGCGATCTCCGAGGCTCAGGGCCTGCTGTGCGCCGAAGACGTGGTGACCGAACGGCCGCTGCCCGGCTTCGATCAGGCCGCGATCGACGGCTACGCGGTGCGCAGCGTCGACGTCGCCGCCGCGGGCACCGACATTCGCAACGAGGACGGCGAACTCGTCGATCTCACGCTGCCGGTGGTGGGCGAGGTGGTCGCGGGTTCGCGGCAGCCGATCCGCCTGCAGCCGCGCCAGACCGTGCGGGTGGATACTGGCGCGCCGCTGCCGACGCTGGCGGATGCCGTTCTGCCGCTGGATTTCACCGACGGCGGCCGGGCCCGGATCAAGGTCTACGAGACGGTGCGCTCCGGCGATTACGTGCGCCGGATCGGCGACGACGTGCAGCCCGGCGATGTCGCGGTGCGCGCGGGCACCATCATCGGGCCCGCGCAGGTCGGCCTGCTGGCCGCGGTCGGGCAGGACAAGGTGCTGGTGCATCCGCGGCCCCGGCTCTCGGTCATCTCGGTCGGCGGCGAGCTCATCGATATCGATCGCACGCCCGGTCCCGGCCAGGTCTACGACGTGAACTCCTACGCGCTGGCCGCCGCCGCGCGCGACGCGGGGGCCGATGTGAACCGCGTCGGCATCATCAGCACCGATCCGGGTCAGCTGCGCGACGTGGTCGAGGGTCAGCTGGTGCGCTCGGAGGTGGTGGTGATCGCGGGCGCGGTCGGCGGCTGGGCCTCCGAGCAGGTCCGGGAGGCGCTGGAGGGGCTGGGCGAGCTGGAGATCGCGCGGGTGGCCATGCACCCCGGTTCCGTGCAGGGTTTCGGCCGGCTCGGGCGGGACGAGGTCCCGACCTTCCTACTACCGTCCAATCCGGTTGGCGCGCTAGTGGTGTTCGAGGTCATGGTGCGGCCGCTGATCCGGATCGCGCTGGGCCGCAGGCACCCGATGCGGCGGGTCATCCGGGCCCGCACCATCACGCCCATCTCCTCGATGGCGGGTCGCAAGGGTTATCTGCGCGCCCAGCTGATGCGGGACGAGACGACCGGCGATTACCTGGTGCAGCCGCTGGGTGGCGCGGCGGGTTCCTCGTCGCATCTGCTGGCCACCCTGGCCGAGGCCAACAGCCTGATCATGATCGACCCGGACGACACCGAAATCCGGACCGGTGACGAGGTCCGGGTCGCGTTCCTCGCCCAGCGTGGCTGATGGGGTATCCGATTCACGCCCCGCGCAACGCCCGGCGTGGTTACGCTGTCCTGCCTCCCGTGGGCGTTGAGCTCGCGGCGCGACTGGGGAGCTGATGGAGTCGATGAACGTTTTCCGGGTCACGCAGCATCCGGGGTGGCCCGCGCGCCTGGGCCCGGTGCGCTGCGCGGCCGGCGCGGTGACGTTGCGGCCGGTGCGCCTGCGTGACGCCGCGGCGTGGAGCCGGCTTCGGTTGCGCGACCGCGATCATCTCGAACCCTGGGAGCCGACCGGACGGGGCGCCTGGGAGGCGCGTAATCACGCCTCGAATTGGCCGGCGCTGTGGTCGAGCCTGAAGGCCGAGGCGCGGCGGGGCGCGATGATCCCGTTGGTGATCGAGGTCGACGGCGCCTTCAGCGGGCAGTTGACGGTCGGCAATATCGTGCGCGGCGCGCTGCGTTCGGCCTGGATCGGCTATTGGGTCGCCAAGGATCTGAGCGGGAAGGGTGTGGCGACCGCCGCCCTGGGGCTCGGGCTCGACCACTGCTTCGGGCCCGTCGGCCTGCACCGCGTGGAGGCCACCGTGCGGCCGGAGAACCTGGCCAGCCAGGCCGTGCTGCGCAACGCCGGGTTCCGCGAAGAGGGCCTGCTGCGTAAGTATCTCGATGTCGACGGGGCCTGGCGGGATCACCTGCTGGTCGGCCTCACCATCGAGGAAGTGGCGGGCACCGTCATCGATCGGCTGGCGCGTGACGGCCGGGTCATCCTGCCCTGACATCGAACTCGGACTGCTCGTAACCGCACAAGATATCCCCGCGATCCCAATATAACGGTGAGAAACGCGCGAAAATGGGGAATGTTGTGACAGGTGTGGCGTATGTGCACGGCGCGCCTGCCGGATGTTGATGCGTCCCCGAATTAACCTACGGACGTCAGTGGTGCGCCCTGCGCCAACGGAAAACGAGCGGGACGGAGGTGAGACGGGACATGCCGAATTCGATTCTGTGGATCGGGTTGGTGGTGCTGTGGGTGTTCGTGCTGTTCCCGATCCTCGCCGACCGCCACCCGCGCATCCGCCAGACCACCGATGCGGCGCTGGCCACCAGAGTGCTGCACAGAGGTGGTTCCAAGCGGCGTATGAAAGCCAGCCGCCGGAGCAGACTGCGCCACAGACCCAGCCGTGCCAAAAGAAAGTTCTTCCCCAGCGATGATGCGGAGCACCGGATGAACCCGGCCGAGCAAGTCACCGACCTAGAGGACGAGTTGGCCGGTGCCACACCAGAACTCGAGGCCGGCCCGAGCTCGGCCGAAGAATCCGACCGCACCGAGGTCGAATCGGCCGAGGAAACCCTCGCGGCCGAGACCGTCGAATTCGAGGACGACGCGGAAGAATTCGACTCCGCGCGGACCATAACGGCCGGAACCGCTGCGGATGTCGCCGATTCGGCCGATGATGACGACGTGGGCGATGAGCGCGGCGAGCCGGAGACGGTCGCCATGCCGCCTGCCCGCCTGGAGGACTTCGACTACGACGAGGCCGAATCCGAGGACGCCGATCCCGATTTCGTGCCCTCGCGCCGCGGCCGCGGCGGCTTCGACCCCGAAGCCGACGCCATCGCCCGCGCCGCCCGCTACACCTTCCGCCAGCGCGCCGTGCTCGGCCTGCTGCTCGGCGCCATCGCCACCGGCGCCCTGGGCATCGTCCTGACCCCCGCCTGCTGGTGGCTCTCCGGCCTGTGCACCCTGGTCCTGGCCGGCTACCTGGGCTACCTACGCAAGCAGGTCCGGATCGAAGAAGACATCCGCCGCCGCCGCGCCGCCCGCCTCACCCGCGCCCAGCAGCGCGGCGAAACCCCCGCCGAAGATCCGCGCCAGGCCGAGGCCCGTGCGCACCGGCGCAATATCGACCGGGAGACCGCGCGCGCCCTGCGCCGCCGCTCCACCCTCCTGGAAGCCGACGACGAAGACCCCATGTTCGAACACCTGGAGACCTTCGATCCGGCCACCGCCCGCGCCCTGCGCGACCGCCACGGAGCCGGCGACTACCGCCGCGCCGTCGGCTGACATCTTCCCAGCTCAGATGCGCGATTCGGTATCTCGGGTACCGGCCTGATACAGTGTTCCAGCGCGGTTCCCCAGGGAATCGCACGGGGCTATAGCGCAGTTGGTAGCGCGTCTCGTTCGCATCGAGAAGGTCAGGGGTTCGATTCCCCTTAGCTCCACAGAAATAGCACATCAGGCCCGGTCTCCGACCGGGCCTGATGTGCTATTTGTGTCTGGCCCCGTGCCTACTCCCGCTTTGGTTCAGGGTTTGTTGGGTCCGTGCGGTTGCGCGTGCCATATATCTGTCGCCGTAGTCGCTTTTCGTGCCCACGGCAGGACGCGCAAAACATGGGCGAGACGCCGTCGTCGCTGGCAGTGGGACACGGATTCTGACGATTCGGAGAGGCCGTTTTACCCGGCGACGATCCGCTTACGCCTGCCGCCGGCCTACAGCGCGGCTAGCGCCCCCGGCCTGTGCGGCCACCGTTTCACCTGCCCTGTTCTGGCGCCACTTGGGGCGCAGCCTCACCCAGCGGGCTTCGCCCCCGGACCCCTGCTTGCTCGCCTATCCCGCTGCTGCTTCGCCTTCCCGCCTCACCCTGCTGGGTCGCCAATCCCAGACTTCTCCATATTCGTCTCGACGCCGAGGAGTCGAGTTGTGTCCGTTCGAGATGTGTCTATCTGTGCTGGGTGCCCGTGGACGGGGCGAGCACCTTCACACCCTTGCCCGCGAAGTCCTTCACATTCTGGGTTGCCAGGGGCGCGTCGTGGGCCAGGGCGATAGCCGCGATCGAGGACCTCCCCGCTGTAGGTTTGGGGCGCTTGACCATCAATGTCGCGTAGTAGAAGGCGGCGGTGTAGTCGAATGTCAGTACCCGGCCGGCTGCCTGGAGGGGGCGAACACTGCATCCGCCGCGACATCGAGTGCGGCGCGCTTCTTGCCCGTGTCGAGCGCGTAGATGCCGTTGAGGGTCTCTATGACCGTCACGGAAGTGGTGTAGACGTTCGGCTGGGTGACCGGCCAAGCGGCGACGATCGGATACTTTTCCGTATCATCGCCGCAGTGATCACTGCTTCGAATTCTTTTGGCGTACACCGATTTCCGGCACATTATCATCAAGGCCCTGTCGAAGTTCGGCGAGCCGGATGAAGAGGGCGGCCCCGGACAGGGGGTTGGTTGTCGGAGTGTCGTCGTCGGTGGCGGCGCGAGTGAGGATGTCTCGCACTTCGGCTTCCATGGATCGACCATGACGAGTGGCCCGGCGTTGGATGGTTGCCAAGATGACGGGATCGGAATGCGCGCAGACTGCACTCGGACCCGGCGGGATCGGACCGTGTCGGCGCGGAAGTCCGAACAGTGCCCGCCCGCCCGGGTGGAGAACTGGGAACGTCGTGTGCGCTCGCGCGCAAGTGCACAGGGAGTGCGCGTTCTGCCGCAGAGGCTGTGCGCGTTCTGCCGCTACTACTGTGCGCTTATTGCCGACACGGGAATGCGGAGGGCGAATCCACCAGCAGCTTCCCGGGCAGCGGTGCTAGGTCGATCGAGTCGGCACTCTGCGGTGGCAGGAATATGAAGATCGGTCTATTGTTTGAGACGTGGGTAAGAAGGGTGCGGAGACGCGGTTTCGGTTGGTGGCGGCGGCGCGGTCGTTGATCGAGTCGCGGGGGTATTACGGGACCGGGCTGAATCAGGTGCTGGAAGTTGGTGGGGCGCCGCGGGGGTCGTTGTATTTTCATTTTCCCGGCGGGAAGGATCAGTTGGTGGCGGCGGCTGTGGAAGAGGCGGGGGTGGAGATCGGGGCGGTGATTCAGGGGGCCGAGGGTGGGGATGCTCGGGAGTATTTGGAGCGGTTGGTGGAGTTGCTCGGGGATCGGCTGGAGGGGTCGGGGTGGACGGCGGGGTGTCCGGTGGCGGGGGTCGCCTTGGATGCGGCTTCGTCGAATGATGCTGTGCAGCGGGTGTGTTCGGGGGTGTATCGGGAGTGGGAGGCGTTACTGCGGGGGCGGCTGGCGGGGTATGGGCATCCGGAGCCCGAGCGGGTGGCTACGGCGGTGCTGGCGTTGGTCGAGGGCGGGATGATCTTGAGCCGGACCTATCGGGATCGGGGGCCGTTGCGGCGGGTTTCGGACACGATGGCGACTCTGGTGTGAAGGTGCGCGAGCGCTGCTGCTCGTGTCAGATCTAGAAAATATGTAAATCGGTCTACTGAAAGAAGAGGGTTGTGATGCATGCCGACTCGATCGTTTTCGGCGCTGCCGGATTCATCGGACGCGCGTTGGTCGCCGAACTGCTGCGGGACGGGCGGGCGGTGATCGCCGCGGTGCGGGCCGGCGGGCGCGAACGCCTGGTCCCCTGGCTCGCCGAGCAAGGGGTGGACCAGGAACGGTTGCGGATCGTCGACGCCGATATCACCGAGCCGGATCTCGGGCTCGCGGAGGAATTCTCGGGTATCCGGGATGTCTACAACACCGCGGCCCTGATGAAGTTCGGTCTGGATGCCGGGCAGGCGCAGCGGGTCAATCTCACCGGGGCGCTGGCGGTGGTGCGCTGGGCGAGCGCACAGCCGGAACTGCGACGGCTGGTTCACATCAGCGGGTATCGCGTCAGCGGTGGCGCGAAGGGCGACTATCGGTCCGGGGCGTATGAGGCGTCGAAGGCCGATGCCGATTCGGCGGTGCGCGCGCTCGCCGCTGAGCTGGAAGTGCCGCTGACCGTCGCCAACCCGGCGTCGGTGCTGGGGCCGGGGCAGTATTTCGGGCTCGCCGACATCGTCGAGCAGCTGTGGCGCGGCAAGCTCCCGGCGCTGCCGGGACGGCGGGATACCTTCGTTCCGGTCGTCGGAATCGATTATGTGGCACGGTTTCTGGCCGCGGTGCCCGGATTGCCGGACACCGCGGGTCAGGCGTACACGCTCCTGGACCCCGCCACCCCCGACCTCCCCGATCTGACGCGGCTGATCGCGGATCACCTGGGTGTTCGTGCGCCCCGCTTCAGCATTCCGGTGCCCGTGCTCCGTCTGCTGCCGCGCGCCTTGACCAAGGCTGACCCCGAATCGCTGGCCTTCATCGCCGGAGATCGGTACGACACCAGCGCGGCGGACGCGGTCGCGAGCGCTCTCGGCATTACTCACCAGCCGGTGGACGAGCTTCTCCGTTCCTGGGCGGACGGGGTTGTCGCACACAGCGAGCAGCGTGAACTGCCGAGGCCGGCCGAGGTGCGAGCGACCTGAGTCCCTTTTGCGCAGGCGTCGTTCCGCGCTTCGGGCAGCCGGGGTGGGTAGCGTTCCGGGAGTCCGGGTCGGAGCGAGAATCGAGGGAGCGGCTGATGATCGGAGTCCGGAGCAGGGTGGCGCGGGGTGTGGGCGCGGTGGCGGTGGGGGGTGCGGCGGTGCTGGGTGTGCCGGTGGTGGCGGAGGCCGCGCCTGCGGCGAATCCGGTGCTGCTGGTGCATGGTTGGACGGCGAACGGGTTGCTGCCGGTGGACGCGGACTGGGCCGATGCGCTGCGGGACGCGCTGGAGGCGAAGGGGCATCCGGTGTATGTCGTGGATCTGCCGGGGGAGCGGAATGTGCCGAACGCGGAGGCGATCGCAGCGGTGGCGCGGCAGGCGTCGCGGGAGCACGGTGGTCGCGCGATCGATGTGGTGGGGCACAGTATGGGCGGGCTCTCGGCGCGGTACTTCGTCAAATATCTTGGCGGGCAGGAATTCACGGAGCATTACGTATCGATCGGGACGGGGCAGTACGGCTATGCGCCGACCTGCGTCCTGCCGTTGGACGGCGGCGGGGAGATGTGCCCGGCCAGCCGGTTCCTCACCACGCTGAACGAGGGGGACGACACTCCTGGGGAGGTCGCCTACACCACGCTGCGTGCCATCGCCGACGACGCGGGGCCGCTGCACTCGCCCCGGGACAGTCGCGCGCTGGAGGGCCGGTCCTGTGTGGCGAACGGCATCGATGGTGGTCCGCATGCCGACGAACCGAAGAACCCGGTGGTGATCGCCGCGATCGTGGACGCGCTGCACGATCGCTGCCCGGGCGCATGGGTCGACACCCCGGCCTGACCGGTCACAGGTCCGGCGTGTGCTGGAAGTACCAGGCGGCCAAGGGAATTCGCTGGGCGTCCAGGTCCGGGCGGGGGTGCACGCTGCCGGTGAGGGCGGCCCCGGAGAACATGTGCACCATCGAGAACAGGGCGATCTCGCGCATCGGCTCCGGAAGCGGTTCCAGGACGCCGAGCGAGTCGGCGATGCGGTAGATCGCGTCGTAGAACTTCGGCAGTGCCGGCGCGATCTGGGCGCGCAGCTCGGCGTCGGTGCGCGCCGCCACCATGAGTTCGTGCCACGCCGCGACCAGCGGCGAGCGGGTGAGTCCGGCCAGCAGTTCGGTGGCGGCGTGCAGGGGGTCCGCGGCCGACCGCACCGGTTCGACCATGGCGTGCGCGGCCGTCAGCGCCCGCTCGCTGATCTCCTCGGCGACCCGGGCCATCAATTCCATGCGGGTGCTGAAATGCCGGAACATCGCGCCGCCGGACAGGCCCGCGCGCTCGCTGATCGCCGCCACCGAGGTGCGGTAGTAGCCGTCCTCGACGATCGACTCGATGGTGGCGTCGATCAGCTTGGCGATCGTCGCCTCGCGCCGCTCCTGCTGCGTGCGCCGTCGAACATCGGGGTTTCCGGGCATCGGCCCAGTATGTCGTGGTCTTCGGGACAGCGTGCGGCGCGGGATGTCGGAGTGCGCGGCTACGCTCGGCCGGAGTTGATCGAGGAGTGCGCCGTGTCCATGCACGTGATAGAGGATCTGGTCGAGGGATCGATCCGGGTGTTGCATGCCGTGGCGCCGGCGCCGGACGGTGGCGTGCGCGACCGGATCGCGGTGCTGTACGACTTCCAGGACGGCTACGACTGCTCGTTCACGCATTTTCGGGTGATGGAGATTCTGCTGGCGCGGCGGTTCAGCTATCGCTTCGCGGTGTCCGAGCATCCCGAATATGATTCGCGCCGTGCGTTTTTCGATGGTCTGACCGATTTCACGGCCCTGGGCGAGGGCGACGCGGACTGGCTGGATCAGGGGTATGTCGACCCGCCGCACCTCTACTGTGATGCCGGAACAGCGCTGTGGCGCACCATGGTCGGTGACGAGCCGCTGCGGCGGGTGCCGCTGGCGCAGGTGGTGCTCGAGGTGGTGCGCGCCGCGGAAAAGGTGCGGGACGTCGAGCTGATCGCGATGTGGCACGCGCTCGGCTACCAGGTGCTGGCGGATGTCTGGGTCGAGGAACCGCGGGAGACTCCGGCGGTCCGGGAGATTCACGACATCGCCCATCGCACCGGTGCGGCCGTTTACGACCTGCCGGACGGGCTGCGGCCGCCGCCGGAGTACTACGACGACGACCCGATCGAATCCTGGTGGTACGCAGGCTAGAGCGGTGTCACCCGCGCCAAGGTGCGTGCGCCGCCGTCGACTTCGAGTTGCACGTGCAGGGCGGGGCCGGTGCGCCAGAAGCGGATCTCGACTTGGTCGCCGCCCATGACCGGTCCGGCGTGCTCGACGATGACGCGGTACGGCCGGGCCCGCAGGTCGGGGTGGTGGGCGAGGGCCTCCTCGACCGCCTCCCAGTGCACGGCATTGTTGACGTGGCCGTAGTGGTCGACGTCGGTGACCCGGAGCGGGAAGGGTTGCCGCGTGGCGTCGGCGTTGCTGTGTTCGGCGAGGGCGGCTCGCCAGCGCAGCCGGTGGTCGGTGGTGGCGGCGAGCATGGGGGCCATGAAGCGGTCGCTCATGCGGGCCGGGCGGCCGGCTTCGATGTCGACGTGGATGAGGAACATCTCGGTCTCGACCAGGCCGCCGTTCTCGCTGTCCACCTTGATGCGCATGTTGCACCAGCGGTTGGACAGGGCGGCGGGCCAGCGGCGCAGGTGCACCTGATCGCCGAATTCGATCGGGCGCAGCACGTCGATCACGGTGCGGCGCACGATCCAGCCGGGGTGCAGGTCACCCTCCTCGACGGCCTCGAGATGGTCGTAGCCGATGTCCTGGAGGTAGCGCGCGATGGCGTCCAGCCGCAGCCGCTGCGCGCCGTCGGTGTCGCCGAGCCGCACCGGCCACTGCTCGTGGAAGGCGCGGCTCTCGTCGCCGCAGGCAGGCAGCGGAAACGCGATGTCTGCCAACCGGTCCACGGTGCCGGCGATATTCATGAACGCTCCTTCCGACGGTCAGGCGCGAGCGTACCGACCGGACGGCAACCTGGCCTGCCCGACACGGGGCGGCCGGCAGGGTGGGTCGAAGCAATCATGCAGCAATTCGTGGTGGGCGCGGGGCGTCCGTAGGCTGGTCCGGATACCACGGACAGGAGGCCACGATGCCCGAGACGACGGTGGCCGAGGTGCTGGCCGAGCTGGACGCGCTGCGGGATCCGAAGATCGGGGCGGTCAACGCCAAGCACGGTGACGATCACGAGGTGAACCTCACCGCGCTGCGGGCGGTCGCGAAGCGGTTGAAGACCCAGCAGGAACTCGCGCGCGAGCTGTGGGCGACCGACGACACGGCGGCGAAACTGCTGGCGTTGCTGATCTGCCGGCCGAAGGCCTTCGAGCGGGACGAGCTGGACGGCATGCTGCGGCGGGCGCGCACGCCCAAGGTGCACGACTGGCTGGTGAACTACGTGGTGAAGAAGGGTCCGCACGCGGAAGAGCTGCGGCGGGCCTGGTTCGCCGATCCGGATCCGGTGGTGGCGAGCGCCGGGTGGGCGCTGACCACCGAGCGCGTGGCCAAGCGGCCCGAGGGCCTGGATCTGCCGGGCCTGCTGGATGCCATCGAGGCGGACATGCGGGCCGCGCCGGAGCGGTTGCAGTGGGCGATGAACCACTGCCTGGCCCAGATCGGGATCGAGCACCCGGAGTATCGCGCCCGGGCCGTCGACATCGGTGAGCGGCTGGAGGTGCTGAAGGACTACCCGACGCCGCCGAACTGCACCTCGCCGTTCGCGCCCGTCTGGATCGCCGAGATGGTGCGCCGCCAGACCTGACCGATAGCTATTTCTTGGCTAATCGCTGCTTCTGTAGCAAGGTGGAGGGATCTCTGCGTACTTCGACTGTTTCGGAAGAGGAGTCCTATGTACTACAGCAGCGGGAACTACGAGGCCTTCGCCAGACCGCGCAAACCCGACGGCGTCGAGGACAAGCGGGCCTGGTTCGTCGGGGCGGGGCTGGCTTCGATGTCCGGTGCGGCGTTCCTCATCCGGGACGGGCGGATGGCCGGTGACAAGATCACGATCTTCGAGGAGCTGAAGCTGCCCGGCGGCGCCCTCGACGGCATCAAGGAGCCGAAGAAGGGGTTCGTGATCCGCGGCGGCCGCGAGATGGAAAACCACTTCGAGTGCCTGTGGGATCTGTTCCGCTCGATTCCGTCGATGGAGGTCGACGACGCCAGCGTGCTCGACGAGTTCTACTGGCTGAACAAGGACGACCCGAACTTCTCGCTGCAGCGCGCCACCGTGAAACGCGGCGAGGACGCGCACACCGACGGCCTGTTCGCCCTCGACGACCACGCGCAGAAGGACATCGTCAAGGTCTTCCTCGCCACCCGCGAGGAGATGGAGAACAAGCGGATCGACGAGGTGTTCTCGAAGAACTTCCTGGAGAGCAACTTCTGGATGTACTGGCGCACCATGTTCGCCTTCGAGGAGTGGCACAGCGCCCTGGAGATGAAGCTGTATCTGCACCGCTTCATCCACCACATCGGCGGCCTGCCCGACTTCTCGGCGCTCAAGTTCACCAAGTACAACCAGTACGAGTCCCTGGTCCTGCCGCTCTACCGCTGGCTGCTCGACCAGGGCGTGACGTTCCGTTTCGACACCACGGTGACCGATGTCGACTTCGACCTGACCGCCGACCGCAAGCAGGCCACCCGCCTGCACTGGGTCTCCGAGGGCGAGACCGGCGGCGTCGATCTGAGCCCGGACGATCTGCTGTTCATGACCATCGGCTCGCTCACCGAGAACTCCGACGAGGGCGACCATCACACGCCGGCGCGGCTGAACGAGGGCCCCGCGCCGGCGTGGGACCTGTGGCGGCGGATCTCGGCCAAGGACAGGGCCTTCGGCCGCCCGGAGGTGTTCGCGGGCGACATCTCGAAGACCAAGTGGGAGTCGGCCACCGTCACCACCGTCGACGAGCGCATCCCGCGCTACATCCAGAAGATCTGTAAGCGCGACCCGTTCAGCGGCAAGGTCGTCACGGGCGGCATTGTCACGGTGCGGGATTCGGCGTGGCTGATGAGCTGGACGGTCAATCGGCAGCCGCACTTCAAGCAGCAGCCCAAAGATCAGATCGTGGTGTGGGTGTACTCGCTGTTCGTCGACAAGCCGGGCGACTACGTGAAGAAGCCGATGCAGGAGTGCACGGGCGAGGAGATCACCCAGGAGTGGCTGTATCACCTGGGCGTCCCCGAGGCCGATATCGCCGAGCTCGCCGCGACGGGCGCGAAGACGGTGCCGTGCATGATGCCCTACGTGACGGCGTTCTTCATGCCGCGTCAAGCCGGTGACCGCCCGAATGTGGTGCCCGAAGGCGCAACGAATTTCGCCTTCATCGGCCAGTTCGCCGAGACCACCCGCGACTGCATCTTCACCACCGAGTACTCGGTGCGCACGGGCATGGAGGCGGCGTATCAACTGCTCGGCGTCGAGCGCGGCGTGCCCGAGGTCTTCAACTCCACCTATGACGTCCGCAAGCTGCTGGCGGCGACGAGCCGGCTGCGCGACGGCAAGGAATTGCGGCTGCCGGTGCCGAAGCTGGTGCGCAAGAAGCTGGTCGCCAAGCTCGACGCGACCGAGATCGGCGAGCTGATGAAGGAATTCGATCTGATCGCCGACGACTGATCACAGCCCCGGCACCCGGGCGAACACCGCACCGGTGCTGTCCTGGCGCAGGTAGATGTCGGCGGGCTGGCCGCGGTAGGACTCGATGCCGGAATCGGCGAGGAAGGTGTAGTCGGCCACGGTCAGCTCGAGCGGTCCGGGCGCCGTGGTCAGCTCCACCTCCAGGCCCTCGGGTGGCGGCGCGTGGAACATGACGCCCAGGTCCGGCACCGGGGTGAGTTCGCGCCCCGCCACCCGCAGGGTCTTCGGCGCGGCCGGGTAGCGCAGAGCGATGCCTGGCGCGCCGCGCGGGGAACGCAGCCGCAGGCGGATCGTGCGGATTCCGGATTCGGTGGTGTCGGAGAGGATTTCGGCCGTCGGAGCCGGAATCGCCTGTGCCGGGGCCGTGCCGCTGGCGACGGCGTCCGGCCAGAGGGCGGCGTAGGGCGCGCCGGGTGCGGTGGGCCGCACGAAGTTCTCGGTCCACCGGTCGGGCGGCGTCCGCGAGATCCATTGCGCCTGGGCGCGATCCGCGTCGAGCGCGTAGATGAGTTGCGCGGGCAGCGGGTGCTCGGCGTCGAAGCGGTCCACCGTCAGTCCGGCCACGGTGAGCGCGGCGGTGAGCGCGAGGGCGGTCCCGGGGACCAGCCAGCCGCGCCGGGACGGCCACACGTGGGCGAGCACGAGGGTGAGCAGGGCGCCGAGCAGCACCGTGATGGGAACGACCAGGAACGGGGCCGTGGCGACACCGACTTGCAGCGCCGCCCAGACGTTGCTGCCGAGGAAGACGGCCGCGGGGACCAGCGACAGCGTGAGCGCGGGCAATCGCCAGCGGTCCGGCACCGCGAACCCCGCCGAAACACCCAGGGCGGCAGCGACGGTGGGGATCACCATCACCTGCGCGGCGGCGGGCGCGAGCACCGCGAACAGTATGCCGAGCACGCTCAGGCAGCACAGCGCGCCGGCGGCGGTCGCGGCGCCGCCGAACCAGCGGCGCGACAGCGCGAACCAGACGGCCAGGACCGTGACGCAGAGCGTGAGCACGGCCGCGTAGTAGAACTCCGGCCGGTACGGATCGACGAACAGCGGCTGGTACTCCGGCCGCAGGACCAGCACGAGTTCCCAGAGCCCGTAGACCGCGGCCATCGCGCCCGGTACCGCGGCGAACAGCAGTGCGGCGGAACCGAATACCCGCTTCAGGCTGGTCGCACCGGTCCGGCGGACGCGCCACAGGACCCAGCCGGCCGCCAAGACGCTGAGTACCGCGCACGCGACGATCACCCAGATCGGCAGGACCACCAAGGTGCCGAAAGGTAAGGGGAAATAGGCGGGGTCGTCGTCCGCGATCGGGGCGGTCAGATCGCGTCCGGCCAGTTCGCGGGTCAGGGCGACGCTGTTGTCGCCCATCTGCTGCAGTGTGGCCAGGCTGACATGGGCCGGGTCGTCCAGCCGGTTGTGGTAGTAGGCGCTCCGGCCCGCGTAGGCGAAATCCATGACCTGCGGCCCGGATTGCTCGAAGGCGGCGAAATCGGTATTGCTGGAGGTCTGGGTGTCGATCAGGGCCGTGGACAGTGAGTCGGAGTTCGGATCCGGGACGACGGTGAGCGCGCGGATCAGCCCGCCGTCGGGCCGGGTGGAGCGCCACATCAGGACGGGGCCGCCCGCGCCGCGCGCCTCGTGGTTGAGGATGACGCTGCCGCGCAGGTCCGGGTGCGCGGCGGCGAAGGCCTCCGCGCCGAGCAGGCCGGGTTCCTCGGCGTCGGTCAGCAGCGCCACCACGTCGTTGCGGAGCGCGCCGCTCGCGCGCAGGGCCCGCACGGTTTCGAGCACCGCGGCGACGCCGACGCCGTCGTCGTTCGCGCCCGGACCGGAGGGGACGGAATCGTAGTGCGCCGAAAGGTAGATCGTCCCGGTCGAATTCGTGCCGGGTAGCCGGGCGACGATGTTGTCGACCCGTGCCATGCCGACCACATCGCGCACGAGCGCGCCGGGATAGCGGCCGACACCGGACTGGATCTCGGTCTGCAGCCCCAGGTCTCGCAGCCGCCGCACGAGATCGTCACGCACGCGGGCATGTTCGGCGGTGCCGACCGGATGCGGCTGCCGAGCGATGGATTCCACGACGCGCAGGGCCCGCCCGGCGCTGAACACCTCGGCTGGCGCGGACTCGTCGCGATGGCCGTGCGGTTGCTGCTCCCAGGCGGTGGCGACGGCCACCAGCACCAGCACCGCGAACGCCAGGAAACCGGAAAGCCGTTGTCCGATCCGCATTCTCCCAGCGTATCCGCCGCGGCTCAGCGCAGGGCGAGCGCGACGAACTGGGTGCTCTGCCGATCGCTGAAGTTGTCGTCGCTGACCAGCAGCAGGGTGCGTTCGCCGGACGGCAGGCGCGGGCCCCAGGTGATGCCCTCGATATTGTCCACGGTGCTGAGGCCGAAGTCGTTCAGGTCGGCGAGCAGCCGCTTGGCGACCGGGCGGGCGTCGCCCAGCGGGGCGTCCAGGACATTGGTGGCCGCGCCGAGGTCGGCCTCGTAGATCCGGATCCGGTTGCCCGCGCCCTCGACGAAACTGCGCTCGACGACCAGGTATTTCGCCGGGTCCAGCGGGTCCGCGGCGAGAATGGCGGTGATGCCGTTGCTGCCGGTTCCCGTGGTGAAGACCGGGTCGAGCGGATACGCGTACTGGGCGAGCAGCTGGCCGCTGCGGGCCTGCACGGTGATCCGGGTCGGCGCGCCGGTGGTCGCGGTGGGCATCGGGCCGTCCGGCAGCAGCGGCGCCTCCAGCGCGGTGACGAACAGCGTCCCGCCCGCGGCGAAGGTCGCGGCCTCCAGGGCGCCGTTGCGCTGCGGGCCCGTCTCCGGCCGCATCCGCTCGTTGGCGGGGATCGGCAGCTCCGCGCGGAACGCGCCGTCGCGGCCCGCGACCCGGACCGACGGGTCCAGCAGCGCGGCCGGGGCGCGCTCGCCCTCCTGGGTCCAGAAGTAGTCGCCGGTCCAGGGATCGACCCGGATGTCCTCGGGGTCGACGGTGTTCAGCGGGTAGGTCGCGCCGTCCGCGCCGCGCAGCGGCCGGGTGCCGGTGAACTCGATCGGGCCGATGCCGTTGTCGCCCACCGCGATCCGCGCGGTGTAGAACCGCGCGGGCTGCATCGCCGAACGGTCGTCGCTGATCAGGACGTATTCGCCGGGTGTAGCCAGGGCGTCGAGGCCGGAGAGCCCGCCGACGGTTGTGCCCTGGAACTCGTAGCCGAACGGGACGATCCGTTCGCCGAGCAGCCGGACCGGTGCGTCCGGCGCCGCGCCGGCGGGCGCGGCGGCCGCGGTCAGCGCGCACGCGAGGAGCAACAGCAGGGGCCCATGACTTCGCATGCGCGCCAAACTAACCGGGCAATCGGACCGGCGCGTGAACGCCGGGGAAACCGCTACTGGGCGTTCTGCCGCTTCGGCAGCTTCCACCCCGGGCGCGGGTAATGGCAGGTGTAGCCGTCGGGGTAGCGCTCCAGATAGTCCTGATGCTCGGGCTCGGCCTCCCAGAACGCGCTCGCCGGGGTCACCTCGGTGACGACCTTGCCGGGCCACAGGCCCGAGTCCTCGACGTCGACGATGGTCTCCAGCGCGACCCGCTTCTGCTCGTCGTCGAGGTAGAAGATGGCCGACCGGTAGCTGCTGCCGATGTCGTTGCCCTGGCGGTCCTTGGTGGTCGGGTCGTGGATCTGGAACAGGAACTCCAGCAGGGCCCGGTAGTCGGTGACCGCGGGGTCGTAGACGATCTCCACGGCCTCCGCGTGGCCCGGATGGTTGCGGTAGGTGGGGTTGTCGTTGCTGCCGCCGGTGTAGCCGACCCGGGTCGAGAGCACTCCGGGCTGCTTGCGGATCAGGTCCTGCATGCCCCAGAAGCAGCCGCCGGCCAGGATCGCTTTGCGCGTGTCGGTCACGCTTCCTCCTCGGTGAAGTGAGTCCGGTACTCCACTTACAACAGCGCCGGTACCCGGTTAGTTCCGGGCCGGTCCGGTAGCTTGCCCTGGTGAGCATCGGATACGAGACCGTCGTCGGTGAGATACACGACCAGCACGAAGACCTGGCCCGGTGGCTGGGCACCGCGGACGCGGTCGGCGCGCTGGAGCGCTTCGTCGCACAGCTGCACCCGGATTTCTCGATGGTGACCGTCGACGGGGTGCTGGTGCCCAGGTCGGGGCTGCTGGTCGGGCTGAGCGGCGCGGGCCACTCCCTGCCGGGCCTGATGATCGATATCACCGATGTCGAGGTCCTGGCCGACACCGCCGAGTCCGTCGTGGCGCGGTTCCGGGAGGTGCATCACACCCCGGCGGGGCCCGCCGCCCGCTGGACCACGGCGCTGCTGCTGCCGGATCCGGCGGCCCGCAACGCCCTGTCCTGGCGTTCTGTGCACGAGACCGTCGCCGCGAGCTGAACCATCGCGCACGATTGACGATTCGCCCGTGGCCGGTAACGATGAACCATGGGCAACAACACGGTGTACAACCGGCTAACGACCGGACCGGCGCGGGCGGTGTGACGCGGTGCGGGACGAATCGGATGTGGCCCAGGCCCAGGTGTTCTACGACTTGCTCAGCGCGGAGGCCGCGGTGCTGAGCGCCGCGGTCGAGGCCCGGCTCACCAAGCGGGGGCAGCCCCGCTCCAGCACCGAATCCCAGCTGCTGCAACGGGAACTGCGGGAGGTGCGGCGCTGCCTGGAGCAGTTGCGCGCGCGGTACCCCGAGGTGCGCGAGCGCGGCGCCGTCTGAACCGCGCTCAGCTCCCGGCCTGCGGCAGATGCACCTTGGCCTCGTCGTAGCCGCCGGTTTCGGTCTGCCCCGGACCGTAGACGGTGTGGATGACCCCGGTCCGGAAAGCCCGGGCCGAGAGCAGGGTCAGCGGAATCGGCTCGCCCGCGTCGAACAGGCGCTCGCCGGTGCGCACCGCGATCGGGTGCACCAGCAGATGCAGCTCGTCGATCAGACCCGCGGCGAGCAACTGCCGCACGATCGAGGGCGAGCCGCTCATCGCGATATCGGTGCCGCCCGGCTCCTGCTTGAGCGCCGCCACCGCCTCGAGCAGATCGCCGTGCAACTGCTCGGAATTACGCCAGGTGAACTCGAGTCGCTGCCGCGAGACCACGATCTTGCGGGCGTCGCCCAGCGCCTTGGCCATGGCGGCGTCTTCCTCGCTGGCGGCCTCGCGCTCCGGCCAGGCGCCGGCGAAGCTGTCGTAGGTGACCCGGCCCAGCAGCACGGTGTCGGCCGCGCCGAGCTGGGCGCCGACCGCCTCGCCCATCTCCTCGTCGAAGTACGGGAAGTGCCAGTCCTGCGGGTCGGCGATGACGCCGTCGACCGAGATGAACAGGCCCGCGGTGATCTTCCTCATGACTTCTCCTGATGTCGTCGGTCCGCCGCGCATCGTCGCGGTGGTGTCGTCGGTGCAGACGGCGCGACGCCGCCGAACTCATCGCCGCTCAGCGCACTCGGCTGAACAGGCGGCCCGCCAGATCGACGCCCACCACCGCGCCCTGTTCGTCACGGCTGAAGAAGCCGCGCTGACCGGTGAACGCGCCGCTGGTGATGATGTACTCGTCGCCCGGGCCGGGCAGCAGGCCGAAGTCGAAGGGGGCGTGATCGGCGGGCAGTTCCTCGGCGGAGGTGGCGCGGATCTCCGGTTTGATCAGCACCTCCAGGGTCAGCGTGGCGGCGTCGGCGGTGATGTCGAAGGTCATGGCGTCACTTTCGTAGTGGCCGATCACCTCGGCGGCGCGGGTGGCATCGAAGGCCATCGGCTCGGGGTCGCGGTCGAGCAGGCCGAGGTAGTGCTCCAGGGCCCAGCGCACCACGGCCTGGTTCGCCGGAATGCCGTCCGGTCCCGCGTTGGCCACCACGATCAGGGCGAAGTCGCGCTCGGGCACGAGCAGCAGTTCGCTGAACTGGCCGATGCTGGAACCGCCGTGCCCGAGGGTGGCCACTCCGTCGATCTCGCGTAGGAACCAGCAGATGCCGAAGGCGTCGCCCAGCGAGCTGCCGCGCAGCGGCGCCGTCGGCTGCCGCATCCGGTCCAGCACGCCGGCCGGCAGGATCGGCGCGCCGTCGCCGAGATGATAACGGGCCCAGCGCAACTGGTCGGCCACGCTGGAGGCGACGCCGCCGCCGGCGTTGTTGGCGCGGGTCGGCTTCCAGGGCCGCGCGACGCTCAGCGCGCCGTCCGCGCCGATGTCGTGCCCGACCGCGAAGCGGCGGGTCATCGCCTCGCGTTCGGTGAACACGGTGTCGCGCAGGCCCAGCGGTTCCAGCACGATCGAGGCGACGGCCTGCTCGTAGCTCTGGCCGGTGACCTTCTCGATGATCCGGCCCAGCACGTTGTACCCGGCCTGGCTGTAGGAGGCGCGTTCGCCGGGCGCGGCGATCATCGGCAGTTCGGCCAGCGTCGCCACGAACGCGGCCAGCGCGTCCGGGCCCTCGCCGGTGTCGTTGATAATGCTCCAGTCCATCCCGGAGGTGTGGTTGAGCAACTGCGCCACGGTGATTCGCGCGGCGGCGGCCTCGTCGGAGAGCACGAATTCGGGCAGGTAGTCGCGCACCGGGGCGTCCAGTCGCAGCAGGCCGTCGGCGACCAGGCGCATGATGACGGTCGCGGTCAGCGGCTTGGTCACCGAACCCAGCTGGAACAGGGTGTCCGTGGTGACCGGCAGCGGGTTCTCGACGCTGGTGACGCCGTGGCAGGCGAAGCGCTCCCGGCCGCCGGCCCACACCCCGATCGCGAGGCCGGGGATGCCGAACTCGGTGGCGGTGGCGGTGGCGATCTCCTGCAATGCGGTGTCCGACATGGCTTTTCCTCTCGTTGTGCACCGGGCGGGTTGCCCGATGAACACACGATGCCGAGGTGCGCTGACAGCCCGCCGACAGTGCGCCGACAGCCGCGATCAGTGCCAGGCGCGCCGGGTGCCCGGCATCCCCGCGTGGCCGTGCGCGTCGGGGACGACGCCGAGGATCTGGTGCAGGCCCAGCCCGCCGTCCTCGAAACCCAGCGCCGAGGCGGCCATGTAGAGCCGCCAGATCCGGGCCCGGCCGGGACCGACCATGGAAACCGCGCGATCCCAGTGGTTTTCGAGATTGGCGACCCAGTGCCGCAGGGTCAGCGCGTAGTGCTCGCGCAGCGATTCCACGTCTCGCACCTCGAAACCCGCGCGCTCCATGGCCAGCACGACCGCGCCGACATCGATCAGTTCGCCGTCGGGGAAGACGTAGCGGCCGATGAACGAGCGATGCTGCATGCGGGACCCGCCGATCGAGGAGATGGCGTGATTGAGCAGCCGGCCCTCGGGCCGCAGCAGCGCGCGCAGCGTGTCGAAGTATTCGCCGGTGCGTTTCGTGCCGACGTGCTCGAACATGCCGATGGAGGAGATCGCGTCGAACTGCTCGCCGCGCAGATCGCGGTAATCCGAGAGCCGGATCTCGATCTCGCCGCGCAGCCCGGCCTCGATCACCCGCTCCCGGGCCAGCTCGGCCTGCTCCTGACTGATGGTGACGCCCACGACCTGCGCGCCGTAGGCCGCCGCGGCGTGCAGCGCCATCGAGCCCCACCCGCAGCCCACGTCGAGCAACCGCATCCCGGGCCGCAGACCGAGCTTGCGGCAGATCAGATCGTGCTTGGCGCGCTGGGCGTCGGCCAGCGCCACGGTCGGGTTCGCGGGCTCGGCGCCGCGGTCGTCGGGGCGCACGAAGCGGGCGCAGGAGTAGGTCATGCTCGCGCCCAGGACCAGGCGATAGAAATCGTTGCCGACGTCGTAGTGGTGACTGATCGCGGCCGCGTCGCGGCGCCTGGTGTGCAGCCCGCCGCGCAGCGGGCGCACCTCCTCCGGCGGCGGCTTCGGGTGATGGGCGAGCGCGCCGAGCCGCCCGGCGGCGCCGACCGCGCGCAGCGCGGCGTCCCAGCCGAGGTCGGCGTCGTGCGGCGCCGACTGCTGCAGCGTGCGCAGCACGGTGAAGACATCGCCTTCGAATTCCAGTTCACCCGAGACATAGGCGCGGGCCAAGCCGAGTTCGCCCGGCGCCCAGACCAGATAGCTCAGCGCGTCACGGGAACGCACCCGCATCACGCCCCGGCAGTCCGGACCCGAAACGATCGAACTGCCGTCCCAGAACTCGAAGGTGATCGCCGGCTGGTCTCCGAGCGCGGTCCGGAGCAGGGGCTCCAACGTCTCGGCGACGGTCGCTGTGTTGCCCATGGCTTCACACTATGGCCGTCGACCTGGGTAATCGGGGGCAGCGACGTAGTTCAGGCGATTCGCAGGCCGGTGTCGAGATCGCCGTCGAGCAGCGCCGCGCCGAGCGTGGTCACGCGGTGCCGCATGGCGTTGCGTTCGCGCCGACTGTCGATCAGGCCGGCCTCGCGCAGGATCGAGGCGTGCTCGCTCGCGGTCGCCGGGCTGACGCCGAGCCGGCGCGCGAGTTCGGTTGTGCTGCAACCCTCGGCGATCTCCTGCAGCGCCGCGGCGCGGGTGCGCCCGAGCAGCGCGTTGAGCGCTTCGTTGGGTGTGCGCGGTCCCCAGGCGGCGGCGAAATCGCCGATATCCCGGATGGCCGGGACGATCATGGTTAGCGGCGCGGACTCGTCGATCGCGGAGCGCAGCAGTACCGGCTCCGGCCAGACGAACAGGGCGGGCACCAGCACCAGACCGCGGCCGCGCAGGTGCCGGTCCTCGTGGCTCATGCTGCTGACGGCCTCGAGAACCGGTGCGCGCCAGCGGGCGTAGGGCGCGAGGCCGGCGAAAAGGCCCTCCACGCCCTCGGTGGCCATGGTGCGCGCCATCCGGTCCACGGCGACGTCGAGATAGGACTCCACATGCGTCCAGCGGTCGGCGAAGGCGACCGAGTGGAACGACTGGAACGCGGCCGCGACCTCGCCCACGGTGCGGTTGTCGCGGTCCGGCAGGTTGGCCGCCCAGGCCGGCAAAGGCGCGGTGGGCGAGGCCCATTCGCTGGTCGCCAGGCACGCGACCTCGCGGCGCAACTCCTCGCGCGAGGCCAGGTGCAGTGCCGTGATGCCCTCGGACATGGTCCGCGCACCGCGGGTCGGGGTGATCAGGTCTAGAAAACAGCCGTCGGCGGGCGCGAGATCGGCGAGCACGCCGAAGTTCTCGGGCATGCGGGTGACGACCTGGGACCGCCAGCCGTCGAACAGCGGTGCGCGACCGCGCTGGACCGTCCGGGTGGCCAGCAGCGTCTCGCCGAGCGCGCCCAGCGGCGCGCCGATCCGGACCCGCGACAAGTCTTCGGGCGTGAAGTGCAGCCGCTTCATCCGGGGCCTCGCAATCTCTTCCTGGTCACGGTACGCGCGCTCAGCGCCGGCCGCGGCCCGGCGCGGGATTGAACGGATCCAGCGCCACCAGCATCTCGGGCACCGATCGCGGTTCCGCCGCGCCGGAGGTGGTGGTGCGGGGGAAATGCGCCTCCCGCAACCACTCCCGGCCGCGCCGCCACGCCTGGGCGATTCCGTCCGCGAGCACCAGCGGGGCCATCCCGTCGGCACGCACGGTTGCCTGGTTCATCATCGTCAGCCTCCTGGGTCAGCTTGCGATGATCAGCGTAGGAATCGGCGAGCTACTCCCGCACCACCATTCGGCCCTGGCCTAAACACCCCGACGGCACCGCCGCCAGGGCCTGGCCCGCGGCGATCGCCGACGCGGTCCACGCCGCCGCGCCCGGTTGAACGCCCGCTCGGCACGATCGCGCCGAACAGGCCGGCCCGGACGTTTTACGAGACGGACGGGGTGCCGAACCAGTGCGCCAGGGCCGTGCGCAGGGTCGCGGTGTCGGCGGCCCCGTCGCCCGTCGCCGCCCAGGCGATCTGCCCGTCCGGGCGGATCAGCAGGGCGTTGGCGGGCTGATCGTCGCTCATACCCGCGTGGACATCGACGCGGGCGCTCCACTGCGCGACGAGCTCGCGCAGTTCCGGATGGCCGGCCAGGTCGAGGAAGACCGCACGGCCGGCGGGCAGCAGCGCGGCCACGCTGGTCGTCCCGGATTCGGTATGCAGAGTGAGATCGGGGACGAAAGTGCCGATCAGCGGCTGCGTTTCGATGCCGGGCAGCGGATAGTGCACGTCGGTGCCCGCGATCATCGCGCCCACCCGCCGGGCCGCGGGCGCGTCGGCGAGCAGTTCCTGGAAGATCTCGCGCAAGGCGTCGGCGGCGTCATCGATGCCGCGGCGCAGCGCGACCTGTGCCCGGGTCTGCAGCCGGGCCCGGGCCCCGGCGAAGTAGCGCTCCTGGTGGTAGGTGTCCAGCAGGCCGGCCGGAGCCCAGCCCCGGACCTCGGCGGCCAGTTTCCACGCCAGGTTCACCGAGTCCATCATGCCCACGTTCAGGGCGGTGCCGGTGGCGGGCAGCAGGTGCGCGGCGTCACCGGCCAGCAGGACCCGGCCCGCGCGGTAGCGTTCGGCCTGCCGGTCCTTGAAGGTGAAGCGGGACAGCCGCGTCGGATCCGACATCGGCAGTTCGGCGCCGAGCACGCGCCGCACGCTGTCGGCGAGCTCGCTCAGCGTCAGCGGCACGTCGTCGTCGTAATCGGCGGTCTCGTCCTCGACGGTCTGCAGGAACACCCCGCCCGGGTTGGCGGCGAAGGCGAACATGCCGCGCTCGGTCCGGGTGAATCCGGCCCGCACCCGGCCCAGTCCGGGCACCTCCAGATCGCCGTCGGGCAGCCGCACCGAGTCGGGCACGCTGACCTGGGCGACCCGGTTGACCTCCGGATAGGTGGTGCCGGGGAAATCGATGCCCGCCAGCTCACGGATCCGGCTGCGCCCGCCGTCGCAGCCGACCAGGTACTTCGCCCGCAGTTCGTACTCGCCGTCGGGCCCCTGCACCTGCGCGGTCACCGCGGCGGCGTCCTGGCCGAGGCCGGTGACCTGGTGGCCCCGCCGGATCTCCGCGCCGAGCTCGAGCGCCCGCTCGCCGAGTAGTCGCTCGATTTCGCGCTGCGGCAAGGGAATCGCCCGCAGCGGCGGATCCGGCAGCTCGGTCAGGTCCAGATGGGTGCCGCCGAAGGGGAACTTGGCGGCCAGGTGCGGATTGCTGCTCGCGGCCTCGAAGCGGTCCAGGATGCCGCGGTAGTGCAGCACCTCCAGGATCTGGCCCGCCAGCCCGCTGGCCTTGGGCACGTCGCGGGGGAGGGCATGCTTCTCCAGCACCAGCGGCCGCACGCCCGCCAGGGCCAGTTCGGCGGCGAGGGTCAGGCCCGCCGGGCCCGCGCCCACGATGATCACGTCGATGTCGGACAAGCTGTTCTCCCAATCTCCACGGTGGCTGTTCAGCCGTAGGCGGGCAATTCTGCGGGATGAACCGGGTCTTGCCGCAAGCCCCCGGGTGCGCTATATCTTTAGAAGGGGAAACGATTTGTCAGGCCTCGGTGGTGCCGGGGATTCCGTCTTCGACGACGTAACTCGCTCGCGTCAGCACCGGCGCGCCGGGGCGGGTCACATAGGGGACCACCCGGAAATCCGTGCGGCACAGCGTGTTGTCCAGGGTGAGCCGGAGATAGCCGCGCTGGGCGTTGAAGAACTTCAGGTCCGGGTTCGCCGCCAGCAGCCGCCGCCCGTGCTCGGTCATCTCGGCGCCGTCGCCATTGGTGGTGATCGAGGTCCCGACGAACTCCGCGCCCACCACCGGCGCCTCGGGCCGGGCGAAATCACTGCGCAGATCGCTCGCGCAGTGCTCGTGCTTGTCGCCGGTGAGCACGATCAGGTTGCCGACCTGCCGTTGCGCCGCCGCGCCCAGCACGATGTTGCGATCGGCGACATAGCCGTCCCAGGCGTCGGTGGACACCCGGATCTCCGGCCCGGGATCGGTGTCGACCTCGCCCATCGCCACCTGATTGCCCAGAACCTGCCAGCGCGCGGGGGAGTCGGTGAAGCCGTCGAGCAGCCAATCCCGCTGCGGCGCACCGAGAATGGTGCGGTCGGTGGCGAAGCGTTCGTCGCAGCCCGCGACCGGGGTCTGACTGCACGGGATCGCGGTGCGGTACTGGCGGGTGTCGAGCATGGTCAGGTCGGCGAGATCGCCGAAGCGGTAGCGGCGGTGCAGCCGCATGTCCGGGCCCTTGGGCAGCTGTTCCAGACGCAGCGGCTGGTGCTCGTACAGGGCCTGGAACGCGGCGGCGCGGCGGCGCAGGAACAGCGGGCGCAGCAGCGCGATGTCGAAGCCGAGGCCGGGATTGTCGCCCGCCCAGTTGTTGTCGACCTCATGATCGTCCATCGTGATCAGCCACGGGAACGCGGCGTGCGCGGCCTGCAGCGGCAGCTCGGCCTTGGCCTGGGCATAGCGCAGGCGGTAGCCCTCGAGGTCGACGGCCTCGCCGCGCGGAAAGGCGTGCGGCGGTGTGCCTTCCCGGCGATGGTTCCAGGCCCGCTCGTAGATGTAATCGCCCAGATGCAGCACCAGATCCAGATCCTCGCGGCTCAGGTGCTCGTAGGCGGTGTAGTAGCCCGAGGCCCAGGACTGGCAGGAGGCGACGCCCAGCCGCAGCCGGGCCAGCGGCGAGCCCGCCGCCGGGGCGGTGCGCGTGCGTCCGGTCGGCGAGATCGCCGAGCCCGCGCGGAACCGGTAGAAGTACCACCGATCCGGTTCCAGCCCGTGCACCTCCGGATGCACGCTGTGGCCGAGCTCGCGCGTCGCGACGGCCGCGCCGCGGGTGACGATCCGCTCGAAATTCGCGTCGTGGGCCACCTCGTAGTCCACCGACACCGGGTGCCGCGGCATCCCGCCCAGCCCGTCCGGCGCGAGCGGCTCCGGCGCCAGCCGCGTCCACAGCACGACGCCGTCCGGCCGCGGATCGCCCGAGGCGACGCCGAGCGCGAACGGGTAGGTGCCGCGCCAGCGCGGCGCCGGGAACACCGCGCTGGAGGCCGTCGCCGCGCCCGCCAGCCCGGCGACCCCGAACGCCAGCAGCGCACGCCGTGACAAAGCCATACATCAGGGTACGTTCGGCCCGGCCGGGCGCCTCAGTAAGCTGACGGCTCCACCTCAACCTCGGGAAAGAGATCATGGCGCAGTTCGAGAACGTCAGCGTGGCGAAGAAGGCCAATGTGTACTTCGACGGGAAGTGCGTCAGCCACGCGCTGACCCTGGCCGACGGCACCAGCAAGTCGGTCGGCGTCATCCTGCCCGCGACGCTCACCTTCGGCACCGGCGTGCCCGAGGTGATGGAGCTGGTCGAGGGGGAGTGCAAGGTCACCCTCGCGGGCGAGACCGAGCCGGTCACCTACCGCGGCGGCGAGTCCTTCAGCGTGCCGGGCGACAGCTCCTTCCAGATCGAGGTCCTCGACACCGTGCACTACGTCTGCCACTACGGCTAGGACACCGGCCCCAGGCAGTGCCATCGCGTCCGGCAGGTTTAGCCGCCGCCGATCGCGGCATGCTCGACAGGAGACATGTTCGCGACGGAAGGAGCTCCCATGGCGGATCGGCTGGCAGGCGTCCGAGTGCTGATCGCCACCTCGAACACCGGGGTGGAACGTGACGAACTGGTGGTGCCCCTGGGGCAGCTGCGCGCCCTCGGCGCCCAGGTGATCCACGCGGCGCCGAAGAACGAAGGCGTGCAGACCTTCCGGCACGACACCCAGCCGGACGAGGTGCTGCAGCCGGACACCACCCTCGCCGACGTCGAGGTCGGGAACTTCGAGGTGCTGGTGGTGCCCGGCGGCACCGTGAACGCCGACAAACTCCGGATCGAGGAGCACGCGCTGGCCCTGGCCAAGGATTTCGCCGGCGCGGGCAAGCCGATCGCGGCGATCTGCCACGGCCCGTGGCTGCTGGTGGAGGCCGGGCTGCTGCCCGGCAAGACCCTGACCTCCTACCCGTCGCTGCGCACCGACATCACCAATGCCGGCGGCAAATGGGTCGACGAGTCGATGGTCCGGTCCGACGAGGACGGCTGGCCGCTGATCACCTCGCGCAATCCGGGCGACCTCGGCGACTTCATCGAGGGCATCTGCACGACGGTGGAATCCCGGGACTAGCCGGGGGTGGACAGCGTCACCGCCTGCCCGACCAGCGCCGCGTCCGCGACGGCGCGGGCCAGGAACCGGCCGACGCCCGCCCGGGGCACCGTGTGCACCGCCGGTCGGTCGGCGGTGGCGGGCATGGCGTCGTGTGGTTCGTCGGTCAGGTTGACCGGCCGCGCCAGCACCCAGTCCAGCCCGCTGCTCCGCACCAGGGCCTCCTGGCGTTCGGTGTCGGCGATCTGCGGCGCCAGGATCACCCGGTAGAACAGCCGATTCGTCAGCGTCAGACCGGGTGCGGAGTCGCCGACCCCGAAGGCGCTCAGCACCACCAGTTTCCGGACCCCGTACCGCCGCATGGCGGCGACGACGTTCGCGGTGCCGCGCGAGCGCACCGCCATCGGCGTCCCGGCCGGCCCGAGCAGCCGGACCCGCAGCGGGTTTTCGCTGATGCCGAGGGTGACGACCACCGCGTCGTGCCCGGCGACCGCCCGGTCGACGTCGCCGGCCGCGAGCGCGTCGCCGATCGCGTAGCGCAATCCCGGCCGCCGCGCGCCGCCCGGCGTCCGGGTGAACGCGGTGACCTCGTGGCCCGCGGCCAGCAGTTGATCGATGGCGGCACGGCCGGATCCACCGGTCGAACCGACTACCAGAACCTGCATCGGAGACTCCTTCGAGTTGAGATGTGTTGCTCGACATCCAGTCTCGAATCCGGAACCGGGACGAACCATGCCCTCCCGTCGAAGGTTCCTGCCCGATCGTCCAGCGCCGTGGACGGCCGCTGCGCACGTTCACATACTGGTGAGCATGGTGGTCGAACCTCTGTGGCGCTCCGACGACGCGCTCGGCCAGGCGCTGCACCTGCTGCGCATGAGCGGCGTGTTCTACGGCCGTTCGGATTTCACCGAGCCGTGGGGCGTCGCGCTGCCGGTCTGGCCGGATTGCGTGATGTTCCACTTCGTGGCGGCGGGCGCCTGCTGGCTGGAGGTGGAACCCGGTGCGGGCCAGTGGCTTTCCGCGGGTGATCTGGCGCTGGTGCCGCACGGCGCCGGGCACCTGCTGACCAGCGCGCCCGGTGTGCACGCCACCCCGCTGGACGCGCTGCCGCGCGAACTCGTGAGCGAGCGCTACGAGATCCTGCGGCACGGGGGCGGCGGCACGCCCGCGACGGTGATCTGCGGCGCCGTGCGCTTCGACGATCCCGCGGCCCGGCACCTGCTCGAGCTGCTGCCGGAGGTGATCCGGGTCGGGCGCACCGATTCGCCGCAGGGCGCCTGGATCGACGCGACGGTGCGCTTCATCGCCGACGAGGCCAGACAGCTGCGCCCCGGCGGGGAGACGGTGATCACGCGGCTGGCCGACATCCTGGTCATCCAGGCCATCCGCTCCTGGCTGGAGCAGGATCCGGCGGCCCGGACCGGATGGCTCGGCGCCCTGCGGGATCCGCGCATCGGCCCGGCCATCGCGCTGATCCATCGGGATCCGGCCCGCGCCTGGACGTTGTCGGCGCTCGCGGCCGAGGCCGTGATGTCCCGCTCGGCGTTCGCCGCCCGGTTCACCGAGCTGGTCGGTGAGCCGGCCATGCAGTATCTGACGCGCTGGCGGATGCATGTCGCGCGCACCAGCCTGGAGCGCGAGGACATCGGGGTCGCGGAGCTGGCGCACCGTCTCGGGTATCACTCCGAGGCGGCGTTCAGCCGCGCGTTCAAGCGGGTGGTCGGCACCTCGCCGGGCGCGGTGCGCCGGCTGCGGGCCGGCTAGTCCAGGGCCGCGGCGGCGGCGTTGCGCTGCACGCTGAAGTACGTCTTGTCCTGGGGCAGCAGCCAATCCGATCCGGTGAAGAACCGCGCGGCGGTGTCGTCGCCGTAGGCGAGGTAGCGCAGGTAGGCCAGCGCTGTGCCCGCGGAGAGGTAGGCGTCCAGGCCGTCGACCGGCGAGAAGTGGCTGACGCCACGGGCATTGGCGATCCAGGCCGGCGCCCGGCCGGTCAGGTTGTACTGCCACCAGCGCACCCAGGCGAAATCGGGCACCACCCAGTCGTTGAAGCCGGTGAGGAACAGCGTGGGCACCTCGAGCAGCGTGCCCAGGGCCAGGGGGCCGGGCTGGATGGCCAGCACGCCGGCGATCCGCAGCGCCGGATCGATGGCGGCGGCGACGCCGGGAAACAGCGCCCCGGCCTGCAACGCGGCCTGACCGCCCGCGGAGTGCCCGCCGAAGACGGTGCGGCTCAGGTCGATCCGGCCGTAGAGCGGTGAGTTCGGGTCCCGGGCGGCGAGCACCGCCGTGGCCAGGCCCAGCGTGGGCACGTGGGCGAGCGAGTTGACGTAGTCGTAGGGCAGCACCACCACGAAGCCGTGGCTCGCCCACTGCCGGGCGAGCGCGTCGTACATGCCGGGGTTGGAGTTGATGCCCGGGGTGAACACCAGCAGCGGTGCGGGCGCGGTGAGATCGCCCGGGTAGTAGGTGTTCACGCCGATCGGCGACTCCAGTCCGTTGGGGAACGCCTGGGTGCAGGTCGGGCTGTCGCGATTGCCGAACAGGTGCACGGCGATGTGCTGGATCATGCCGAAGACCGAGTCCTGGCAGGAGTTCGTCCGCACCGTGGTGGCGACCGGATGTGGGCCGGGGCCGCCGAAAAGGCGCTGCGCCGTGGTGCCGGGAGCGAGGTCGTCCGCCGTGGCCGTGGCGGCCAGGGCACAGACCGCGACAGCGGTCAGCGCCGCGGCCGTCGCCCGGCGCAGCAGCACGCGAAATTTCATGATCTGGACCACCTTGTCCATCGCGCCCCGGCGGGGCCCGGCAATTTGTGAAACTATTCAGTCTCGAATTACGGAAGGTACCCGAGTGTGGCCTGGGACACAACGGCGCGGCGGAAAATCCGGCGCGATCGGCGATAGCCGTGAATTTGCCTCTGCCCCAGGACTATTCGTATCGGGGCGGTCGGCCGCGGGTCCGCCGGAGCGGTTGCCGGCGGGCCGCCGGAGCCTCTGCCGGACATTCGTCCAGTTCAGCGCCGGTGCCGACTCGGCGACGCGGCGTGGCGGCGAACACTGCGTGTCGGCCCGGGTTGATAGCATGGCCTTTCCAGCCGACCGGATGCGGGCAGCGACCGGAATGCCACCGCGAGAGAGTCCTTTCCATGCAGTTTGAAATCGTCGAGCGGGACGAGACGTGGGTCGCCGGATTGCCGGTCCGCAGCCCCAAGCGCGCGCTCGGGGAACTGCGCGATCACGATCTCGAGGCGGCCTGGGCGGCGATCCTGCACCAGGATCTCGGCGGCCCGCTGGCCAGTGCCTTCACCGATTACACCGGCGAGCTCGGCACCTACAACACCCAGATCGTCGGGTATCAGTGCAGCTCGTTCGCGGAGGTCACCCGCGGCCACCTGGTGGCCCGGCTGCCGCGCGGCACCTACGCGCGCTTCTCCTCAGTGGGTAACTTCCCCCAGGTGATGACCGACCTGTGGACGCAGATCGCCTACGCCGAGGAGCACAAGCAGATCCGGCGCACGCACAGCGGCGATTTCGAGTGTTACCCGCACGCTTACAAGATCGAGCTCTACCTCGCGGTCGAGGGGTCATGACATACACCATCGCGGTGCGCAACGCGGCGATCTACGGCGGTCTGGTGGTGCCGCGGGTGCGCCCGAGCTTCAAGGTCAGCAACAGCGATCTGATCGAGTTCCTCAAGGACCGGCTGCGCGAGCGCTCCGGTGACAAGCATCCGATGTACACGGTGTACGTGCCCGATCCGGCCGGCAACTACAACGCCATCGTGAGCTTCGAATACCCTGCGCCGGACGAGGTTCCGGTCGGTGACCTGCTGGTCTCGGTGCCCAAGGGCGTGTACGCGCGCTTCGAGCCCAACGGCGATTACCACGATCCGGTCGAGGACGTCTGGGCTCAGGTCGACGACGCGACGGCCTCCGCCGAGATCACCCGCGCCTACCGCGAGGAGATCGAGATCTGGCGCGGTCCGCAGTCGGTGGAGCTGTTCATCTCCATTCTGATCTAGCGCCGAGCGCCCGCGGGCCCCGCTGGACATAGCCAAAAGTTAACCTAATTGGAACCGACTGGTCTCTCGATTCCGGCCCCGGTTCGTCCATGATCGTTTGACCTGCAGGGATTTCCGGTCCCGCGATGAGTTTTCGGAAGATTAGCCAGACGCCTGGTCAATTCCTGTCGGATGACGGATACTGCCCTAGGCAAACTCGTGCGCTGCGGATTCACCACACCCGGCAGCCATGGATCGGAGGACGTGCGCAGGCATGAACGGTGACCTTGGTCCCGGTGTGGACTATCGGCCGCTGATCCTCGACGAGTCGGCCCCGGAAGATCTCGCCGTGCTCGCACAGCTGCGGAAATCCCCGCGCGTCCGGATCGTCGACCTGCGCGACATGCTGCGCCTGGAACTCGGCAAGATCACCGAGCCACCCACCGCGACCAGCTCCGATCGGTGGGTCTACTACCCGTGGCGGCGCGCGCTGGTGGGTCTGCTGGACGAGGTCTCCTATCGCGCCATCCGGCTCGACCGCAACCGCAACAAACTCACCCGCGCCGAACAGGAACGGCTCGGCGAGCTGCGCATCGGCGTCGTCGGGCAGAGCGTCGGCCACGCCTGCGCCTACACCATCGCCCTGGAGGGCGGTTGCGGCATGCTGCGGCTGGCCGACTTCGACGAGATCGAGCTGTCCAACCTGAACCGGGTGCCGGGCAACATCTTCGACATCGGCGTGAACAAATCGATCGTCACCGCGCGCCGGATCGCCGAACTCGATCCGTACCTGCCGGTGGAGGTGTGCACGGCCGGGGTCACCGAGGAGTCGGTGGACGAGTTCCTCGACGGCCTGACCCTCGTCGTCGAGGAATGCGATTCGCTCGACATCAAATTCGCGGTCCGCGAGGGCGCGCGCCGGCACCGCGTCCCGCTGCTCATGGAGACCAGCGACCGCGGCCTGTTCGACGTCGAGCGCTACGACCTGGAACCCGGGCGGCTGCCCTTCCACGGCCTGCTCGGGGCGACCACCGGCGCGGATCTGCGCGGGCTCAGCACCAAGGACAAGGCCCCGCACGTCATGCGCATCCTCGACCCGGGCGAACTGTCCGCCCGGATGGCCGCCAGCCTGGTCGAGATCGACGAAACCGTCACCACCTGGCCGCAACTGGGCAGCGAGGTGCAGCTGGGCGCGGCCATCGTGGCGGGCGCGGTGCGGCGGATCGGCCTGGGCCAGAAGCTGTCCTCCGGCCGGGTGCGCATCGATCTGGAGCGCGGCCTGGACGCGCTGGCCGAGCCGGAGCCGGTGGAGGAAACGGCCGCCGAGGCGAGCGAGCCCGGCGGCGACAGCCCGGCCACGACGGCGATCGAACGCGTCCTGCAATGCGCGCAGCGGGCACCCTCGGGCGGCAACACCCAGCCGTGGGTGCTGCGCGAGGACGACGGCGGTCTCCGGATGGATCTGGTGCGCACCAGATCCTCGGCGCTGGACATCGGCTACCGCGGCAGCGCCGTCGCGATCGGCGCGGCCCTGCACAACGCCCGCGCCGCCGCGGCCGCGCACGGCATCCTGGGCCCGCACGAGGTCGTCGACGACGATGCCGGAGCATTGAGCGCGCGGTTACGTTTCGACTCCGGCGCGGACCCGGTGCTCGCCCGGGACTACCCGGCCGCGCTGACCCGAGAGACCAACCGGCGCCTGGGCAACGGCGGGGCGCTGTCGGACCATGTGCTCGCCGCCCTGGCGGCGGCCGCGCGGGTCGAGGAGGGGAACGTCCGCTATGTCACCGCACCGGCCGATATCGCCGAAGCCGCCGACATCCTCGGCAACTCCGACCGGATCCGCTATCTGACGCCGCGCTTACACGAGGAGCTATTCGGGGAATTACGGTTTCCCGGTGACGACCCGCTCACCGGTATAGACATCCGCAGTCTCGAACTTTCCCCGGTCGAACAGGCGAAAATGCGCATGGCCCGGCGCACCGACGTGATGGCCCGGCTGCACGAGTGGTCGGCCGGCAACGCCCTCGGCGAATACACCCGCGACCGGGTGCTCTCCAGCTCCGCGGTGCTCGCGGTGACCCTCCCGTGCCCGGGCCGGGTGCCCGGCCCGGCCGACTACGCCCGGGCCGGGGCGGCCACGCAACGGGTGTGGTTGGAGGCGGGCCGGCGCGGTCTGGCGGTGCAGCCGGTCTCGCCCGTATTCCTCTACGCGCGGCGTCCCGAAGAGTTGATCGCGATTTCCCCCGATTTCGCGGATACACTGACTTCACTTCAGGGCCGTTTCCAGGACCTGCTGGGAGTGCCGGAGCATGAGATCATGGCATTGGTGCTTCGCCTGAGCTACGCGGCAGCAGCCACGGTCCGCAGCAGGCGGCTTCCCTTCGGGGATGGCAGCCGGCGGTGGGGCGGGTCGGACAAGCCGGGCGCGGGCGACCGCCGCTAGCACGATCGGAGACAGGGTGCCTCGCCGAACGCTCGACTCGTTGGTGACCGAAGTCGCCGCCGAGTTGATGGGCGTCGACGCCACGACCATGGTGGCGGCGAGCGAACGCGTGCTGGCCAAACTGGTCGAGCATTTCGACGTCGATTTCAGCTATCTGCGCCACACCGAACGCGAACGCCGGGTCACCGTGCTGATCGCCGAGTGGCCGCACCGGGGCGAGATCCCCGACCCGGATCCGCTCGAGGTCGTGCACTTCGAGCACGCCGACTCGGTCTTCCGGGAACTCGAGCACGCCATCGAGCCGATCATCGTGCGGCCCGATCCGCGCTCCGCCGATTACCAGGAGACGATCCGCCGCTCCTCCGGCATCCCCACCGTGGCGATGGCGGCGGTGCCGCTGATCTCGCGCGGCGAATCCACCGGTGTCCTCGGCTTCATCAAGCAGGGCGACCGGGATTGGAGCACCCGGGAACTCAACGTGCTCAAGGCGATCGCCGCGCTGTTCGCCCAGGTGCAGGCGCGGGTGGTGGCCGAGGAACGGCTGCGCTACATCGCCCTGCACGACGACCTGACCGGGCTGGCCAACCGCCGCGCCCTGCTCGAGCACATGGAGGACAGGCTGCGCTCCGGCGCGCCCGGCCCGGTGGCGGCCCTCTTCCTGGATCTGGACCGGCTCAAGGCGCTCAACGACTTCCTCGGCCACACCGCCGGCGACAATTTCATCCGCACGCTGTCCTCCCGGTTACGCGAGAACCTGGACCCGAACGACATGATCGCCCGCCTGGGCGGCGACGAGTTCGTCATCGTGCCCGCCAAGCCGATGGACGCGGTGGCGGCCGAGCTGGAGGCCACCCGGATCCAGCAGCTGATCGGGCGGCGTGTCACCGTCGGCGGCGAGTCCGTCAGCCGGGGCGCGAGCGTCGGTGTGGCCGTGGGCATTCCGGGCGAGACGACGGTCGCCGACGTGCTGCGCCGCGCCGACCACGCGCTGCTGTCGGCCAAATCCGGCGGGGGTAACGGCGTCGCGGTGTTCACCGACGCCATGCGCGCCCAGTTCGAACTGCAGGACGACGTGGAGCTGAATCTGCGCGGCGCGGTGTCCGACGGCTCGCTGCTGCTGCACTTCCAGCCCGAGGTAGACCTGCGCACCGGCCGGATCGTGGCGCTGGAGGCGCTGGTGCGCTGGATGCACCCCACCCGGGGGCTGCTGCCGCCCGCCGCCTTCGTCACCGTGGCCGAGGCCACCAATCTCGCCGGTGAGCTGGGCCGCTGGGTGATCCGCTCGGCCTGCTCGCAGTTCGCCGAGTGGCGGCGGCGCGGCCTGGCTTCCAATGTCGTCATGCGGATCAACGTCTCGCCGGTGCAGCTGGTGAGCCTGGATTTCGTCGAGCGCATCGAAGATATCCTGCGGCTGTTCGGCATCGACGGCAGTTCGGTCTGCCTGGAGATCACCGAGCATGTCGTGGTGCAGGATCTCGCGCGCACCCAGGTAACGCTGCGCGGCCTCAAGCGCATGGGCGTGCAGATCGCGATCGACGATTTCGGCACCGGCTACAGCTCGCTGTCGCACCTGAAGGCACTCCCGGTCGACGCGGTCAAGATCGACCGCGGTTTCGTCCAGCGCCTGGGCGCCAGCACCGACGATCTCGCGATCGTGAAATCGATCATCGGCCTGGCCGGGTCCTTCGGCCTCGGCGTGGTCGGCGAGGGCGTCGAAACCGCCGTCGCCGCGCGCACCCTGGTCGGGCTGGGGTGCTATCGCGCCCAGGGCTTCCTGATCGCGCGGCCGATGCCCGCCGACGAGGTCGAGGAGCACCTGACCACCGGCCGCATCCCGCTGGATCTGGAACTGCCCCGGGCCGGGCGGGGCGCCGCACCCCGCTGACGGTTCTTCGCCTCCTGTTCACCCCGTGTTGCGCGGCAGCACGCCCGCGCACACCCGACCCGTTGAACGATCGAGGAGTGCGCATAGTCCAACTGGCGAACTTCTACGGCCCGCGCTCGGGCGGACTGCGCACCGCTCTGCATCACCTGGGTGAGGGCTACGTCGCGGCCGGGCACGAGGTGGTGCTGATCGTGCCCGGCGCCCGCCGCCGCGAGGAGATCCTGCCGACCGGCGTGCTGCGGGTGACGCTGCCCGCCGTGCCGATTCCCTGGACGGGCGGTTACCGGGCCGCCGACCCGCGCCGCGTCGCCGATGCCCTGACCGGCTTGCGGCCGGACGTGCTCGAGGTCTCGGATCGCTTGACGCTGCGCGGTTTCGGGCGCTGGGCGCGCCGCCGCGGCATCGCCGGGGTGATGATCTCGCACGAACGCCTGGACCGGTTGCTCGGGCAGGTGCTGCCCCGCGCCGCGGCCCGCCGCCTGGCCGACGTGGCCAATCGCCGCACCGCCGACGACTACGAGATCGTGGTGTGCACCACCGATTTCGCCCGCGCCGAGTTCGAGCGCATCGGCGCGCCCAATGTCGAGCTGGTGCCGCTCGGGGTGGATCTGGAGCTGTTCAGCCCGCACCGGCGTGATCGGGCGCTGCGCGCCGACCTGGGCCTGCCGGGCCATCCGCTGCTGGTGCACTGCGGGCGGCTCTCGGTGGAGAAGCGGGTGGACCGCAGCATCGAGGCGATCGGCGAACTGCGCCGGGCCGGGACCGAGGTGCGCCTGATCGTGGCCGGGGACGGTCCGCGCCGCGAGGCGCTCGAGCGCCGGGCCCGCGCGGTGCCCGCGCTGGCCGGGGGCGTGCCCGCGATCCATTTCACCGGCTTCATCTCCGAGCGCGCCATGGTCGCGAAACTGCTTGCCACCGCCGATATCTCCCTCGCGCCCGGTCCGCACGAGACGTTCGGGCTGGCCGCGCTGGAGGCGCTGGCCGCGGGCACGCCGGTGGTCGCGAGCCGGTCCTCGGCGCTGGCCGACATCGTCACCCCCGCCTGCGGGGCCATCGCCGCGGACGATCCGTCCGCGTTCGCACACGCGGTCACCGATGTGCTGGCCCGGCCGGCGGCCGAACGCCGCCGGGCGGCGCGCACCCGCGCCGAGCAATTCACCTGGCCGCGTGCGGTGGACGGCATGCTCGCGGTGCTGGGGCGCTAGCCGGGTGCGGAGGAGACCCCAGGATTGGGGGGTGTCGCCCCGGTGGAATTCGGCTATCCCCGTGGCGCGGGGCAGTAGCCTCCGGAGAAAGTGAAACGGGTCTAGGAGAATGGGAGTCGCGGTGCGCGGGTTGGGGCAGCGGCGGGTCGGGCGGACAACGGTGCGGGGCGCCAAGACCTTGGTGACCGGCGCGGCGAGCGGGATCGGCCGCGCGACCGCGCTCGCCGCCGCCGCGGCCGGCGCCGAGATGGTGCTCACCGATATCAACGCCGAGGGTCTGGCGGAGACCGTGGAAACTATCCGGGCTCGTGGCGGGGTCGTCTTGGCAAGCCGCGCACTGGATATCACCGACTACGACGCCGTGGCCGCCTTCGCCGAGTCGGTGCACGCCGAACATCCCAGCCTGGACATCGTGATGAACGTCGCGGGCCACTCCATCTGGGGCACCGTGGAGAATCTCGAGCACCGGCACTGGCGGCACATGGTCGAGGTGAACCTGATGGGTCCGATCCACGTCATCGAGACCTTCGTCCCGGCCATGGTGCGGGCCGGGAAAGGCGGTGCGCTGGTGAACGTCTCGTCGGCGGCGGGCCTGATCGCGCTGCCCTGGCACGCCGCCTACAGTGCGGGCAAGTACGGCATCCGGGGCGTGTCGGAGGTGCTGCGCTTCGATCTGGAGACGCACGGGATCTCGGTGCACCTGGTGGCGCCCGGCGCGGTGGACACCCCCCTGGTGCACACCGTCGAACTGGTCGGCATCGATCGGCGGGAACCCCGGGTGGACCGGATGGCCAAGCGGTTCACCAAGCATGCGGTGCCGCCGGAGAAGGTGGCCGCGGCGATTCTCCAAGGCATCGAACGCAATCGGTTCATCGTCTACAGCTCGCCCGACATCCGCTTCGGCTACTGGTGGGCCCGGAAGTTCGCGCTCCCTTACGAGTTCGTCATCCGGCAGATGAGCGCGCGGTTCAACCGGCTGCTGACTGCTTCCCGGGCTGGCAGTTGACGGCGGCGGGTTTGCCCGGCGGGCAGTTGATGTGGGTGTCGAGCACCACGGCGCCCGGGCCCTGCGCGCCGAGCTGATCGCGCTCGTTCACCAGTTTGCAGCTGCCCAGAGACAGGCAGCCGCAGCCGATGCAGCCGGTCAGGTTGTCGCGCAGGCGAATCAGCTGCGTGATGCGGTCGTCGAGATCGCTGCGCCAAGTGGTGGACAGGGTCTCCCAGTCGCGGCGGGTGGGGGTGCGGCCCTCGGGGAGCTTGTCCAGCGCGGCCCGAATCTCGCTGAGCGGTATGCCGACTCGCTGGGAGATGCGGATGAACGCCACCCGCCGCAGGGTTTCCCGGGCGTAGCGGCGCTGGTTGCCGCTGGTGCGGCGACTGGTGATCAGGCCCTCGCGTTCGTAGAAGTGCAACGCGGATACCGCGACTCCGCTACGCTCGGACAGCTGCCCGGGGGTCAGCTCCTTCGTTCGCCAATCGGCTGTCGACATGCACGCTCCTCCATTCACCTGAACAATACTTCAGGTTAGGGTGTGCTGGGGGCAGAATCGGACCAGCCGCCCGTAACGGCACGACATCCGCGCCAATTCCGTGCTCAGCGGCCCGTGGCGAACTACGGTCGGGTCATGGGAGCAGACGCACAACCACGCGGCGCCGAAGCACGTCTCGGGGTGACCTCGGAGGTCGGAACCCTGCGCACGGTGCTGCTGCATCGGCCGGGCGACGAATTGCGGCGGCTCACCCCGCGCAACAACGACCAGTTGCTCTTCGACGGCATCCCCTGGGTGGAGCGCGCCCAGCAGGAGCACGACACCTTCGCCGGAGTGTTGCGCGACCACGGCGTCGAGGTGCTGCTGCTGGCCGACCTGCTCACCGAGACCCTCCAGGTCAGCGGGGCCGCGCGCATCCAGGGCATCTCCTCGGCCGTGGACGCCCGCAAGCTCGGGCACGCGCTGGCCGACGAACTCGCGGCGTTCCTGCGCGGTGTCCCGGCCCGGGAACTGGCCGATCTGCTGATGGCGGGCATGACCTTCGACGAGCTACCCTTCGGCCCGGACGCCGCGTCGCTGGTGCGCCGCATGCACCACGGCGGCGATTTCGTCATCACCCCGCTGCCCAATCTGCTGTTCACCCGCGACTCCTCGTTCTGGGTCGGCCCGCGCGTGGCGATCACCTCGCTCGCGCTGCCCGCGCGGATGCGCGAAACCTCGCTCACCGACCTGATCTACGCCTTCCACCCGCGCTTCCTCGGCGTGCGGCGCGCCTACGAATCGCACACCGCGCCGATCGAAGGCGGTGACGTGCTGCTGCTCGCCCCCGGCGTGGTGGCCGTCGGCGTCGGCGAGCGCACCTCGCCCGCCGGCGCGGAAGCGCTGGCCCGCAGCCTGTTCGACGACGGTCTCGCGCACACCGTGCTGGTGGTGCCGATCGCCCAGAACCGGGCCACCATGCACCTGGACACGGTGTGCACCATGGTCGATACCGACGCGGTGGTGATGTACCCCGCCGTGCGGGACACCCTGCAGGCGTTCACCATTCGCCGCGAGGACGACGGCGAGGTCAGCATGCGCGGGCCGGATCCGTTCCTGCCCGCGGCCGCCGAGGCGATGGGCATCGGAAAGCTGCGGGTGATCGACACCGGGCTCGACGGCGTCACCGCCGAACGCGAACAGTGGGACGACGGCAACAACACCCTCGCCGTCGCGCCGGGCGTGGTGATCGCCTACGAACGCAACGAAATGACCAATGTGCGGCTCGCCGACGCCGGCATCGAGGTGCTGCGGATCCCCGGATCCGAACTCGGCTCCGGCCGCGGCGGCCCACGCTGTATGTCCTGTCCACTGTCCCGAGATGCCGTGTGAGCCCGCCATGTTCACTCTGAACCTCGACCACGAGTCGTCCGTCCCGCCCTACGAGCAGCTGCGTCTGGGGGTGCTGGCCCAGGTGCGCTCGGGGGAGCTGACCGCGGGCACCAAGATCCCGACCGTGCGAGCGCTGGCGGCCCAGCTCGGGCTGGCCCCGAACACGGTGGCCCGCGCCTATCGTGAGCTGGAAGCCGACGGTGTGCTGGAAACCCGCGGGCGGCAGGGCTCGTTCATCGCCTCCTCCGGTGATCCCACCCGGGACGCGGCGGGTCGGGCGGCCACCGAGTACGTGGCGGCGGTCCGCCGCCTCGGCGTCGACGACGCGACCGCGCTGCGGTATATCCGCTCGGCGCTGGAGGCCTAACGCCAGCTGGGCAGCCAGAGGTGGTCGTGCCAGTTCGACTGCGTGATCGGCAGGGCCGTGAGAATCGGCCAGAGCCAGATGAAGTTCGCGACCACCACGCCCAGATAGAGGCAGACGGCGAGCAGTCCGAGACTGCGGCGCTCGGTCGGCAGGTAGTTGCCCGACGGGCCGCGCGGAATCGACCAGCCCGGTCTGGGCAGCGCGAAATTCCGGGCCGGGCCGAGAATGTCGCCGAGCACCAGCGCCACGCCCATCATCAGGAACGGGGCCAGCGCGACCGCGTAGAAGTAGTACATCTGCCGGTCCAGGGTGAGGAACCAGGGCAGCAGCGCCGCGGCGTAGCCGGTGAGCACCGCGGCGTAGCGCCAGTCGCGCCGCACGATCATGCGCCACGCCATCCAGGCCAGCACCGGGAACGCCACCCACCAGAGGGCGGGCGTGCCGATCAGCATCACGGCCTTCACGCACTGCGCGGCGCCGCAGCCCGAGACGTTGGTGTCGGCGTAGTAGTAGAGCATCGGCCGCAGGCCCATCGGCCAGGTCCAGGGTTTGGATTCCCAGGGGTGGTGGTTGCCGGCGGAGTTGGTCAGGGTCTCGTGGAAGTGCAGCGACTCCCCGCTGTAGAACCACAGCGAGCGCAGGGCGTCGGGCAGGAAGGACCAGGTGCCGCCGGTGCCGATCTGATTGCCGACGGCGTAGCGGTAGACACCGTCCTCGCTGGCGAACCAGGCCCAGTAGGTCATCAGGTAGACGCCGATCGGGATGGCCACGAGCGCGTAGAGCGCGGGGGCGACATCGCGCGCGATCGTGCCCACCCAGGGCCGCCGCACCCCGTACGCGCGCCGGGCCGCCACATCGAAGAACACGCTGAGCAGGCCGAAAGCCATGATGAAGTAGATGCCCGACCACTTGGTGCCGCAGGCCAGGCCGAGCAGTACGCCCGCGCCGAAGCGCCACCAGCGCACGCCTAGTCGCGGGCCCCACTCGCCGGCCGCGATCCGGCCCTGCGCGTCCACCAGGGCGATCCGGCGGCGCACGTCGTCTCGATCGACGATGAGACAGCCGAACGCGGCGGTGACGAACAGCGCCATGAAGATGTCGAGCATGCCGATCCGGGAGGAGACGAACAGCAGGCCGTCGGCGATCGTCAGGATGCCCGCGATCGCGCCGATCAGCGTGGAGCGGGCCAGGCGGCGCACGATCCGAATGATCAACAGCACCAGGATCGTTCCCGCGAGCGCCGCGGTGAACCGCCAGCCCCAGCCGTTGTAGCCGAACAGCCACTCGCCGATCGCGATCATCTGCTTGCCGACCGGCGGATGCACCACCAGCCCGTAGCCGGGGTTGTCCTCCACGCCGCCGCCGGTGAGCATCTGCCAGGCCTGCGGCGCGTAGTGCTTCTCGTCGAAGACCGGTGTGCCGGCATCGGTCGGGTAGTTGAGCATGGTGAAGCGGGTGACCGCGGCGACCACCGTCAGAAAGGCCGTGACCAGCCAGCCACGCACGGTGTCGGTCGGCCCGAAGTCCGGCGCGGGCCGCAGCGGCGCGGGACTCGACCACGAGGGCACGTTCCCGAACGGAGCGGTCGCGCGGGAGGTCACCTGGGTCACGCCCCGATGTTATGCGGTCCGGCGGACAAGGTCGCGCACCGGCAACCGAGCCGCCGCGCGGAATCCCGGCCACCTGGGAGTTCGGCGACTACGTGCCCCGTCGGAGCGCGCACTAGGCTCGGAGCCGATCCGGTGTGCGCCGGACGCGAGGTTCGGACGGGAGAGCGGTGGATTCGACGGCAGTGGGCCGGTTGGTGCTGGCGGCGACGCCGATGGGTGACATCGGGGACGCTTCGCAGCGGCTGCGGGACGCGCTGGCGTCGGCCGAGGTGGTCGCGGCCGAGGACACCCGGCGGACCAGGTCGCTGGCCAAGGCGCTCGAGGTGGAGATCACCGGCCGGGTGGTGAGTTTCTACGACCACGTCGAGGCCGCGCGGATTCCGGCGCTGCTGGCCGACATCGAGGCCGGGCGTACCGTGCTGCTGGTCACCGACGCCGGCATGCCCTCGGTCAGCGATCCCGGATACCGGCTGGTCGCGGCCTGCGTCGAGCAGGATCTGCCGGTGACCTGCCTGCCCGGGCCGTCGGCGGTGACCACCGCGCTGGCCCTGTCCGGGCTGCCGGTCGAACGGTTCTGCTTCGACGGGTTCCCGCCGCGCAAGGGCGGGCAGCGCCGGGAGTGGCTGCGAGCCTTGGCCACCGAGGCGCGCGCCTGCGTGTTCTTCGAGGCGCCGCACCGGCTGGCCGATTGCCTGGCCGACGCCGTCGAGGTGCTCGGGCCGGACCGCCGCGCCGCGGTGTGCCGGGAGCTGACCAAGACCTACGAGGAGGTCAAGCGCGGCACCCTCGCCGAGCTGGCGGCCTGGGCGGTCGAGGGGGCGCGCGGCGAGATCACGGTGGTACTGGAGGGCGCGCGGCCGCAGGCCGCCGACCCCGCCGATCTGGTCGGCGCGGTGGAAACCCTGACCGCCGAGGGCCTTCGGCTCAAAGACGCGTGCGCGCAGGTGGCCGGCGAACACAACGTCTCGCGGCGCGAACTCTACGACGCCGTGCTCGCCGCACGGCGCGACGGCGAGGACTGACGCGACCGAGGCCGCCCGGCGCAACCGCCGGGCGCGCTGATCCGGCAGGCCGCGGGAGCCTTCCCGGCCAGTGATCTCCGGGTGGTCCTGGCAGGTCTGGGCGCGGCCGTGGATGATCGGGGCATGACCACACTCGAAAGCAAGGCCAAAGCGTTTCTCGCACTGCATCAGCCGGGGAATCCGGCGGTGCTGCCGACGGTCTGGGACGCGTGGTCGGCGAATCTGGCTGTCGCCGCCGGGTTCTCGGCCCTGACCATCGGCAGTCATCCGCTGGCGGATTCGATCGGCCGCAAGGACGCCGAGGGGATGACCTACGCCGAGTCGCTGACCCGGGTCCGCCAGATCACCGAGGCGGTCGACGTGCCGATCTCGCTCGACATCGAATCCGGGTACGGGCTGGACCCGGCGCAGCTCATCGAGGGCCTGCTGGAGGCGGGCGCGGTCGGGCTGAACATCGAGGACACCGTGCACAGCGAGGGCGGCCGCCTGCGCGGCGCCGAGGAGCACGCCAGCTTCGTCGGCGAGTTGCGCCGCTACGCCGACGCCGCCGGGGTCCACGTGGTGGTCAACGCCCGCACCGATTTGTTCCTGCGTCAGGACGGCGACGAGGCCGATCGCGTCGACCGCGCCATCGCCCGCCTGAAGCTGGCCGCCGAGGCGGGCGCGGACGTGCTCTACCCGGTCGGCCGGCACTCCGACGCCGACCTGCGCCGCCTCACCACCGAATTGCCCTTGCCCGTCAACGCGATCGGCATCCCCGGCAAGCCCGCCAAGTCCTACTTCGCCGAGCACGGCGTCGCCCGCGTCAGCTTCGGCCCCTACCTTCAGGCCGCCCTCGCCGAGGAGGCCAACCGCCTGCTCGCGCAGTGGCAGTAGGCGGTTAGACCGGCAACGAACTCACCCCGCGTTCCGGAGAACGCGGGGTGAGTTCGTTCGACAGTGCTGCGCCGCTTACTCTTTCGGCTCCACGTAGCGCGGGTACACCGGTTCCGGCGCGGGCAGCGGCACACCGGCGGCCAGCGGGGTGGCCAGGTCGGCGAAGGTGCGGCCCTGCTGGGCGAGCAGGTCCAGGATCTTCGCCGACGATCCGGGCAGCACCGGCTGCACCAGGATCGCCACGATGCGCACGACCTCGAGGGTGACGTAGAGGACGGTGGCCATGCGGGCCAGATCCTCCGGGGTGCCGGACTTGCGCAGGGCCCACGGGGCCTGGGCGGAGAAGTACCGGTTGGTCTCGGCGAGCACCTTCCAGATCGCGTCCAGCGCCAGGTGCATCTGCTGGGCGTCGAATTCGGCGCGCACCTTGGCGAGCAGGCCACCGGCCTGCTCGAGCAGGGCCCGATCCTCGGCGGTGAACTCGCCCGGCGTCGGCACCTGGGCGTCGCAGTTCTTGTTCACCATGGTGAGGCTGCGCTGCACCAGATTGCCGAATTCGTTGGCCAGGTCGGCGTTGATCCGCGACACGATGGCGTCGTGGCTGTAGCTGCCGTCCTGCCCGTAGGAGATTTCCCGCAGCAGGAAGAAGCGCACGGCGTCCAGGCCGTATTCGGAGATCAGCGCCAGCGGGTCGACGACATTGCCGACCGACTTCGACATCTTCTCGCCCTTGTTGTACAGAAACCCGTGCACGAACACGCGTTTGGGCAGTTCCACGCCCGCCGACATCAGGAACGCCGGCCAGTACACGGTGTGGAAACGGGTGATGTCCTTGCCGATGATGTGCAGATCGGCGGGCCAGAACCGCTGGAACGCCGCCGAATCCGTTTCCGGGAAACCGACGCCGGTGAGGTAGTTGGTGAGCGCGTCCACCCAGACGTACATCACGTGATCGGGATGGCCGGGCACCGGCACGCCCCAGTCGAAGGTGGTGCGCGAGATCGACAGGTCTTTCAGACCGGCCTTCACGTAGCTGGCCATTTCGTTGCGCGCGGTCGCGGGCGCGATGAATTCGGGATGCTCCTCGTACAGGGCGAGCAGCTTGTCCTGATAGGCCGAGAGCCGGAAGAAGAAGTTCGATTCCTCGGTCCATTCCACCGGCGTCTTGGTCTCGGTGGAAATCCGGCTGCCGTCCTCGAGCAGCGTCGTCTCCTCGTCGGTGTAGAACGCTTCGTCGCGCACCGAGTACCAGCCGGAGTAATTGCCCAGGTAGATATCGCCGTTGGCGAGCATCCGCTCCCAGATCGCCACCGAGGCCCGCTGATGGTCGGCGTCGGTGGTGCGGATGAAGCGGTCGTAGGAGACGTCGAGCGTCTTGTCCAGCGCCTCGAACACGTCGGAGTTGCGCGCCGCCAGCTCCTGGACGGGTACGCCCTCGGCGGCCGCGGCCTGCTGCATCTTCTGGCCGTGCTCGTCGGTACCGGTCATGAAGAAGACCTCGTACCCGTCGAGCCGCTTGAATCGGGCGATGGCGTCCGCGGAGATGTACTCGTAGGCATGCCCGATATGCGGCGCACCGTTCGGATAGGCGATGGCCGTGGTGACATAGAAGGCGGGGCGGTCAGCTGCGCTCATGGTGTGTCTACTGTAATGGCCGTGCTATTCGACGCTCACTTGAATATCCCCGTCGGCGAGGTAGCGGCATGAGCGGCAAACGGCCCGCACCGGATTTGCCCGAACCGCTCGCTCCGCTGGTGGACGCGCACACCCACCTGGACGCGTGCGGTGCGACCGATGCCGCGTCGACGACGGTGATCGTCGACCGGGCGGCGTCGGTGGGCGTCGGCACCATCGTCACCGTGGCAGACGACCTGAAAGCCGCCCAGTGGGCGGTCCAGGCGGCGCACTGGGATCCCCGGGTCTACGCCGCCGTGGCGCTGCACCCGACTCGGGCCAACGCGCTCGACGACGCCGCGAAAGCGGAACTCGAGCGACTGGCCGCGGATCCGCGGGTGGTCGCGATCGGGGAAACGGGGCTGGACTACTACTGGCCCGGCAAACTCGACGGCTGCGCCGATATCGAAACCCAGATCGAGGGTTTCCGCTGGCACATCGAGCTGGCCAAGCGCCTGCGCAAACCGCTGATGATCCACAATCGCGAGGCCGATCACGATTTGCTGGCGGTGCTGCTGGACGAGGGCGCGCCGGAAAAGGTGATCTTCCACTGCTTCTCGTCGGACACCAATATGGCGCTGTCCTGTGTGGCCGAGGGGTACCTGCTGAGTTTCTCGGGCACGGTCAGCTTCAAGAACGCCCACGAATTGCGGGAGGCCGCCAAGGTGGTGCCGGACGAGGCGATTCTGGTGGAGACCGACGCGCCCTATCTGACGCCGCATCCGTTCCGCGGCGCGCCGAACGAATCCTATGTCCTGCCGTATACCGTGCGCGCCCTCGCCGAACTGCGGGAACAGGATCCGGCCGAGCTCGCGAAGATCACCACGGCGAACGCCCGGCGGGTTTACGGGATCTAGGATTTCGCGTGCCCGGGCGCACGCGTTACCCCGTCAGGCCCCTTGATTTCACAAATGTGGGCCAGATCACTATTCTGTCCACGTTTCGTGATTTACCTGCGGCTGCGATATTCGATCGTGATGTTCAAAGCCGCAGTTCCACGTCCTGCGGTTGTCCACCACCCCTCCTCTCGTTATCGTCCTGTGACCATGTCCCCATTCACCCGGATCAACCAGTCACGCTCGCCGCTGCTGTACGCAGCGGTCGCGGCGTTGCTGATGACGTTGATCGTGGGCTCCGCGCTGGCGATCGTGAACCGTAAGCACGTCACGGTGATCGTCGACGGCGCCCAGTCCACCCACGCGACCATGTCGCGCAATGTCGCGGGCGTGCTGCGCGCCGCCGGGTTCGATGTCACCGACCGCGATCTGGTGCGCCCGGGCCTGGCCGCGGCCGTCGCCGACGGTGCCACCATCGTGTTCAACCGGGCCCGCGAGGTCACCCTGACCATCGACGGCAAGCCGCAGAAGGTCTGGACCACCGGTCTCACCGCGGGTGAGGCGCTGGAGCAGCTCGAGATTCCGAGCGATCGCTTCGTGGCGCCCGCACGCACCGCCCCGCTGCCGCTGGCCGGGGCGACGTTGCAGGTCGCGAGCCCGCGCCCGGTGGCGCTGCTGGACGGCCTCGGCGGCTTCATCGAGGTGAAGATGGCCGGGCGCACCGTCGGGGAAGCCCTGGCCACGGCCGGTATCCCGCTGATCGAGCAGGACACCGTCGAGCCCGCCGCCGACACCCAGCTCGCCGAGGGCATGCGAATCACCGTGACGCGCAAGCGCGTCGAGAACGTGACCGAGACGCTGCCGCTGGATCCGCCGGAGAACGTCATCGAGGACGTCACCATGAACATGAGCCGCACCGTGGTGGAGAGCAAGGGCGTGCCCGGCGTGCACGATGTCACCTTCGCGGTCACCAAGGTCAACGGGCAGGAGGTGGATCGCAAGCCGGTCGCCTCGAACGTCACCGTGCCCGCGCAGCCGAAGACGGTGCGCAAGGGCGCCAAGCCGGGCACCGAGGTGCCGCCGGTGAAGGACGGCTCGATCTGGGACGCGCTGGCCCGCTGCGAGGCCACCGGGAACTGGGCGATCAACACCGGCAACGGGTATTACGGTGGCCTGCAGTTCGATCAGAGCACCTGGGAGCGCCAGGGTGGTTTGAAGTACGCGCCGCGCGCCGATCTCGCCACCCGGGAAGAGCAGATCGCGATCGGTGAGGTCACCCGCGCGCGCCAGGGCTGGGGCGCCTGGCCGGCCTGCACCAGCCGGTTGGGGATGTGAGCACCGGCCCGATTGAGCGGGCGCACAGGATTCCCTGAGGGTTCTCTAAACAGCCCGGGAATGACCGGAACTCAACTGTACGCTCGTCCAGGTTTTGTTCATGGTCGGGTTGTCGAAGGGTTTCGGATGCGAACAGTTCCCGGTTGGAAGCGCGCGATCGCGGTTGCCGCCATGTCGGCCGGCGCGGCGTTGCTGGTGCCGGCGGGCCCCGCGCACGCGGAGACGCCCGGCACGGTGATCGCCCTGTCCGCGCGACCGGACGGCTGGCGCGGGATGCCCACCGGCACCGGCAATTCCGTCGTCGACTACTGGATGACCGGATCCGACGGATCGCCGCAGCCCGCCAGCGGCGCCCTGTTCGTTCCCGCCGGTACCCCGCCGCCCGGCGGCTGGCCGGTGATGGCCTACGACCACGGCACCAGCGGGCTCGGCCCCGGCTGCGGCGGCCAGTCCAACCCGCGCAGCGGCCGCGAGGACGCCATCATCCAGCGCATGGTGGGCCAGGGCTTCGCCGTCGTCGCGCCGGACTACCTCGGCCTCGGCAACTTCGACACCGGCGCGCACCCCTATCTCGAGCAGCGCACCGAAGCCACCGCCACCATCGATCTGCTGCGCGCCGCGCGTTCCGCCCACCCGGAACTCTCGCGGACCTGGGGCGTGATCGGTTTCTCCCAGGGCGGCCAGGCCGCGCTGGGCACCGGGCATCTCCAGGCCACCTACGCCCCCGACCTGGACTTCCGCGGCACCATCGCGGTGGACCCGGAATCGGATGTGGAGAAGGTGCTGCCGCTGGCCGGACCCGCCATCCCCAAGGTGGACGGCGCCGACGGCGCGCTCAGCTTCTATGTCGCGATTCTCGCCGGACTCCGGCAGGCGCGCCCCGACGTGGACGTCGACAGCTACCTGACGCCGCTGGGCAAGTCGGTGCTCGACGACGTCGAGACCGAGTGCTTCGGCGAGGTCTACGCGCGGGTCAAGGGCCTCGGTCTCGGTGAGCTGATGGCCAAGCCGCTGTCCGACGCCCGCATCCGGGCGGCGCTCGACGACTACCTGACCGTGCCGACCAGCGGTTACGACGCCCCGATCCTGTTGCTGGTCAACGTCACCGACAAGGTCGTGCCCTCGCCGCTGCACGGCGCGCTGGTCGCTCAGTTCGCCGCCAACGGCGTGGGCTTCGAGACCATCACCGGCACCGGCGAGCACTGCGAGCTGAACCCGGCCATGTCCGCGGGCATCGACGCCTTCCTGGCCCGGATCAAGGCGGCCCCGGTCCAGTCCTAGACCGCTCGCCACAGACTCGCCGCGGCGGAGACTCCCCGTCTGCCCGGCGTGCTCCGGCCGGGCCCGTGCGCACCGTGGGCCCGGCCGGATAGCAGGGGTTGGTAGGTTCTTCTGGTGTCCGAATCTGATGTTTCCGCTCGTGGGAGCGCCGCGCTGCTGGGTCCCGCCGAGGTGCGCACGCTGGCCGAGCGGTTCGGCGTCCGGCCGACCAAGCAGCTCGGGCAGAACTTCGTGCACGACGCGAACACGGTGCGGCGGATCGTCGCGGCGGCCGGGGTCGGGCGCGAGGACGTCGTCCTCGAGGTCGGGCCGGGGCTCGGCTCGCTGACCCTCGCGCTGCTCGACGTCGTCGATTCGGTGATCGCGGTGGAAATCGATCCGGTGCTCGCCGAGCACCTGCCGGTGACGGTCGCGGACCGCGCACCCGAGCTGGCCGATCGCCTGCGGGTGGTGCGGGCCGACGCGATGCGGGTCACCGCCGCGGAACTGCCCGCCCGGCCGACCGCCCTGGTCGCGAACCTGCCCTACAACGTGGCGGTGCCGGTGCTGCTGCATCTGCTCGCCGAATTGCCCAGCATCACCACCACTTTGGTGATGGTGCAGGCCGAGGTGGCGGACCGCCTGGCCGCCGAGCCCGGCGGCCGCATCTACGGCGTTCCCAGTGTGAAGGCCGGCTTCTTCGGCGCGGTGCGCCGGGCCGGGCACGTCGGCACCCAGGTCTTCTGGCCGGTCCCGCGCGTCGAATCCGGCCTGGTCCGCATCGAGCGCTACGCCGAACCGCCGTGGCCCACCGACGAGGCGCACCGCCGCCGCGTCTTCGAGGTCGTCGATGCCGCCTTCGCCCAGCGCCGCAAGACCTTGCGCGCGGCGCTGTCCGGCTGGGCCGGTTCGCCGGCCGAGGCCGAGCGTCGTCTGGTGGCCGCCGGGATCGATCCCACCGCGCGCGGCGAGACCCTCGACACCGCCGCCTACGTCCGCCTCGCCGCGCAGGTCTGACGCGATGTAGTCTCCGGCCCGGATCGTCTCGATTCGCTGCGACCGCGCGTGATCCGGCTGCCGGGCCGCGTGATCGGCTGCCCCGGGGCTTCCGCTGCTCGTCGATTTGGAGCGGATCGTGCCGCCCGCGGAGGAGGACGTCGCGCACCGGGGAGCCAGTCGGTAGCTGGGTCAGACCCGATGGGTGGAGCTCACCGCCCGTACTCTCTGTCAGTTGTGGTGGCCGGAATGGTTGCCGGTGGCGGCGGAATCGGTTGCCGTGACCGTGAACTCGGCGGTGTGCACCGAATCGCCGTGTGCGAAGTCCAGATACAGGCGGTAGTCGCCCGGCGTGGGGGCCGTGGTGTGGAACACGACATCCGGGCCCGGGGGAGTATTGCCCACCTCGCCCTGGGGATGGGTGTGCAGATAGGCCAGATCACTGGTGCGCAGGGCGACCAGGTGGGCGTAGGCGCCCAGGTACGGCTGAAGATCGGTGACGGGCTTGCCGTCCCGGGAGATGGTGAACCGGAGTTCGCTGCCCGCCGTGCTCTGCTCGCCGGTCAGCGAGACCTGGTAGCCGTCCACGGTGGCGGTGCGCTCCGGTCGTGGAATGGGTTGCGGCGTAGGGTTTCCCGCGACGGTGACGGTCTTACCGAGGACGAGATCGCGACCGGCGTCGATGGGCACGAAATCGGCGAAGACGCGATAGGTGCCCGGCTGCGCCCAGGTCCAGTCGAGGGACCAGGTGCCCGAGGCGTCCAGCACGGGATGCACGTGCCGGTATTCGGTGGCATCGGAGCGGACCACGACGAGGTGCAGTTGCTTCTCGTGCTGAACCGTGTATCGGGTGACCGGCGCGCCGTCCGGGCCGGTGATCCGGAAGCGCAGCGTCCCGGGCTGATTCGGCGCGGCGGGCGCGGTGAGATCGGCCAGGGTGTAACCGGCCTCGGCATCGCTGAGGCCGGTCGCGCTCGCGGTGTCGGCGGGCGGATCCCCGGCCGGATCGCCCACCAGCGCACCGATGCCCAGTGCGGCCCCGAACAGCACGACGAGCGCGCCGCCGGCCGCCGCCACCCGCAGCCGATCCCGCATCAGGCGACCTCGTAGCCCGCTTCGTCGACAGCGGCGGCGATCGCGGAATCGGCGACGGGCGCGGCGCTGTCGACCCGGACCGCGCCGCTGGCCAGGTCGACGTCGACGCTGGTGACGCCGTCGATCTTGCCGATCTCGGACTTGACCGCGCGGACGCAGTGCTCGCAGGTCATCCCTGTGACGGTGTAGGTGCTGGTGGCCATCGCCGACTCCTTCGTTCGTGCCCGATCCTACGATCCGGGGGCGTCCCCGGCCCAAACGAACATACCCCTAGGGGGTAGTGGGACGCAATGTCAGGTGGGCCAGTTGCGCATCGCCATCTCGGCGACCTTCGTCAGCTCGGCCGCGCTCGCACCGTCCCGGGCCGCCTGCGACATGCCCTGCAGCACGGTGCCGACGTAGCGCGCCAGCATCTTCGGATCGGCGTCGGCGGGCAGTAGGCCGTCGTCGATGTCGGCGCGGATGTGCTCGGTGAACATCTCGATGTTCCGATTGCGCAGCGCGCGCAGCATGTCCGCGATCTCGTCGCTGGTGGTGTTCAGGCCGGCGCTCATCACCAGGCAGCCGTGCGGGCATTCCGGCCGGGTGTATTGCGTGGCCGCCTCGCGCAGGATCCGGCGCACGGCGGCCGTCGCGGTCGGCTCCTCCTCGAGGGCGCGCGGCATGAAGCCGCCGTAGCGGGCGGCGAAGCTGGACACGACCTCGGCGAAGAGTTTGGCCTTGTCGCCGAAGGCGGCGTAGAGGCTGGGCGCGCCGATGCCGAGCGCGGCGGTCAGGTCGCCGATCGAAGTGGCCTCGTAGCCCCGGGTCCAGAACAGCCGAACGGCCTTGTCCAGCGCTTCCTCGCGGTCGAAGGAGCGCGGTCGTCCCCGGGTCGGTGTGGCCATGTCCCTATTTTATAGCGCTCGCTAGATAATGTGCTACCGTCCTTTTTGTAGTGATCGTTATAGAAAGGAACGCGCAATGGGTGCACTGACAGGCAAGACAGCTCTGGTCACCGGCGGCAGCCGCGGGATCGGCCGCGCCATCGCCGAACGGCTGGCCCGGGACGGCGCACGGGTGGGCGTGCACTACAACGGCAACGAGCAGGCCGCCAAGGACGTGGTGGCCGCGATCGAGGCGGCGGGCGGCTCGGCCTTCGCCGTCCGCGCCGAGCTGGGCGTGCCCGGCGACGCCGAAGCGCTGTGGGCCGCGTTCGACGCGCACGCCGACGGCCTGGACATCCTGGTCAACAACGCGGGCATCGACGGGGTCCGCGAGCCGCTCGCGGGTACCGCCGAGGCGGACTTCGACCGCGTCTTCGCGGTCAACACCAAGGCCCCGTTCTTCATCACCAAGCTCGCCCTGGACCGGCTGCGCGACGGCGGCCGCATCGTGAACGTCTCCACCGGGCTCACCCAGGGTGCGCGGATGCCCAACCTGCTCGCGTACACGATGACCAAGGGCGCGATCGATTCGTTCACCCAGATCCTGGCCAAGGAACTCGGCGCGCGCGGGATCACCGTGAACGCGGTGGCTCCCGGCGTGATCGACACCGACATGAACGCGGGCTGGCTGCGCAATCCCGACAGCGAGGCGATGGTGTCGGGCTGGTCCCCGCTCAACCGGATCGGCCGGCCCGAGGACGTCGGCGACATCGTCGGGTTCCTGGCCTCCGACGACTCGCGCTGGGTCACGGGGCAGTGGATCGACGCGACCGGCGGCGTGCTGCTGTAACCGGTTCGCGCGGGCGGCCGGTGTCGGTCCCACCCGTTAGAGTTGGGCACCGTGTTGTCAGTAGTGCCGAGCCCCGTCACCGTGCGTGCGCCTTCGAAGGTGAACCTGCACCTCGGAGTCGGTGATCTGCGCGCCGACGGCTATCACGACCTGACCACGGTCTTCCAGGCGCTATCGCTCAGCGACGACGTGCACCTCGCCCCCGCCGCGGCCCTCGCCGTGAAGGTCAGCGGCGAGGGCGCGGCGGAGGTGCCGACCGACCGCACCAATCTGGTGTGGCAGGCGGCGGTCCGGCTGGCGCACGTGGCCGGGCGCAACCCGCTGGTGGAAATCGCCATCGCCAAGGGCATTCCGGTGGCGGGCGGCATGGCCGGCGGCAGCGCCGACGGCGCGGCGGCCCTGCTCGGCCTGAACGAGCTGTGGGATGCCGGCCTCGGTCGCGAGGAATTGCTGGCGCTGGCCGCGGAATTGGGCAGCGACGTCCCCTTCGCGCTGCACGGCGGCACCGCGCTCGGCACCGGGCGCGGTGAGCGGCTGCTGCCGGTGCTGTCCCGCAACACCTTTCACTGGGTGCTCGCCTTCGCCAAGGGCGGCCTGTCCACCCCGGCGGTCTTCCGGGAGCTCGATCGGCTGCGTGAGATCGGCGATCCGCCGCGCCTGGGCCCGCCCGAGCAGTTGATGCAGGCGCTGGCCGCCGGCGATCCGGAACAGCTCGCGCCGCTGCTGGGCAACGATCTGCAAGCCGCGGCCGTCTCGCTGAAACCGGAGCTGCGCCGGACCTTGCGCGCGGGCGTCGCGGCGGGCGCACTGGCCGGGCTGGTCTCCGGTTCCGGGCCGACCTGTGCGTTCCTGTGTGCGAACGAAGAGGCCGCGGTATCGGTGGCCGCCGAGCTCGCGGGCGCGGGCGTCGCCCGCAGCGTGCGCACGGCCAATGGTCCGGTACCCGGCGCCCGGATCCTGCCGCCGGACGCGCAGACCAAACGCTGACCAGGCCGCTGCGGCCCGCCGTTCCCGACTCGGTCGGAAACGTCGTCCATACCCGTGCGATGCCCGGCTCCGTGGCGCGAACAAATCCGGGCTGGAACGCGCAGATCGGCTTGTGGCGCAGGGCGTATCCAGCCATCGGCCGGCGCGGCTACGGGCGCGGTATGCCGTCCCACCGCCATTTCGCCAGGCGTGGATGAGCGTCGTCGAGGTCGGTGCGCCCCGTCGCCCACAGCAGGGTTGGCCAGGGCGGGGTGTCGGTCGGCGCGTCGGGAAACAGTCGTCGCAGCACCCGCGCGCAGAGGTCGGCGGGCGGAGCCCAGGTGAGACCCAGGCCCTGGGCCAGATCGTCGGTGTGGACCAGGGTTTCCGCGATGCCCATCGCGGCGAAGCCTTCGGGGTCGGCGTTGCCGTAGACGTGATAGGCGCGAACCTCCGGTGCCGTGGTGCGGACCATGGCGACCAGCAGCGCGCCGCTGGCCTCCAGGACCTGGAGCAGGCCGGGCGCGCCCGCCGCGCGGTCGGCGTGGATCGCGTTGGCCGGGCCGCCGGGGCGGCGCGGCTCCCAGACGAACGGCACGTGCCCGCTCAGCGGCGGGGTGCGCGGGCCGAGCTGGGCGGCGTAGGCGAAGAGGTCGTCGCTGAGGTGCTCGACGGTTTCCCAGCAATCCCATTCCAGCGCACCGGCTTTCCGGCCCCAGCCGTCCGGCGGCGCGGTGCGCAGCAGGGTGACGGCGAGCTGGACGGCGTGGTCGAGGTCCGCGGCGGTGACGGGAGAGCGGGCGGGCATGTCTCGACCGTAGCGGTGCTCAGGCCAGGGCGTCGGCGATGCGGTCGACCTGAGCGGGATCGGCGCCGTAGCAGTAACAGATGAGCTCGTCGGCGCCGAGGTCCGCGAATTGCGCGGCGGCCGTGCGGATTTCCGCCGGTGTGCTGCGCATTCCGGCGACCATGTAGTCGGCGCGGCCGCTGAATTCGTAGTAGGCGCCCATGGCCGCGCGGGCGGCGTCGACCTGAGCGGAATCGCCGAGGGCGACGTTGATCTGGGCGACGATGCGCGGTTCGCCGGTGCGGCCGTGATCTTTCCAGGAGCGGCGGACCGTATCGAACAGGCCGCCGGCCCACTCCGGCGCGGCCGCGGCCAGGAAGCCGCCGCCCCAGCGGCCGACCCGATCGAGGGCGGCGGGCTGGAAGCCGCCGAAGAGCAATTCGGGACCTTCGGGGCGGGTGGGGGCGGGGCCGATGGGGCCGCACTCGGCGCCGTGCGCCGCGCCGGACCAGAGCCGGCGCAGCAGGCCGAGCTGTTCATCGAAGCGGCGGCCGCGGTCGCGCAGTTCGGTGCCGGCGGCGACGTGGTCGTCGGCGCGACCGCCGACGCCGAGGCCGAGGACGAAGCGGCCGCCGGACATGCGGTCCAGGGTGGCGGCCTGCTTGGCCAGCAGCGCGGGCTCGCGCAGCGGGGCCAGCAGCACCTCGGTCTGCAGGGTGATGCGGGAGGTGGCGCCGGCCAGTACGCCGAGCGCGACCAGCGGTTCGGGATTGTCGTAGACCAGGCGGTCGAGCAGGCCGAGCGTGCTGAACTCGGCGGCTTCGGCGCGGCGGGCCCAGTCGAGCAACCGGGCAGGATTGGAGATGGGTAGGCCGAGGCCGTACTTCATCGGGGTAGAACCTCCGATCGGAGTAGCTTTCAGCAGTACGGAACAACGTCCGTTACGAACAGTGTTCGTTCGAGGAAACCGTAAACGAACACTGTTCGTGACGCAACCCGGACCTCGTACGCACCCGAAATCGGGTAGCGGACGCTGGGTACCCTTGCCGAGGGCAACTATCTGGAGCCCGCGGCAAACCTCGGAAGGATCCATGTCCAACCTGATCAACCTGGAGCAGGTGTCCAAGAGTTTCGGCATCAAGCCGCTGCTGGACAACGTCTCGCTCGGCGTGCACGCGGGGGAGCGGATCGGCGTCGTCGGTCTCAACGGCGGCGGCAAGACGACTCTGCTCGAGGTGCTCACCGGGCTCGAGGCGCCGGACAGCGGCCGGGTGAGCCGGGTCGGCGGCCTGCGCCTGGCGGTGGTGACCCAGCGCGGCGTGCTGCCGCCGGGGTCCACGGTCGGATCCGTGGTGCTCGCCGGTCTCGCCGACGACGCGATGACCGACGCTGTCGCCGAACACGAATGGGCGTCGAACCCGCGGATCCGCTCGGTGATCGAGGGCATCGGCATCGAGGGCCTGGGCATGGACACCTCGGTGGACAACCTCTCCGGCGGCGAGCGCCGCCGGGTCGCCCTGGCCGCCGCGCTGGTGCGCGAGCTGGACCTGCTGGTGCTCGACGAGCCCACCAACCATCTCGACGTCGAGGGCGTGCAGTGGCTGGCCCAGCATCTGCTGAACCGCCGCAGCGCGCTCGTCGTGGTCACGCACGATCGCTGGTTCCTCGACACCGTCGCCACCAACACCTGGGAGGTCGTCGGCGGCAAGGTGGAGAGCTACGAGGGCGGCTACGGCGACTGGATCTTCGCGCGCGCCGAACGGGCCAGGCAGGCAGACGCTTCCGAGGCGCGCCGGCAGAACCTGGCGCGCAAGGAGCTGGCCTGGTTGCGCCGCGGCGCCAAGGCGCGCACCTCCAAGCCGCGCTACCGGGTCGAGGCCGCCGAGGCGCTGATCGCCGACGTGCCGCCGCCGCGCGACAGCGTCTCGCTGGCCGCGTTCGCGCGGAAACGGCTGGGCCGCGTGGTGATCGAGCTCGAGGACACCACGCTGACCACCCCGGACGGCCGGGAGCTGGTGCGCGACCTGACCTGGCGGCTCGCGCCGGGCGAGCGCGTCGGCCTGGTCGGGGTCAACGGCTCGGGCAAGACGACGCTGCTGCGCACCCTGGCCGGCGCGGCGGAACCGGCCGCCGGCAAGCGGGTGCAGGGCCAGACCGTCCAGATCGGCTGGCTGCGCCAGGAACTCGACGATCTGCCCACCGATATGCGCGTGCTCGAGGCCGTGCAGCAGGTGGCGCAGCGGATCATGCTGGGCGACAAGGAGATCTCGGCCGGTCAGCTGGCCGAGCGGCTCGGTTTCACCCCGGCGCGCCAGCGCACCCCGGTCGGCGATCTCTCCGGCGGCGAGCGCCGCCGGCTGCAGCTCACCCGCATCCTGATGGCCGAGCCCAACGTGCTGCTGCTCGACGAGCCGACCAACGATCTCGACATCGACACCCTGCAGCAGCTCGAGGATCTGCTCGACAACTGGGCCGGCACCCTGGTCGTGATCAGCCACGACCGGTACCTGATCGAGCGCATCGCCGACTCCACCTGGGCGCTGTTCGGCGACGGGAAGCTCACCAACCTGCCGGGCGGCATCGACGAGTACCTGAAGAAGCGCGCCGCCCAGTCCGCGCCCGCGCTGGCTCGACCGTCGGCGGAACCCGTTGCCCCGGTGACGGATTCGGCGGCCTACCGGGCGGCGCGCAAGGAGCTCGCGAAGCTGGAGCGCAGCATCGACAAGCTGGGCGAGCGCGAGGCCAAGCTGCACGCCGCCCTGGCCGACGCGGCGACCGACGCGGACAAGCTGGTATCGCTGGGCGCGGAACTCAAACAGGTCCTCGCCGATAAAGATGCCGCCGAGGAGCGGTGGATGGAGCTGGCCGAGGACGCGTGAGCGCTAAGCCGGTGCGGGCCCGGCGTTCTCGGGCAGCGGATCGGCGAAACGCCGGCCGGCCGCGAGTACCTCGTCGACCGCGGCGACGGCGCTGACCAGCCGGGCCGCCCGGTCGCCCTGCACGAGGCGGTACCGTCTTCCGGTGCGCGCCAGCTCTTCCCGGAAGCGCTCGGTCATCCACGGCCGCAGGTGTTCGCCGTCGCGTAGCCCGTCGTCCTCGAAAGGCACGCCGTGGTGGTCGGTCAGCAGATAGAGGTCGCGTTCGGTGCGCGCGGCGATCCGCTCGACCTCCGCGTTGCGCGTGCCGAGGTAGCGCTCGTGCCAGATCCCGGTGGCGAAAGAGTCGGTGTCGCAGATCAACACGGGCGAACCGGCGCGGGCCGCGCGCTGTTCGTCGGCGTCCTGCCGCCGCGCGATGACCGGGAACTCCGCCGTGTCGAAGGTGATGTCCGACCAGGTCGCGGCCGGGTCGGCGGCGCGCGCCGCGGCCAGTTTCTCCGCGCTGTAGCGCCGCCCGTACTCGGCGACCCATCCGGTGCGCGCCCACACGCCGCCCCGCTGCCGGTAGTGCGCGGCCAGATCCCGCGACAGTGTTGTCGTGCCGGTGGATTCGGCGCCCAGCACGACGATCCGCCGGGTCAGGGCGGCGCGGACGGCGGGGCCGAGAAAGTCCCAGCAGCCCACCGGGTCCGCGCGAACGGCGGTGCCGGACACCGGGAAACGGGACCGCCGCGGATCCACGCAGACCGATTCGGCCTCGAATCTGCGCGCCAGTTCGGCGCCGTACTCCTCGGAGGTGAACACGGCGTCGACCCGATCGGGCACGGCCGCACGGAAGATCGCCATGTGCGCGTCCCAGATCGCGTGATCGTAGAGGTCGACGGGAATGTCGTCGATCGCGCCGACGACGTTCGCGCCCGGATGCGCCTCGCCCATCCACGCGACCCGATCGGCCAGCGGGATCGACTCCACGGCCGAGGCGCACACCAGCACGGTGACCCGTTCGCACCGGTCCTGGGCGGTGCGCACCAGGTGGTGGTGCCCGGCGTGCGGCGGATAGAACTTGCCGAGGACCAGCCCGTGCCCGAAGCGAGTCACGCTGTCGCTCCCGATGTTTCGCGAACCGGGCGCACCGAACCGCGCCAGCGCACCAGCCCGGCCACGCACAGCGCGAGGAAGCCGGTGTACAGCAGCGCCGTCAGATACAGGTCCTTGTGGATGTAGAGCGGGATGTAGACCAGATCCGCGGCGATCCACAGCCACCACGATTCCAGCAGTTTGCGGCACTGCCCGTAGGTGGCCATCAGTGAGAGCCCGGTGGTCAGGGCATCCCAGAAGGGCACGGTGGAATCGGTGGCACTGCTGAGCAATACGGTGAGGGCGAGCACGCCCGCCGCGCCCGCCCCGGCCAGCGCCGCCCATTCCCGGGCGCTGGTGCGCCGCACCGGCAGGGCCGCCGTGGCGCCCGGTCCCGCGCCGTGCGTCCAGCACCACCAGCCGTACCCGGCCAGTGCGATGAACACGATCTGCAACCCGGCGTCGGCGTAGAGTCCGGCCTGGGTGAACAGCACGATGAAGAAGATGTTGTTGGCGATCCCGATCGGCCAGTTGGCGATGTGCTGGCGCCCCACCAGCCAGACGCACACCGCACCGGTCGCGAATCCGAGGATCTCGGTCCAGCTCGTCGCCCAGCCCATGTCGGCCCCTCCCTTAATAGTCGATACGACCATAACTGCGTCCGCCGCCGGACGCAACCGGGGGCTCACTCGGGCAGCAGCCCGTGCTCCATGGCGAAAACGGCCGCCCCGGCGCGGGTTCGGCGACCGGTCTTGTCGTAGATGTGAGCCAGGTGATGGCCCACGGTGCGCTCGGAGACCACCAGTTCCGCGGCGATCTTGCGGTTCGACAGGCCGCGCGCGGCCAGGCGTAGTACGTCGACTTCGCGCTCGGTGAGACCGCAGGGCAACTCGGTGCGCGGCTTGCGCAGTCCGGCGGCCTCGATCACGGCGGCGCAGGCCCCGGTGTCGAGTGCGCCCGCGCCGGCTTCGGCCAGCAGCAACGCGGCGGCCTCGTCGCCGGTATGGGCGGGCCGGTGCGGGCGCGGCTCGGTGAGGGCGGCGAAAACATCGGCGGCGGCGAGGATTCGCGCGGTGCGGGGCAGGTCGTGACTGCGGACGCCGCGGTGGTAGCCGGTGCCGTCGAGCCGCTCGTGATGGCCCGCGGCGAGATCGGCGAGATCGGCCAGCCCGGGGCAGCGGCGCAGGATCCGGTCGGTCCAATAGGTGTGCAGGCGAACCCGCTCCCAGTCGCCGGGGCCCAGCGGGCCGGGGCGATCCCAGATCGCGGTCGAGACGGCGGCGCGGCCGATGTCGTGCAGCAGCGCGGCGGCCCGCAGGTCGGCCCGCTCGGCGGCGCTTGATCCGCTCAATTCGGCTGCGGCACAAGCAATGTCGGCGACGTGGCCGGAATGGCCGAGCAGCCAGCGGCCCTTCAGATCCACCACGACGGCCAGCGCCAAGCACAGGTGCAGGCGCTCGGCGGGCCGGATGTACACCGGCACACCGGGTTCCGCGTGCATCACGGCGGTGAGCGCGTCGGGGGCCTCGAGGCAGTCCCACAGTGCGTCGGCGGCGAACGCCGCGACCAGGTCCGGGTCCAGGTGCCCGCCCGCGCGCCGGCGCAACTCGGCCTCGGCCGCGCGGCGGTCCCGGCCCGCCGCGGCGAGGACGGCCTGCTCGGCGACGTGCACGATGCGACCGGGCAGGGAAATCTGTTCGCCGCGCAGGTGTTCGGGCGCGCCCAGGCCGTCCCAGCGTTCCTTCACCTCGGTCAGGGCGAGCACCGCCGCCTCGGGCAGGCCGAGCCGCGGGCCCAGGGCGCGACTGACCTCGCAGACCGATCGGACCGCCGCGACCGTGTTCTCCGGCGGCGAGTTGACGTAGCGCTCGCGCACCTGCGGCTGGACATCCGGCGCCCAGGCCCCGAAGTGCTCGAGCTGCGCGGCGAACACCGGCGGGTCGCCCGGATCGAGCACGTGGAACGCGCGCTGGAAAGCGATGTCGTCGGCGAAGGCCCCGGCGTTCTCCGACGCCCGGCTGGTGCAGCCGATCGCGCCGAGCAGCGCCGCGTGGAAGACGACGCGGCGATCGGTCTGATCCAGGCCGATCCGCTCGGCGAGGGCGGTCGCCACCAGGCAGGTGGCCAGACCTTTCTCGAAGGGGGCGCCGGTCGCCAGATCGGTGGTGAGCGAGAGCGCTGCCAGGACCTCGGTGACCCGGATGGCGGGTGCTGGACCGGTCACACTGCCACCGTATCGCGGTCCGGATATTCGGGAATCGCAATGTAATTCGGGATGCGCGCGGTGCCGCCGGGCGGTGCCGGTTTCGAGGCGGAGGGCGGGTGCCGGACCAGTCACACTGCGGCCCCGCGCCGATCACGAGGGCGGCGGGTCGAACCGGAATTCACGTTTAGCGTCCTTGACTCGGGGGTTCGTGGGTTTCGCTGTCGGTGTGAGGTCGGAGACCCGGGTGCAGGGCTGTAGGCGTGGGGCCGACGAACGGAGCCGGGGTGTCGCGCCCAGCGTGCGGCCGTAGATCTGGATGGCTGTCAGCGTGCGCCGACGATCCGGGTCGACCTCAGCGGCAGTCGCTTTCACCGTGCGGTCGACTCGGCCAGCGCGGCCCGGGCGCGCGGCCCGTGCAGCGGGGAGAAATACGGATTGATCCGCAGCGCTTCGCCGAGGGCCGTGGCGGCTTCGTCGGCGCGGCCCAGCGCGGCCAGGATCATGCCCCGGTGATACGCGAGGGTCGCGTTGCGCCAGCCGAGCGTGGCGGCGCGGTCGGCGTAGCCGAGCGCTTCGGCGTGGCGGCCCGCGCGGTGCAGGCACCAGGCGAGCACGTCGGCGGTGATCACGCTCTGCCGGCGGCCGAATTCGAGTTCGGCCATGCGCACCGCCGCGACCGGATCGCCGTGGTCGGCGGCCAGCAGGGCGGCTTCGGCATAGTCCGTGGCGCCCTGGGCTTCCAGGGCGGCGAGCTGTGCGGCGACCTGCCGATACCGCTGGTCGGCCGCGTCGAGCCGACCTGCGGATTCCAGCAGTTCGCCGAATTCGATCAGATACTCCGGCAGCGGCACCCGCTCCGTCAGCGCCGCGTACCGGATGATCGCCTCGTCGACCTCGCCGCGCGCGGCCAGCAGCTTGGCGCGCCCCTGCTGTAGCGCGGGATGCTCCGGCGCGGCCAGCAGCCCTGCACGGTAATGGTTTTCGGCGACATCCAGCTGCCCGGCCTGGAACGCGAGCTCGCCCAGTTGGTATCGGCAGTAGGCGATCTGGTCGACGGTGCGGGCGGCGCCGAGGCCCAGCTCCAGCGCGGTGCGCGCGTCGTCGACGCGGCCGTGCAACTCGAGGTCGTAGGCGGCGCGGGTGTAGGCGGCGACACCCGGGCGCAGGTCGAGCATGCGCTGCACGGCGGCCGTCGCGGCGTCGGCCGCGCCCAGCTGGGTGAGCGCGTCCACCAGGACACCGTGCGCTTCGGTGCTGTCCGGTCGCAGCGCCAGGGCCCGGTCGGCGTATCCCCGCGCGGCGCGGAACTCGTGCCGCGCGTTGGCCAGGACGCCCAGCCCGGTCAAGGCTTCGGCATTGTCGTCAGGCCGCAATCGGAACGAGCGGTCCAGCGCCTGCTGCGCCTGACCGTAATGCGCCGGATCGCCGGTGACGCGCGCCAATTCGACGTAGGAGGCCCCGAGTGCGGCCCAGCCGGACGCGTCGCCGGGCAGGCGGTCCAGGCGGGCGTGGCGCTGCGCGATCTCCGCGGCCAGCGGGACCTGGAGGGTCGACACGGCGACGGGCCGGTCCGCGGAGGTGCCCGCGAACAGCAGTGCGGCGGCGGCGATCGCGGCGGTGAGCGCGATCGAGAGCAGCAGGAGCAGGGGGCGTTTGGTGGTATAGAGCATCGAGAGTCCTCGAATGACGCTGGGGGAGAACGAAAGCCGGATACCAAGGGGGGAGACGACGTTGTCTCCGCCCCCGGGGGTGCCGGGGACGCCGCTGTCCCCGGCACCCGGAACGGAGGATCAGTCGATCCCGCCGCGCCGCCGGCGCATCAGCAACCAGCCACCGCCGCCCGCGACCAGCAGCGCGCCCACCGCCGCACCGCCCGCGGCGACCGGCATCCACGACATACCGTCCGCGACCGCGCTCTGCGCGGCGGCCGGGGCGATTCCGGGCGCCGCCGAGTCGGCGACGCTCCGGGCCGGAGCGGGCAGTGCCACGTAAGGGAAAGCCGCGCCGAACGCGACGTCGTTCGCGTCGACCTCGTCTCCGGCGGCGAGCGCCTCGACGAGCTTGCCGGTCTGCGCCGCACCGGCGACGGCCTGCAACTCGATGTCGACCACGTCGTCGGCCAGTCGCCGGCCGTTCGGGAAGCCCTGCAGGTCCCCGGCCAGCACGCCGAGCCGGTTCGGCTGCGCCGTCACGGGCACGGACATGTTGAGCCGCAACATCTCCGAGGGCCGGAACGCCTTCGGATCGGCGTCGCGGTTGAGGATCTGCGAATTCAGGTCGGCCTGGATCGGCGGCGGGCTGTTGTCCAGGGTCGGCGCGTTCTTCGCGATGCCGGTGAGGAAGATTTCGACCAGGTCGTTGCGCGGCGTGGCCGGTGCGGGCACCTTGTAGATCGCCTCCAGCAGCTTGGCCAGTTCGGGATCGGTCACCCGCTGCACCACGGCGGGAATCCCGGCGTCCGCGCTGGGCACCAGGCTGTTGAACGCGTCCTTCAAACCGGACGGCACGACCACCTCGTTCACCAGCGGATTGCCCAGACGCGAGACCTGCACGAAATCGCCCATGGGCGTGGCGGTTCCGGGCCGCAGCTGCAATGTGCGCCGCTCGGTGTCGCTCCAGATGCCGATGACCGGGTTGCGGCCCGGGTCGCCCTTCAGTGCCAGATCCTTCATCGGCACCCGCAGCACGATGGTGTTCACATTGGTGCCGGCCAGCGTGTCGGTGCCGACCTCGGACAGGTCACCGCCGTAGAGCAGGTCGAAGACGCGCAGGTCCAGGAAGAACGGGTCCTCCGACGCGCCGACGTAGAGCGCGCCGCCGCCGGGCAGCGCCTTGGTGGCCTCCTGGCGCAGCCGCCCGTAGTCGGGCATCGAGGCCGGACCGGTGTAGGACGGTGCGGCCAGGCCGCTGGCGATCGGCCGCCAGTCGTCGGCCCCGTGGCTCACGGCGAGCGTGTAATTCTGCCGGTAGAGCAGATTTTCGTCGGTGAGTGCGGTGACCGGGCCGTTGTTGTACAGGAAGGTGTTGGCGCCGCGGCGGTCGTCGTCGGTGAAGGTGACGCGGTAGCTGATGTCGGGCTTGCCGTTGCCGTCGTTGTCGATATTGATGTCGTGGTTGGCCGCGGTGGCCCAGGGGTAGAAGTTGGGGCCGCCGTCGGGCACCTGCAGGCCGAACCAGTTGGCCACGATGGTGACGGTGTCGGGCTGGTCGGGGCTGACGAAGGCGTAGACGTCGGTGTTGTCGCCCGCCGGATCGGCGGCGATCAGCGGGGCCTCCCGATGGCTGGAGGCCGCGGCGGTGGGCACGACGAGACCGCCGGTGCCGCTGAGCACGGCGACGCCGGCCGCCGCCAGGGCGATACCGGCGCGGCGCAGGCCGCGCTGGGGTGTTCGGGGCATGAGAGTTCCTCGGGGGAAGGACGATAGGGCGCTGGCGCGAGCCAGTGCTGCCATGGTGCGGGCCCGCGGGGCGGGTCCACATCGGTCGATCGACCTATCCCCGTGCGGTCATTCGGTGCCGCAGGCGCGGTCCCCGTCCACGACGATCGGCAGGCAGGTCTGGATGAAGTCCGCGCCGAAGGGCGTGAGAGCGATGCTGCGATAGAAGACCTTGGTGCCGAAACCCGAGCGCTTGAGCAGGTTCCGGGCCTCGGGCTGGGCTTCCAGAATCTGGTAGCGATTCGGGTTGCCGACCGGCTCCGCGGTGAACTCGATCAGCCCCAGCCGGGCCAGATTCGGCAGATACTGCGAAGTCCGGTTCGGGAATCGCAGCCCCGCGTGCTCGCCGATCAGGTTCAGCCCGGACACCCGGCGTTCCGCGCCGAGGGCGCGCGGGCGGCCGGCCCGGATATCGATGGCGGGCTGCGGCCCGTCGGTGTGCAGGAAGCGCAGGACGCGGGCTTCGTCGGGCGTCAGATCGGCGAGCATCCGCGCGAAAGCGGGGTGGATGTCCTGCTGTTCGGCATGCGGGCTGGCCGAGAGCCGCAGCAGCGCCGCGCCCTGCTCGCGCAGGGCCGGTACCGCGTCGGCGCCGGGGACGCCCAGCGCCCGGCGCACCGCGCCCTTGAACTCGGATTCGGCCTCGGCCAGCACCTCGGCGGGCGGTGCGCCGGCCATGCTGCCGCGCACCACCGTCTTGCCGACGTCGGCCGCGGTGCCCACGCTCCACGCCGTCACCTTGGAGGCCGCCGTCAGGGCGACGCGCGCGACCCCGACTCCGGCGCGGACGGTCTGACGCGCCGACGGGCGGCCGCGGGGGGACTCCGGAACCGGCAGGGGCGTCACCGGCCGCCGCGCGATCTCCGCCGACGGCGTCGCGTCGGGGGTACGCCCGGCGGCCGAAAGATGGTCGCCGCCGTCGGATTCCGTCAGAGCCATGTCGTCGCTACTCCCGTGCCGAAGATCAGGATATGAGCGTATCCGGCGAACAGGCCCAGCACACCGCCATGCAGAAAAAGGAGCCATTCGTCCTGTTTGATGGCCGAGCGCAGCATGTCGACGAAGTCCGGCGGCGAGAGCTGCGACATCTGCTTGGCGATGTAGTCGTTGATCTGGCGGCCCTGGCGGACATTGAATTCCGGGTCGGCGAACGCGATCGGTGCGATGGCCTTGGCCTCGTTGGTCAGCGTCTCCTGCAGCGAATCGTATTCGCGGCTGCCCAGCATGAACTTGACCGCGGGCCGGGCCGGGCCGAGCGCGCGATCGGCGGCCGGGCGCAGGGTGTCCTCCAGCATCTGCATGGTGCGGTCCGAGCGCGGGCCGTTGAGCAGCTCGTCACCGATATTGGCGACGGTCACCACCTGACTGGACACCAATTCGGCGTAGCCGTCGGTGATCTCGGACTGCCGCTTGATCAGCAAACCGCGCCGCCACGGGCACCACCACTTCGGGTAGGCCGGCGCGAAGATCATGTTCAGGCCCACCCAGTTGACCACCCAGCCGATGATCACGCCGCCGACCGGCAGCACCACCAGCGAGGACCAGCCGGTCAGGTGCAGCACCGCGACCAGCAGCACGCCCATCGGCGCGCCGAAGTAGAAACCGAAGTTCTGCATGAAGCGCAGTTCTTTGGCGCCCAGCACCTGGAACAGCGTATTGAGCAGATGCGGCCGCGCCTGGAAGTAGCGGATCACCATTTGCTTGACGTCGAGCAGCTGATCGATATTCGCGCCGAGTTCCTCGGTGAGTTCGCGCAGAATATCGGGCAGTTGCTGCCGCACCCGGGCGTGCACCATCTCGCGCACCTGGCTCGGCAGGTTGTACCAGAGCTGCGGATGCTCGCGGCGCAGGATTTCCTCGACGATGTCCTGGATCTGCGTCTCGGCGATGGTGGTGAGGTGCTCGGCGAGTTTGTCGGGCTCCAGCTCGCGGTAGAAATCGGCGACGCTGCCGAGTTTGGCCAGCCCTTTGTCCACCGCGATGCTCGCCATTTTGTCCGCGCGCGAGGGCACGATGCCCTGCCAGCCGATCCGGCCGTCGTAGCTCAGCAGCGGCAGCACCTGAATCCGCTTGGGCAGGAAGGGAAACACCGCGCGCAAGCCGGGTAGGTGGAAACCGTGGAAGGCGATCGGCTTGAACAGCATGAGGATGCCGGTCCAGTTGGTGATGTAGCCGATGACGCCGGTGAAAAGCGGGATCGTCAGGAGTTCCAGGAGGATTGTCGGGTGTACCCCGAACACGCTCTCTAACACGACACCCTCCTGCCGACATACCGGTGACCGCCGCCTCACCGGCACCCCAAGTTAGCACCACGACGACCCGTTCGTTACGTCAGCCACCAGCGCCGTACCAGACAGCCCGAGACGTCAGTCACAATCGTCCCCCGGAATGTCGCATCCGATCGGCCGGACCGCGAGAATGACAGCGACCACATTCCGGTGCCGGGGCCACCGGTTGTGACCCGCGCGGCTCCGGGTTCGGCATACCCGAGGCCGCGGCGGGCAATAATCTGTGGGCAGATTCGTTCATTGGTGCAATACATCGGAGATGACGTGGCAGACGACAGGGCCGGACAGGACATCACCCGAGCCGGTTCCCGCTCCGTGGAGCGCAGCTCGGATGTCGAACAGCGGCAGATCAGCAACGAGGCCCGGCTGATCCGCGGCGTGTTCCGGGCGGCCGGCCTGGCCGCCGGTACCGCCGTGCGCGGCGGCCAGTGGGCGGTCAACACCTCCTACGAGGTGACCAGGGAGATCGCGCAGGCGGCGCTGGACGGCGAGTCCTCCGCCGATATCGCCGAGCGCACCGGCAACGCGCTGCGCTCGATCGCGCGCAGCGCGCTCGGCGTCACCGAGGGTTCGGTGCGCGAAATCGTCAGCTATGTGCCGACTCCCGGCAACAACAATCACGCCCCGAGCCAGCCGGCCCTGAGCCTGGGCTCGCAGGTGCGTTCGGCCAGCACCGAGGAGCTACGCCGGCGCGGTGACGCGCTGCTGGCGCGGTCCGCCGATGTCTACTTCACCGAGGACGTGCACCCGGCCTACGACCGCATCCTGGACCAACTCGCCCCCGACGAGGCGCGCATCCTGCGCTTCATGGCCCTCAACGGCCCGCAGCCCGCGGTGGACGTGCGCACCAACCGTCCGCTGGGCATCGGCTCGGAGCTGGTACGCGGCGACCTGACCTCGGTGCCGGAGCAGTCGGGCGTGCGCTACCCGGACCGCTCCCGGTCCTATCTGATCAACCTCAACCGCCTCGGCCTGACCCTGACCTCGGACGATCCGGTGGTGCTGAGCCGCTACATGGTGCTGGAGGTGCAGCCCGTGGTCGAGGCGGCGCTCAAGCAGGCCGGGCGGGCGCCGAAGATCGTGCGCAAGAGCCTCCGGCTGACCGAGTTCGGCGAGGATTTCTGCCGGACCTGCTTCAGCATCGGCAACTGACCCCGGCGTTCACCGGGTGACGGTTGCGCGGGTGGGGTGGTTGCCCCGCTCGGTGACGGAAGCGCGTAGAGATTGATAGCGAGATGATACAAATCTCCTGAAGCATCGCGGCTTCAGATGGGATTGTTGAAGTATGGGATCGGCCGAGCAGCACCTAGGTAACCGGGCGACCGATGACGTCTCGGCCATCAGTCGCCTGAAGTACCGGTATCTGCGCACGCTCGACACCAAATCCTGGGACGAGTTCGCCGACACGATGATCGCCGAGGCCACCGCCACCTACAGCGAGTATCTGCAGTTCGAATCGCGCGACGCCTTCCTGGCCTTCATGCGCAACACCCTCGGCCCGCACGTCATCACCGAGCACCGCTGCGACCACCCCGAGATCGACATCGACGGCGATACCGCAACGGGCACTTGGTATCTCGCCGACACCGTGCTCATTCCCGCGCACAACATGCTGCTGCGCGGCGCGGCGTTCTACAGCGACCGCTACGTCCGCTGCGACGACGGGCGGTGGCGGATCGCGCACACCGGCTACGAGCGCACCTACGAGGTCGTGCTCTCCCTCAGCGACTTGCCCAGTCTCCGTTTGACTTCCAGTCGCTGGGGCCTGATCTCCCGGGAGGACGGGATCGCCTCGGTGCAGAAGGATCCCGAGGCGCAGCCCTAATCGGCCGCCGCGACAAGCGGTTCCAGCGTCATCTTCGGCATTTCCTTCTCGATGTACTGCAGCCGCCACTTGTCGCTGAACAGCGCCAGCAGCACGCCGTCGCTGCGGGTGAACACCTCCACGCCGCGCTGGCGGCCCAGTTCGTCGGCCGAGGCGGCGTCGGTGCGCCGGGCGATCGAGTACGGCAGGAAATCCAGGTGCGTCTCGACGTTGTATTCGCCCAGCATCCGGGCGGTCACGACCTCGAACTGCATCGGGCCGACCGCCGCCAGCACGGGGGAGGCGTCACCGCGCGCGTCGTTGCGCAGCACCTGCACGACGCCCTCGGAATCCAGCTGGTCGATCGCCTTGCGGAACTGCTTGTACTTGCCCGCGGACTGCGCGCGCAGCACCGCGAAATGCTCCGGCGCGAAGGACGGGATCGGCGGGAACTCCACCTTCTTGTCCACGAACAGGGTGTGGCCCGGGGCCAGCGCGGTGGCGTTGACCAGGCCGACCACGTCGCCCGGGTAGGCGGTGTCGACGGTGGTGCGGTCCCGGCCGAAGACCGTCAGCGCGTACTTGGTCGCGAACGGGCGGCCGGTCTGCGCGTGCGTGACCACCATGCCGCGCTCGAACTCGCCCGAGACGATCCGCATGAAGGCCAGCCGGTCCCGGTGCGCGGTGTCCATGCCGGCCTGCACCTTGAAGATCACGGCGCTGAACGGGTCGGTGGTGGTGCGGGCCGCGCCGTTGACGTCGGCGCGCGGGCCCGGCGCGGGCGCCAGCGCCACCAGCGTCTCCAGTAGCTGGCGCACGCCGAAGTTCAGCATCGCGGAGGCGTAGATGACCGGGGAGGTCTGACCCGCGAGGAACATCTCCTGGTCGTGGTCCTGGCCGGTCGCCGAGAGCAACTCGCTCTCCTCGGCGGCCGTGGTCCACGCCTCGCCCTCGCGGTCGGCGGCCTCGGCCGGGGACAGCATCTCCTCCGGGGCGATGGTCGCGCCGCCCGCGGTCCGGGTGAAGTGGATGTACTCCTGCGCCACGCCGTCCGCGCCGCGGCGCAGCAGCCCGCGGAAGTCGCCCGCGATGCCGACCGGCAGGAACAGCGGCGTCGGGGTGAGGCCGATCCGCTCGCTGATCTCGTCCAGCAGCTCCAGCGGCGCCTGGCCCGGCCGGTCCCACTTGTTGATCACGGTGATGACCGGGATGCCGCGGTGCCGGCAGACCTGGAACAGCTTGAGCGTCTGCGGCTCCAGGCCCTTGGCGGCGTCGATGAGCATGACCGCGGCGTCGACGGCGGTGAGCACGCGGTAGGTGTCCTCGGAGAAGTCCGAGTGGCCGGGGGTGTCGACCAGGTTGATCACATTGTCGACCTCCGAGCCGGCGGCCCGGTAGTTGAACTGCAGCGCGGTGGAGCTGACCGAGATGCCGCGGGCCTTCTCCATCTCCATCCAGTCCGAGACGGTGGATTTGCGCCCGGCCTTGCCGTGGATCGCGCCCGCCTCCGAGATCATCCGGGCGTGCAGCGCCAGCGCCTCGGTGAGCGTGGACTTGCCCGCGTCCGGATGCGAGATCACCGCGAAGGTGCGACGCCGGGCGACCTCGGCGGGCAGACCTCGCGGCGTGGGGGCGGCGAGTTCCTCGGAGGAGGTCACGGGGCAAACCTTTCACGCGGACGGCAGCAGACAACCGTTCCAGCTTAGGCGGTCCGCATATCATGGCTCCGACCCGGGGTTTCGGCGTAAATGTACGGCGCCTGACCTCCCGATTAATTCCGGGCCGTCACCCTGCGGTACAGTGTTCGGGTTGTCTCGGCGAGGGTGTCCGCAGACGTTTCCGATGAATGCGACACCGTGATCGACGCGGCGCGGCTCCATGGCCGTCGTCCTCGTTGTCTTTCGCCCGACGAGTAGACCAACTGTCAGGGTTCGATTCCCTGGCCCACAGCTGACAGCCACCGTAGAGCCGTAGGAGTACATCCAGTCATGTCTGACGCCAACCTTCTCGAAGCCGCCGTTCGCACCGAGTTCGGCAAGGGCGCAGCCCGCCGCACCCGTCGTGCCGGCAACGTGCCCGCCGTCCTCTACGGCCACGCGACCGACCCGCAGCACCTGTCGCTGGACGCCCAGGCGTTCTCGGCCATCCTGCGTCAGCACGGCACCAACGCCGTCCTGAACCTGGTCATCGACGGCAAGAAGCAGCTGGCGCTGACCAAGTCGGTCGTCGTGCACCCGATCCGCCGCTACATCGAGCACGCCGACCTGCTGGTCATCAAGAAGGGTGAGAAGGTCACCGCCGACGTGATCGTCACCGTCGTCGGCGACGCCGCCCCCGGCACCCTGGTCACCCAGGACACCAACACCATCGCCATCGAGGCCGACGCGCTGAAGCTGCCGGAAGCCATCGAGGTCTCGATCGACGGCGCCGAGGCCGGCACCCAGATCCTGGCCGGCGACCTGAAGCTGCCCGCCGGCGCCACCCTGGCCGCCGATGCCGAGACCCTGGTCGTCAACATCATCACCGCCCCGGCCGCCGAGGTCGAGGAGACCGAAGAGGCCGCCGAGGGCGAGGCCGCGGAGGCTGCCGACGAGGCCGCCGACGAGAGCGCCGAGTAAAGAAACACCTGGTCTTAGATGACCGACTCCGTGCCTGCGCTCGTGGTCGGACTGGGCAACCCCGGTCCCGAATACGAGCGCACCCGGCACAACATCGGCTTTCTGGTCGCCGACGTGCTCGCCGAGCGCGTCGGCGGCCGTTTCGGTGTGCACAAGAAGTCCGGCGCGGACCTGTTGCAGGCGCGCCTGGACGGCCGGCAGGTGCTGATCGCCAAGCCGCGCTCGTTCATGAATCTCTCCGGCCGTCCCGTCGCGGCGCTGGCCAAATTCTTCTCCGTGCCGCCCACCGAGGTGATCGTCGTGCACGACGAACTCGACCTGCCCTTCGGCGCGATCAAGCTCAAGCGCGGCGGCGGCGAGGGCGGGCACAACGGGTTGCGTTCGGTCTCCAGCGCTTTGACCACCAAGGACTATCTGCGCACCCGGATCGGCATCGGCCGCCCGCCGGGTCGCCAGGACCCGGCGGACTACGTGCTCAAGCAGTTCGCGACGCCGGAGCGCAAGGAGGTCCCGGTGCTCGTGGAGCAGGCCGCCGACGCCGTCGAGCTGCTGCTGCGCGTGGGCCTGGAAACCGCGCAGAACCAGCTGCACTAGCAGCGATTCCGGCCTACGGGAGCCGGGTGGCCAGCACCAGGGCGAAGCGGTCCTCGGGATCGGTCCACACGTGGTCGGCGCTGAAACCCGCGGTGCCGAGCTCCTTCTCCAGCCCGGTCAGCTGGAATTTGGCCGAGATCTCGGTGCGCAGCTGCTCGCCGCGGGCGAATCGCACCGTGAGATCGAGATCGCGCACGGTGACGACCATGTCCTCGGTGGCCGCCAGGCGCATCTCGATCCACTCCTGCTCGTCGTCCCAGAGCGCGATGTGCGCGAATTTCTCCGGCTCGAAGTCCGCGCCGAGCCGATTGTTCAACACGTGCAGGACATTCCGGTTGAACTCGGCGGTCACGCCGGCCGCGTCGTCGTAGGCGGGCACCAGGATCGCCGGGTCGATGACCAGGCCCGCACCGAGCAGCAGGTGCTCGCCCGGCTCCAGCACCTCGTGAATGCCGTGCAGGAACTCCGCGCGCTCGTCCGGGACCAGATTGCCGAGCGTGCCGCCGAGGAACGCGATCATCCGGCGGCCGCCGCCGGGCAGGTTGTGCAGCGTGTCGGTGAAGTCGCTGACCACGCCGTGCACGGCCAGGCCGGGGAACTCCGCGGCCACCTCGTCCGCCGCGGCGCGCAACGCCGACGTCGAGACATCCTGGGGAACATAGGTTTTCAGCGGCCCCTCGGCGCCGAGCGCGGTGAGCAGCAGCCGGGTCTTGGCCGCCGAGCCCGCGCCCAGCTCCACCAGCACCTCGGCCTGGGCGGCCCGGGCGATCTCGCCGACCACCCGCTCCAGCAGCGCCCGCTCGGTCCGCGTCGGGTAGTACTCCGGCAGTTCGGTGATCTGCTCGAACAGTTCGCTGCCCCGGGCATCGTAGAACCACTTGGGCGGCAGCGATTTCGGTGTGGCGGTCAGGCCGTGCCGGGCGTCCGCGCGCAGCGCGGCGGTGAGGTCCGCGTCGGATAGGTGGATGTCGAGCGTCGGTCCGGTCATGGTGGTACGCCTTTCGGTAGGACTCGAAGGTGTTGCCGGCAAGCGGGTTTCGCCGGAGCGGTTCACGACTTCGGCGCGGTCAGCTGATCGATCGAGAGTTCGCCGGGACGGGCGGTGACCAGGCAGCGGTCCTTGATCGGCTGCCAGCCCGGGTCGTCGTCGTAGGGCTCGGAGGACAGGATCGCGGCGTCGTCGGTGATCAGCGCCGAGAGCGCGTGGTGCACCGTTGTCGCCCAGAGGGTTTCGCCGTCCCCGAGCAGGAAGTTCAAGCGCGCCTGCGGCGCGTGCCGCAGGACGGTCTCGGTCAGCAGGGCCAGGGCGGCTCCGGGATCGGCCACGAAGCCGTCCGGGCCGGCCGAATCCAGCAGCTCGCCGAGCAGGATCCACAGCGCCGCGGAGTCGGTCGGCGCCTCCGCCTCGAGCAGCCGCGCGGTCTGGAACAGCCGGGTCGCACCCCACTGCGTGGCCGCGGTGTCCAGATCCGCGGACACCGCGGTGAGCACCGTCCGCCAGTCCGGCACGACGCCGTTGTGGCTGAACGCCCACCGGCCGCCCAGGAACGGCGCACACGCCGCCCGCTCCACGGGCATGCCGACCGTCGCCGACCGAATCGACGCCAGCACCGCAGTCGATCGCAGCTGCGGCAGCACCTCCTCCACCGCCGGATCGGTCCAGATCGGATCGGCGTTGCGGTAGCGGCTCGCCACCAGCCCGTTGCCCGCGCCGAGCCCGGCGTCCGGCACCCCGCCGCGCCCGGAGACATCTCCGCGTCCGGCCGTAACCTGCTGTGCCTCAGCGGCTTCCGATCCACCCCCGGCTGCCCGCCACCAGGCCACCCCGAACCCGTCGGCGTTGATCGTGCCGCCCCCGCGCATGTCCCGCGGCGCCCACGACTGCGTCCGCAGCGAATACACCCCGCGCGTGAGCAATTCGCCCACCGCCGCAGTCGGCCCGACGTACCCCAGATGCCTACACATGGGCGGCCGCCCTCGTTCTGCGGTGCGCTGGGGCCGGGCGCACGCCGGTCATCCGATACGGCCTCATCGGCGTTCCTCCGGGCGTAGGTCGCGGGCCAGGCGGAAGCCGGAGAAGATCTGGCGGCGGATGGGGTGATCCCAGTTGCGGAAGGTGGCGCGGCAGGCGACCGGGTCGGTGCCGAAGGAGCCGCCGCGCAGGACGCGGTAATCGCCGCCGAAGAAGACGTCGGAGTATTCCGCGTAGGGGAAGGCGCGGAAACCGGGGTAGGGGTGGAAGCCGGAGGAGGTCCACTCCCAGACGTCGCCGATGAGCTGGTGCACACCCGCCGGCGACGCGCCCGCCGGATACGCGCCGACGTCTGCGGGTTCCAGGTGCCGCTGGCCGAGATTGGCGGTGTGCGAGCCGGGTTCGGCATCGCCCCAGGGGTAGCGCTGGGAACGGCGGCCGGCCGGGTCGTAGCGGGCGGCCTTCTCCCATTCGGCTTCGGTGGGCAGGCGCTTGCCCGCCCAGTTCGCGTACGCCTCGGCCTCGAACCAGCTGACGTGCAGGACAGGCTGATTCGGCCGCAACGGCGACCGCACGCCGAAGGCCCGGCGCCACCAGGTCCCGTCGGCATCGAGCTCCCAGAACTGCGGAGCGACCAGGCCGGCGTCCCGGCGGTGCGCCCAGCCGCGCTCGGACCACAGCTCGGGCCGGTCGTAGCCGCCGTCGGTGAGGAAGGCCAGGTACTGCTCGTTGGTGACGGGCACGGCATCGATCGCGAAGCCGGGCACGTGCACCGGATGCGCGGGCCGCTCGTTGTCCAGCGCCCACGGTTCGGTCGAGGTGCCCATGGTGAATTCCCCGGCGGGAATGACGATTTCGCGCCCGATCAGACCGGATGCCACCGCCTCCGGGGCGGGCGGCGCGTGCAGCACCGCCGGGCCGGCGCGCAATTGATGGGTGGCGAGCATGGTCTCGTCGTGCTGCTGTTCGTGCTGGGCGATCATGCCGAAGGCGAACCCGCCGTCTACCAGCGGGTCGCCCCGTAAAGCGCTGGCGTCCAGCACATCCCAGACCTTCTCCCGCACGGTGCCGACATAGCCGCGGGCTTGGGTGGGATCGAGCAGCGGCAGCGCGGGCCGGTTGGCGCGGGCGTGCTTGAACGCGTCGTACAGTTCGTCGATATCGGCGCGCACCGCCTCGCGCCCGCCGACATCGCGCACCAGCCACAGTTCTTCCTGGTTGCCGATGTGCGCGAGATCCCAGACCAGCGGGCTCATCAGGCGCGAATGCTGGGCGACGAGCTCGGCCTCGTCGAGGACGTCGGTCAGGGCCAGCGAGCGGGCCCGGGACCGGGTGAGCGCGTCGGCGATCCGGGCGCGGAGGTGTTCGGTCGCGCTGTGGTCGGACGCCGGTAGGTGGTCGATGGTCACGAGAGTCCTCCGAGGGGAACGGGGCGTAGTCGGGGCGCGGCGATCATGAGTCGGCTCCGCGGGCAGGATCGGTCGCGACGGCTGCCGGATCGTCGGTGGGGCTCTGCCCCCGGCGACATCGGTGCGAGGCGATATCGAGTTCGCCCCGCGCGGCGGGGCTCGCCGCCTGAGCGGCCGCCAAGGCCAGCAGCTCGGCGGCCCCGGATCGGATCTCCGGATCGGCGAGACCGCAGCGGGCCGCGTCCAGCCAGCGGCCGGCCGTGGGCTCGGCCAGCGCGGTGGCCTCGGCGACGACCTCCGGCGTGGACACCAGGGCTTCGATCGCGTGGATCGGCGTGGCCCAGCCCGCCTCGGGTTGTGCGTCCAGATAACGGATTTCGAGATGACCGGACGCGCGGACCGGCGGGAACAGCGTGGTCAGGTGGTAATCGAGGTCGGCGCGTTCGGGCCGCCGGCCGATCTCGTCGTCGAGCGCGCCGGTGAGCCAGTCGGCGAAGCTCGCACCCGGCGGCGGCGCCCAGCTCTCTCCGTCGGCCCGGCGCACGCACAGCAGTTGCACGTCCAGAGCCCAGCGGCTGTAGGCGGCGATGGGATCGGGCCAGTCCTCGGCGGACGGGCGGGTGCGGGCGTGGTCCAGGCGCAACCAGGTGCGCATGCGCTGGGACGCCCAGGCGCCCGCAGGGGCGCCGCGCAGCGACGGGGAGCACGCGAACGCGGCCAGCAGCGCCGGGCCCATGACGTAGAGCGCGCGCCACCGGGCCGCGACCTCCGGCCGATCGGCGCCCGCGTCGACGCTGACCTGGGTGGCGGCGGTATTGCACATCATCAGCTTGCCGAAGGGCCCGATGCCGCCGAAGGACTGCTCCATGGCGTGATAGCGCGGTAATCGCAGCAGGCGTTTGGGGCGGCGGTCGGCGTCGGCGGCGAGGGCGACGGTGCGGATATCGCGGGTGGCGAGCAGGTCGCGCAGGCGGCGGGCATCCGCGCCGAGTTGTTCGCACAGGTGTGCGGCGGTGCCGAACGGCGCGCTGGAGAGTTCGATCTGACCGCCGGGTTCGATGGTGACCCGGCTGCCCCCGGGCAAAGCGTGTGCCGGTGAATCGGGGGCGATGGACCGCGGCGCGTAGGGCCCTAGGGCGGCGGCCAAGGTGGACAGTTGCGGGCGGGGAGCGGCGGCGGGGCCGGCGGCCGAACACTCACCCTGCACGGTGAGCCATTCGAGTTCGGCGCCGATCAGCTCGGGTGGGCCCAGCTTGAAGCAGACACCTCCGACGTAGGCTTCCGCGGCCGCCCGGGAGGACAGATCTCCCGAGGTCGTGACGCGGCCGGGTGATTCGGATCTGGTGAGCGTGACCGCCATGCCGACCTCCACCGTGCTCGAGCGCGGCCCGGGCCTGCGGGCCCGGCGCCGTTGGTTTCGTGTAGCTGGTGCGGGCCCACTGGAGCCGGGCCGCGGGTTTCGCGTAACTCTGGTTCGCCGTGCCGCCGTGGCGCCGACCCAAACCAGGGTAGCGAGGCGCACCGACAAGAAACCGACCAGAAACCAAAACTTCGCTGTCGAGCTGTGCCGCGCCCGGTGCGCCGCGCCGCCGTCCCGACGCGGGACACCAGGGGGTTCGCGACCGGCCGCCCGGGAGCGGTGGGAAGCGCTAGGGTCGTTGACATGCTTGACGAGAGTCGCGTTCGGGCCGATACACCGGGGTGTGGGCCCGATTCCGGCCAGGTTTTCCTGGACAGCGCCGGTTCTTCGCTGCCGCCGCGGGTCGTGCTGGACACCGTGATCGCCCACCTACGCCGCGAAGCCGAGGTCGGTGGTTACCGAGCGGCGAACGAGCGGCTCGATGATCTGGCCGCGGTCAAGACCGCCATCGGCACGCTGATCAATGCCGATCCCGGGACCATCGCCCTGAGCGACAGCGCGACCCGGGCCTGGGCCGACTTCTTCTACTCGGTGCCGCTGCGCCCCGGCGATCGCATCCTCCTGTCCGGGTCCGACTACGCCTCCAACGGCATCGCGGCGTTGCAGCGGGCCCGCGCCACCGGGGCCGAAGTGGTGCGGATCCCCGCCGATCCGACCGGGCAGATCGATCTCGAGGCCATGGCCGAGCTGGTCGACGAACGCGTGAAACTGGTGTCAATACTGCATGTTCCGACCAATGGCGGCCTGGTCAACCCGGCGGCGGAGGCGACCCGGATCGCCCACTCGGTGGGCGCGCTGGTCCTGCTCGACGCCTGCCAGTCGGCCGGACAGCTGCCGCTCGACACCCGGGAGCTCGGGGTCGACGCGCTCTCGGTCACCGGGCGCAAATGGCTGCGCGGCCCGCGCGGCACCGGATTCCTCTATGTCCGGCCGGAATTGGCGGAGACGATGGAGCCGCAGCGCCTGGATCTGCACAGCGCGCAGTGGACCGCGCCCGACAGCTACCAGCTGGCATCGGGCGCGGCCCGGTTCGAATTCTGGGAGTGCGACGTCGCGGGCCGTCTCGGCCTCGGTGCCGCCGTCCGCTATCTGCTCGACCTCGGCCCGGAGCAGGTCTACGCCGCCGTCGCCGCCCGCGCCGAACACCTGCGCAAGTCGCTGCCGGAGCTACCCGGCGTCACCGTCCGCGATCTCGGGGCGCGGCACAGCGGCATCGTCTCGTTCACCGTCGACGGCGTCGCCGCCGTCGAGGTCCGCGATCGTCTGGCGGCACAGGACATCACGGTCACCGTGAGTCACGCGAGCTCCACCCTGCTGGACATGACCGACCGCGGACTGGATGCCGTCGTGCGCGCCTCGCCGCACTGCTTCGTGAGTTTCGACGAGCTCGACCGTTTCCTCGCGGCCGTCGCCGAGCTGTAGGGCGCGATGTCGCAGCGTGAACTCGTCGTCCTCGGCACCGCGAGCCAGGTACCCACCAAGGTCCGCAACCACAACGGCTATCTGCTGCGCTGGGGCGCGGAGGGCGTGCTGTTCGATCCGGGCGAGGGCACCCAGCGCCAGATGACCTACGCCGGCGTCTCGGTCACCGATCTGACCCGGATCGCGATCACCCACTTCCACGGCGACCACAGTCTGGGCCTGCCCGGCATCGTGCAGCGCATCAACCTGGACAAGGTCCCGCACCCGGTGCACGCCTACTACCCGGCCTCCGGTGAGGTGTACTTCGACAGGCTGTGCAATGCCACGGCCTATCGGCGCAATGTCGAGTTGTGCCCGCATCCGGTCGCGGCGGCCGGGCCGCTGCCGGCGCCGGACGCGCCGTTTACCATTACGGCGGCGGCGCTCTCGCATCCGGTCGACACCTTCGGCTACCGCCTCACCGAGCCCGCCGGCCGGCGGATCCGGCCCGAACTCCTGCGCGAACTCGGGGTGCGCGGCCCGGCGATCGGGCGACTCCAGCAGGAGGGCAGCCTCGACATCGATGGCCGGACCGTCACCCTGGCCGAGGTGAGCGCGCCGCGGCCGGGGCAGAGTTTCGCCTTCGTCATGGACACCCGCCTCTGCGACGGCGTCTACGAACTGGCCGACGGGGTGGATCTGCTCGTCATCGAGGCGACCTTCCTGGACGCCGACGCGCGGCTGGCCGAGGACTACGGGCACCTCACCGCCGCGCAGGCGGCGCGGGTCGCCGCCGAGTGCGGCGTCCGGAAACTGGTGCTGACCCACTTCTCCCAGCGCTATCAGTCGCTGGATCCGCACCTCGCGGAGGCCGAGAAGCACTTCTCGGGCGAGATCGTCGTGGCGCGGGATCTCGCGCGCATCCCGTTTCCGCCCCGGCGCTGACTCAGTTCAGGTGCGCTTCGAGCACCTGCGCGACCAGCGCGCCCGGGTCGGCGGCCGGCGCGATCAGGGCGAGACTGCGGTTGGCCTGCAGCGTGGCGATGCCGTGCAGGTTGGTCCACAGGACGAGCGCGCGTGCGGCCGGGTCGGGCGTTCCGGTCACCCTGCCGACCAGGGCGGTGAACTGGTCGAAGATCGGCAGGGTGGTGGCGCGCAGGTTCTCGCCGGAGCCTTCCAGCAGGTCGTGGCGGAACATCAGGGTGAACATCTCCGGGCGGGCGGCGGCGAAGTCGACGTAGTCGACGGCCATGGCGCGCAGGCGTTCCCGGTCCGGCGCCGTCGGATCGATCGCCGCGAAGCGCGCGATCAGGTCGGCGAAGCCGCGCGCGGCGATGGCGCCGAGCAGGGCCTGATGGGTGGGGAAGTAGCGGCGAGGCGCCCCGTGTGAGACGCCGGCCGCCCGGGTGATCGCGCGCAGGCCCAACCGGCCCGCGCCCACCTCTTCCAGCAGGTCGACGCCGACGCCGATCAATCGCGCACGCAGAGTTTCGTTCTCGGCCACCCGCACAGTGTAGACACTGTCTACGATGGTGGTGTAGACAGTGTCTACGCGACTTTTCCGGGAGGAATGCACTCATGTGGTACTGGCTGTTCAAACACGTCCTGCTCGGGCCGCTGCTGCGGCTGCTGGGCCGGCCGAAGGTGGAAGGGCTGCACCATGTTCCGGCAGAAGGACCGGTGATCATCGCCGCCAACCATCTCGCGGTGATCGACTCGCTGTATCTGGCGCTGATCCTCCCGCGCCGCGTCACCTTCCTGGCCAAGCAGGAGTACTTCACCGGCACCGGCCTCAAAGGCCGCTTCCAGCGCTGGTTCTACACCGTCGCCGGGCAGGTCCCGGTCGACCGCACCGGCGGCACCGCCGCCGCCGACGCCCTCGCGGCGGCCACCAGGATCCTGGAGGCGGGCGGCATCTGGGCCATCCACCCCGAAGGCACGCGCTCGCCGGACGGCCGGATCTACCGCGGCCGCACCGGCATGCTGCGCGTGGCCATGGCCACCGGTGCGCCGGTCGTGCCGATCGTGCTCTCCGGCACCGATCGGATGAACCCGCGCGGCAGCAAACTGTTGCGTCCGGCCAGGATTCGCCTCAGCATCGGGGCGCCCCGCTACTATTTCGCGGCCGATCGAAACACCACACCCCGGACCGCGACCGACGAATTGATGCGTGAACTCGCCGCGCGCTCCGGGCGTCCGTACGTCGATCGGTACGCCGCCACCTTCGCCGCCCGCTGATCCGCTTCGCCGCACCGGAATCGAGATCAGACGGCGAAACGGGTTAACGCCGGTCGGGTGGCGCGGGATAGTTGGAGAGGAATTGGCAAAGGCCCGGCACGGCAACGAGGGAGTCGGACGTTGAGCAGGTTCACGGACGAGATGTACGCGACCGCACAGTTTTCCCAGCGCGGGCTGGTAACCGGCGAGCCCAGCGCGCCGAAACGCCAGACCTGGGGCGAGATCCACCGGCTGGCCCGTCGCATGGCCGGTGGCCTGGCGGCCGCCGGCATCGGGCGCGGCGACGCGGTCGGCGTGCTCGCGGGCCTACCGGTCGACATCGCGCCCGTCTGCCAGGCCATCTGGATGCGCGGCGCCTCGATCACCATGCTGCACCAGCCGACCCCGCGCACCGACCTGGTGGTGTGGGCCCGCGACACCGAGACGGTGCTGCACATGATCGAGGCGCGGGCCGTGGTGCTCGGCGCGCCGTTCGAGGCGGCCGAACCGATCCTGCGGGAACGCGGCATCACCGTGGTCCGCATCGATCAGCTGCCCGACTGCCCCGACACCGAGCCGCTGCCGACGGCCGAGTCCGATATCGCGCTGCAGCAGTTGACCTCCGGGTCCACCGGCGCGCCGAAGGCGGTGCAGATCACGCACGGCAACTTCTTCGTCAACGCCCACGACATGTTCAACCGGGTGCAGTTCCAGCTCGATCAGGACGTGATGGTCAGCTGGCTGCCGCTGTTCCACGACATGGGCATGGTCGGATTCCTCAGTGTGCCCATGCAATTCGGCGCCGAGGTGGTGTGCGTGACGCCGATCGACTTCCTGATGCGACCGCTGCTGTGGGCCGAACTGATCGACAAGTACCGCGGCACCGTGACAGCCGCGCCGAACTTCGCGTACTCGCTGCTCGCGCGCCGCCTGAAGCAGGCCGCCGACGGCTCGCTCGATCTGAGCAGCGTCCGCTACATGTGGAACGGCGCGGAACCGGTGGATCCCGACACCATGGACACCTTGGCCGAGGCGGGCCGCCGCTTCGGGCTGAATCCGATGGCGCTCACCCCGGTCTACGGCATGGCGGAAACGACTCTGGCGGTGTCGATTCCGGATCCCGGCAAGGGCCAGGTCCTGGACGCGATCGACGCCGATCTGCTCGAGGCCCTCGGCAAGGCCGTTCCGGTGCCCGACGAGCACGCCCACCACGGCAATGTCCGCAGGCTGCCCACCCTGGGCTATCTGGTCGACGGCCTGGAGGGCCGCATCGTCGACGCCGAACGGCAGCCGCTGCCGACCCGCTCCGTCGGGGTCATCGAATTGCGCGGTCCCGCCGTGACTTCCGGCTATGTGACGGTCAACGGCTTCCGCTCCGCCCAGGACGAGGACGGCTGGCTCGACACCGGCGACATCGGCTACTTCACCGAGGCGGGCCTGATGGTGGTGTGCGGCCGGATCAAGGACGTCATCATCATGGGCGGTCGCAACATCTACCCGACCGACATCGAGCGCGCCGCCATGCGGGTGCTCGGCGTGCGGCCCGGCAACGCGGTGGCGGTCCGTCTGGACGCCGGGCAGAAGCGGGAGAGCTTCGCCGTCGTCGTCGAGTCCAACGACCATCAGAACAGCGTGGAGGTGAAGCGGATCGAGCGCGAGATCGTGCACGAGGTGGTCTCCGAGGTCGGCGTCCGCCCGCGCACCGTCGCCGTGCTGGGGCCCGGCGCGCTCCCGAAAACCTCCTCGGGCAAGCTGCGCCGCGCCGCCACCGCCGTGCACCTGGGCTAACCGACCACGGCGTGCAGCCATTCGACCAGGGGGCGCAGGGCTTCCCAGGCCTTGCGCACCTCCTTGCCCGCGCGCGGTGTGCTCAGCCAGTCGGGCGCGCCGTACTCCTTGCTCAGGGTGAGCGCCTTGTGCCGGAGCAGTTCGATGCGCGGGTGGTCGGCGTCGTACCCCTTGGGCTTGGTCTTGAGCTGCTCGCCGCCGACGGTGAACCCCGCCGCGGTGAGTTTCGCCAGGATCGCTTCCAGCTCCGCGCCGCGCACCTCGTCGTCGATGGTGGCGCGCAGCTGCGCGAGCTGCGCGGGCGTGCCCAGGTAGAAGCCGCCGGCGACGAACAGCCCGGCCGCGCCGATCTGCACGTACCAGCCGACGCCGGGCGAGAGGTTGACGACTGCGCCCTGATGGTCCTTGTAGGGCACCTTGTCCTTGGAGAAACGCACGTCACGGTAGGGCCGGAAGATCTTCGCGGTGCCGAAATCGGCCTCCAGGTCAGCGGCGAGCGCGACCATCGGCGCGCGCACCGACTCGTCGTAGACGTGTTTGTGCGCGGTCCAGAACGTCTTCGAATTGTCGGCTTCGAGGTCCTCGTAGAAGTCCAGTCCCGCCAGGGGGAACCCGCTGAAACTCATACGCCGAACCTACCGATCGGCACCGGGCGAGCGTCAGTAGGTGGTGCCGTCGTCGTAGTTGTTCCAGACGTCGACCCAGACCAGGGTGGCGAAGATCAATCCGAGGATCAGGGCGATCGCACAGGCGAGGGCCGCCCATTTGCCGAGCGATTCGCCCTTGCTGCGGCCGACCAGCCCGAGGATGATGCCGGCCGGGCCGAACAGCAGCGGGCACAGGAACACCGTGAGCGGTGCGCAGATGAATCCGAGGATCGAGAACAGCTGGGTGGTGGCGGGCCGCTGCGGCGCGGAGCCGTAGGCGTACTGGCCGGGTTGGCCCGGGTACTGGGAGTAGCCACCGGATTGCGGGCCCGGCGGGTACGGGTGGGGCTGTGCATGCGGCTGACTCTGCTGCCACGGCTGACTCGTATAGGGCTGGCCTGGCGCGGATTGACCGGTGTAGGGCTGGCCCGGCGCGGGCTGTCCTGAATATGACTCGCCTGGCGTGGGTTGTCCTGAGTAGGGCTGGCCCGGTGTGGCCTGACCGGGGTATGGCTGGCCTGGCGTGGGCTGATCCGAGTACGGCTGATCTGCCGTGGCCTGGCCGGGATATGGCTGACCTGGCGTGAACTGCCCCGAATACGGCTGGCCCGGTGTGGCCTGACCCGGGTACGGCTGGCCCGGCGCGGGCTCACCCGGATACGACTGCCCCGACGCTGATTGCCCCGGGTAAGCCTGCCCCGGCGCTGACTGTCCCGGGTACGCCTGCCCCGGCGCCGACTGCCCCGGGTACGCCTGCCCAGCCTGGCTCTGCTGCCAGGGATCCGCCGGGTACGGCGGATACCCTCCGGCCTGCGGTTCCTGCGACGACCCACCGGTCTCGTACCCCGGCTGACCGGGTGTCCCGGACGCGGCCGCCTGCGCGGACCACTCCGAGGCGGCGGGCGTCGCCCATTCCGTCCCGCCCGGCATGATCATCGTCTGCTCGGAGGGCAGCTCCGCCGACTCGCTCGAGGGCCGCGACGTCTCCTCGGCCGGATTCGGGGTCGGTGTTCCCGAATCCGGCTCGGGTAGCGCGGGCGGGTCGGATTCCTGCCCCGACTGCGGCGCGCTGCCGGTGAGCGGTTCCGGCGACTCGTCCGGGTTCTGCGGGTTGGTCATAGCGCGCTCCTCGTCGAAGATGGCGGCTGCCCGGGGGCCGGGGAGCCGCCCCCGGATGAAACGGGTCAGCTGCCGAGTACCACTTCAGAACAAAGTCACTATGCGCGTTCGCTACCGGTTCGAATCTTTACAGATCGGAATCGTCGACGATGTCCACCGCGGCGACCTCGGCGGGTCGCTCGTCTTCGCGGCGGGCTTCGGCGGCGCCGTCGCCGCGGTGCCACTCCTGCTCGAGTTCTTCGCCGATCCCGAGCCTGCCGTCGTCGTCGTTCTCGTGATAGCGGATTCGGAGCTGGTCCGGCGGATCTTCGATATTGCGCTGATATTCGCGGATCTCGTCCGCCTGCTCGTCGTCACCCATGTCTTGATCGAGCCGTTCGCTGGTCATGGCGCCCGTCCCTTCTTGGGGGTTCAGTCCTGCCACGAGCCTAGCGGCGCGCGCCGGAGGTGACGAGTGACTACGCCGAGTCGGGCAGCGAGGTGAAGGCGGCGATGCCGAACAGGAGCAGGATCAGCGCGAGGGCGACCGACACGCCGTTGGCGATCGCGCCCCACTTGCCCAGCTGCTCACCCTTGCTGTGGCCGACGATCCCGAGCACCACTCCGGCCGGGCCGGACACGATCATCGGGAGCCCGCAGAAGGCCAGGACGGAGAAGGCCGAGACCGCGAGGCAGGCGAAGCTGGCGATCGACCACGCCGGTGTCTGGGACCGCCCGGCGTAGGGCGGCACCGGACCGGGCGTGCCGTAGCCGGGATACGGACCGTACCCGGGCTGCGGGTACTGCGGCTGACCGTAGGCGGGCGGTGTGAAACCCGGGTGCGGCGGATTCACGGGCTGCGCGGAGGGCGGCGTGTAGGGGCCCGGCTGCCAGACCTGCGTCGGGTCGGCCTGGGCGGGCTGCCAGACCTGCGTCGGATCCGCCTGGGCGGGCTGCCGGATCTGGGTCGGGTCGGCCGGGGGCGGCGGCGCGTCCTGCGGCTGCTGGGTCTTCCATAGATCGATCGGCTGCTGCGGATCCTGCGGTGTACTCATGTGAGCCCCCCTCCCTGAGTCGAAGTGCCCCCATACTCACACGCCGGCACCGGCCGGGCAAACAACAATGGCCCGGACAGCACGTCCGGGCCATTATTCGTCGAGGTCAGGCGTTGCCGTTGAAAAGGCCCGTGACCGAGCCGTTCTCGAACACCTCACGGATGGTGCGGGCCAGCAGCGGCGCGATGGAGAGCACGGTCAGCTGCGGGAACTTCTTGTCCTCGGTGATCGGGAGGGTGTTGGTGACCACCACTTCCTTGGCGCCGCAGCTGGAGAGCCGCTCGGCGGCCGGGGCGCTGAGCACGCCGTGGGTGGCCGCGATGACCACGTCGAGCGCGCCCGCCTCCTTGAGCACCTTGACCGCGCCGGCGATGGTGCCGCCGGTGTCGATCATGTCGTCGATCAGGATGCAGGTGCGGCCCTCGACGTCACCGACCACGCGGTTGGCGACGACCTGGTTCGGCACCAGCGGATCACGGGTCTTGTGGATGAAGGCCATCGGGGCGTCGGCGAGGTTGTTGGCCCACTTCTCGGCGACCTTCACGCGACCGGCGTCGGGGGAGACGACGGTGACGTTCTCCAGCGGGTAGTTGTTGCGGATGTACTCCACCAGCTGCACCTGCGCGTGCATGTGATCGACGGGGCCGTCGAAGAAGCCCTGGATCTGATCGGTGTGCAGGTCGACGGTGATGATGCGGTCCGCGCCGGCGGTCTTCAGCAGGTCGGCGACCAGGCGGGCGGAGATGGGCTCGCGGCCGCGGTGCTTCTTGTCCTGGCGGGCGTAGGGGTAGAACGGCAGCACCGCGGTGATGCGCTTGGCCGAGCCACGCTTCATCGCGTCGATCATGATCAGCTGTTCCATCAGCCACTTGTTCAGATCGGGGCCGGGAAAGCTCTGCAGCACAAAGGCGTCCGAGCCGCGCACGGACTCCTCGAAGCGGACGAAGATCTCGCCGTTGGCGAAATCGCGGGCGGTCTGCGGGGTGACGTGGACGTCGAGTTCCTTGGCGACCTGCTCGGCCAGCTCAGGATGAGCGCGTCCCGAGAAGAGCATCAGGTTCTTCTGGTTGTCGATCCATGACGCGGTCACTGCTAGTTGCCATCCTTTTGCTCAATTGCCCGACTCGACATCTTCATCGCCGGCGGAAGACGCAGCCTCCGCCGCACGCGCCGCGGCCGTCCCGGGACGGTGCCGCTGCACCCAGCCCTCGATATTCTTCTGCGGACCACCGGATACCGCGAGGGCCCCCGGGGGAACGCTTCTGCGCAGTACAGTACCCGCCCCCGTATAGGCGCCGTCACCCACCGTCACCGGCGCGATGAACATGGTGTCGCTGCCCGTGCGCACGTGCGAGCCCACCACGGTGTGATGCTTTTTCACGCCGTCGTAGTTGACGAACACGCTCGAAGCGCCGATGTTGCTGTGCTCGCCGATGGTGGCGTCGCCGACGTAGGTCAGGTGCGGCACCTTCGAGTGCGCGCCGATCGAGGCGTTCTTGGTCTCGACGAAGGCGCCGAGTTTGCCGGAATCGCCGACGACGGTGCCCGGCCGTAGATAAGTGAACGGCCCGATGGTGGCGCCGGGCCCGATGGCCGCGCCCTCGCCGTGCGTGCGCACGACTTTCGCGCCGTCGCCGACCAGCACGTCGGTCAGTGTGGAATCCGGGCCGATCTCGGCGTCCTCGCCGATGACGGTGGTGCCGAGCAACTGCACGCCCGGCTTGAGCACCGCGTCGCGGCCGATCCGCACGGCGGCGTCCACCCAGGTGGAGGCGGGATCCATGATCGTGACCCCGGCGCGCATGTGGCGCTCCAGGATGTAGCGGTTCAGGGTGCGCGCCGCCTCGGACAACTGCACCCGGTCGTTGACGCCGGTCACCTTGTTCGCGTCGACCAGGCGGGCGCCGTGCACCGGATGGCCGGCCTCGCGGGCCAGCTTCAGCACGTCGGTGAGGTAGAGCTCGTGCTGGGCGTTGGCGGTGGACAGCCGGCCGACCATGGTGCGCAGCACCGCCGCGTCGAAGACGTAGACGCCGGAGTTGACCTCGGAGATCGCGGCCTGCTCCGGGGTGGCGTCGGCGTGCTCGACGATCTCGCTGACGTGGCCCTCGGCGTCGCGGATGATGCGGCCGTAGCCGTTCGGATCGTCCGGAACGAAGGTCAGCACGGTGACCGCGGAACGCTCCGGGTAGCTGCGGTGTTCGTCGAGCAGCGCGGACAGGGTGTGCCCGTCCAGCAGCGGCACGTCGGCGGAGGTGACCAGCAGGTCGCCGCCGAAGTCGGCGGGCAGCGCGGTGAGTGCGCACTGCACCGCGTGGCCGGTTCCCAATTGCTGTTCCTGCAGGGCCGGAGTGATCTCGCGGCCCATGATCTCGGCTTCCGCGGCTACCGCGGCGCCGACCTGTTCGCGGTCGTGACCCACCACCGTGATGAGGAAGGCGGGGTCGATCTCGTTCGCCGCATGCAGCGCGTGCGCGAGCATGCTCCGACCGGCCAGCGAATGCAGCACTTTGGGGGTCTTCGACCGCATTCGCGTCCCGGCTCCGGCTGCGAGAACGACGACGGCGGTCTGCTGTGGCATGGATCTCCCTCGGCTGCCTGTCATCGGGCATGGCGGCGATAGGCCATCGTGCCGCCGATGTGCTCCGCCGCCAGGACTCGAACCTGAACTATCTGAACCAAAATCAGAGGTGCTGCCATTACACTACGGCGGATTGCCACACCGGCGGATCGACACAGAACCCGCCGCTGTGCCAGCGGCACGGGAAAGATCCTCGCATACTAGTCGGCCTCCTCGCGAATCTTGCGGGGCCTCGCGTTGTGCGTGTGGCGGCGCTGTCTGGAACAGTTGTCGAAGGTAGTGCTGGTCGTAGCCGAGGAGGCACGTGGTGACTTCGGGTGAGCCGCAGCGGGTGACCCGTCCACGCATGACGGGAACCCAACGCCGGCAGCAGTTGATCGAGATCGGCCGTGCGCTGTTCGCCGAACGGGGATACGAGGCCACCTCGATCGAGGAGATCGCGCAGCGCGCCCAGGTCTCCAAACCTGTTGTGTACGAGCATTTCGGTGGCAAGGAAGGTTTGTACGCGGTCGTCGTGGACCGGGAGATGTCGATGCTGCTCGACATGATCACCTCCTCGCTCACCCATCACCGCTCCCGGGTGCGGCTGGAGCGGGTTGCGCTGGCGCTGCTGACCTACATCGAGGAGCGCACCGACGGATTCCGGATCCTGGTGCGCGATCAGCCCGCCGCGACCGGGGACGGGCGCTATTCGAGCCTGCTGAACGAAGCGGTGAATCAGGTATCCCATATCCTTGCCGGAGATTTCGAGCGGCGGGAGTTCGATACCAGCCTGGCCACGCTGTATGCCCAGGCGCTGGTCGGCATGGTCTCCACCGCCGCCACCTGGTGGCTGGACGTACGGGAGCCGCCGAAAGAGGTTGTGGCAGCACACCTGGTGAATCTGTGCTGGAACGGGCTGAGTCATCTGGAGGCCGCGCCGCGGCTCAGCTCGCAGGGCACCACGGGTGTGCACTGGGCGCGTCGCGATGCCGACTGACCCGGTTTCGGTAACCAGCGAATTGCGCTGCGCCCCCAAGGGAATGCTGGAATTCGCTGTCGCACGCCCACCTGGTGGTACGGTTCACCCATCCTCTGGGTGCTGTTCGAGCGGTATGTCGGTCTAATTCGGGATGTCGGTCTACTTCAGGATGGCTGGTTTTAGGGATGACAGGCGGATCTGATGGCTAGGCAAGCGCGCGCGGAGATCACCCGCGACTCCGTCCTTGCGGGCGCTGCCGATGTCTTTCTGCGCTTGGGTTACGCCAACGCGAGCCTCAGCGAGATCATCGCGCAGTCCAATGTGACCAAGGGCGCCTTGTACTTTCACTTCGGCTCGAAGGAAGAGCTAGCGCGCGCCGTGGTGGATCAGGGCAACGAGCGACTGGTGTCCTCGTGCCAGGGTTTCTTCGATCCCCGCGTGCCCGCGCTGGAGGCGTGCATCGGCATCACCTACGTGGTGGCCGATCTATCGATGAACGATCCGATGGTCGGGGCCATGCTGAAGCTGACCCACCAGATCGGCGACTATCGCGGCGCCCAGGGCGACAATATCGCCAAGACCTGGGGCGATACCTACCGGCTGCTGTCGGAGCGGGCCATCGCCCAGGGTGATCTGGAACCGAGCCTGGATCCGGAGGTGGTCGGCCTGCTGCTGCAGGAGGTGACCGCGGGCGTGCACATCGTGGCGGTCGGCACCGAGTCGATCGATCAGATGGCCACGCGCATGGAGCGCGCCTGGTATTTCCTGCTGCCGAGCATCGTGCCGCACGAAAAGCTCTCGTACTTCCGGGAATTCGCGGCGCGGCGGTTGCGGCGGTACGTGCCCTAGGGGCCGGTGCGCGATTTTCCCCCGAACGGGGTGCGAACCCGCGCACGGAGCTGGGCGGACGGCGACGGATCGCCTGTCGGTGGCGGTGACTAGACTCGATTGGCCGTTCCGGAAAGCACCGCTGAGCTCAGGAGTCGTTGATGTCCACGCACCGCCCGCCCCTCGCCGGACTGGCCGCGGTGGCCGGGGCCGACACCGCCCTGCGCACCGTCGCCGAGCTGGTCGGGAAGTCGACCGTGGAGTTCGTCGCGCCGAGTGCCGTGCGGCCGTTCGTGGCAGCCACCGTCGCCGCCAGGCGGCCCCTGGTGGTGGTGACGGCGACGGGCCGCGAGGCCGACGACCTGACGGTGGAGCTGGCCGAGATCCTGGGCGAGAGCGTCGCGCAGTTCCCGTCCTGGGAGACGCTCCCGCACGAGCGGCTCTCCCCGGGCGCGGATACGGTGGGCCGCCGGCTGGAGGTGCTGCGCCGGCTGGCGCACCCGCGCGACCCGCTGTTCGCCGCGCCGCTGCGGGTGATCGTGACGACGGTGCGCTCGCTGATGCAGCCGATGGCGGCCGGCCTGGGCGATATCGAGCCGATCGTGCTGCGCGTCGGCGCGGAGTTCGATTTCGACGAATTGCTCACGCGCCTGGTCGAATTCGCCTACACCCGGGTCGACATGGTGGGCAAGCGCGGTGAGTTCGCGGTGCGCGGCGGCATTCTGGACGTCTTCCCGCCGACGGCGGATCACCCGGTGCGCGTGGAGTTCTGGGGCGACGAGATCACCGAGGTGCGCGCGTTCTCGGTCGCCGACCAGCGCTCGATCTCGGAGGTGGACGTCCCCGCGGTGGTCGCCACGCCGTGCCGGGAGCTGCTGCTGACCGAGGCGGTGCGCGAGCGCGCCGCGGCGGTCGCGCGCGACAATCCGGCCGACGCGGCCCTGGTCGAGATGCTGGACAAGCTGGCCGAGGGCATCCCGGTCGAGGGCATGGAGGCGCTGCTGCCCGTGCTGCAGCCCGGCGAGCTGCGCCTGCTCACCGAGGTGCTGGCCCCCGACACCCACCTGCTGCTGTGCGATCCGGAGAAGGTCCGCACCCGCGCCGCCGATCTGGTGCGCACCGGCGAGGAGTTCCTCGAAGCGTCCTGGACCGCAGCGTCTTTCGGTGGCGCGGCGCCGCTGGGCGGGCACGGGCTCGATCTCGCGGCCTCGGGCTACCGCTCGCTGGCCGACATCCACGCCAGCGCCGATCAGCACGGCCTGCCCTGGTGGACACTGAGCCCGCTGGCCTCCGGCGATCCGGCCGAGGTGGTGCTGCCGGTCACCGGCGGCACCTCCGCGCGCGGGTCCGACGAGCTGGTCGCCACCATCTTCGCCTCGTTGCGCGCGCACGTCGCCACCGGCGGCCGCGCGGTGGTCGTGGTCGCGGGACACGGTACGGCGCAACGCATTCTGGAGCGCCTGGCCGATGCCGAGGTGCCCGCCGCGGCGCTGGAGCCGGGCGCCGAACCGGTCGCCGGCGTCGTCGGCGTGCTGTGCGGCTCGCTGCACGACGGCCTGGTCTTCACCGACGCCGGCCTGGTCGTCGTCGCCGAATCCGATCTCACCGGCAACCGGGTCACCGCGCCCGGCGAGGGCAAGCGGATGCCCGCCAAGCGCCGCAACCAGGTCGACCCGCTGGCGCTCAGCGCGGGCGACATGGTGGTGCACGATCAGCACGGCATCGGCCGGTTCGTGGAGATGATCGAGCGCACCGTCGGCGGGGCGCGCCGCGAATACCTGGTTATCGAATACGCGCCCAGCAAACGCGGCCAGCCGGGGGACCGGCTGTTCGTGCCGATGGAGTCGCTGGACCAGCTGTCCCGCTACGTCGGCGGGGAGATGCCGAGCCTGTCCAAGCTCGGCGGTTCGGACTGGGCGAACACGAAACGCAAGGCGCGCAAGGCGGTGCGCGAGATCGCGGGCGAGCTGGTCCAGCTCTACGCCGCGCGCCAGGCCGCGCCCGGTCACGCCTTCGGCCCGGACACGCCGTGGCAGCAGGAGATGGAGGACGCGTTCGCGTTCACCGAGACCGTCGATCAGATGACAGCCATCGCCGAGGTCAAGGGCGATATGGAGAAGGCGGTCCCGATGGACCGCGTGGTCTGCGGCGACGTCGGCTACGGCAAGACCGAGATCGCGGTGCGCGCGGCGTTCAAGGCGGTACAGGACGGCAAGCAGGTCGTCGTGCTGGTGCCGACCACGCTGCTCGCCCAGCAGCACCTGCAGACGTTCACCGATCGCGTCGCCGGGTTCCCGGTCACGGTGAAGGGCCTGTCGCGGTTCACCGATCCCGCCGACGCCCGCGAGGTGATGGCGGGCATGGCCGACGGCTCGGTCGACATCGTGGTGGGCACGCACCGCCTGTTGCAGACCGGCGTGCGCTGGAAGGATCTCGGCCTGGTCGTCGTCGACGAGGAGCAGCGCTTCGGCGTCGAGCACAAGGAGCACATCAAGGCGCTGCGCACGCACGTCGATGTGCTCACCATGTCCGCCACGCCGATCCCGCGCACCCTGGAGATGAGCCTGGCCGGCATCCGCGAGATGTCGACCATCCTCACCCCGCCCGAGGAACGGCACCCCGTGCTCACCTACGTGGGCGCCTACAACGACAAGCAGGTCACCGCCGCCATCCGCCGCGAGCTGTTGCGCGACGGCCAGGTGTTCTACGTGCACAACCGGGTGTCCTCGATCGACAAGGCCGCCAAGCGGATCCGCGAACTGGTGCCCGAGGCGCGGGTGGTGGTCGCGCACGGCCAGATGAACGAGGACACGCTCGAGCAGACCGTGCAGGGCTTCTGGGAGCGCGAATTCGATGTGCTGGTGTGCACCACCATCATCGAGACCGGCCTGGACATCTCCAACGCCAACACCCTGATCGTGGAGCGCGCCGACGCGCTGGGCCTGTCGCAGCTGCACCAGTTGCGCGGCCGGGTCGGGCGCAGCCGGGAACGCGGCTACGCCTACTTCCTGTACCCGCCGGAGAAGCCGCTCACCGAGACGGCCTACGACCGGCTCGCCACCATCTCGCAGAACTCCGACCTCGGCGCGGGCATGGCGGTGGCCATGAAAGACCTGGAGATCCGCGGCGCGGGCAACGTGCTCGGCGCCGAGCAGTCCGGCCACGTCGCGGGCGTCGGCTTCGATCTCTACGTGCGCCTGGTCGGCGAGGCGGTGGAGGCCTATCGGGCCGCCGCCGACGGCAAGCCGATCAGCACCGCCGAGGAGGTCAAGGAGGTGCGCATCGACCTGCCGGTGGACGCGCACATCCCGCCCGATTACATCGCCAGCGACCGGCTGCGCCTGGAGGGCTACCGCAAGCTCGCCTCCGCGCAGGACGACGCGGCGCTGGCCGCCGTCGTCGAGGAACTCGTCGACCGGTACGGCCCGCTGCCCGTCGAGGTCGGCCGCTTGGTGTCGGTGGCGAAGCTGCGGCTGCTGGCGCGCGAGTACGGCGTCACCGAGATCGCGGTCACCGGAACCACACTGAAGGTGTCGCCGCTGTTGAATCTGCCCGATTCCAAGCAGCTGCGGCTGAAGCGGATGTATCCGAGCGCGGGGTACAAGGCCGCCAGCGGCGTCGTCTCGCTGCCGCTGCCGCGGGTCGAGGACAGCGTCGGCGCGGATCGGGTGCGCGATGTCCGGCTGCTCCAGTTCGTCGCCGATCTGCTGCTCGCGCTGGACGGAAAAGCCCAGGGCGCGGTCGATCTCACCGTCGAGACCGAAGCCACGGCGCTGCGATGACCTCCGATCGCGAGGAGTCCGTGCTGCGTGCTGCCCGGCACGCGGCCGCGGGCACCGACACGGCGGTGGTCGCGCGCGGGCTGGCGGGCGCGGTCGAGGTGATGGACCGGCTGTGGGATTTCGGCGGATGGGAAGTCACCCAGACCCACGATTCGCTGCGCCCCTACCTGCTCGAGGAAACCTACGAGCTGCTCGACGCCATCCAGCACAACGACGCCGAGACCATCAAGGAGGAGCTCGGCGACCTGCTGCTGCAGGTGCTGTTCCACTCCCGGATCGCCCAGGCCGCAGGCGAATTCACCGTCGACGACGTGGCCGCCGTGCTGGTCGCCAAGCTGGTCAACCGGAGCCCGCAGCTCACCGGCCCGGCCATCGATCCCGGCGCGCCGCTCGAGGCGAAGATCGCCGCCCAGGAAAAGGCCTGGGAGGAGCGCAAATCCACGGAGAAGGCGCGCCGCTCCTGTCTGGACGGCATCGCGATGGCCCAGCCCGCCCTCGCCCTGGCCGAGAAGGTCGTCTCCCGCAGCACGAAGGCGGGCCTACCCGCCGACCTGATCCCCGAGGACCTGCGCATAGTGCGTCTGGGGGGACCGGACAGTGCCGAAGAACGCCTCCGCAAAGCCACCCTCGCCTTCGCCACGCGCATACGCGCCGCCGAGGACATCGCGGAAAGCGCCCGCGGCACACGCGCTCCGCTCACCGCGGCCGACTGGCGCGAATGCTGGCCGCACTGAGCACGTCCGCAGGGCTGACATCGATCGTGAGAGCGACTAGTGTGTGGAAGCGATCGGCTATAACGCGATGATATGGGGGTGGGGATCATGGCTCGGCCGCATACCTACGATTTCGTGGATCCCGAAGCCGCGCTGAAATACTCGGTCCAGTGCTTCGACCACCGCAACGCGGAAGTCATCGAGGGCTTCCTCGTGTTATCCGAGCCGCACTGGGATCACGAGAGTGTGCTCGATCAGATCCGTGATCAGCTTCGCGTCCGGGTGCGTGCGCTCGAGTGCATGATGGGTGCGGGCGATCTGGATCTGCCCGGTTCGCTGAACTGGTTCGTGCCTGATCTGGCGGTGGTTCCCAGGGCGCTGGCGAAGGGGGCGGGAGCCCTGCTGCCGGAGCAGACTCTCCTGGTGGTCGAAGTGACTTCCGACTCGAACGCACAGACCGATCGCGTCACCAAGCGCAAGCGCTACGGGCAGTATCGCGCGCCGCTCTATCTCCTCGTCGACCGCCGGCAGCAGGTGTGGACACTCTTTTCCGACCCGCACGATCTCGGTTACGCGAAGCAGGACGGCCCGCACGTCTTCGGCACTCCCCTCGCGTTGCCCGCGCCGTTCGATCTGGAGGTCGGCACCAGCGGGTTCTGAGGCGCTGAAAATCGAGTGCCCGGGTCGGTGGTGGGCTGCTACCGTCGCGCGGTCGTATCCGACCGACCGAGGAGGCCATCATGTACGGCGACGAGTTCCAGGTGCCGTTTCGAGCGAACCAGCAAGCGGCGTAAGGGGTTCCCTTAGCGAGACGCGGGTCAAGCGGGGAGCGCGCAGCGTCGGCGCGGGCAAGGAGCTGATCGAGAAGCTCGGCGGCAAGGATCCCTGCCCGTGCGGCTCCGGGCGGCGGTTTCCGCCGGTGCTGCCGGGCGAGCGGGCGCTACGACGACACCCTCGGGCACTACTACGTCAGGGACTAGGGCTGCGCGGTGAGTTCGTCGCCGACGGCGATGACGCCCGGGGCGGCCACGGCGACCTTGATGCCGAAGGTGACGCCGCCGCCGGGGTCGCGGCGGTAGCGGGCCAGGGTGCGCAGGGGTTCGGGGCCGGAGCGCTTGCCGGTCGGCTGATCGACGGTGGTGACCTGGCAGCGCACATCCGGCTTCACCCAGCGCAGCCGGGTGCTGCCGAGGGTGAAATCGCGCAGGTCGTCCTCGCGGTACGGGTCGCTCCAGCCGGTGAGGACGATGTTCGGGCGGAACCGCTCCATCGGCACCGGCTCGGCGCCCTGCTCCACGATGCGGGCGTTCAGGTCGTCCAGGGAGGCCACCGAGGTCAGGTGCAGCGGGGTGGAGTCGGTGAAGGTGATCGCGCCGTGCCAGTCGTCGACCGCGCGTCGATGATCCGGCGCGACGCGCACCAGGCGGACGTCCTCGTCGAGCAGGTCGCTGGCCCAGGCGGCGATCTCGTCGCCCTGGTCGACGCCGTCGCCCTCCCACACGTTGTGCACGTTGACCCGCAGGCGCGGGCCGTCCGGGCGCACCGCCAGCACGTGGCCGTCGTACGCGGGCGCGCTGAGGGTGAGTTTCGCTCCGTCACCGGCCAGTTCGGGCCGGATCACCGACAGCCGCGGGGTGCTGCGCTGACTGCGGAACAGGCCGTCGGGCCGGACGAACATGAAGCTGCGATCGTGCGCGACACCGGTCGGCAGGATCTCCGCCTCGGTCAGTGCGCCGCCCGCGCAGCCTTTGATCGGGTAGAGCCAGAGCTCGGAGACGGTAGCCACCCGATCAGCCTAACCGCGCCCGCCGACACCGAAATCTCACCTTCTCGCAAGTGTGTCGTCACCGTGTGCCGGGAACTCTGTCAACGGGCCTTCGCTATTGTGGCGGCGGAACCCGAAGCCAAATCCGCAGCGACCGCTCGCCGGTCGCTCGACACGATCGGCGGGCCGACCCGCCGGGAGGGACCTCGGTCCGGTGCGCATCAGCAGAGTCGCGGAGCACCCGCGACCGAATCATGTGTTGTTCCACTTCAGCGACACCCACCTGATCGCCGGCGACGGCGATCTCTACGGAGCCGTCAACGCCGAGCAGCGCCTGCGCGAGGTCATCGACCAGGCCGCCGCGACCAGGATCCGGCCGACCGCCCTCGTGTTCACCGGCGATCTCACCGACAAGGGTGAGCCCGGCGCCTACGACAAGCTGCGTGCCATCGTCGAGCCGTTCGCGCGGCACGTCGGCGCCCCGATCGTGTGGGTGCAGGGCAACCACGACGATCGCGCGCTGCTGCGCGGCAAGCTGCTGCGTGAGCGCCCCTCGACGGCCCCGCTGGACCGGGTGCACATGATCGACGGCCTGCGCGTCATCGCCCTGGACACCTCGGTGCCCGGCCACCACTACGGCGAGATCTCCGATCAGCAGCTGGAGTGGCTGGGATCGGTGCTGGCCGAGCCGGCGCCGTTCGGCACCATCCTGGCCATGCACCACCCGCCGGTCCCGTGCGTGATGGACCTGGCGGTGACGGTGGAGCTGCGCGATCAGCGCCGCCTCGCCGACGTGCTGGACGGCAGCGACGTGCGCGCGATCCTGGCCGGGCACCTGCACTTCTCGACCTCGGCGACCTTCGCCGGCATTCCCGTCTCGGTCGCCTCGGCCACCTGCTACACCCAGGATCTCGGCGTCGCCGACGGGGGCCAGCGCGGCCGCGACGGCGCGCAGGCGTTCAACCTGGTGCACGTGTACCCGGAGACCGTGGTCCATTCGGTCGTCCCGATCACCAAGGGCCCGACCGTCGGCACGCCCGCCACCCCGGAGGAGGCCGCGGCGCGGCTGGCCGAGGCCGGCATCGTCATTCCGCCCGCGGCCCGCATTCCGCTGTTCATGCGGCGCCGGCCCGCGGCTGCGGCCGGCCCGGATCCCCGTCCACTGCCCGCAGCGGAGGAATCGGACGACGAGTCGGTGCACTGAGCCCCCGGCGCTCCCAGGGCGCCGGATCGGGGAAGTAGCCCGCCAGGAAGTCCGAAACCCGCTGGGTCCGTTCGGCTTCGGAGACCTCGGGAAAGCTGCCGTCGTTCAGGCAGAAGAAATCGACGTCGCGGTCGCGGGCCAGCCCGTCCAGCAGCGCCAGGCCTGCGCGGCCCGTGGTGTCGACGTAGCGCATCCGCGCCAGTTCCTGCGGCACCGCGCGCCCGGTGAGCAACGCGTAGTAGTGATACAGCGAATTGGTGACCGAGATGTCGGTGGCGGCGCGGAACCGGCTGGTCCGGGTGCGCGCGAAATCGGCGGCGAACTCCGCCTCCATCTCGTGTAATACGCTGCGGCGCAGCGGCACCGGCGTGTGCTCCAGGTGCCGGGTGATGACGTGACCGAACCGGCTCGCCAGCAGCGCGCGGTTCACCCGGGCGGCGTTCTCGAATCCGCTGCGGCGCTCGTCGTTGCGCCCGGGGCCGATCCGGGTGTCCGCCTCGATGAACCGGCTGATCCCCGCCGGGGTGAAGAACATCGACGGCCGTACCGGCCGGGCGAAGAACATGTCGTCGTTGGAATACAGGAAGTGCTCGGACAATCCGTCGATGTGCTGCAACTGGCATTCCACGGCATGGGAATTGAAGATCGGCAGCCCGCTGGTATCGCTGAAATGGTCCACCGCGCGCACCACCGTCACCCGCGGGTGGTCCGAAAGCCAGGCCGGGACAGCGGAATCGGTGGCGATGAAGATGCGCCGCAGCCACGGCGCGTTCTTGTGCACGGCGCGCAGCGCGTACTTCAGCTCGTCGATCTGGCGGATGCGGGCGTCGGCGTCGTCGCCCTCGCCGACGACGACCTGGGCCAGCATGCCCGCGCGCCGGGCCCGGAATTCCGGATCGGAGCCGTCCACCCAGGAGAACACGATGTCGATGTCGAAGCCGACATCGGCGGGCTGGGGCGCGAACATGCCCTCCAGCGTCGGCCAGATCCGGTCGAACAGCCGGACCTGGACATATTCCACGTCGGCGAGATCGAAGACGGCGCGGGTCAGGGCGTTCGGGCGCGGGCATTCCACGGTGTCGCCGTGGTAGTCCCACAGCTCCAGCTCGACGTGGTGCGCGGGGTCGCGATCACGCCCGATGCGGAAGACGTTGTGCGCCAGTTCGATACAGGAGAAGCCACCGGCCATCGCGGTCGCGGTGACCCGCCGCACCATGGCCTGGTGCGCGGCGTCGGTGGCCAGGCCGAGGCGGTGCCCGCCGTCGCGGATCAGCAGGAACGGCACCTCGGCCGCCGCCAGTTCCGAGCGCAGGTAGGCCAGGTCCTCGATCAGCGCCGCCGAGGCCGTCAGGTTCCCGGCCACCAGGGTGGTGCCGGGCAGGGTGCCAGGGTTCACTGCTCCCATATCCATCATCTGTGTCGTCCACTCCGTTCGTGATTCGCTCGCCATGACTTCCCCCCCGGGGCACCGCGCCGACTCAGACGACGACCCGCCGGCACCGAGGGTGCCGGGGCCGCCGGATTCGGCGCGGTCGAAGTCAGGGATTGGGAGCGGCGCCGTAGGAGAACGAATCGACGGGCCGATTTCGGGACGGCAGGATGACCATGTCGTTCTCACCTCACTCGCTCACGTACGCATCGCGTCGGGGGAAGTGCTGGTCCAGCGCACGGCGGGCGACCGAGCGTGGCCACAGCACACGCAGGGCCGGACAGTCATCGGCCGGCGAAAAGAAGAACTCCTGATGAACACAGGGTTGATACGAATGATGCATTGCGTGCGCTGCTCCGTCAACTGTACGCCGTTCGCTGTCCCGGACAGGCTGGGCGGCGTTGCTGATGAGGCAAGGCTTGCCTGGTCAGGGCACCTCGCCGAAAGATCACACACACCAGCGAGCAAGGGCCGCAGCGCTTTAGACTGGCAGCAGTGCGACCCCAAGCAACGATTCGCGAGGTGACCAGATGGCAGCAGGAGCGACTCCCGCGCAACGTCAAGACCACTCGACTGATGGATCAGCCTTGGAGCATCCCGAACTCGACATTCTTCCGCACTGGCCCAAGGACACCATCGCGGTGCTGGTGACCACCGATCCGGCCCCGCACGCCATCCCGGTGTCCTGGCCGGTCCGGGCCGGAAACCGAAGAATCCTGCTCAGCCTGAAGTTCGATCGTGGCTCGCTGGCCCGGCTGCGCAAGCAGCCCGATATCGCGCTGCTGATCCTGGGCGGCGGCAACGTGGCGCTGTGCGCGCGGGGCAAGGCGAAGGTGCTGGCCGAGGAGATGCCCGGCGCCGCGGAATACGTGGCGGTCCAGCTCGACGTCGAGGTGATCGACGATCACCGGCAATCGGCTTTCGCTGTGGCCCACGGCATTCAGCGCAATGTGCTGGACCAGGCCGAGTTGGACGCACTGGAGGGCCGGGTGGCTACCCTGCGCCAGTGGGCCGACCTGTAGGTCCGGAGCAGGCCCCGCGCCGCACCGGCCGGTAATAAAATCACGACGCAAGACGGCGCGCAGGCGCCGAACGGAAGGGGATCATGTCCGTCACACTCGCCAAAGGCGGCAATGTCTCGCTGTCGAAGCAGGCGCCGAATCTCACCAATGTCGCGGTGGGTCTGGGCTGGGATGTCCGCACCACCACGGGGGCCGATTACGACCTGGACGCGAGCGCGCTCGCGACCGGCCCGAACCTGAAGGTGCTCTCCGATCAGCACTTCATCTTCTACAACAATCTGAAGTCGCCGGACGGCAGCATCGAACACACCGGCGACAACCTGACCGGTGAGGGCGAAGGCGACGACGAGGTGATCAACGTCAACCTCGCCGCGGTGCCGCCGACCATCACCAACATCTTCTTCCCGGTCTCCATCCACGACGCCGACGCCCGCTCGCAGTCGTTCGGCCAGATCCGCAACGCCTTCATCCGCGTGGTGGACCGCAGCAACGGCGCCGAGCTCGCGCGCTACGACCTCTCCGAGGACGCCTCCACCGAGACCGCCATGGTCTTCGGCGAGCTCTACCGGCACGGCGGCGAGTGGAAGTTCCGCGCCATCGGCCAGGGCTACGCCTCCGGCCTCGGTGGTATCGCCCGGGACTACGGCGTCAACGTCTAATCCTGGTAGTCCGGCGGGCGGCGGTCCTTGCGGGCGCGCATCGCCTCGTCGAAATTGTCCGTGGTCAGCCGGACATAGATCTGGGCCAGGCCCTCGTGCTGCATGTGGGATTCGAAGCTGCCGGCTTCCATCCCACTCCACAGCATCCGTTTGGTCAGTTCGGTGCCGACCCGGCTGTAGCGCAGGATCTGATCGGCCAGGTCGTAGCAGGTCTCCAGGAGCTTGTCGGCGGGGACCACGCGCGAGACCAGGCCGATCCGTTCGGCTTCGCCCGCGTCGACGTCGCGGCCGGAGAGCATGATCTCGAAGGCGCGGGAGGAGCCGATCGCGCGCGGCAGCAGGTAGCTGAAGCCGAGTTCGGCGGAGGTGAGCCCGTTGTTGATGCCGGCCGCGCGGAAATAGGCGCCCTCGGCCGCGATCCGGATGTCCGCGCCGACGCTCAGGCAGAAGCCGCCGCCGATGGCCGCGCCGTTGACGGCGGCGATGACCGGCTGGTGCATGCGGCGCAGCGCCAGCATGACGTCGTTGAACAGATCCATGGACCGGCGCGCGATGCTGGTGCGCGTCAACCCGGCGACGCCCGGGATGGTCCCGGCGTGTTGCAGATCGGCGCCCGAGCAGAACCCTTCGCCGGCGCCGGTGAGCACCACCGCGCGCACGTCGTTGTCCGCGGCGACCGCCTGCAAGGTCTCGCGCAACGGCACCATGACATCGAAAGCCATGGCGTTCATGCGTTCCGGGCGATTGAGCGTGATCAGCGCGATCTGCGGGCGCGGCCTGGACACCACCACGAACGTCATCCGAACTCCTCGTCGAACTGAAACCTGTTCTAGAACCTACGCGAGAAGCCCGCTGCCGCGCGCGGATTCGCGATGCCGGAGGGAATATCGCGGCACGCGAGCAGATTTCGACGCTCGGCGCGAGGAATCGCCCAGGTGTACAGGGCGATTCCTCGGCCGGGCGGGTCAGGACGACATCGACGAGTCCAGTGAGCGGCGCAGCAGTGGCGGGTGCGAGAACTCGTGCTCGTCGAGCAGGGTGAAGTAGCGGCGCAGCATCAGCACGGCGGTGGTGGCCAGGCCCGCGGTCAGGCCCCACCAGACGCCGGCGGCGCCGAGGCCGAGCGGGAACGCGAACAGCAGCGCGGCCGGCAGGCCCACGCCCCAGTAACCGATCAGCGACAGCCGGAAACCGGCGTTGGTCGCGCCCAGGCCGCGCAGCAGCCCGGTGCCGATGTTCTGCGCGGCGTCGAAGAACTGCAACACGATGCCGATCAGCAGCAGCGTGTGGGCGATCGCGAGGGTCTGCGTGTCGCCCGGCTCCAGGAACGGCCGCAGCACCAGATTCGGAATCGCCACGTAGGCCACGCCGGTGACCGCGGCCACGACCGCGACGTGCCGCAGCGCGACCCAGGCGACGGCTTTGGCGTGCGGATACTCCTCGCGCGCGACCGCGTGGCTGACCAGGATCGAGGCGCCGTGCGAGAGGCCGATCGCGACCTGGAAGACGATGTAGATGATCTGGTAGACGACATTGTGCGCGGCCAGCGCCGCCGGGCCGATGCTGCCCATGACCAGCGCCAGCACCGAGAACATGCCCGCCTCGGACCCGTAGGTGAGCGCGATCGGGGTGCCCAGCTTCAACTCCGCGCGGACCGTGGGCCAGTGCACCGGCCGCGGCCGCGCCGCGAGGGTCGCGCCGAGTTCCGCGTCGTAGCGCACCATCGCCCAGAAGACGGCGAAGGTGATCAGGAAGACCAGCGAGGTCGCGACGCCGACGCCGGTCAGACCGAGCGCGGGCAGCCCGGCCCAGCCGTGGATGAACGCCAGCGCGAGCACCAGGTTCAGCGCCACCGAGCCCAGCGTCACCAGCAGCAGCGCCTGCGGGCGTTGCAGGCCGACGGTGTACTGCCGTAGCACCTGGAACCACAGACACGGCAGCAGCCCCGGCGCCAGCGCGACCATCAGCGGCCGGGCCTCGGCCAGCACCCCGGCGTCCTGGCCGAGCCACTGCAGCGACCAGCCCAGGCCGATCAGGACCGCGCCGCCGAGCAGACCCGCGACGGTGGCGATCAGAAAACCGGACCGCACCACATCGCGCACCGCGCGGTCGGCGGAGCCGCCGTGCTTGTCCGCGGCGCTCACCTCGGCGGCGATCCGATTGCCGGTGCCGGTGATCAACCCGACGCACATGGTGCGGATCTGGTTGAACAGCACCAGCGCCAAGCCGCCGGCGGCCACCTGTTGCACGCCGAGCGTGCCCATCAGGGCGATGTTCGTGGTGGACACCGCGATCTGCGCCAGCTGGGTGAGCGCGATCGGGGTCGCCAGCGCCGTCAGGCGCTTGGAGTCGGCGCGGAACTGGGTCAGGATCACCGCGAGTTCACCAACTGGTCGGCGCGGGCGGCGGGGGCGTAGCGCTGCAGCAGCCCCAGCACCTCGCGCTCGGTCGCGGCGTCGAGCAGATCGCGATCGTTCATCCATTCCTCGTCGAAGACGGTGTCCAGGTACTTCTCGCCGCCGTCGCAGACGACCGTGACCACGGTCGAGCCGGGCGGGAATTCCTCCAGTCGGGTGAGCCCGGCATAGACCGAGCCGCCCGCCGAACCGCCGAGCATCAGGCCCAGCTCGGCCGCGACCGCGCGGGCGGTGGCGAAGGCCGCCACGTCGGAGACCTTCACGCCCTCGTCCAGCAGCGAATAGTCGACCGCGGTGCCGATGGTGGCGCCCGGCGGGGTGCCGGTGCCGGACTGCCAGTACGGGCCGCCCGGCCCGCCGAACGCGATCGAGCCGACCGGCTCCACGCCGATCACGCGCGGGACGCACCCGAGCTGGCGCAGCCGGGTCGCGGTGCCGAACAGCGAACCTCCGGTGCCCACCGCGGACAGCAGGATGTCGACCCGGTCCACCTCGGCCAGCAACTCCTCCGCCACGGGGTAGTACCCGACGGCGTTGGCATCGTTGTTGTGCTGCTCGGTGAAATACGCGTCGGGCAGCCCGGCCGCCATCGCCTCGGCCAGGTCTTCCCGGGCCGAGGTGGCCAGGTTGTCGTCGTCCGCGTCGGCGACGAACACCAGTTCCGCACCCATTGCTCGCATCGCTCGCAACTTGTCCTTACACGCGTGATGATCGACCACTGCAGTAAAGCGATACCCACGTTCGGCAGCAACTACCGCGAGACCGAGCCCGGTATTACCGGACGTCGACTCGATGATATGCCCGCCAACAGGCAGCAAACCACGCCGTTCGGCGTCGTCCACCATGGCGCGCGCCATCCGGATCTTCGCCGCGCCCGTCGGGTTGAACTGTTCGAGTTTGAGCAGCAGCCGGGTGCCGGTGTCGGTGGTGGCCAGTTCGAACAGCGGGGTGCGGCCGATCAGATCCGTCACGCGCGTGACGATCATGGGTGTCTCCTCCATCAGGGATGTACGAGTGGTGCGAGGGAACGGGGAAAGCTCAGGACTCCAGCGTCCAGCGGAAGCGGTCCCCGGGTGCGTCGTGCAGCACGACCTTGGGCGGAATGGGCAGGTCGTGGAAGGCGGACTCGTTCGAATCCATCTGGTATCCGGCGGTATTCGGATAGACGAGCAGATCGCCGGGTGCGGCCGGGCGCGGCAGCGGGACGCGCCGCCAGCTGAGCATGTCCGACTCCAGGCAGGTGGCCGCGCCGACGCTCGCCGGGGTCGGCGCGCCGGGGCCCTGCGGCCACAGCACCGGATCGGGCAGGAACTCGCTGTCGAACCACTGCTCGGACAGGCTCAAACTGGTGCCGTCCACGGTGATGAGCTGATACGGCTGATCCCCGCTGCGCCGGGTCTTCCCGCCGCGCACCCGGAAAACCGTGCTGCCCGCACCGTCCAGCAGCGCCCGCCCCGGTTCGATGGCCAGGCGCAGGTCGTGCTCGCGCAGCCGTGCGCCCAGTCCGCCGTGCTCCAGGATCGCCGCGAGCATGGCGGGGCCGGGGGCCGGGAAGTGATACGGGTAGAAATCCTCGAAGCTCTTGCCGGCGTGGAACCACTCCGGGCGGACGCCCGCCGTGAACTCCCGCCACGCCGGTTCGGCCACGTAGTCGACGCCGAAGCCGCCGCCGATGGAGATGGTCGTGATCGGGTGGCCGAGTTCGCGCGCCGCCAGGCAGTGCTCGATGAGCACCCCCGCCTGCTCGGCGCGTGCCTCGGCGGAATAGCCGGAGAGATGAAAACTGAAGCCCTCCAATTGGATCGGCTCCAAGCCCACCGGACCGGCCGCGCCGATCACCGACAGGGCGATGCCGATTTCGGTGTCGGACAGGCCGAACCGGCTCTCCGAGCCTTCCGGCAGCACCCGCAGCAGCACCCGCGCCGGCGCCGCGGTGGACGCGATTCGCTCCAGCCGCTCCAGCTCGTCCAGTGCGTCGAGGGCGATCAGGGCTCCGTGGCGCACGGCCAGCCACAGCAGGTCGTCCGACTTCGCGGGGCCCGTCACCATCAACTCGGCACCGCGTACACCCTGCCCCAGCGCGGCCGTCAGTTCGCCGACGCTCGAAACATCCACGCCGGTATCGTTTTCCGCGCAGACGCGGGCAACACAGGCGGCCTTGTTCGCCTTCTTGCCGTAGTAGATCGTGCCCTCGACGCCGGTGGCCGTGAACACCTCACGAAACCCGTCGATATTGCGCGCTACCCGCTGCGGGTACATCAGGTGGAAGGGGCCGCCGATCGCGAAAGCGATGTCCTCCAACAGGTTCGGGTCGTCGAGGACGCGCTGCTCCCACTCGTCGCGATGGGCGGGCAGGGGAGACGCGGTGATGCCTGACGGATTCTCCGGGTCCGCGCCGGTATGCCCGTCGCGGGCCTCGGTGTCGGTCGAATCGGACTCGGGTGTGCCGTCGTCGACGCTGTCCGCCTGCGCGGCCGAGGTGGCGTCGACGGTCGAATCGGCGAGCTGCCGCACCGAATCGGAGTCGGTCGCCGACGCGTCCGCGCTTTCGGCGGGTGTCCCCGCTACAGCGACGCTGTCTGCCGCCGGGGTCTGCACGCGGTCGTCGCCTGTGGCGGTTGGGTCCGGGGTGTGGTTGTCGCCTGTGGTGGTCGGGTTCGGGGTGTGGTTGTCGCCCGTGGCGGTTGGGTCCGGGGTGCGGTCGTCGCCCGTGGCGGTCGGGTCCGGGGTGCGGTCGTCGCCCGTGGCGGTCGGGCTCGGGGTGCGGTCGTCGCCAATGGCTGCCGGGCTCTGCGTATGACTGTCGCCTGCGGTCGGCTGGCCGCGCTGTGCATCGGCTGCGTCAGGCTCGGGTGTCGAATCGTTCTCGGATGCGCCGGACGCGCGAGTGCTGTCCGGTTCGGCCGCAGACGGATTCGGATTGGTGGCGGCCGCCGCCGCAGGCACCTCCGAGGCGGTGGCAGCAGGAACAGTCGCTGCCGTGGGTGCGTCCAAAGGCGAACGAGCGGTGTGAGCCTCGTCCACGCTGACGCCCGATTCCGCGCCTATCTCGGCATCGGTCGCAGCTGCGCCGCCGGAGTCGACGGTCTCCTCGGCGGTGGCGGCCATGTCTGTGTTCGACGTCAGGGGTGTCTCATCGGCGGCGGCCTCCAGATCCGAGCCCGTGCCGGTGTCGATAGTCGGCGTGGCCGTAATCGTCTCCGGCGCAAGGTCATTCGCGGAGGCCGCAACGGCTGCCGGTTGAGCCGTGTCTTTCGAAGCCGCGCCACGTCGCTTCCACCGTGCCCGCTGGGCGGGCGGTTCGGCGGAAGCGCTCAGCTTTGTAATCCGCCCTCGTGCAGCGGGTTCGGTCGACAGATCGACGTCATCGCTGGCTGGCGCGGTGTCTGCGAGGCTTTCCGCTTCCTGGACACCTGGGTGGGAGGTCGGCATGTCGGCTGCGTCCTCGGTGGTCTCCGGCGGCAGATCGCACGCTGGATCCTGCGGTTCGGCTGGATCGGCGTCGACCGGATCGGTCCGGCGGAGGGCGTCGTCGGCCTCGGGCCGCGCTGTTGTCGCGGCGAGAGCGGCGAGGCTCCTCGCGAGTGCTTCCGCGACGCTCGGCGGCGCGCCGGCCCGCACCTCATCCGCCTCGGCGGTTGCGTTGTGGGGCAGAGATTCCGGTTCATAGGGCTGAGTGGCGAGTGCGTCGCCGATGGACTCCTCGTCCGAACCGGTCGAATCCGCTGCGGGCGTGTCGTGCGCCGGTTCGAACTCCGGCTCGGCAGGGGCGGCGTCCTCGGCAGGGGCGGTGCCCGTGTCGGCATGGCCCGCCGCATCATCCGTGTCCACTGCGGCGGCTTCGCTGATCTCGTCGTCGAGATCCGCAGTCTCGGTCAGCTGGGCGTCGTCCGGTTCGGGTTTGTCACAAGCCGAGCGGGTGTCCTGGGTGGTCTCGTCCGCCTCGAGTGGGGAGTCCACGGCGGTGGGGTCATCCAAGGCGGCGTCGGTGTCGGCCAGGTGGGAATCATCGACCGCGGTGGGCGCGGTCGCGACGGAATCGGCTTCCGCGTCGATCCGGTCCGCGGCGGCGGGCCGGGCCACCTCGGTTTCGGTGCCGGGCAGCGGCGGTTCGGTGTCGGAGCGGGTCGACGGCACGAAGGCGAATTCGCTCGGGCGGAATTCGTTCAGGGGGTCGTCGCCCACAGGGGGAGTTACTTCGCTCGGCGGGGGGACGTCGTCGGTCACGGGGGCCGCGACGCGCTTGCGGGGCTTGGGTTTCTTGCGGGTGGTGCGGTCGTCGGCGGCCGGGGCTGCCGGAGCGGGGGCTGGGGTGGACGCCATGTCGAACAGCGCCAGGTCGTCGGTATCGAACAGCCCTTCGGTCAGTTCGGCGGTGGAGTCTAATCCCACAGGGGCACCTCCGTGCCGCGTCCTTCGGCGATCGCACGCTCGGCGAGAGCGTGCGCGACAGCGATATCGGTGAGCACGAGTCCAGAGTTGTAGACGAAGATCTTCTCTTCGTCCGTGCGGCGCGCCACGGCACGGCGGGACAAAATCTGCGGCAGTTCCGCGTCCACGGCACGCAAACGCCCATCGGGGCCCGCCATGTCGGTGCCGGTGAGCTGCATCTGCTCGGCGCTGGTGGCGACGACCCGATCCGCGTCTACCAGGGTTGACGGCGCCAGCCCGTAACCGACCAGCACCACCGTGGAGCCGGGCGCGAGATCCGCGGACTCGAGCGCGACCTCGGTCCCGGGGCCGGCGGTCGCGAGCACCACGTCGGCGTGCGCGGCCGCCGCCCGCACATCGGTGACCGTCTCCAGCAGGGCGTGCGGATGGTGCACGGCCAGCTGCCGGTGCACCGCGTCGAGCCCTTCCGGGTGCGTGCCGAAGAGCATCAGCTTGCGCAGACCGGGGTTGGCGGCGAGCAGGTGCGGCAGCGCGTTGCGGCCCTGGGTTCCGGTGCCGATGAGCAGCACGCTCTCCGCGCCGCGGCGCATCGTCTCGCGCACCAGCAGCGCCGACACCGCCGGGGTGCGCAGCGCGCCGACGCGCGCGCAGTCCATCATCGCGATCGGCGCGCCGGTGGTGTCGTCGTAGAGCGTGATCGTGGTGTAGTACCGCTTGGTGCTGCGGTCGTGGCCCGGGTCGAACTTGTAGGAGGTCTTCATGGCCACCACCCGCCGCCGCCCGTCCCGGCCGAGCATGGCGTAGGCGACCGACCAGCCGTCCGGATTGGCCACGCTGAGTTTGCGTGGATTGTCCGAAAGTCCCTCGGCGAAGGCGAGATACGCCTCCTCCACGGCGCGCACCACATCGTGCGGCGTGATCGGCACATCGGCCAGATCGGTGCGGCTCAGCACGCGCAGCGGCGTCACACGATCACGAGTGTTCAACGGATCCTCGATCATTCCGGTCCCAACCTGCTCCCGCCACCGCTTCCGTGCGCACAGCGAACGGGGCGACAATCCGCTGGCCGTACCCATTCTCGTCGGCTTCGGCGGCGCGCCTACGCCGTTCGGGCAGGCGGATGTTGACGCGTTTGAGCCAGCGGTCGGTGCCGTCGTAGCGGGCGGTGAACGGGACCCGGCCGTGCACGGCGACGTCGTTGTCCACCAGCAGCAGCTCGCCGGGGCACAGGGCGGCGGTGACGCAGACCCGTTCCAGCTCGTCGGTGAGGCGGGCGTAGGCGCGCCGGAATTCCGGATCGGCGTCGTCGAGCGGGGTGTAGGCCGGATCGTAGCGAAGGGTGAGACCCGCGGTGTCGCCCGCGATTTCGGACCACACGGTGGGCAGCGGCGGCGCGACGTGGCGTTCGTGCCCGGCGCCGTAGGAGACGTCGGGCAGGATCGGCAGGGTGGGGGTGCTGAGCAGCCGGTGCTCGTCCACGCTCAGCTCGACGCGCCGCACCGAGGAGACGGTGGTGCCGACCCGGTCGGGGTTGCGCAGGCAGCCGAGCATCAGCAGGTTCGCGCGCAGCGGGTGAAAAGCGTCCTCGGAGTGCGGGCTCAGCAGCGTCTTGCTGCTCGCGCCGGACTGCTCGTCCTCGTGCCCCGGCGTCGGCAGGATGTTGTTGACCAGACGGCCGTCCTGCTGCCCGGCCCAGCCGAAAGGCTCACCGGCACAGCGGGCGAGCAGCAGCATGACGATGTCGAGTTCGCTCCAGCGCACCGCCTCACGCCAGCTGCGCGGGGTGGGCCCGAGCTCGTCGTCGGACAGCGGCAGGCCGCCGACGACGGTGGCGCCGGCGCACGTGGCGGGCGCGCGCATGGCTTCCCGCACGGCGCCGGGCAATTCGACGACGCGGCGGTCGACGTGCTCGGCGAGCGCCGGATTGGTCAGCGCTCGGCCGACACCGCCGGGCTGTGCCGCCAGTGTGGTGCAGATCTCACGTGCGAGGGCACGCACCGCATGCCCGGCCTCCGGGGGGAGCTCGCGTCGTTCGATGTCCTGCGGGTGAAGCGTCTTACGTTCGGAGAGAACGCTTTTCACCAGGAGGGTCCCTTCTTCGCATCAGTCGAAAAGCGGGTGAAGACGTATCGCACTGCGAAGCTAGTACCTCGCGACGCCTTAAGCAAGGCTTACCTAAGCGAGTCGGGAAAAATAGCGAAGAACTATGAGAGAGTAGAGCGCGGCCTGCCCCGCAGTCCAGCGGGGCACGTGACCAGCGCGAATCCGGTTCGGCGCTAGCCGAGCAGGGCCCGGGTGGCGGGGTGCGCGGGTGTGGCGAGAACTACTGTGGCCGTGCCGGATTCGACGATGGTTCCGTTGTCCAGGACGACGATACCGGCGCAGTGGCCCGCGACGATCCGCATGTCGTGGGTGATCACCAGCAGGGCGGTGCCGCGGTCGGCGCGAATCCGGTCGAGCAGGCCCATGATCGAATTCGCGGTCGCGTGATCGAGCGCCGAGGTGATCTCGTCGCAGACCAGGACGGCAGGTTCGGCGGCGAGCGCGCGGGCCAGTGCGACGCGCTGGCGTTGGCCGCCCGAAAGCTGGTGCGGATAGCGGCCGGCGATGTCGGGAGCGAGATCCACGGCGGCCAGCAGCTCGGTGATTCGCTGGCGCAGCGCGTGTTTCGGCGTCCGTCCGGTGCGGCGCAGTGGGCGGCCGAGGGTCTGGGCGACGGTGCGGCGTGGATTCAGCGCCGACAGCGGGTTCTGGGTGACCAGCTGAATTCCGGTGCCACCGTGCCGGATTCGGCGATCAAGTCGGATTGTCTGCTCGCCGAGGCGAAGCGAGCCGGTCGCGTCGCGGTGCAGGCCGGCCAGCACGCGCGCGAGCGTGGTCTTGCCCGCGCCGGAGACGCCGGCGACGGCCAGCGCGGTCCCGGCGCGCAACTCGAGGTCGATTCCCGACAGCACCGGGCGGCCGCCCGCGGTGGCGCCGATGCCCGCCGCGCGCAGCACGATGTTCTGTCGGTGCGCGTCGCTACCATTCGCCGCATGAAAGTCACCGGCACCTTCACCATCTCCGCCTTCGTGCCCACCGACGTCGTCGGGGACCCGCCGATCAGCACCGCTCTCCCGGTCGGCATCGCCACCATCACCAAGGAATTCGACGGGGAGATCACCGGCCGCGCGGCGACCCTGTTCACCTCCGCGTTCGACATGGCCTCCGGGGCCGGCACCTATGTCGCGATGGAGTCGTTCGAGGGCGCGCTGGGCGGGCACGCGGGCGCCTTCAACTTCGTCCACTCGGCGACCACCGGCGGCACGGACCGCACGCACGAGTTCTTCCTGATCGTCCCCGGCAGCGGAACCGGCGGCCTCGCGGGCATCACCGGCACCGGCGGGCTCTACGTCGACGCCGAAGGCGGGCACCACATCTGGTTCGACTACGAGCTTCCGGGCGAGTAGCCTCGGGTCGCCCAGGGTGAGAACGGCGTCGGCGACGGAGTGAATCGTGGCGGTGTCGTGGCCGGACAGCAGGACCGCGACACCGCGTTCGGCCGCGATCCGGCGCAAGAGCTGGGCGATGTCGGTGCGCAGCGTGCCGTGCAGGCCCGCCAGCGGTTCGTCCAGCACCAGCACCGGGGTGCGGCGCACCAGGGCGCGGGCCAGCGCGACGCGGCGCTGCTGACCGCCGGACAACTCGCCCGGGTACCGGCGCAGGTGCTCGGCCGAGAGCCCCACCAGTTCCAGCGTTTCGCGGAGAGCCGCCTCGGCGGGGTCGCTCGCCACCTCCGCGAGCAGCTTCCGGACCCGCATCAGCGGGTGCAGCGTCGAGCCGGGATCCTGCCCGACGAAGGCGATCCGGTCGCGGCGGAAGGTGCGCAGGGCGGCGGAGTCCAGCGCGAACACATCGTCACCCGCCACCCGCACGGTGCCCGCCGCCCGTTGCGCGCCCGCGGGCACGTGCCCGAGCAGGGCCCGCATCAGCGTGGTCTTCCCCGACCCCGAGGCCCCGGTCAACGCGGTCACGGTACCGGTCCGCAGCCGAAACGTGAGGGGCCCGAACAGTTCCTGGCCCGCGTACCCGACAACAATCAGATCCTCGACCTCGACCACAGCTCTCGCTTGTTCGTGCCCGCCGGCCCAGCCCGCATCGCTTGCCGCGTTCAGCCCGCTGGCCCGGTTCGCGTTGCTTGCCGTGTTCGGTCCGCTGGCTCGGCTCGCGTTGCTTGCCGCGTTCGGCCCGTCGGCTCGGCTCGCGTTGCTTGCCGCGTTCGGCCCGGCAGCCCGGCTCGTGTCGCTTGTGGCGTTCGGCCCGCTGGCTCGGGCCGCGTTGCCTGCCGTGTTCGGTCTGCCGGCTCGGCTCGTGTCGCTTGTGGTGTTCGGCCCGTCGGCCCGGCTCGCGTCGCTTGCCGTGGTCGGTCCGCTGGCCTGGCTCGTGTCGCTTGCTGTGTTCGGTCCGACGGTTGGGGCCGCGTCGCTTGTGACGTTCGGGCCCCCGGCCCGGGCCGCGTCGCTTGTGGTGTTCGATCCGCTGGCCCGGGCCGCATCGCTTGTGGCGTTCGGCCCGTCGGCCCGGCTCGCGTCGCTTGCGGTGTTCGGTCCGCTGGACTGGCTTGCGTCGCTTGCCGTGGTCGACCCCCCGGTTCGGGCCGCGTCGCTTGCCGTGTTCAGGCCCCCGGCCCGGCTCGCATCGCTTACCGCGTTCAAATCGCCTAGAGCATTTACCGCCGGTCCCGCATGGTCGGCCTCGCCGGGTGCCGAGCTGGTGTAGACGGCCCGGCCGTCGGCACGGCCGACCTCGTCGGCCGAACTCGGGGCGCCGGCCGCAGTGGCGGGCGGGGTGGAGAACCCGGCGACGGCCAGGTTGACGCTGACCGCGACGACTGCGATCGCGAGGCTGGGGACGAGGACGGACCATGGGTTGAGGAGGAGTCCGGAGGTGTTCTCGCGCACCATGACTGCCCAGTTGGCGGCGCCCAGCGTGGTCGGGAGTTGCAGGAAGGAGGCGGTGCTGACCAGGTAGACGCCGACTACGAATCGCAGTCCGAGCTGGGTGCCGAGTACTTCGCGGAGGTTGGGGATCACTTCGCGGAACACCAGGTGGGGCAGTCGTTCCCCGCCGGCCTGGGCGCTCTCGACATAGCCGCTGGCGGCGACCCCCGCCGCGGCGGCCGCGAAAACCCGGGCGCAGTACGGCATTCCGAACAGCAGCGCGACGACCACCAGCCCGGCGATGCCCGCGTCCGGCCACGAGGTCAGCACCAGCAGGATGCCCAGCACGGCGGGCATCAGCATCGCGAAGTCCGTCGCGCCCTCGATGAACGCGCCGACGCGCGGGCGCAGCGCCGCGATCGTGCCGAGCACGCACCCGGCCGCCGTCACCAGGATCGCGATCCCCGCCGCGACGAGCAGCAGGCCCCAGCCGCCGTAGAGGACCTGGCTGAAGACGTCCCGCCCGAGGCGATCGGTGCCGAGCCAGGCTTGCGCGCTGGGCGGCCCGAACGGAATCCCCAGCGCCGCCTCGGCCGGATGCGGCGCCAGCGACGGGCCCAGCGCCGCGCCCGCGAGGACGAGCAGCGCGGGCAGCATGGTCAGCAGCCGGGACCACCGGTGCGACAGCCTCATCCGCGCCCCCGCAGCGACCGCGCCCGGATGCCGTCGGCGACCGCGAGCATCAGCATGACGACGACTCCGGACAGCGCCACGACCGCGGCGACCACCGAGGTGTCGCGATCGGCGACCGAACCGGCCAGCACCGCACCCAGTCCCGGATAGTTGAAGATCGTCTCGACCACCAGCGACCCGCCCAGCACCATGCCGACGGTGGTCGCGAAGCTGGCCACGATGGTCGGCGCGGCGAACGGCAGCACGTGCCGGACCAGCACGGCCGGTCGCGAAAGCCCCTCAAGCACCGCGTTTTCCACGTGCGGTGCGGTCGCGGCGCCGGTGAGCGCGGCGCGCACCACCCGGGCGTTCCACCCGATCTGCGGGATCGCCAGCGCCAGCACGGGCAGCACCAGCATGTCGGCGCTGACCGGAAAACCCGATCTGCCGGTGATCGTGACCGCGGGCAGCCAGCCGGTCGCCAGCGCGAACACACTGATCAACAGTGTCGCCAGCACGAACTCCGGCACCGCCGCCGCCATCGTCGTCGCCGGTTCGAGTCCGCTGGTCAGCCCCCGCCCGAGCCGGGCCCGGCCGGTGGCCTCGACCCGGGCGCGACCCGCGATCCCGTCCCGTCCCGCCGCCCACCACGCGCCCAGCAGCAGTGACAGCACCACCGTCAGCAGCAGGGCCAGACCGCCCAGCAGCAGCGTCGGCGGAAACTTGTCCGCCAGCAGGTCATTGATCGATCGCCCGCGCGCGGTCTGCCCGAAATCACCGGTGAGGACGCCCGAGGCCCAATCCAGGAAGCGTACCGGCAGCGGACGGTCCAGACCGAGTTCGTGTTCCTTGGCCGCGACCTGCTGCTCGGTCGCCTCGCGGCCGAGGACCGCGCGCCCGGTGCTGCCCGGGAGCAGATCCACGGCCACGAAAACCGTTGCCAGCAGCGCGATCAGCAGGGTGATCCGCCGCAGCAGCAGGCGCGCGAAGGAAATCACTCCAGCCAGGCCCGTTCCAGCTGCACGCGGGCGAAGCCGCCGAGGACCGGCAGGTCGCGGACGCGGGCGGCGGCGACGTCGATGCCGTCGGCCATGCCCCACACCAGGTATCCGCCGCGGTCGTATTGGATGCGCTGCAGGCTCGCGCAGGCCGCCGCGTACTCGGCGTCGTCGCGCGCGGCCAGCGCCCGGGCGGTGGCGGCGTCGAATTCCGGGTCCTTGAAGGCGGTTTCGTTGCGATTGGACCGGCTCGACAGCAGTTTGTCGGCGTAGAACAGCGTGGAATCGTTGGTGCCCCAGGACACCGTGTAGAAGGGCGCGGTCAGCCAGGTCTGGTCGTAGAAGGCGTTGGATTCCTGCACCAGCACGTCCACCCGCAGGCCGATCTCGGCGAGCTGGGTGGCCAGCACCCGGGCCGACTCCACCTCGCCGGGCGCCTCGGCCTTGGTGACCAGGGGGTAGGTCCGGCCGGTGTCGAAATTCGCTTCGCGCAGCAGCGTTTTCGCCCGTTCCACGTCGCGGGCGCGCTGCGGAATCGAGGTGTCGTACCGCGGATCGGCGGTGCCGAGAATGTCGTTGGCCACCGTCCCGTAGCCGGAGTGCACCTGGTTCACCAGGGCGGGCCGGTCCACCCCGAGGCGGACGGCCGTGCGCACCCGGGGGTCGGCGAACGGACCGTCCGCGGTGCGCATGGCGACGCCGAGCATGGTGTCGTCCGAGCGCCGGACCACCTGGAGGTCGCTCCGCCCCGCCGCGGTGCGGCCGGCGATGGCGCCCACGTTGGAGGCCAGGTCGATCTGCCCGCCGAGCACCGCGTTCCCCAGCGCGGTGGCGCTCTCGAACATCGTGACCTCGATGGCGTCCAGCAGCGGGGCGGGTCCGTGCCAGCGCTCGTTGCGCACCAGCCGGGCATTGCCGCCCTGATAGGACTCCAGCCGGAACGGCCCGGTGCCGACGGCCGCGGTGAAATCGGTGGTGTCCTTCTTGACGGTGAAGGTCATCAACCGGACCAGCAGCGGCAGCTGGGTGTTCGGCTCGGGCACGGTGAGCACCACCCGGCCCGGTCCGTCGGTGGTGATATCCGCCTCGGCCACCGGCATTTTCGAGGCCCCGCCGATCGAGCGCAGCCGGCGCAGCGACCAGACCACGTCCTCGGCGGTGACCGGCGTCCCGTCGTGGAAGCTCGCGTTCTCGGCCAGGGTGAAGGTCCAGCGCTTGCGCTCGGCGTCGGATTCCCACCGGCTCGCCAGCCGCGGCGCGACGTTCGGGTCGGCGCCCGGCACGGTCAGCGCGTCGTAAACCAGAGAGATGATGAGGAAGTCGCTGTCGTTGCTGAGGTTGGCGTGCGGATCCCGCTCGATCCGCGCGGCTGTCCCGACGGCTCCGACCCGCAGCGTCCCGCCGCGCGCGGGCGCACCCGGTTTGCCGGTGTCCGAACACGCGGCGAGCAGCAGGAGCGCACCGGCTCCCACGCCGCCGCGCAGCAGTTGCCGCCGGTTCCAATCCATTCCGGTGCCTTCCTCCAGTACCGCGAGGCCGCCGATCGGCGCTGCCTCAGCCAGGTCAGGCTAGCCTAATTCGCACGGTTGATCGCCGGATATGGCTGCGCTCAGGCGGTTCGGCGCGCGCCCGCCAAAGCGACGCGCGCGCACCCGGATCGACCCGGTGGCCCGGACCTGGGACGACGCGCCGGAAGGCGATCCGGACCGGCCCCGGTTTGCGTTGTATGTCGCAATCCGGGGGAGCATCCCCGAACACCTGGATGATGGAAGGGTGCTCTGGAAAAAGACCGGCGTTGCGGCCGCTGCGATGGTGACCCTGATTCTCGCCGGGTGCGGGGGTATGGGCACGCTGACACCGATTCCCGAAGGCATCCCGCCCGGGCCCGGCACACCCGTGCCGCCGATCGATCTGGATGCCCCCGGTAGATCCGCCGCGCAGCTGGCCGACTGGGCCGACGGGCAGAGCGGCCTCGGCATCCCGAACGTCGCGCTGGAGGCCTACGGCTACGCGGCCGCGGTCATGGCCCGCTCCAGACCGGGCTGCGGCATCGGCTGGACCACCCTGGCCGGGATCGCCAGCGTGGAGAGCAAGCACGGCACGCACGGCAGATCCCGTCCCGACGCCGACGGCGGGGTGCGCCCGCCGATCATCGGCATCGCGCTGGACGGCGCGCCCGGCGTCGCCGAGATCAAGGACACCGACGAAGGGCATCTCGACGGCGACAAGGTCTTCGACCGCGCCGTCGGCCCCCTGCAGTTCATCCCCGAGACATGGCAGCGCTGGAGCGCGGACGCCAACGGCGACGGTTTCGCCGATCCGCAGAGCATCGACGACGCCGCGCTCACCGCGGCCAGATACCTCTGTGCCAGCGGCGGCGATCTGACCTCCGAGCACGGGTGGCAGCGGGCGCTGCTCACCTACAACCAGTCCAACCAGTACATGCGTACGGTCCGCGATCGCGCCGCCGCCTACAGCGTGGGCCGTCGCGTGTAGGACACCGCCGGAGAGTTCGAGGGACTTTCTGAGTGTGTGCCAAGGGTTAGGCCCTGCGGCACTGCGCTAGGCTCGGCACCGCACGGTCCCATCCGTCATCTGCCGTGCCACCGCCGTAGCGATTGCTTTGCAGGTCGCTCGAAATGATCAGCCGAAGGAGTGTCGTTTTCGTGGCAATCATCGAACAGGTCGGAGCTCGCGAGATCCTGGATTCGCGCGGAAACCCCACTGTCGAGGTGGAAATCGCCCTCGACGACGGCACCCTGACCCGCGCGGCCGTCCCCTCCGGCGCCTCCACCGGTGAGCACGAGGCCGTCGAGCTGCGCGACGGCGGCGACCGCTACCAGGGCAAAGGCGTGCAGAAGGCCGTGGAGGGCGTGCTCGACGAGATCGCCCCGGCCATCATCGGCCTGGACGCGGTCGAGCAGCGCACCGTCGATCAGGTCCTGCTGGATCTGGACGGCACCCCGGACAAGTCCCGCCTCGGCGCGAACGCGCTGCTGGGCGCCTCGCTCGCGGTGGCCCGCGCCGCCGCCGAATCCTCGGGCCTGGAGCTGTTCCGCTACCTCGGCGGCCCGAACGCGCATGTGCTGCCCGTCCCGATGATGAACATCGTCAACGGCGGCGCGCACGCCGACACCGGCGTGGACGTGCAGGAATTCATGATCGCCCCGATCGGCGCCCCGACCTTCAAGGAGTCGCTGCGCTGGGGCGCGGAGATCTACCACTCGCTCAAGTCCGTGCTCAAGGCCCAGGGCCTGTCCACCGGTCTGGGTGACGAGGGTGGCTTCGCGCCGGACGTCGCGGGCACCCGCGCCGCGCTGGACCTGATCTCCTCGGCCATCGACAAGGCGGGCTACAAGCTCGGCACCGACGTCGCGCTCGCGCTGGACGTCGCCGCCACCGAGTTCTACACCGCCGGCAGCGGTTACAAGTTCGAGGGCAGCGTGCGCAGCGCCGCCGAGATGAACGACTTCTACGCCGAGCTGCTCGCCGCGTACCCGATCGTGTCCATCGAGGATCCGCTCTCGGAGGACGACTGGGACGGCTGGGTCGCGCTCACCGACGCCATCGGCGACAAGGTGCAGCTGGTCGGCGACGACCTGTTCGTCACCAACCCGGAGCGCCTGGAAGAGGGCATCGCCAAGGGCGCGGCCAACGCGCTGCTGGTGAAGGTCAACCAGATCGGCACCCTGACCGAGACCTTGGACGCGGTGGAGCTGGCGCACCGCAACGGCTACAAGACGATGATGTCGCACCGCTCGGGCGAGACCGAGGACACCACCATCGCCGATCTGGCGGTCGCGGTGGGCTCCGGCCAGATCAAGACCGGCGCCCCGGCCCGGTCCGAGCGCGTCGCCAAGTACAACCAGCTGCTGCGCATCGAGGACGCCCTGGGCGATTCGGCCCGTTACGCCGGCGATGTCGCGTTCCCGCGCTTCGCGTTCGAGGGCTGACCTTCTAGGAGCAGATGATGGCGGAGCGACGGGCGCGCGGTACCAGTCCGGCCGGACGTGGGGACCGCCGCACGTCGCGTGCCGCCAGGTCGCGGCCGCGGGCGGGCTCGGATACCGAGACCGCCGCGCGGCCCGCGGCCGCCAAACGCGCACGCCGGCGCGCGGAGTCGCCGCCGGCGGTGCGCAAATCCGAGGCGCGCAAGGGTTCCGCGCGCGAGCACGACCGCACGATCCTCGGTCTGCCGACCGGTAAGGCCGTCATCCTGGCGATGGTGGTGTGCGCGCTCGCGCTGACTCTCGCCGTGCCGATGCGCACCTATTTCTCGCAGCGGGCCGAGGCGGCCGAGCTGGCGCAGCAGCGCCGCGATCTGGAGGCCGATCTCGCCCGGCTGCGCGATCGCCGGGCCCAGCAACAGGATCAGCGCTACATCATCTCCGAGGCGCGCAACCGCCTGCGCCTGGTGATGCCGGGGGAGACGCCCTACATCGTGCAGGTGCCGGGCATCGAGGCGCCCGCGCCGCCGCCCGCGCCGACCAAGTCCAAGACGCCGGACCCCTGGTACACCGAAGTCTGGGAAACGATCTCCCAGCCCCGAACTCCGGCGACGGAACCGGCTCCCGCGCCGCCGCCCGCCACTCCCGCGCCCGATCCGGAAGGACCACGGTGACCGCACCGACCGAACGCGATCTCGAGATCATCGCCGGCCAGCTGGGCCGCGAGCCCCGCGGTGTGCTCGCCGTCGCCTACCGCACTCCGGACGGCCTGCCCGCGGTGGTCAAGACCGCGCCCCGGCTGCCCGACGGCACTCCGTTCCCGACCCTGTACTACCTGACCGACCCGCGGCTGACCGCCGAGGCGAGCCGGCAGGAGTCCGCGGGCGTCATGCGGGAGATGACCGAGCGGCTGGCCACGGATCCCGAGCTGGCCGCGGCCTACCGGCGCGCGCACGAGAGCTACCTGGCCGAGCGCGACGAGATCGAATCGCTGGGCACGGATTTCACCGGCGGCGGGATGCCCGAGCGGGTGAAGTGCCTGCACGTGCTGATCGCGCACGCCCTGGCCAAGGGCCCGGGGCTGAATCCGTTCGGCGACGAGGCGGTCGCCCTGGCGGCCGACAACGGGTTGCGCGGCACCGCGATTCCGGCGGATTGGCCCAAGTACGAGGCGGGACAGGACCTATGAGCGAATTCGTGGCGCGGCACGACCGGGCGCCGGCGGGCGCGCGGGTGGCCGCGGTCGACTGCGGCACCAACTCCATCCGGCTGCTGATCGCCGACGCGTACGCGGACGGCACGCTGCGCGACGTGCACCGGGAGATGCGCATCGTCCGGCTGGGCCAGGGTGTGGACGCGACCGGCGCGCTGCATCCCGAGGCGATCGAACGCACCCGGGTCGCGCTGGCCGACTACGCGGCGCTGATGCGCGAGGCGGGCGTGACCAAGGTGCGCATGGTGGCCACCTCGGCGACCCGCGATGCCGCCAATCGCGACGATTTCTTCGCCATGACCCGGGCCGAGCTCGGCTCCGTGGTCCCCGGCGCGGAGGCCGAGGTGATCACCGGCGACGAGGAGGCGCGCCTGTCGTTCGCCGGCGCGATCGGCGAATTGTCCAGCGACGAGGGACCTTTCGTGGTCGTAGACCTCGGCGGCGGCTCCACCGAGTTGGTGTTCGGCGACAGTTCCGGGGTGCGGGCGGCCTTCTCGGCGGACATCGGCTGCGTCCGGATCACCGAGCGCTGCCTGCCGGGCGATCCGCCCGCCCCCGAACAGGTGGAGGCGGCACGGAAATTCGCGGCCCAGCGGCTCGCCGAGGCCTTCGAACGGGTGCCCGTGGCCGGCGCGCGGACCTGGGTGGGCGTGGCGGGCACCATGACCACGATCGCCGCCATCGCCCTGGATCTGCCCGAGTACGACTCCGAGCGGGTGCATCTGACCCGCCTGTCGCTGGCGCAGGTGCGCGCGGTCTGCGACCGCTTGATCGGCATGAGCCACGACGAGCGCGCGGCGCTGGGGCCGATGCATCCGGGCCGGGTGGACGTCATCGGCGGCGGCGGTGTCATCACCGAGGTGCTGGCCGCCGAACTGGCCGACCGGGCCGGTATCACCGAACTCGTCGTGAGCGAGCACGACATCCTGGACGGCATCGCGCTGTCCATCGCCTGAGCGTTCTGCCCGAGCGATAGCCCCGGCCCGCGCCGGGGCTATCGCTCGTTCCGACACGCCCGAGGGCCTTCGGAGCCCAGTTATAGCCATCGGCAATTGGGGAAATCTTCAGCAAATTTTCCGCACCGAGGCATGCTGGGGGCGGAACGTGGCGCAGGTCGCTTGCTGCGGGAGATTGCCCACTCGCAGTCCGTTTACCAGCGCAAACTGCCCGATTCCGGGCGAGAAATCCGCCCGCTGTGCACATCCTTCCGGAGGATCCGGACATACCCCATCGAGCATTCAGATCCGCGGCACGCCGGGGGTGATTTGCTGCACAGTTGCGATTTATGCCAATCTCTCGGGTATGTCCCAAAGTGTGGTACCCGATCAGGCCGTGGAAGGTCGCACCCTGTTCGGCCATCCGATCGGGTTGACCAACCTCTTCGGCGTCGAGATGTGGGAGCGTTTCTCCTTCTACGGGATGCTCACGATCCTCGGGTACTACCTCTACTACTCGACCACCGAAGGCGGCTTGGGCCTGGACAAGGCCACCGGCGTCGGCATCGTCGGGGCCTACGGCGGCCTGGTGTACCTGTCCACGGTGCTGGGCGGCTGGATCGCCGACCGCATCCTGGGCATGGAGCGCACCGTCTTCTACGGCGGCGTCATCGTCGTCCTGGGCCATCTCGCGCTGGCGCTGATCCCGGGGCTGGCCGGTGTCGGCATCGCGCTGCCGCTGATCGCGCTCGGCTCGGGTGCGCTCAAAGCCAACGCGTCCTCGCTGCTCGGCACGCTCTATCCGAAGGGCGACGCCCGCGTCGACGGCGGCTTCACGCTGTTCTATCTCGGCATCAACGTCGGCGCCTTCGTCGGCCCGCTGCTCACCGGCCTGCTGCAGTCCCGCGTCGGCTTCCACTACGGCTTCGGCGCCGCCGCCATCGGCATGGCGCTGGGCCTGACCCAGTACGCGGTCTTCCGCCGCAATCTCGGTGACGCCGGGCGCGAGGTGCCCAACCCGCTGCCGCGCACCGCGCTCCCGAAGCTGGTGGCGGTGCTCGCCGCCGTCGTCGTGGTGGTCGCGATCGCCTGGGCCACCCGGCTCGTCACCCTGGACAACCTGGCCGACGTCACCACCGGCGTCATCGTCGTCGCCTCGCTGGTCTACTTCGTGATCATGCTGACCAGCCCCAAGGTGGAGCCGGTCGAGCGCACCCGGGTGCGCGCGTTCATCCCGCTGTTCATCGCCAATGCGGTGTTCTGGTCGCTGTTCCAGCAGATCTTCACCGTGCTCGCGGTCTACTCCGACGAGCGGATCAACTGGAGCATCTTCGGCTGGGAGGCGCCCTCGAATTGGATCGGCTCTGTCGAGCCGGTCTGGATCATCGCCCTCTCGCCGCTGTTCGCGCTGATGTGGACCAAGCTGGGGAGCCGCGCGCCGAGTACGCCGCGCAAGTTCGCCTTCGGCGTGATCGGGATGGGCGCGGCGTTCCTGCTGTTCGTCCCGCTGGCCGGCTACTCCGGCAAGACCGTGCCGGTGATCTTCGTGCTGCTGATCATGGGCGGGTTCGCCGTCTCCGAGTTGCTGCTGTCGCCGATCGGCCTGGCGGTTACCACGCAACTCGCCCCCAAAGCCTTCCGAGCGCAGATGATGGCTCTGTACTTCTTCTCCGTCGGAATCGGAACTTCCATGGCCGGCGTGCTGGCCCGTTTCTACTCCGATGAGAACGAGACCGTCTATTTCGGCGTCATCGGCGCGGCGGCGATCGCCGCGGGTCTGGTTGTCCTCGGTCTGGTCCCGTGGATCAGCCGGCGAATGGAAGGCGTGCACTAGCCGCCGCGGCCGGTGCGCTCTAGCTCAACCCCTTGTTGAAGGAGAAAACAGTGGCGATCCAGGAAACGCCGGACAAGGTTCCGGTGCCACGCCGCACGGGACTGTTCCGGACCAAATCGGTCGAGCAGTCCATCCGGGATACCGACGAGCCCGATTCGAAGCTGCGAAAGGACCTGACCGCCTGGGATCTCACGGTTTTCGGCGTCGCGGTCGTCATCGGCGCGGGCATCTTCACCCTGACCGCGCGCACCGCGGCCAACGTGGCGGGGCCCTCGGTGTCGCTGGCGTTCGTGCTGGCCGCCATCGCCTGCGGCCTGACCGCGCTGTGTTACGCGGAGTTCGCCTCCACCGTGCCGGTCGCGGGCAGCGCCTACACGTTCTCCTACGCCACCTTCGGTGAGCTCGCCGCCTGGATCATCGGCTGGGACCTGATCCTGGAATTCGCGCTGGCCGCCTCGGTGGTCGCCAAGGGCTGGTCGCAGTACCTGGGCACGGTCATCTCCAGCGAGACGACCGTGGAACTCGGCTCGCTGACCTTCGACTGGGGCGCGGTGCTGCTGATCGCCATCCTCGGTGTGCTACTGGCCGTGGGCACCAAGGTGTCCTCGCGGGTGTCGGCCATCGCGGTCGCCATCAAGCTGGCGGTGATCGCGCTGGTGATCGTGGTGGGCCTGACCTACTTCAACAAGGACAACCTCTCGCCCTACATCCCGCCGGCCGAGCCCGCCGGTGACGGCGGCAGCGGTATCCACCAGTCGCTGTTCTCCCTGCTGACCGGTGCCGGCAGCAGCAACTTCGGCTGGTTCGGCCTGCTCTCGGCGGCCAGCCTGGTGTTCTTCGCGTTCATCGGCTTCGACGTCGTGGCCACCGCCGCGGAGGAGACCAAGAACCCGCAGAAGGCGCTGCCCCGCGGCATTCTCGGCTCGCTGGCCATCGTGACCGTGCTCTACGTCGCGGTCTCGCTGGTGCTCACCGGCATGGTGCCCTACACCGAGCTGGGCGACGACGCGACGCTGGCGACGGCGTTCGCGATCCACGGCGCGGACTGGGCCAAGAACCTGATCTCGATCGGCGCGCTGGCCGGCCTGACCACCGTCGTCATGGTGATGTACCTGGGCCAGACCCGCGTGCTGTTCGCCATGTCGCGCGACGGCCTGCTGCCGCGCAAGCTCGCGCACACCGGCAAGAAGGGCACGCCGGTCCGGTTGACGATCATCGTCGGCGTGGTCTGCGCGGTGCTCGCCGGTTTCGTCGACTTCGGCACGCTGGAGGAGATGGTCAACATCGGCACGCTGTTCGCCTTCGTGCTGGTCTCGATCGGCGTGCTGGTGCTGCGCCGCACCCGGCCGGAGCTGCCGCGCGGGTTCCGGGTGCCGTGGGTCCCGGTGATTCCGATCCTGGCGGTGCTGGCCTGCCTGTGGCTGATGCTCAACCTGTCGGTGGAGACCTGGCTGCGGTTCGTCATCTGGATGGCGATCGGCATCGTGGTCTACTTCGTCTACAGCCGCAGGCATGCGGTGCTGGGCAAGTCCGAACAGTCCTGATCTCGGTGGCGGAGGGGCTCGCGCGTGGGCGCGGGCCCCTCTCCTTGTGATTGCGACGAGGTTGCGGGCAGTCGGAACCAGGTATTGCCGGGGGCGCGCCGGACGCGGCGCCACGCCGTGTTGGAGAGTGATTGCTCGCCAAATATGGTGCGGGGGACGCGATCCCGGCAGTCCCCGCCGCTGCCGCGACCGCGGCCGGCAGTGCGCCGACCAGCAATTCGATGTCATTCGGGAGTAACTCGCCGATCGCCGCCTCCGCAAACCATAGCTGACAGCTATGGATTTCGATACCTCCCCGGCGGAGCGTTTGCTCACCCGCCGCCAGGGAACAGCGCAGGTTGTGCCGCCCCTCGAATCCCAGAATTCCGGTACAGCCGTACGAGTCGGTAGTCTGAACCCCCACGCCCCCATAGCCCAATTGGCAGAGGCAGCGGACTTAAAATCCGCAAAGTGTCGGTTCGAGTCCGACTGGGGGCACTTCGCGACGAGGTGACGGCGGCGCGGCACGGCTGTTTCTCCGAGGCTCAGTGAAGGAACGCGCATGGACTCCCGATCGGCTACACCCCCGTTGCTGCTGCTGAGCGGTGCGGGGCTGCCCGCGTGGATCTGGGACGACGTGCGCGCCGAACTCGACGCCGAGACGGTGGTGGCGGAGTATCCGCGGCGGGCGGGGGCCGTGCTGGGCGAGTACGCCGAGGCGGCGCTGGCGCAGGCGCCGGCCGGGCCGGTCACGCTGGTGGCGCATTCGATCGGTGGCGTCGTGGCGAGTGTGATCGTGGCGCTGGCGCCCGAGCGGGTCGCCGGGGTGCTCGGGGTCGCCGCCGTCGTGCCGGCGGCCGGGCGCTCGTTTCTCGGTGCGCTGCCGGTGCCGCAGCGCTATGTCGTCGGTCTGGCCATGCGGGTCGCCGGTACCCGGCCGCCGGAGAAGATGATCCGGGCCGGGGTCGCGGCGGGGCTGCCGGAGCCGGTCGTCGCGCGGCTCGTCGCCGACTTCGCGCCGGAATCCCAGCGGCTCTACCGGGACCGGGTCGCGGCACGGGAATTCACCGGGCCGCGCGGATTCGTCGCGACCAGCCGGGATCGGGAGTTCCCGCTCGCCCTGCAACACCGCTATGCCGACACGCTGGGCGCCGGGTTCCGGCGCGAGCTGGCCACCGGCCATCTACCCATGCTCGAAGCGCCCGCCGCGTCGGCGCAGGCCATCGCGGAATTCGCGGCCGACACGCGCGGGCGTGAAACCCCGCCCGGCGTGGCTCTATAATTCGTTTCACGGCAACACAATTGCGGCTCGTCCGCGAGGTGTTCTGCCAGTTCGGCATCGATCGACCAACCCTTTTTCCGGAGTTGGACGAACTCATTCCGTCCGCTGTCCGCCCGTGCCGCCCCGCGGCGCACGCATCACGGAGGAACAAAGCATGGATCCGAGTCGAGGGCCGGTCGTGATCGCGACCGGTGGGACGGTGCACCTGCGCGTGCCGGCTTGAGCTCCGCCATGAGCGCCGACAAAGGGCCCGTCATCGGGTTCATCGGGCCACTCGGCGGCGTCGACGGCGCCGCGGCTCCGTCGTGCCCGAGTACCCGGCCCGAGCGGGAGGAGGAGGCGACGCGCCGGCTCGCCGAGTTGGTCGCCGCCGTCGGCACGGGCGACCGGGCCGCTTTCACCGAGCTATACGAAGCGACCAGTCACCGGGTATTCGGGTTGGCCCTGCGCGTGCTCGGAAATCGGGCCAGCGCCGAGGAGGTCACCCAGGAGGTGTACCTGCAGACCTGGATGCTCGCCGATCGCTACGACGCCAAACTGGCCAGCCCGATGGGCTGGTTGATGATGCTCACCCATCGCCGCGCGGTGGACCGTATTCGCAGCGACCGCTCGGCGGCCGACCGCGACATCGCCTTCGGGCATTTGCATGTGGGCCAGGATCGCGATGTCGTTCTGGAAGAGGTGGAGCAGAACCAGGAGGAGCGCGCGGTACTGGCGTGCCTGGAGACGCTGACGCCCTTGCAGCGCGAGACGATCGCGCTCGCCTATTACGGCGGCCGGACGTACTCGGAGGTTGCCGACCATCTCGGCACTCCGGTGCCGACGGTGAAGTCACGGATTCGTGACGGTCTGAAACGGCTGTCCGACTGCCTGCTGGGCGGCGAATCCGACTGACCTGGGCATTTCCACCTGGAATTATGCCCAAAATGTCTGACTTAGAAGGTAATTCGATCTTCGACCAATCCATCCGACTGGTCTGTGCGATTCACTATCGGGGTATTGCGGCGAAATTGCTGTAGTGCCCGGAAGCGTAACCACAAACCTCTATCGGCGATTGGAGTGCCTTCGTGACCGCACTGGCCTCGCAGCCCGCAGGTCGTGACGCAGCAGACGACACGCTGTGCTTCCCCTTGTCGGAAGCGCAGACGGGTATCTGGAACGCGCAGCACATCACCCCGGACGCGCCACTGACCGTGGCGCAGTACGTGGATGTGCGCGGCGAGTTCGACGCGGACGTCCTCGCACAGGCGATGCGGCTGTGTGCCATCGATCTGCAGAGTCTGCGGCTGCGACTGGTGGAGGTCGCGGGCACGCCCCAGCAGGTGATCGGTCCGGATCTGCCGTTCGTGATCGACCGGCACGATTTCCGGGATTGCGACGACCCGCGGGCCGCGGCCCTGCACTGGATGCGCGAGGACGTCACCGCGCCGATCGCCCTGACCGCCGATCGTCTGATCGAGAGCGCGGTGCTACGGGTGGGCGACCGCGAATTCCTGTGGTACGCCAAGATGCACCACATCGCCATCGACGGTTACGGCGCGATGCTGCTGGTCGCCCGGATCGCCGAGCACTACAGCGCGCTCGTCGGGAACCGCGAGCCCGCACCGGCGCCCGAGCACGACCTGCGGTCGATCTACGACGCCGAGCAGACCTACCGCGGCTCCGCGGACTTCGGCCGCGACCAGCAGTTCTGGCGCGCGCTGCTGGATCGCATGGGCCCGGCGACCACGCTGAGCGACCGCCAGGGCGCCGCGGGCAAGCACCGGCTCACCGCCAGCGGTCTGCTCGACGCCGCGCACACGAGCGGATTGACCGCGGTCCGGGAACGTTTCGCCGCTTCGCGCCCGGCGCTGCTCACCGCGGGCGTGGCCGCCTACCTGGCGGCCGTGACCGGCCGCAGCGAGGTCACCCTCAGCCTGCCGGTGACCGCGCGCACCACCCCGCAGCTGCGCATGTCGGCGGGTTACGTCGCCAACGTGGTGCCGTTGCGTGTCATCGTGGATCCGGCGGCGACCGTCGCGGAATTGGTCGCGCAGGTGAATTCGCGGATCCAGGAGGCGTTGCAGCATCAGCGCTACCGCCACGAGGACATGCTGCGGGATCGGCGCGGTGTGGGCGACCAGCGCGAATTCTTCGGCCCGGTCATCAATTTCATGCTGTTCCACAATGGTATTCGGTTCGCCGAATCCGAGGCCACCATGCATTTGCTGTCCACCGGGCCGGTGGCGGATCTGTCGATCAATGTCTACAACGGCGCGGGCGACGGCGAACTGTTCGTCGATTTCCTGGCGAACGCGGATCGCTATGCCGCCGACGAACTCCAGGCCCATCACCGGCGTTTCCTGGATTTCCTGGGCACCTTCCTGGGCACCGCCGCCGAATCGGTGGTGTCGGAACTCGATATTCTCGGCGCGGCCGAACGCGAACTGTTGCTGCGGGATTGGGCGCGCACCCCGGCCGACCCGACGCCGGGGGAGACGCTGCCGGAGCTGTTCGACGCGATGGCGCGCGCGCACGCGGACGCGACGGCGGTGGTGTGCGGGCCCGTCAGACTGACCTACCGGGAACTGAACGAGCGGGCCGACCTCCTGGCCCGCCGCCTCGTCGAGCACGGCGTCGCCCCGGAAACCCTGGTGGCGGTGGCACTCCCGCGCTCGGCCGACCTGGTGGTGGCGCTGCTGGCCGTGATCAAGGCGGGCGCGGGCTACCTGCCGGTCGATCCCGCCTACCCCGCCGACCGCATCGCCTACATGCTCGACGACGCCCGGCCCGCCTGCGTGCTCACCGCCGCGAGCCTGGATCTGGCCTGGCCCGAGTCGGTTCCGGTGCTCGACACCGACGGCCTCGACTGGGCCGGTCCGGTCGCGCCGTTCACCGCGGCCGAGCGGCTCGCCCCGCTCACGCCGGAGCACATCGCCTACGTCATCTACACCTCCGGTTCGACGGGCCGCCCCAAGGGCGTGCAGATTCCGCACCGCAACGTGGTGGCGCTGTTCGCCAACACGGCCTCGCGCTTCGGTTTCGGAGCCGAGGACACCTGGACGCTGTTCCACTCCTACGCGTTCGACTTCTCCGTCTGGGAGCTGTGGGGCCCGCTGCTGCACGGCGGCACCCTGGTCGTCGTCGACTACGAGACCTCGCGCTCGCCCGCGGACCTGCTCGAGGTGCTGCGGCGGGAGCGGGTGACGGTGCTCAACCTGACTCCGTCGGCGTTCTATCAGCTGATCCCGGTCGACCGCGCCGCGGCCGCCGCGGAGCCGTTGTCGCTGCGCTACATCATCTTCGGCGGCGAGGCGCTGGACACCCGGCGGCTGCGGGAGTGGTACGGCCGCCACCCGGACACGGCGCCGCAGCTGGTCAACATGTACGGCATCACCGAGACCACGGTGCACGTCAGCTACCGGGCGTTGCAGCGGGTGGACGCGCAGACCGGCGGCGGCGGAATCGGCCGTGCCATCCCGGGTCTGGGAATCCTGCTGCTGGACAACCGGTTGCGACCCGCGCCGGTCGGCGTCACCGGCGAGATCTATGTCAGCGGTGCGCAATTGGCGCGCGGCTACCTGGGCCGGCCCGCGCTCAGCGCGGCGCGGTTCGTGGCCGACCCCTACGGTGCCCCGGGCGAAAGGCTCTATCGCTCCGGTGATCTCGGCCGCTGGACCGCCGCCGGTGAACTGGAGTACTTCGGGCGTGCCGACGATCAGGTGAAGGTGCGCGGTTTCCGGATCGAGCTGGGCGAGATCGAGGCCGCGCTGCTGGCCGCGCCCGCGGTGCGGCAGGTCGCGGTGGTGCCCCGGGAGAGCCCGGCCGGCGACACCTGGCTGGTGGCCTATCTGGTTCCCGAACCCGGCGCCGCGCTGAACATTCCAGGTTTGCGCGCCGCGGTCGCCGAGCGCCTGCCGGAGTACATGGTGCCCGCCGCCTGCGTCGCCCTGGACGCCCTGCCGCTGACGGTGAACGGCAAGCTGGATCGCCGGGCGCTGCCCGAGCCGGTCGCCGAGACCGCGGTCTACCGCGCGCCCGCGACACCCGCCGAACGCGCGGTCGCGCGGGCGGTGGCCGAGGTGCTCGAGCTCGAGCGAGTCGGCCTGGACGACGGATTCTTCGCGCTCGGCGGCAATTCGCTGAGTGCGACCCAGGTCGCGGCCCGCATCGGCGCGACGCTGGCCGTCACGGTGCCGGTGCGGCTGGTGCTCGAGGAGTCCACGGTCGCCGGATTGGCGGACCGGGTCGCCGGGCTGGCCCCCGAGGCGGGAGTACCGCAGCTGACGGCGCGGGCGCGCACGGCGCCGATTCCGTTGTCGCCGAGCCAGCTCCGGCTCTGGTTCATCAACCGCTTCGACCATCACGCCGCGACCTACAACATTCCGTTCGCGGTGCGCATGCGGGGCGAGCTCGACGTCGCGGCGCTGCGCGCGGCGGTCACGGATCTGGTCACCCGGCACGAATCGCTGCGCACGGTCTTCCCGGACGGCGCGGACGGGCCGCACCAGCAGATCCTGCCCGTGGCGCAGGCCACCCCCGGCGTGGACGCGGTGCAGGTCGCGCCCGCGGACCTGGAGGCCCGGCTGCGCACGTTCGCCGACCGCGGCTTCGATCTGACCACCGAGGCTCCGCTGCGCACGCTCCTGCTGCGCACCGCGCCGCAGGAGCACACGCTCGCGGTGGTGCTGCATCACATCGCGGCCGATGGCTGGTCGCTGGCGCCGCTGCTGCGCGACCTCTCGCACGCCTACCAGGCGCGCCGTTCCGGCACGGCCCCGACCTGGGCCGAATTGCCGGTGCAATACGCCGATTTCAGCCTCTGGCAGACCGAACTGCTCGGCGCCGCCGAGGATCCGGCGAGCGTGCTCGCCCAGGAGCTCGGCTACTGGCGGGACCGGCTGGCCGACCTGCCGGACGAACTCGGCCTGCCCTACGACCGGCCGCGCCCGGCGACCCAGAGCTTCCGCGGCGCGAAGGTCGAGGTGTCGATCGGCGCCGAGGTGCACGCCCGGCTGCTGGAACTGGCCCGGGCCGGCGACGCGACGCTGTTCATGGCGGTGCACGCGGGCTTCGCCGTGCTGCTGGCCCGGCTCTCGGGCAGCGCCGACGTCGCGGTGGGCACACCGGTGGCCGGTCGCGGCGAGCGCGAACTCGACGATCTGATCGGCATGTTCGTCAACACGGTGGTGTTCCGCGCGCAGGTGCGCGGCGGCGACAGCTTCCGTGCCCTGCTGGCCGCGCAGCGTCCGCACGACGTCGCGGCGTTCGCGCACGCGCGCCTGCCGTTCGAACGGCTGGTGGAGGAGCTGAACCCGGTCCGGTCGACCGCCCGGCACCCGCTGGTGCAGATCGGCTTCTCCTTCCACAACCTCGGTCGCCTCGAGGCCGAGCTGCCGGGCCTGCGGGTGCACGGCAGTGAGATCGAAACCGGTGTGGCGCAGTTCGATCTGCAGCTGGTGCTCACCGATCACTACGACGCGGCCGGTGCGCCGGCCGGACTGAACGGCCACTTCGTCTACAGCCGTGACCTTTTCGACGAGAGCACCGTCGCCGGGTTCGCCGAGGGCCTGGGCCGGGTGCTGGCCGGAGCCGCGGCGCAACCCGATCTTCCGGTGGGCGATCTGCCCCTGGTGGACGCGGCGGAGCTGTCTCGAATCCTGCACGGCTGGAACGACACCCAGTATCCGGTGGACGCCGAGCAGACGCTGGCCGGCCTGTTCGCCGACCAGGCCGCCCGCACGCCCGCGGCGATCGCGCTGGTGGTCGACGACGGCACCGAGCGCACGCCGGTGGCGTCGACCTACCGGGAGTTCTCCGAGTCCGTGCACCGCCTGGCACGGCATCTGATCCAGCTCGGCGTCGGTCCCGAAGTGCGGGTCGGGCTGGCCATGCCCCGCTCCGAGCATCTGATGATCGGCATGTACGCGGTGGTGGCGGCGGGCGGTGTGTACGTCCCGCTGGATCCGGGGCAGCCCGCCGAGCGGCTCGCCCACATCCTCGCCACGGCGGACCCGCGGTGTGTGCTCACGGCGGGACCGAGCACACTGCCGGAGTCGGACGCGCGCATCGTGGACATCGCGGCATTGGACCTGTCGGCTTTGCCGCCGTACCCGGTGCTCGACGGCGAGCGCCGCGCGCCGCTGCGCCCGGGCAACACCGCCTACGTCATCTTCACCTCCGGTTCCACCGGCCGCCCGAAGGGCGTGGCGGTGCCGCACCGCGCGGTGGTCAACCAGTTGCTCTGGAAGCAGCAGACTTTCGGGCTCGGCGCCGAGGACGCGGTGCTGCTCAAGACGGCCGCGACCTTCGATCTGTCGGTATGGGAGTTCTATTCGGCGATGCTCAGCGGCGGGCGCACCGTGCTGGCCGCGCCGGACGGGCATCGCGACCCGGCCTATCTCGCCCGGCTCTGTGCCGCGCAGCGCGTGTCGGTGCTGCACCTGGTGCCCTCGATGCTCACGGCGCTGCTGACCGACGCTCCGCCGCTGCCGGACTCGCTGCGCCTGGTGCTCGCCATCGGCGAGGCCCTGCCGGCGGCCCTGGCGCAGCGCTTCCGCGCCGCGCACCCGGGCGCGCGGCTGTGGAACCTGTACGGGCCCACCGAGGTCGCGGTGTCCGCGACCGCGCACCTGGTCACGGCGGAAGACACCGAGACCGTCGCGATCGGCGGACCGGAGTGGAACGTCCGGGCCTACGTGCTGGACGCGCGCCTGCGCCCGGTCGGTCCCGGTGTGGTGGGTGAGCTTTATCTGGCGGGCACCCAGGTGGCGCACGGCTACGTCGCGCAGGCGGCGCTGACGGCCGACCGTTTCGTCGCCGACCCGTTCGATCCGATCGTGGGCGGGCGGATGTACCGCACCGGCGATCTCGCCGCCTGGACGGCGGAGGGCGGGCTGCGGTACCACGGGCGCACCGACTTCCAGGTCAAGGTGCGCGGGTTCCGCATCGAGCCCGGCGACATCGAGGCCGCCCTGCTGGCCGAGCAGAGCGTGGCCGCGGCGGTGGTCGTCGCCCATCACGACGCGCAGCACGGCGATCGCCTGGTGGCCTACCTGGCCCCGGCGCCGGGGCACACGCCGGACGCCGAGAAGCTGCGCGCGCGGCTGGCGGATGTGCTGCCCGCCTACATGGTTCCGGCGGCGCTGATGGTGCTGGACCGGTTGCCGATGACCGTGACGGGCAAGGTGGACCGGCGGGCGCTGCCCGCGCCGGTCTTCCGCGAGGCCCGGTACCGGGCGCCGGTGACGGCGTTGGAGCAGACCGTCACCGGCACCGTCGCCGAGGTGCTCGGTGTGGACCGGATCGGCCTCGACGACGACTTCTTCGCGCGTGGCGGCACCTCGCTGCTGGCGGCGAAGGTGGCCGCGCGGCTCAGCGCCGCGCTGCGCGCCCAGGTCGAGGTCCGGGCCCTGTTCGAGGCCGGCACGGTGGGCGCGCTGGCCGCGCTGCTGGAACCGCTGGCCGGGTCGGGCGGTGCGCCCGCGCTGGTGGCCGCGCCGCGGCCGCCGCGGCTGCCGCTCTCGGCGGCCCAGCGCCGCCTGTGGTTCCTCAACCGCTTCGACGCGTCCTCGGCGGCCTACAACATCGCCCTCGGCCTGCGCCTGACCGGCCGCCTGGACCGCGCCGCCTTGCGCGCCGCTCTGAACGACGTGGTCGCCCGGCACGAGGTGCTGCGCACGGTGTTCCCCGAGGACGAGGCCGGCCCGTTCCAGCGGGTGCTGCCGGTCACCGAGGCGTCGGTTCCGGTGGCGCACATCGTCTCCGGGCCGGGCACCGTCGATACCGACGCGGCCGACTTCGCGACCGGCGGTTTCGAGCTGAGCGAGCAGTTGCCGATCCGGGCGGCCCTGATCCGGGTCGCCGAGAACGACCATCAGCTGGTGCTGGTGATCCACCACATCGCCGCCGACGGCTGGTCGCTGACGCCGCTCGCCCGCGATCTCACCGCCGCCTACGAAGCACGCTGTGCCGGAACGGAACCCGGCTGGGCGGCGCTGCCCGTGCAGTACGCCGACTACGGGCTGTGGCAGCAGCGGGTGCTGGGGTCGGAGACCGATCCCGGCAGCGTGGCCGGGCGGCAGCTCGAATACTGGACCCGCCGGCTGGCCGACCTGCCCGATTGCCTCGAACTGCCGGCCGACCGGCCGCGCCCGCACACCGCCTCGCATCGCGGCGCGAGCGTGTCCGCCACCCTCGACGCGCAGTTGCACGCCGCGGTCGTGGCGCTCGCGCGACAGCACGGCGTCACCGTCTTCATGGTGCTGCACGCCGCGCTGGCCGGGCTGCTGGCCCGGCTCTCCTCGGGTTCCGACATCGCGATCGGCACACCGGTCGCGGGCCGCACCGAGCCGCAGCTCGACGATCTGATCGGCATGTTCGTCGGCACCGTCGTGCTGCGCACCGAGGTGCGCGGCGACGCCGCGTTCCAGGCGTTGCTGGCGGCGGTGCGCGACACCGACCTGGACGCCTTCGGCCACGCGGACCTGCCGTTCGAGCGGCTGGTCGACGAGCTGGCCCCGGTGCGCTCGCGGTCGCACCATCCGCTGTTCCAGGTCATGCTCTCGGTGCACGACGCGGTCTCCGACCAGGTCCGGCTGACCGGGCTGAGCCCGGCCGCCGCCGCGCCGCTGGACACCGGGGTGGCGCGCTGGGATCTGCAGTTCACCTTCATCGAGAAGCGCACGGCCACCGGAACACCCGACGGCATCGCACTGCACCTGAACTACGCCACCGATCTGTTCGACGACGATTCGGCGGCGGCGCTGCGGGATCGGTTCCTGCGGCTGCTGTCGGCCGCGGTGGCGGCCCCGGCGACGGCGGTCGGCGATCTGCCGGTGCTGACGCCGGCCGAGGCGGTGCTGCCGGTCCGCGGTGCGGACCCGGGCGAGCCGGCCACGCTGGGCGCGATCTTCGACCGCGCGGCGACCGACCCGGCCGCCCCGGCGGTGCGCTTCCGCGGCGGGGAGCTGAGCTACGGCGCGCTCGACGGCTCGGCCAATCAGCTGGCCCGCCTGTTGATCGGACAGGGTGTCGGGGCGGAAGCCATTGTCGCCCTCGGCATTCCGCGGTCGGTGGAATCGGTGACGGCGGTGCTCGCGGTGACCCGCACCGGGGCCGGGTTCCTCCCGGTGGACCCGGCGTATCCGGAGCAGCGCAAGCGGCACATGCTCGCCGACGCCGGGATCCAGATCGGGCTGACCGTGCTCGAGCACCGGGCCGAGCTGCCCGGCAGCGTGCACTGGATCTGCCTCGACGATCCGGCGGTGGCGGCCCAGATCGCGGAGCTGCCGGACCAGCCGGTGACCGACGCGGAGCGGCGCGCGCCGCAGACTCCGGCCGATCTCGCCTACCTGATCTACACCTCCGGCTCCACGGGGACGCCCAAGGGCGTCGCGGTCACCCACCGCGGCCTCGCGGACTTCGCGCACGATCTCGGCGAGCGGATCGGTACCGTGCGCGGCTGCCGCACAGTGCATTTCGCCTCGCCGAGTTTCGACGCCTCGATCCTGGAACTGCTGCTGGCCTGGCAGTGCGGCGCGGCGCTGGTCATCGCGCCGCCCGAGGTGTACGGCGGCGACGAACTGGCCGAACTGCTGCACACGGAACGGATCACGCACGCCTTCCTCACGCCCGCCGCGCTGGCCAGCATCGATGCCGAGCGGTGGCCGCTGCCGGAGTTGCGCGGCCTGGCGGTGGGCGGCGACGCGCTCGGCGCCGACCTGCTGGCCCGCTGGGCGGCCGGCCGCCGCATGATCAACGCCTACGGTCCCTCCGAAGCGACTGTCGCCGTTGCCGTTTCGCGGCCCTTGCTGCCGCAGGAGCCGATCGTGCTCGGCCATCCGATCCGCGGCGCGGGGCTGGCGGTGCTGGATACGCGCCTGCATCCGGTGCCGTCCGGTGCCACCGGTGAGCTCTACCTCAGCGGTCCGGCCGTGGCGCGCGGGTATCTCGGGCGACCGGGGCTCACCGCCGCCCGCTTCGTCGCCGCGCCCTGGGGCGGCGGCGAGATCATGTACCGCACCGGCGATCTGGTGCGCTGGAACGCCGCCGGCGAGCTGATCTTCGCCGGTCGCGTGGACGACCAGGTGAAGATTCGCGGCTTCCGGGTGGAGCTCGGCGAGATCACCGCGGCCGTATCCTCGTTCCCCGGACTCGATTTCGCGCACACCGAGGTCCGCCGGGACGACGGCGGGCGCAATCAGATCGTGGCCTACGTGCGCCCGCAGGGCGGCGGCGAGCTGGACACGCGGGCGCTGCGGGCGCACGTGGCCGAGCGGCTGCCCGGCTACATGGTGCCCGCCGCGGTGGTCACGGTGTCGGCGCTCCCGCTGGCGCCCAGCGGGAAGCTGGACCGGCGGGCGCTGCCCGATCCGGACTGGTCGGTCGTGCACGCCGGGCGCGCCCCGGCCACCGCGACCGAAGCCCTGGTCGCCCGGGCGATGGCCGAGGTCGTCGGCATCGACCAGGTGTTCGCCGACCACAGCTTCTTCGACATCGGCGGCAACTCGCTGGCGGCGACCCAGCTGGTCTCGCGGATCGCGCGGGCCGGCGGCCCGCGCCCGGCGGTGCGGCAGGTGTTCGAGCACCCGACCCCCGAGGCGCTGGCGCGACTGCTGGACGGGCTCACCGCGGCCGCCGACGGCCGCCCGGTCCTGTGCGCCGCGCCGCGCCCGGCGCGCATCGAATTGTCCTCGGCGCAACGGCGGCTGTGGTTCCTGAACCAGCTGGACCCGGCGTCGGGGACCTACAACATCCCCGCGGTGCTGCGCCTGCGCGGGCAACTGGAGCCGCGGGTGCTGCAGGCCGCGCTGACCGATGTCGTGGCCCGCCACGAGGTCCTGCGCACGATGTACCCGCAGGACGAGCACGGCCCGCACCAGGTGATCGTGCCCGCGGGCGAGGTCGTGTTCGAGCTGACCCAGACCGAGGTCAGCGCGCTCGAAGTGAACTACCAGATCGAGGTCTGCGCCGAGGCCGGCTTCACGCTCACCTCGGAGCTCCCGCTGCGCGCGGAACTGCTGCGCACCGGCAACGACGAGCACTTCCTGGTGCTGGTCGTGCACCACATCGCCCTGGACGGCGGCTCGCTGGCGCCGCTGGCCGCCGACCTGAGCGCGGCCTACCGGGCGCGCGCGGCCGGCGTCGCGCCGAGCTGGGCGCCGCTGCCGGTGCAGTACGCGGACTACACGCTCTGGCAGCGCGAACTGCTCGGCGACGAAGCCGATCCGGACAGCCTGGCGGCACGGCAGCTGCGGTACTGGCGGACCCGGCTCGCCGGGCTCCCGGACTGCCTCGAGCTGCCGGCCGACCGGCCGCGCCCGGCCCGGGCCACCCATCGCGGCGCCACCGTGCGCAGCCGGGTGGCGGCGGAAACCCGCACGCGCCTGGGCGAATTCGCTCGCGCGCACGGGGTCAGCGAGTTCATGGTGCTGCACGCGGCGCTCGCGGTGACGCTGGCGCGGTTGAGCGGCGCCGACGACATCGCGATCGGCACGCCCTTCGGCGGCCGGACCGAGACCGACCTGGAGCCCCTGGTCGGCGCCTTCGTCGGCACCCTGGTGCTGCGCACCGCCGTCACCCCGGAGCTCGCGTTCGCGCAGCTGCTGGACGAGGTGCGCGAGACCGACCTCGCGGCGTACGCGCACGCGGACCTGGCCTTCGAGCGGCTGGTGGAGGCGCTGAATCCGCAGCGCTCGACCGCGCATCACCCGCTGTTCCAGGTCAGCCTCTCGCTCGACGACTTCGCCGCGCCCACCCTGACCATCCCCGGGCTGACCTTCGACGTGCCGCGCTTCGACGCCGCGGTGGCGAAGTTCGACCTGCAGTTCGTCTTCGGGCGGGTGCCGGCCGCGCCGGAGGGCGGGGACTGCCTGGAGCTGAGCCTGACCTACGCCACCGATCTGTTCGACGAGGCGACCGCGCACGGCCTGCTGACGCGCTACCTGCGGGTCCTGACCGCGGTGCTGGCCGATCCCGCCGCGCGGGTGGGCGACGTCGCGATCCTCAGCCCCGAGGAAGCCCGGGCGCTGTGCCCGGTCCGCGGCGCGGACGGCGGCGAAAGCCGGACGTTGCCCGAGCTTTTCGCGCGCGCGGTCGGTGACGGCACGCGCACGGCCGTGATCGCCGAGCACGGCCGGCTCAGCTACCGCGAGCTCGACGAGTGGTCGAACCGGCTGGCGCGCAAGCTGATCGGGTTCGGCGCCGGCCCGGGCACGGTCGTCGCCCTCGGCGTGGGCCGCGGGTTGGAATCGGTGGTGGCCACCACGGCGATCGCCAAGACCGGCGCCGCGTACCTGCCGATCGACGTCCGCCATCCGGCCGACCGGATCCGGCACATGCTCACCGATTCCGGGGTGCGCCTGGGCGTCACCGTCGCGGCCGATCGCGCGCTGCTGCCCGCCGATGTCGCGATCGACTGGCATCTCGCCGACGACCCCGGGCCGGAGATCTCGGCCGCGGCGATCACCGACGCGGACCGGACGCGTGGCACGCACGTCGACGATGTGGCGTACGTGATCTACACCTCCGGCTCGACGGGCGTGCCCAAGGGCGTCGCGGTCGCGCACCGCGGCCTGGCGGCCTTCGCGCTCGAACAGCGCGACCGCTACGGCATCGACGCCGATTGCCGGACAGCGCATTTCGCCTCGCCCAGTTTCGATGCCTCGGTGCTGGAACTGATGCTGGCCTGGGGCTCGGGGGCCACCATGGTGGTGGTCGCGCCGGACGTCTACGGCGGCGACGAACTCGCCGCGGTGCTGGCCGAGGCGGAGGTGACGCACGCGTTCCTGACGCCGGCGGCGCTGGCCAGCATCGACGCGACCGCCCGCCCGCTGCCGCGCCTGCGCTGCCTGATCGTCGGCGGCGAAGCGGTGAGCGCGGACCTGGTCGCGCGCTGGGCCCCCGGCCTGGCCATGTACAACGCCTACGGACCGTCCGAGGCGACGGTCGCGCCCGTGCTGTCGGATCAGCTGACGGCGGGCCGCCCGGTGGTGCTCGGCGGCCCGATCCGCGGCGCGGCCGTGCTGGTGCTCGATGAGCGTCTGCGCCCGGTCCCGGTCGGCGTGCCCGGCGAGTTGTACGTCGCGGGAGCGGGATTGGCGCGCGGCTATGTCGGCCGCCGCGATCTGACCGCGCAGCGGTTCGTCGCCCATCCGTGGGGCGATCGACCCGGCGAACGCATGTACCGCACCGGTGATCTCGTGCGCTGGACGCCCGCCGGAGAGCTGGTGTTCGTCGGTCGCGGCGACGACCAGGTGAAGGTGCGCGGTTTCCGCATCGAGCTGGGCGAGATCACCACGACGGTCGCGGCCATGCGCGGAATCCGCTTCGCGCACACCGAGGTCCGCCACGATCCGGGCGGCTCCGCCCGGCTGGTGAGCTACGTGGTCGCCGCCGACGGCGGCGTGGTGGACGCGCGCGCGGTGCGCGAGCACGCCGCCGCGCGCCTGCCCGGGTACATGGTGCCCTCCGCGGTGGTCACGCTGACCGACATCCCGCGCGCGCCGAGTGGCAAGCTCGACCGCAAGGCGCTGCCGGAACCGGACTGGGAGCCCACCGAAACCGGCCGGGAGCCCGAAACCGCCAGCGAGGTCCTGGTCGCCACGGCCATGGCCGAGGTGATCGGCTGCGCGCGGGTCGGCGCCGATCACGACTTCTTCGAACTCGGCGGCACCTCGCTCTCGGCCACCAGGCTGGTCGCCCAGCTCGCCACCGCCACCGGCCACCAGTTCGGCGTCCGGACGGTGTTCGAGCATCCGACGCCCGAGCGGCTCGCTCGGGTGGTGGATGTCGCTCTGGCACAGCATGTCTCGCTGCTTCCCGCGCTCGGCCGGGGGCAGCGGCCGGAACGGATTCCGCTCGCCCCGGCGCAGCAGCGGCTGTGGTTCCTGAACCGGTTCGACGCCGAATCGGGCGCCTACAACATCCCGCTGGCGCTGCGCCTGCACGGCGCGCTGGACACCGGCGCGCTGCACGCCGCGCTGGGCGACGTCCTGGACCGGCACGAGGTGCTGCGCACCATCTACCCGCAGGACGCCGCGGGGCCGCACCAGGTCATCCTGGCGGCCGCCGATCTGGCGGCCGCGCTGCCGGTGACCGAGGTGAGCGCGGCCGAACTGGACGACCGGCTGGCGGTCGCGGCGTCGACCGGCTTCGATCTGGCGGTCGAGGCGCCGATGCGCGCGGAGTTGTTCCGGCTCGGCGCGGACGAGCACGTGCTCGTCGTCGTGATCCACCACATCGCCGCAGACGGCGGTTCGGCGGCGCCGCTGGCGCTCGATCTGGCCCGGGCCTACGCCGCCCGGCAGCGGCACGAACTGCCGAGCTGGGAGGAATTGCCGGTCCAGTACGCCGATTTCAGTGTTTGGCAGCACAGCGCGCTCGGCGCCGAGAGCGATCCGGCGAGCACCATCGCCCGCCAGCTCGGGTACTGGCGCGAGACGCTGGCGGATCTGCCCGAGTGCCTCGAACTGCCCACCGATCGGCCCCGGCCCGAGGTGCGCACGCACTCCGGTGCGGTGGTGTCGGCCCAGCTGGACGCGGCCACGCACGCCGCGCTCGTCCGGGTGGCGCGCGACAGCGACGTGAGCCTGTTCATGGTGCTGCACGCGGTGCTGGCGGTGCTGCTGGCCCGGATGGCGGGCACGACGGAGGTGGCGATCGGCACGCCGATCTCGGGCCGCGGTGACGCGCGACTGCACGCGCTGATCGGCATGTTCGCCGGCACCCTGGTGCTGCGCACGCCGGTGCCGCGGGCGCAGACCTTCGCCGATCTGCTCGCCGCGGTGCGCGAGATCGATCTCGACGCCTTCGCCAACGCCGACGTGCCCTTCGAGCGGCTGGTCGAGGCGCTCGCACCGGCCCGCTCCACCGCGCACCACCCGCTGTTCCAGGTGATGCTCTCGGTGCACGACGAGATGCCCGCGCCGCCGGACCTGGCCGGGGTGGCGGTGCGGATCCAGGACATCGCCACCGACGTCGCCAAGTTCGATCTGCAGTTCACCTTCACCGAATCCCGTTCGGCCAACCGGGATCCCGAGGGTATCGAGCTCACCCTGACCTACGCGACGGATCTGTTCGACGCCGAGACGGCCGAGCGGCTCACCGCCCGGCTGACCGGCCTGCTGGCCGGATTGACCGGCCGCCCGCACCGCCCGGTGGGCGACGCGGAACTGCTGACGGCGGCCGAGCGCGGCCTGCTAGCACCCGCGCGCGGCCGGACGGGCGCGGTCCCGGCCACCCTGCCCGAGCTGTTCACCGCGGCCGCGCCCTCGCGCGACCAGATCGCCCTGGTCGCGGACGACGCGGTCCTGACCTACGGTGAGCTGGACGAACGATCCAACCGGGTGGCGCGGGCGCTGATCGCCGCGGGCGTCGGTCCGGGCGACATGGTCGCCGTCGGGCTGTCGCGCTCGTCCCTGTCGGTGCTCACCACGCTGGCGGTGGCCAAGACCGGCGCCGCCTTCGTGCCGGTCGACGTGCGCTACCCGGCCGACCGGATCCGGCACATGCTCGCCGATTCCGGCGCCCGGCTCGGGGTCAGCACGGAGGAGGCGCTCGCGGCGCTGCCCGGCGAGGTGCGCTGGCTGCGGCTCGCGGAGCTGGAGCGGTTCGATTCGGCCGCGGCCGTGAGCGATTGGGAGCGGGTGCGGTCCCTGGGGCCGGACCACGTCGCCTACCTGATCTACACCTCGGGCTCGACCGGTGTGCCCAAGGGGGTCGCGGTCACCCACCGCGGCCTGGCCGGGTTCGCGGCCGAGCAGCGCGAGCGGTACGCGCTCGAGCCCAGCAGTCGCACCCTGCATTTCGCGTCCCCGAGCTTCGACGCGTCGGTGCTGGAAATGCTGCTGGCCTGGAGCGCGGGTGCGACGATGATCGTGGTGCCGCCGGATGTCTACGGCGGCGACGAACTGGCTCGCCTGCTCGCCGAGCAAGCCGTGACGCACGCGTTCATCACCCCGGCGGCACTGGCCAGCATCGACGTGCGGCGCTGGCCGTTGCCCGCGCTGCAGTACCTGGCGGTCGGCGGCGAGGCCGTCGGCACCGAACTGGTGGCGCGGTGGGCCGAGGGCCGCAACTTCATCATCGGCTACGGCCCGACCGAGACCACCATCATGAGCGCCATCTCCGATCCGATGGACGTCGGCGACACGGTGGTGCTGGGCGGTCCGATCCGCGGCACCACGATGGTGGTGCTGGATCACCGGCTGCGGCCGGTGCCACCGGGCGTGGTCGGCGATCTCTACATCGGTGGCGACGGCTTGGCACGCGGCTACCACCGGCGACCGGGCCTGACCGCGCATCGCTTCGTGGCCAACCCCTACGCCACGACCTCCGGCGAGCGCATGTACCGCACCGGCGATCTGGTGCGCTGGACCGTCGGCGGGGAACTGCTGTTCGTCGGCCGCGGTGACGATCAGGTCAAGCTGCGCGGTTTCCGCATCGAGCTCGGCGAGATCACCGCCGCCGTGGCCGATGTGCCCGGAATTCGCTTCGCGCACACCGAGGTCCGGCCCGACGGCGGCGGCCGCCCGGCACTGGTCTGCTACGTGGTCGCCGACACCGGCATCGAACCGGAGGCGCTGCGCGAGGCGGTGGCGAGCCGGCTGCCGGTGCACATGGTGCCCGCCGTCTTCGTGTACCTGGCCTCGATTCCGCTCTCGCCCAACGGAAAGCTCGATCGCCGGGCGCTGCCGGAGCCGGACTGGGCCCCGGAGGAGGCCGGCCGCGCGCCGGCCACCGCCGCCGAATCGACGGTGGCCGCGATCATGTCCGAGGTGCTCGGCTGCGAGATGGGCGCCGACGACGGCTTCTTCGAACGCGGCGGCACCTCGCTCTCGGCCACCCAGGTGGTGGCCCGTATCGCCGAGGTGACCGGCCAGGAGCTGCGGGTGCGCGCGGTCTTCGAGCACCCGACGCCGGAAGCGCTTGCCGCGCTGCTCGATCAGGCTCCGGCGGCCGGGGACGGGCGGCCGCCGCTGGTCGCCGGTCGGCGGCCGGAGCGGGTGCCGTTGTCGCTGGCCCAGCAGCGCCTGTGGTTCCTGAACCGGTTCGACACCGCCTCGGGCGCCTACAACATCGCCGCCGGGCTGCGCCTGACCGGGCGGCTCGACGAGTCGGCCGTGCGGGCGGCGGTGACCGACATCGTGGCCCGGCACGAGGTGCTGCGCACCGTCTTCGACGAGGACGCCGCGGGTCCGCACCAGCGCGTCGTGCCCGCGGACGCGATCACGGTGCCGTTCACCAGGATCGTCTCCGACGCGGAGTCGGCGCACGCCGACGCGGCCGAGTTCGTCCGGGCCGGTTTCGATCTGACGGTCGAGCTGCCCGTGCGCGCGGTGCTGCTCGCGCTCGGGTCGGACAGCCATGTGCTGGTGTTCGTCATCCATCACATCGCCGCCGACGGCTGGTCGCTGGCCCCGCTGGCCCGGGACTTCGTGGCCGCCTACGAAACCCGGCGCAACGGCACGGCCCCGCAGTGGCCGCCGCTGCCGGTGCAGTACGCGGACTTCAGTGTCTGGCAGCGTGAGCTGCTGGGCGCGGAGGACGATCCGGCCAGCGTCGCGGCTCGGCAGCTGAGCTACTGGCGCACCCGCCTGGCCGGGCTGCCGGAGTGCCTCGAGCTGCCCGTCGACCGGCCGCGGCCGGTGGTCGCCTCGCACCGCGCGGATTCGGTGAACGCCCGCATCGACGCCGAATTGCACTGGCGGCTCGTGGAATTCACGCGGTCGCAGGAGAGCAGCGTCTTCATGGTGCTGCACGCCGTGCTGGCGGTGCTGACCGCCCGGATGAGCGGCAGCGCCGACATCGCCATCGGCACGGCGGTGGCCGGACGCGGGGCCAGCGCGCTGGACGATCTGGTCGGCATGTTCGTCGGCACCCTGGTGCTGCGCACCGAGGTCGACAGCTCGGCGAGCTTCACCGACCTGCTCGGCGCGGTCCGGGAGGCCGATCTGGACGCCTTCGCACACGCCGACCTGCCCTTCGAGCGGCTGGTCGAGGTGCTCAACCCGATGCGCTCCACCGCGCACCACCCGCTGTTCCAGGTGAGCCTGTCGCTGACGAATATGGCCCAGCCCAGCGTGCAGCTGCCGGCGCTGACGGTCGACCCGTTCCCGGTCGATCCCGGCCTGGCCAAGTGTGATCTGCAATTCACCTTCACCGAATCGCACACCATCGAGGGCGATCCGGCGGGCATCGAGATGTGCCTGACCTACGCCACCGATCTGTTCGAGCCCCGGACCGCCGACCGGCTCAGCCGCCGGTTCACCAGGCTGCTGCAGGTGCTGCTCGCCGAGCCGGGCGCCCCGGTCGGCGACGCGAACCTGCTCAGCGCCTGGGAACGCGCGGCTCTTGCCCCGGCGCGCGGCTCCGCGGCGGCGGCGGCGATCACCATGCCGGAGCTGTTCGCGCGGGCCGCGGCCGACGGCACGCGGGTCGCGCTGGTGTCGGGGGAGCGCTCGCTCACCTACGCCGAGGTGGACGCCTGGTCGAACCGGCTGGCGCGCGAATTGATCGGGCGCGGTGCGGGTCCGGGTGACGTCGTCGCCCTCGGGCTGTCCCGTTCGATCGAGTCGGTGGTGGGTACCGTCGCGATCGCGAAGGCGGGCGCGGCGTTCCTGCCCGTGGACATGCGGCACCCGGCCGATCGGATCCGGCACATGCTCGCCGATTCCGGTGCGCGCCTGGGCTTCACCGTTGACCGCGATCGGTCGAAGTTGCCCATTGATCTCGAGATCGACTGGGTGCCGGTGGATTCGGCCGAGGGGCACAGCTCCGCGCCGATCGAGGAGCGCGACCGGACCCGGACGCTGCTGGTGGACGACGTCTCCTATGTCATCTACACCTCCGGCTCGACCGGCCTGCCCAAGGGCGTGGCGGTGCCGCATCGCGGCGTGCTCAACTGCGCGGAGGTGCAGCGCCGCCGCTTCGGCGTCGGATCGCGTTCGCGCACCATGCATCTGGCCTCGCCGAGCTTCGACGTGGCGGTGCTGGAACTGCTGCTGGCCTGGTGCGCGGGCGCCACCATGGTGATCGTGCCGACCGAGATCTACGGCGGCGACGAACTCGCGGAGCTGATGGACGCCGAGCGGGTGACGCATGCGGTCATCACGCCCGCGGCGCTGGCGAGCATCGACGCCGAGCGCTGGCCGCTGCCCGAGTTGCGCACCCTGGTGGTGGGCGGCGAGGCGTTCGACCGCGACCTGGTCGAGCGGTGGACCCGGGGGCACCAGTTCGTCAACGGCTACGGCCCGTCCGAGGCGACGATCACCACCACCTTCTCCGAGCCGCTGAGCGCGGATCGGCCGATCGCGCTGGGCCGCCCCATCCGCGGGGTAAGCGCCATGGTGCTCGACGCCCGGCTGCGGCCGGTGGCGACGGGCGTGGTGGCCGAACTCTACGTCGGCGGCGTCGGCGTGGCGCAGGGCTATCACCGCCGCCCCGGTCTCTCGGCCGAGCGGTTCGTCGCCAACCCGTTCGCCGGTCCCGGCGAGCGCATGTACCGCACCGGAGATCTGGTGCGCTGGAACAGCAATGGCGATCTGGTGTTCGTCGGCCGCACCGACGACCAGGTGAAGGTGCGCGGTTTCCGCATCGAGCTGGGCGAGATCACGGCCGTGATCACCGCCTGCCCGGGCGTGAATCTCGCGCACACCGAGGTGCGTGACGATCGGGGCGGCCGGGCGCAGATCGTCTGCTACGCCGTCGCCGAGGCCGGTCACACGCTGACCGAGGCGGAGCTGCGCGACGGCGCGGCCCGGCAGTTGCCGGCGCACATGGTGCCGTCCCGCTTCGTGCTGCTGGACACCGTGCCGCTGACCCCCAACGGCAAGCTGGACCGGCGCGCGCTGCCGGAGCCGGACTGGTCCGTCGCCGACACCGGCCGCGAACCCGCCACGGCGGGTGAGCGTCTGGTCGCGGCCGCGATGGCCGAGGTGGTCGGGCTGGAGCAGGTCTTCGCCGATCACAGCTTCTTCGAGCTGGGCGGGAACTCGCTCTCCGCCACCCAGCTGATCGGCCGGATCAACGCGGCCGCCGGCTGCCGCCTGCCGGTGCGCGCGGTCTTCGAGCACCCGACCCCGGAGGCGCTGGCCGCCGAGATCGATCGGACCCGCGCGGCGGGGCACGGACCGCAGGTCGCGCTCACCGCCCGGCCGCGACCGGAGCGGATCCCGCTCTCGGCCGCGCAGCAGCGGCTGTGGCTGCTGAACCGATTCGACACCGCCAGCGGCGTTTACAACATTCCGCTGGTGCTGCGGTTGCGGGGCGCGCTGGACGTGAGCGCGCTGCGCCGCGCCTTCGGCGACGTCGTCGCGCGGCACGAGTCGTTGCGCACCCGCTTCCCCGCGGACGCGGACGGCCCGCACCAGGTGGTGGCCGGCGATCCGGCGACGCTGCCGCTGATGGATCTGGAGCGAGCGGCGGCCGAGGAGTTCGTCCACTCCTTCGCCACGCTCGGGTTCGATGTCGCGCAGGAGATTCCGGTGCGGGCCAGGCTGCTCCGGATCGGCACCGACGAGCACCTGCTGGTGCTGGTCGTGCACCACATCGTCGCCGACGGCGCGTCGATGGGGCCGCTGGCCGCCGACCTCGCGGCCGCCTACGCCGACCGGCGCAACGGCACGGCGCCCACCTGGACGCCGTTGCCGGTGCAGTACGCCGATTTCAGCCTCTGGCAGCACGAGATCCTGGGCAGCGACACGGATCCCGACAGCCTCGCCGCACGGCAGGTGGCGTATTGGACGGAGACGCTGGCCGGGCTGCCGGATGTGCTCGCCCTGCCCACCGATCGCCCGCGTCCGCCGGTGCCGTCCCAGCGCGGCGCCACGGTGCAGGCCCGGATCGGGGCCGAGTTGCACACGGCGATCGGGGAATTGGCGCGCCGGCACGGCGCCAGCGTCTTCATGACGCTGCACGCGGCGCTCGCCGTGCTGCTGGCCCGGCTCAGCGGAAGCGGCGACATCGCCGTCGGCACGCCGACCGGCGGGCGCACCGATCCGCAGCTGGAACGGCTGGTCGGCATGTTCGTCGGCACCCTGGTGCTGCGCACGCCGGTCGCGGTGGACCGGTCCTTCGCCGAGTTGCTGGCCGGGGTCCGCGAAACCGATCTGGATGCCTTCGCGCACGCCGACATTCCGTTCGAGCGGCTCGTCGACGCGCTCGCGCCCAGCCGTTCGGCCGCCTATCACCCGCTGTTCCAGGTGATGCTCTCGGTGCACGCGGCGCGGCCGGGTCTGCCGGAACTGGGCGGCGTCGAGGTGCTGCCGGAGGACCCGCCGCTGGACACGGCGAAGTTCGATCTCCAGTTCACGGTCGCCGAATCGGCCGCGGTGGCGGGCGCGCTGGACCTGAGCGTCACCTACGCGACGGACCTGTTCGACGCGGCCTCCGCCGAGCGGCTGGCCGAGCGGCTCGTGGCGATCCTCACGGCGGTGGTGGCCGACCCGGAGCGGCCGGTCGGGGACATCGAACTGCTCGACGACGCCGAGCTGGCCGAGCTCGCCCCGGTCCGCGGGCCGGCGGCGGTGCCGCCGTCGACCTTCCCCGAGCTGTTCGCCGCCGCCGTGGCGACCGCTCCGGGCGGAATCGCCGTGCGCGACAACGAGGTCCAGATGAGCTACGCGCAGCTGGACCGCGCGACCAACCGGCTCGCCCGAGTGCTCATCGCGCGTGGCATCGGCCCGGAATCCTATGTCGCGGTCGGCATTCCGCGGTCGGTGAGCTCGATCCAGGCGCTGCTGGCCGTGCAGAAGGCGGGCGCCGCGATCGTGCCGGTCGATCCCGCCTATCCGCGGGAACGCCAGCAGCACATGCTGTCCGACTCCCAGGCCGCGGTCGGCCTCACCGTCGCCGCCTGCCGTGCGGCGGTGCCGGACGGGCCGCAGTGGCTGGTGCTCGACGATCCGGCGCTGACGGCGGCGGTGCGCTCGATGCCGGACACGCCGCTGCGGCAGGACGAACGGCGCCCGCTGTCCTACGCGCACCCGGCCTACCTGATCTACACCTCGGGCTCGACCGGCGTGCCCAAGGGTGTCGTGGTCACCCACGCCGGTATCGCGAATTTCGCGGCGGAGCTGGCCGAACGCTGCGGGGTCACACCGGCGGCCCGGGTGCTGCACTTCGCGACGCCGAGTTTCGACGCGGCGATCCTGGAGCTGCTGCTGAGCCTGAGCGCGGCCTCGACCGCCGTGCTCGCCGACGCCTCGGTGTACGGCGGTGACGCGCTGCGCACCCTGCTGCGCCAGGAGCGGATCAGCCACGCCTTCATCACGCCCGCGGCGCTGGCCACGGTCGCGCCGGAGGGGCTGGACGACCTCGAGATGATCATGGTCGGCGGCGACCGGACCGGGCCGGAGCTGGTGCGGCGCTGGGTCGGTGACACCGAGGCGCCGCAGCGCAGCATGCTCAACGCCTACGGTCCGTCCGAGGCCACGGTGGCCGCCACGATCAGCGCGCCGCTGCGCCCCGGAGCCCCGGTGACCATCGGCGCACCGCTGCGCGGTTTCGCCCTGGCGGTGCTGGATTCGCGGCTGCGACCGGTGCCGCGCGGCGTGGCCGGTGAGCTGTACCTGGCGGGCGCGGCGCTCGGCCGTGGCTACCACCGCCGCCCGGGCCTGTCCGCGCAGCGCTTCGTGGCCAACCCCCTGGGTGGGCCGGGCGAGCGCATGTACCGCACGGGCGATCTGGTCCGCTGGGTGGACCGGGACGGCCGCTGGGAGCTGGAATACCTGGGCCGCGGCGATGATCAGGTGAAGATCCGCGGTTTCCGCATCGAACTCGGCGAGATCGACGCGGCCCTGGTGGCGCATCCGGCCGTCACCGCGGCCACGACGCTGGGCGTCGAACTGGACAGCGGCGCCGCGATTCTGGCGTCCTATGTCTGCTGCGCCGGGGCGGCCGGACCGTCTCCGGCGGAGTTGCGGCAGCAGGTCGCCGAGCGGGTGCCGGGTTACATGGTGCCGCAGTCGATCATGGTGATCGACGCGCTGCCGCTGACGCCGGCGGGCAAGCTCGATCGTGCCGCGCTTCCCGCGCCGGAGCTGCTGGCCAGCGCCGGCTATCGGGCGCCGGCCGGCCCGGCCGAGGCGCTGGTGTGCGCGGCGTTCGGCGCGGTGCTCGGCCTGGACACGGTCGGCGCCGACGACAACTTCTTCGAACTCGGCGGAAACTCGCTGCTGGCAACGAAGTTGGTCGCCGTGCTGCGCGACGAGCACGGTGTCGAGGTGCCGATGCAGGCGCTGTTCCTGGATCCGACGCCGGCCGGTGTCGCGGTGCGGCTCGGGAACACCGCGGGCGCGGCGGCCGTGATCGAATCGGCCTTCGAGACCATGCTGCCGATCCGGCCGGCGGGCACGCTGCCGCCGCTGTTCTGCGTGCACTCGGTCAGCGGCGTGGCCTGGAGCTACACCGGGCTGCTGCCGCACCTGGAGGCGGACCGGCCGGTGTACGGCCTGCAGTTGCCGCACCTGACCGAGGACGCGGCGGGTCTGGACTCGGTCGAGGAGGTGGCGACCCGGTACATCCGGGAGATGAAAGCCGTTCAGCCGCACGGGCCTTACCATCTGGTGGGCTGGTCGCTGGGCGGTCTGATCGCCTACGAGATCGCGACCCAGCTCGAGCGCTCCGGGGACCGGGTGGAGCTGCTGGCCATGCTGGACAGCCGGATCCTGGCCGACGAGCCGGAGATCGCCGACGCGAGCACCGGCGAACTGCTGGCGGCTCTGCTCGGCGATTCCGCCCTGGCCGCGGAGAACGTCTCCGCGGAACGGGCGGCCGAGCTGCTGCACGAACACCAGGGGCCGTTCGGCTCGCTCAGCGCGGCGCACGTGGAGCGGCTCTACGCGGGCTATCTCGCGGGCACCAGCATGGGATACGGGTTCCGGCCCCGGCCGTACGCGGGCGATCTGCTCTATTTCACCGCGACGGTGCACGACACCGCGGCCGACAGCGCGCAACGGCCGCAACCGATTCCGGGGGCGGATCCGTGGCGCGCGGTCGTGCTGGGCGCGGTCGACGAGCGTTTCGTCGCCTGCTCGCACGTGGACATGGGGTCGCCCGACGCGCTGGCCGAGATCGCGGTCGCGCTGCGCGGATATCTCGAGGAATCCGGGCACGCCGGTTTCGCCAGCACCACCGACAGCACCAGGGAAAGGATGAATCCATGAGCTCCAACCCCTTCGACGACGAATCCGGCCGGTTCGCGGTTCTGGTGAACCACGAGGGACAGCATTCGCTCTGGCCCGACTACGTGCCGATTCCCGACGGCTGGGACGCCGTGCACAGTGGTGATCGGGCGAGTTGCCTGGATTATGTCGAGCGCAATTGGGTGGATATGCGCCCGAAGAGCCTGATCGAACAGAATCCGTAGAACGTCGCTCCGAATTCAGGAATAGCTATTGTCTAGCAATCATGGTTGCGGTGCGTGCCGAGTGCTCGGACACGCCCCGCGCCAAGATCTCTGGCACCGTCGATCGAACGGTATTCTCGGGCCAGCCGATCTGGTTCCGTGATGCGTTCGAACGCCCACCGATTGCTGCGCAGGAAGAGGCCCCGATGAGCGCCGACGAGCCCCGCCGTGCCGACCTGCTCGATCGCGCCTACATATATGCGATCGACGCGATCGATGAGGTGGAGCGCGCGGATATCGATCGCTGCCGCGCCCACGCCGACCCCGCCACCGCGGCCGCATTCGACACCGCGGTGGCGCGGGTGCGGCTGGCGCTGGCGATGCTGGGCCGGTCCGACAGCTGTCCGCCGCCGCCGGGGCTGCTGTCCCGCGTGCTATCCGGGGTGGACCGCCTGGAGGCGGCCAGGGAATCGGCGGAGAGAACCGAATCGGCCCGCGCGCGAACGCGCTTCGAGCGGCTCTACGCCGCGGCGACGGTGCTGCTCGTGCTCGGCGCCGGCCTCTTCCTGGTTCACCACTACGACTTCGACTTCGCCGCGGTGGGCACCGCCGCCGCCGTGTACGGCGAACTCGGACGGTAACCGCAGAGGCTACTTCCGCAAATTCTCAGCATCACCAAACCGCCGCGCGTTTCGGTGCGAAATACTTTCGTGCCCGAGTGGGCGCGGCGGAGCTTCGACTCCGGGCCCGTGCGTGGCCCGGGCCGGGTCGGCGGCATCGATCTCACGAATTCCGCTGCGCCGCGACGAATTCGAAGGGATGCGAGTGAGAGCGAGCTGGCCGATATGACCTCCGCCGGGCGCCCGGACGCCGAATTGCTGGAGCTGGCCTATCCGTATGCGCTGGACGCCGTGCCGCCCGCCGAGCGGTGCGCCGTCGAATCCCGCCGCCGGTGTGCGGACGCGGTGACGGCGGCCGAATTCGACGCCACCGTGGCGGCACTGCGCGACACCCTCGCCGCGCTGAGTCTGCTCGATGTCTGCGCTCCGCCAGGGGAATTGGAGGCGCGGCTGGTGCGGGCGCTGGACCTGCTGTGGAATTCCCGAATGGTAATTCAGACACTTCAGTAGGTTCTGAACAGAATGTGTAAGCTCTTCCCATGGAAACCGCCATCGACATTCGCAGCCTGCGTAAATCCTTCGGCTCGGCCATCGCGCTCGACGGTCTCGACCTGGAAGTCGCACGCGGCGAAGTGCACGGATTCCTAGGACCCAACGGCGCGGGCAAGACCACCACCACCCGGGTGCTGCTCGGTCTGCTGAAAGCCGATGCGGGCCAAGTACGTCTGCTCGGTCGCGACCCCTGGCACGACGCGGTCGGCCTGCACCGCCGCCTGGCCTACGTGCCGGGCGATGTCGAGCTGTGGCCCAATCTCACCGGCGGCGAGGCCATCGATCTGTTCGGGCGGCTGCGCGGCGGCCTGGACCGGGCCCGGCGCGACGAACTGATCGAGCGCTTCGACCTGGATCCCACGAAGAAGGGGCGCACGTACTCCAAGGGCAACCGCCAGAAGGTGGCGCTGATCGCCGCCTTGGCCGCCGACGTGGAGCTCTACCTGCTCGACGAACCGACCGCGGGCCTGGATCCGTTGATGGAGGCCGTGTTCCAGAGCGTGGTGGCGGAGGTGAAGCGGGCCGGCGCGACGGTGCTGCTGTCCAGTCATATTCTCGCGCAGGTGGAGAACCTGGCCGACCGGGTCAGCATCATCCGGCGGGGGCGCACCGTGCAGTCCGGGACGCTGGCCGAGATGCGGCAGCTGACCCGCACCTCGGTGACGGCGGTGACCGCCGCCGAGGTCACCGGCCTCGCGGAACTCGAAGGCGTGCACCATGTCCGCACCACCGGGGACCGGGTCGCCTTCGACGTGGACGGCACAGCGCTCGACGCGGCGGTCGCCGCGCTCAGCGCCGCGGGCCTGCGCTCGCTCACCAGCCACCCGCCGACCCTGGAGGAGCTCATGCTGCGGCACTACGGCGATGAGCTCGCCGCCACGGGTGGCGCGCAGAAGGCGAGCGTGTGATGACCGTCGTGCTGGAGACCTCGCGCTGCACCGGTTTCACCGGCACCGCCGGCCTGATCCGATTCGCGCTGCGCCGGGACCGGGTGGTGTTGCCGCTGTGGCTGTCCGGGCTCACCCTCCTGGGCGTCTACTTCGCCACGGCGATACCCCAGCTCTATCCCACCGACGCGGACCTACGCGGTGTCGGACGGTTCTCCCAGGGCGTGACCGGGGCACTGGTCGCCGGTCCCGGCTACGGATTCACCGATCCCACGGTCGAATCCGTCGTCGTCGGGCTCTACGGCCTGTACTTCCTGGTCTTGGCCGGGCTGCTGAACATCCAGCTCATCGCCCGGCACACCCGGGCCGAGGAGCAGACCGGCCGCGCGGAGCTGCTGCGCTCCAATGTGGTCGGCCGCTACGCGCAGCTCACCGCCGCGCTGTCCGTCGCGGTCGCGGTGAACGTGGCGCTGGCGCTGGCGATCTCGAGCGTTTTCGTGCTCACCGGGCTGGACACCTCGGGCGCGCTGCTGTTCGGCGCGGGCATCGGCGCGGCGGGTCTGGTGTTCGCGGGGCTCGCGGCCGTCACCGTGCAGATCACCGAGTACTCCCGTGCGGCAACGGGTTTGGCCGGGGCGGCGCTGGGTGTGGCGTATGTGGTGCGCGCGGCCGGGGATTCGATCCAGGCCGGCGGCAGCACGCTGTCCTGGTTCTCGCCGCTGGCCTGGTCGCAGCAGACCCGGGCCTACGTCGAACCGCGCTGGTGGCCGCTGGCCCTGTCGGTGACCTGCGCGGCGATCGCCGCGGGCCTGTCCTACGCGCTGCTGTCGCGGCGCGATCTCAACGCCGGGCTGATCGCGCCGCGCCGCGGCCCCGCGTACGCGCCGCAGTGGCTGAATTCGACTGTCGCACTGGCGTATCGGTTGCAGCGCGCCGGATTGATCGGCTGGAGTGCGGGTTTGGTGGCTACCGGCCTGCTCTACGGCGGATTGACCCGCTCGCTGCTGCGCTCCTTCGACGAGTTGCCCGGCAATGTCGTCGAGGTGATGGGCGGTGACCCGGATCGGATGATCGACGGCTACCTCAGCACCATGAGCTTTCTGGACGCGCTGCTGGTGACGATCTTCGTGATCCTCGGCGTGCAGGGTCTGCGGCGCGAGGAGAGCCGCGGCTACGCCGAGCCCGTGCTCGCCGCCGGAGCCGGGCGCGGCGCCTGGTTCGGCAGCTGGATGGGCGTGCTGGCGGCCGGGGCGGCGGCGCTGCTGTTCCTCAACGGCGCGGCCCTCGGGGTGGCGGCCGCGGTCGCCCTCGGCGACAGCGGATACATCCCGAAAGTCGTTGCGGCCCATATGGTGTATTTGCCCGCGGTGCTGGTGGTGCTGGGGCTGGCGGCGGTGCTGTTCGGCATGTTCCCGCGCCTGATCGGCGTGGTGTGGGCGGTTTTCGGCCTGGCGCTGGTGCTGGGCCTGTTCGGCTCGATCATGCGACCGCCGCAGTGGGTCGTCGACCTGTCGCCGTTCGAGCATGTCGCGGGGTTGCCGCTGGAGTCGGTGCGCTGGTCGCCACTGCTCGTGCTGGCGTTGCTCGCCGCGACCCTGCTGGCGATCGGCGGCGGCGGTTTCCGGCGGCGCGATCTGGACAGCAAGTAGGGCCGATCACCGGCCGGGCGGCCCGGCCGGTGCTTCGGGGCGTGCGACGGTGGCGGCGTAATCCGCGCCCCACCGATCCAGCCAGGCGACCGCGGGCGCCAGGGACTCGCCGAGCGGGGTGAGGGCGTACTCGACCCGCGGCGGCACCTCGGGATAGACGGTGCGCTCGACCAGGCCGTCGGCTTCGAGCTCGCGCAGCTGGCGGGTCAGCACCCGGGGGTTGACCGAGCCGACCAGGCGGCCGAGTTCGCCGAACCGGCGGCGGCCCGGCAGCAGATGCTTGATGATCGTCAGCTTCCACGCCCCGCCGAGCACCGAGACGGCGACCTCGACCGGGCAGACCGTGAGCGCGGTCTCCACCTGCTTGCGCATAACGCTCCTACCTGGACACTTACATTTCTGACACTATGTGATCGAATTGTCAGTACTTGGCATTTCCGGGATTACCTTCCACAGTAGACCTATGACTACTTCCGGAACGGTTCTCTGGCTCCTGGCCCACCCGGACACCGCATCGCTGAGTCATGCGCTGTACCGGCACGGCACGCACCACCTGCGTGCTTCCGGCGCGGAGGTCACCGGCGTGGACCTGCACGCCGAAAACTGGAACCCGGTGCTCGGTCCCGCGGACACCGACGGCGCGCCCGGGGCGACGCTGTCCGATCGCCAGCGCCACGCCACCCTGCGCGGCGAGCTGCCCGCCGACGTGGTGCGCCAGCAGCGCCTCGTCCTCGCGGCCGACACCGTCATCGTGCAGTTCCCGCTCTGGTGGTACGGCATGCCCGCGATCCTCAAGGGCTGGTTCGACCGGGTCTTCACCAACGGCTTCGCCTTCGGCGTCAAGGACGCGGACGGCAAGGTGCGCAAATACGGTGACGGCGGTCTGGCCGGGCGGCGGATGCTGCCCATCGTCACCGCCGGTGACCGGGATGTGGCGCTGGGTTCGCGCGGCATCAGCGGCGACATCGACGATGTGCTGTGGCCGCTGCTGCACGGGACCGCGCACTACACCGGCATGCTGCCGCTGCGCCCGCACCTCATCGGCAGCGTGCACCATCTGGACGAGGCCGGCCGCGACCAGCAGTTCCGGGCGCTCGAGGCCCGGCTGGACGGGCTCGGCGGCGAATCGCCGATCCGGTACCGGTCACTGCGCGGCGGCGACTACACCGACACGCACGAATTGCGCGACGGCGTCGAGCCCGGGCGGCACGGCCTCGCCGTGCATCGCCTCGCTGGGTGAGGGGCCGCGACTCAGGCCGACGGCCAGGGCACCTGCCGATAGAGCTCGCGCATTTCGTCCGCCAGGGCGGGGACCGGGCCGACCGTCTCGATGCCGGGTGCGACGTCGCGGATCGAGAGCGGGCGGAACGGCGCGGGCGCGGCGCCCCACTCGCGCTGCCACCGGGTCAACTGCGCCGTGGAGCTGACGTAGACGATGCGGCCCAGACCGGCCAGGGCGTGCGCGGTGGCGCACATCGGGCAGTGCTCACCGGAGGTGAACATCGTGACGGTCGCGCGCTCGGCCGGGGGAAGGTGCTGCTGCGCCCAGCGCGCGAGCTCGATCTCCGGGTGACGCATCGGGTCGGCGGTGGTGATCTCGCGATTGCGGTCCTCGGCCAGGCGGTTGCCCGCCGCGTCGGCCAGCAGCGAGCCGAACGGGCGATCGCCCGCGGCCAGGGCCTCGGCCGCCAGCTCCACGCAGCGGCGCAGGTGCGCCAGCTCGTGCTCGTTCAGCGCGGGTGCGTCGTCGGACCGGCCACTGGTTTCCGGCATCGGGGTGTCCTTCCGGGCGGGGGCTGCTGACGCAGGTCAACATAGCGCCCGCGGCGCCGCGCGGGCCGTGCGGATGTCGGTGTGCCCTGTTAATTTTCGCCGCATGACAGAACAGGCGCGGCACGGAGCCGCGTTGACACAGCAGGTGCTCGCGTCGATCCGGGGGGATCACGGCCGGCCGATGTTCGAACCGGTGGCGTGGGTCGGGCACACCCCGTGGGTGCTGGGCGAACCGCGGCCGCTGGCGGCGGATGCGCTGGCGGCGGCGGTATTTCCGTCCGGGCGGCCGCTCTCGCCGAGTCTGCGCGCCTGGCTGGCCTTCGACACCGGCCTGTTCGAGCGGCACGGATGGTTCACCGCGGCAGGCGATTTCGCGCCGCGCCCGCTGGATCGGCTGGCCGTCGACGAACTCGGTCAACCCTGGGGCGAGCTGTACGCGCCGCTGGCCGAACGGTTTCCGGAGTGCTTCCTGTTGCCCGGCGGCTCGGATTCGCGCCGGGTCCTGGCGGTGGGCGAGCCGGATTCCGCGGGCGAGTATCCGATCCTGGCACTCGATGTCGACGACCTGCCGTACGCCGGGTTGATGTACCCGGGCTTCGACGTCTACGCAGCCCAGGTGGCCGGGCTGGTCGAGTGCGCGTTCGAGACCTACACCGATCTGGCCGCACACCCGGTCTACGGCCGCCGTCTGCGCGAGCACGCCGCCCACCGCTTCGCCGGAGAGTTGTCCGCGCAATATCCCTTTTGACCGTTGGAACGCCTGGTCAGGCGAATGTGATCAAGGTGACCATGGCAGCGGGCATGCGCGGAGCTAAAATGGAATTGTTCCAGAAAAGGTCAACCCTAGAGAAGGAGCAATCGTGACTGCAACGCTGTCCAAGAGGGCTATCGCGGGAACGCTCGGCAAGGCCGAAACCAAGGTGGTCGGCGTCGTCCTGCAGGAAGCGCTCACCGATCTGATCGATCTGAGCCTCGCCGCTAAACAGGCGCACTGGAATGTCGTCGGTCCGCATTTCCGCTCGGTCCATCTGCAACTGGACGAACTGGTCGACAGCGCCCGGGAGTTCTCCGACGCGGTCGCCGAACGCGCCGCCGCGCTGGGCATCTCGCCCGACGGCCGATCCGCCACGGTCGCCGAGGGCGCCCCGGAGTTCCCGGCCGGCTACCTGGCCGACAACGCGGTCATCGAGCTGATCGTGTCCCGGCTGGACGCGAGTGTTCGCCAGTTGCGCAAGCACATTCAAGCCACCGAGACCGCCGACCCGGTCACCCAGGATCTGCTCATCGGCATCACCGCCAAGCTCGAAGAGCACCACTGGATGTTCCAAGCTCAAACAGCCCAGAGCTGATGTGTGGTCGGCCCCGCGGCCGGTCCGGGCGCTGACGCGCCGGGACCGGCCGCGCCGGTTTCACGGGCAGGCGGCCAGTCCCGCGTCCAGTTTGGCGATGAAGCGCGGCAGGTGCGGATCGGATTCCGGAAGGCCGAATCGGTCGATATCCCACCAGGATCCGCCGTCGAACTCCCGGGGATCCAACTGCCAGTCCGCTTTCCGGTCCGCCCGGGTGAGATACCAGAGCGAGATGTCGACGTGGCCGCCGAGCCGATCGCGGATCGGGTTCACGGTGAGGAACAGGGGATCGGGGCCCAGCACGGTGAAATCGGCGGGCCTGCCCAGTTCTTCGCGGGCTTCACGCTCGGCCGCCGCTCTCGGGTGCTCGGCCGGTTCGACGTGCCCGCCCGGCGGTAACCACAGGCCCGACAATCGGTGCCGGCCGAGCAGCAGAGCGCGCCCGTCCGGATCCACGGGCACGATGTAGGACACCAGATGCGGCGTCGGCGTCGCCGGTTTGCGGCGGCGGAAGATGTCGTCGGTGCTTGCCAGCCAGGTCAGGGTTTCGTCGCGGTGCGCCTGCTCGACCGCGTCGAACGGAGTGATGCCGCGAACGATCCCGGCGACGACGGCGGTGGCGGTTTCCATGGCCGCACACCGTAGCCGCGGGGTCCGACAACTTTCAGTTGGCCGCGGCCCCGAACTCACCCTTCACATGGGACGCCAGCAGCGTGTTCCACGCCGATCGCATGTGCTGGTATTCCGACGGGCATCCGGCGGCACGCGCGGTGGGCAGCGGGCCCCGGGGCGCGACGATGGCCGGGTAGGCGTCCGGGTCGGACCCGTACACCCAGCACAGCAGGTTGTAGCCGCGCACCGCGTCGAGGGCGTGCACGTCGGCGAAGCTGCCGGAATCGAGGTCGGCCGGATCGGCGGCGCCGGACCACCAGTACTCGGCCGCCGCCACGGCGTCCGCGCCGCCCGAATGGTCGGGGGTACTCAGCAGGACCAGCGTCGCCAGCTGATCGGCGGCGTCCTCCTCGCGGCCCGTAGCCGGGAGCCCGAACAGATCGATCGCCATGTGCCCGGTCTCGTGGTAGAAGATCATGCTCGCCACCGCTGTCAGCAGCCGCGTCCGCTCCGCCGGCGACCCGCCGTCGTGCGCGGCCGCGAATCGGTCCATGCTGTCCAGGAATTCGTAGCAGAACTCGATCCGCCCCTCTTGGGGATCCCAGTACGCGTTCTCCTCGTCGCACTGCCGCCCGATGATCGGCACATCGCGCGGCAGGATGAAGAAGCTGTCCGCCTCCTCGGCGAACCGCTCCAGCACCCGATGCCGCGTCGCCAGCTCCTTCCCCCGCACCGCCGACTCGGACCCGGCCTCCCGATACTCCGCCACGAACCGCCCCGCCGCCGCCTCACTCCGCCCGGCGACACACCCACTCAACCCCGCCACCAGCACGACAGCACTCGAAACCGCAGCCCAGAACCGCACGATCGTCGTCATGGATGCCCCTCGCTCGCCCGTCCCGGAAGATCGATCGACGCACCCGTTATATCCCGAACCCGGAGGTTCATCGCGGATATCGATGCGGGGATGCCCGGACCGCCTGATCAGCGGCCGAAGCGGGTGTCGGTCCAGGTGCGGATGTCGGGGAAGGCGGCGGCCAGGACGGTGCGGTGGTCGCGGTCGGGGTAGGTGCGGTAGTCGACGGGCTGGCCGGTGGCGGTGAGGCGGGTGACCATGGCGTCGGTGAGCTGGGGGGTGACGACGGTGTCGGTGCGGCCCTGGATCACCAGGAAGGGGGCGGGGAGGCGCAGGGTGCTCGGGTCGTTGGCGTCGAGGACCTGGCGGAAGGGGGTGAGGTCGGCGGTGGCGGCGATGGCCTGGCCGTTGGGGAGCCCGGCCCAGGCGTCGGGTTGACGGAGGCGGGCGACGCAGCTCTCGTCGGCCAGGGGCAGCAGGGCGTCGGCCTCTGGGGTGAGCAGTTGCGCGGTATCGAGCGGGGCGACGGTCTGTGCGCCGCGCACGATCAGCGGCAGCAGGGGTGCGGCGGATTTCAGGACCGGTGCGGCGGGGGCGGTGGCGCCGAGTCGCGCGACCAGCTGGGCGCCCTGCATCGCGGGGCCGAGGTGCGAGGCGGGCGCGATGGCGACGGTGCCGAGCAGGTCGAGTTCCGGAACCCATTCGGGGGACTGGGCATTGGTGAAGGCGGCCGCCTGACCGCCCTGGGAATGACCGACCGCGACCCAGCGCTCGCCGATGGCCGGATGCAGTTCCCGTGCGGCGCGGGCGATGTCGGCGACGGCGCGCTGTTCGGCCGCGCCGATGAGGTAGCCGTGCGGACCGGGCGTGCCCAGCCCTTGATAGTCGGTCTGGGCGACGGCGTAACCGGCGTCGATCCAGCGCTGCAGGAACTGCCCGGTCAGGGTGGTGTAGTCGTGGGCCGGGTAGTCCGGGCCGGTATCGCGGGACGGCGCGCAGACATCGGCGACGCCCGTGGTGCCGTGCGCCCACGAGATCAGCGGCCACCCGCCCGGCGGGGGCGTGCCGACGGGGACGGCCACGGTGCCCGACACCGCGACCGTGTCGCCCCGCAGATCGACCGAGCGATAGAGCACCAACTCGTTGTGCGCCCCGGCCAGCGCGGGCGACGCGGTGAGCGGACGTGACCAGATCACCGACCCGTGCTCGCCCGCGACGAGAGCGCCCGGCGGCGTGTAGAACTCGAGCCCGGCAGGCCCGGCGTCGGCGGCGGCCGGTCCCGCACCCGGCGTCATCAGCGCGAGGGCTGCTGCCACGGCGAAACCGCGGGCGATCGTCCGTGACAGGCTCATCCGGGGTCTCCTCGTCTCGTGGCCGGGCTTCGAACATACCGCTCGGTCGCCCTGGGATTCCGGTGCGCCGCCGGACCGGTCACCGATGAATCCGCAGCGGGAGGCGGGCGTGCCGGCGCACGAAGATGCTGGGCACCCACTGCGCGGGCCCCGCGAGCTCGATCCACGCGCTGCGCCGCAGCAGCGCCGTAAGCGCCGCTGTCGCTTCGAGTTTGGCCAGGGCCGAGCCGACGCAGAAGTGGGCGCCCTTGCCGAAGGCGAGATGCCTGCGGACCTGGGGGCGCTCGAGCTGGAAGACGTCGGGATCGGCGAAGACCGACGGATCGCGATTCGCCGCGCCCCAGAGCAGAAGCAGATGACTGCCCGCCGCCAGCTCCACGCCGCCGAGCCTGGTGTCGGCGCGCACATGCCGGTGGTGCCCGCGAAAGGGCGACTCCCAGCGCAGTGTTTCCTCGAGCAACCCGGGCAGGAGTTCGGGGTGGGCGCGCACCCGGCGCTGTAATCCGGCATCGGTGGCGAGCACGCACGCCGCGTTGGCGATCAGCCCCGCGGTCGATTCACCGCCCGCGCCGATCAACTGCACCAGCATGAGCACCGCGACATCGTCCGCGAGCGCCCCGTCGGCGCAGGCCCCGGCCAGGATCGGCAGCAGCGTCGAATTCTCCCGCACGACAGTTTTTTTCGCGGCGGCCAACTGGTCGGCCAGATAGGCGGCCAGCGCGGCGGCCGAGCCGACCAGCCGGGGTAGTCGCTCGGCGGACACGACACCGCCGAGCATCTCGGTGCTGTCGTAGGCCCAGGTGAGCAGTTGGGGCACCGCCGCCCCCGGCAACCCGATGAGATCGGCGACCAGCGCCAGCGGCAGCCGGTCCGCCATGCCGGTCGCCCATTCGAGCCGATCGTCGCGCAATTCCTCGTCCCACAGCCGCTCGACCAGCCGCTCGACGACCGGGCCGAGGGTGCGCAACCGCCGGGACAGCAAGGGCAGCACCAATTTCCGATGCGCCGCGTGCGCGGGATCGTCGGCGGTGGCCAGTACGTGCACGGCTTGCCCGCCGCCGTCCATGTCGAAGGTCGCCGGCGGCCCGCCGGGCTGCTGGACCAGCAGCCCGGTCAGATGCGAGGAAAAGTCCGCGGTGCGCGCCGCCGCCTCCGTGACCAACTCCCAGGACGTCACGAGATGGAAGTCGGTGCCCGGCACGGTGTACACCGGCCGGCGGGCGCGCAGGCGAGCCAGCGCGGGATAGGGATCGTCGAGGTGCCCGGGGTCGAAAATGTCGATCTCGCCGGGTGACATCGTCGTCATGGGCCGCTCCCGTTGTCGTGGAATCCGTGGGAGCGCCCACGGTGCGCGGCGGCGGAATCCGTGTCAATCGTGGTCTCGCATCGAGAACCTTCGTTGTGATCGGGTGGCTGGGGATATCGGATAGCCCCTGTTCAGGACGAGACTTTTCCGGAATTGTGTCTCACAACGCGACAACGATGTGCGGCGAAGGAGTGGAGACGATGTCGGAGCGGGTGGACTGGCTGGCCGGTGGCGTACGGGCCACGGTGGCGCGCGAACGGATCGAGACCGCCGCCGCCGAATTGTTCTTCGAACGCGGCATCGGCAAGGTCGGCGTCGACGAGATCGCTGCGCGCGCCGGCTGTTCCCGGGCCACGCTCTACCGGCAGTGCGGCGGCAAATCCGCGCTCGTGCACCGGGTGCTCACTCGCGCGGCCGAGACCGTGGCCGAGCGGGTCGCCGTCGCGGTCGAGCCCTACCGCGGCCCCCGGCGCGCCGTCGAGGCGATTCTCGCCTCGGTCGTCGCCATCCGCGCGGATCCGGCCCTGGCACACTGGCTGAGCCGCACCCGCGCGGGCACGACCGACGAATTGCTCACCACCGCACCGGAATTGCGCCGCATCGCCACCGCGCTCACTCGCATCGCCCCGGACGACGAGGCGGCCCAGTGGATCGTGCGGGTGGTGCTGTCACTGCTGACGTGGCCGGCCGCGGACGCCGCGGCCGAACGCCGGATGGTGGAACGCTTCGTCGGCCCCCTGTTCAAGGGATGAGGACGGTCTTGCCCTTGGCGCCGCCCGCCGGAGCGTGCGCCTTCGCGGCTTCGCCGAGCGGGAATTCGTGCTCCACGTGCACCCGCAGCGCGCCGTCGGCGGCGAGCGTGGCGAGCTCACCCAGCTCTTGAGCCGCGGGCTGCACGAACACCGTGCCGAACCGGATCCCGTGCCGCTCGGCCGCTTCGGGAGTGAACCCCGGGTTGTGCCCGACCGTGGTGACGAGCATGCCGCCGGGGCGCAGCAGCGGTGCGGAGCGCTCGGCGTAGTCGCCGCCGACCAGGTCGAGCACGACGTCCACGATATCCACGGTCGTCGCGAAATCGGTGCTCGTGTAGTCGATCAGCTGATTCGCGCCGAGCGCGCGCAGGAAGTCGTGGTTCACCGTGCGCGCGGTCGCGATGACGTGCGCGCCCCGGGCCTTCGCGAGTTGCACCGCCAGGTGCCCGACGCCGCCGGCCGCGGCGTGGATCAGCACCCGCTGCCCGGCCGCCACCTCGGCGATCTGCACCAGCGCCTGCCAGGCGGTCAGCCCGGCCAGCGGTAGCGCGCCCGCCTCGGCCATGGACAGCGCGGCGGGCTTGGGCGCGAGTTGCTCGGCCCGCGCCACGACGTATTCCGCGTAGGTACCCGCTTCGCCGGGGAACCCGATCAGGCCGAAGACCTCCGCGCCGGCGGCGAACCGGTCCACGTCCGCGCCGGCGGATTCGACGACCCCGGCCACATCCCAGCCCAGTACCCGCGGCGGTGTGGGGAACAGCGGGAAGTATCCGGCGCGGACGGCGGCGTCGACCGGGTTGACGCCCGCGGCGCGCACGCGCACGAGCACCTCGCCGGGCCCGGGCTCGGGCCGGTCGATCTCGGTGCCGTGCAGCACTTCCGGGCCGCCGAAGGTGTTCTGGGTGATGGCGTACATCGGGTTCTCCCGTGATTAGTTGATGTGAGGATTATTGCTTGAGCAATTAGTACACCAGGGATATTCCTCAACGCAACAAAAATCTGCGAGTCGCTGGTAGACGCCCGTTCACCCACTGTCAGTGCGCACCCGATAGCGTCGCCGCATGAGCTTCGCCCGTCTCTGTGCTACCGCCCTGCTCGCGCTGGCGGCCCCGCTGTCCGTGGCCGCCGCGGCCCACTCCGAGCCGGAGCCGGTCGCGGAGTACCGGCTGCCGGACGGGCTGTGGGAAGTGCCGGTCGCCGACCCGGGCAGCTTCGACCTGATCATCGCCTACGCCTTCGGAAACCGGATTCCCGCCGGCGCCGACCCCGCGCGCACCGTCGGCGCGCCGGGCCCGGTCAACGAGGAACTCGCCGCGGCCGTCGTGCGCGCCCGCGGCGACCGCGACATCCCGGTCTACGCGCAGATCGAGATCGCGGAGGTGCTGACCGCGAAGTACGGGCTGACCGGAGTCGTATCCATCGATCCGCGGCGCAACCCGGACGGCACACTGGTCTACCTGTCCACGTTGGGCGTCGCCGAGCAGGTCGCCGACCTGCGCGGCGCGGCGGCCGCCACCGACGTCGCGGGCGTCGTCGCGTTCGGCGATCACCTGTGGCGGGCCACCTACAGCACCGCCGCCACCGGCTTCGACGCCTACGCGCCCGCGGGCGTCGCGATGCCGGACCGGTACGACCCGGAGTCCGGTCAGCCCTGGACCACGGGCCCGGAGAAGTACCTGCCCGTCGACTACCTGGGCCGCGCGCAGTTGTTGCAATCCACCGGTTTCCGGGGCTTCCGCTGAGTCAGCCGCGCACGCGGCGCAGCGTCTCGGGCGTCAGATCCCGCACGGTCGGGTAGCCGTCCACGGCCATGATCAGGTCGGCTTCGGCCAGCAGCGCGCGCAGCACGTGCACGATGCCGTCGGTCCCGCCGAGGGCGGCGCCGTAGACGTAGGGCCGGCCGACGCCGACCGCCGTCGCACCCAGCGCCAGCGCCTTGACGATGTCGGCGCCGCTGCGGATCCCGGAGTCGAACAGCACCGGTGCGCCGTCGGCCGCCGCCACGATCTCGGGCAGCACGTCCAGCGCGGGCAGGCCGCCGTTGGCTTGGCGCCCACCGTGATTCGAGCAGTAGACGCCGTCCGCGCCCTCGGCCAGCGCCCGGCGCGCGTCGTCGGGATGGCTGATGCCCTTGACCAGCAGCGGCAAGTCGGTCAGTGACCGCAGCCACGGCAGGTCTGCCCAGGTGAGCGGGTTGCCGAAGAGCTGGATCCAGCGCAGCACCGCGCCCTGCGGATCGTCCTCGGGGGAGCGGGCCAGGCCGGCGCGGAAGACCGGGTCGCTGAAATAGTTGGCCAGGCAGTGCCCGCGCAGCTGCGGGAAGTTGCCGGTGGCCAGATCGCGCGGCCGCCACCCGGTGATCCAGGTGTCGAGCGTGACCACGATGCCGCGGTAGCCGGACTGTTCGGCCCGCCGCACCAGGCTGGCCGCGAGCTCCCGGTCGGTCGGGGTGTAGAGCTGGAAAAAGCCCGGGGTATCACCGAATTCGGCCGCGACCTGCTCGAGCGGGTCGACCGTCAGCGTCGAGGCCACCATCGGCACGCCGGTGCGCGCGGCGGCGCGGGCGGTGGCCAGATCGCCGTGTCCGTCCTGCGTGCACAGGCCGACGACGCCCACCGGCGCCAGGAAAACCGGTGTGGGCAGCGCCATTCCGAACAGGTCGATGCTCAGGTCACGCTCCTTCGCGCCGACGAACATGCGCGGCACCAGACCCCAGCCGTCGAACGCGGACACATTGGCGTCCTGGGTGCGCTCGTCGCCCGCGCCGCCCGCGACATAGGACCACAGCGACGGCGACAGCGCGGCCCGGGCCCGGTCGCGCAGTTCGGCGAACTTCATCGGCAGGTCCGGCAGGACGCCGCCGAGCCCGCGGAAGTAGATCTCGTTCTGATAGTCCCCGAACGCCATGCTCTTCGACCTCTCCGACCACACCGACAGCTTTCCTCGATACAGTCCGATATCTCATGCTCAGGAGGTCTGGAATGCAGGATAAAGACCATGAAGCCGTACTGAACGCAGGAAACAGCGATCTACTCACCGAGGACGACCTCGCACTGATCCACGCGCTGCAACTGCGGCCCCGGGCTGGGTGGACCGAGCTGGGACACGCGCTGGGCGTCGACCCGGTCACCGTCGCGCGGCGCTGGCAGCGCCTGACCGCTCGCGGCGCGGCCTGGGTCGGCGTCTCGCCCGGACCTCGCCTGTTCGAGCGCGTCTGCCTGGCCTACCTGCGCATCGAGTGCGCCGCCGGGCATACCGGCGCGGTGGCCGCCGAACTCGCCCGGCACCCGCACCTGGTGACCCTGGAGCGCGCCGCCGGACCGCACCACATCCTGGCCACCGCCGGCACGGCCGATCTGGCGGCCATGTCCCACTACACCCTCGACGTGCTGCCGGGGCTGCCGCACGTGACGGCGGTGCGCGCGGACCTGATCACCCACCTGTTCACCGAGGGCGGTGACTGGCGCATCGACGCCCTGGATCCCCAGCAGCGCACCCGGCTGGCCGCGCCGGCCGTGCCGCGCTCCGCGGCCCGCGATCGCGGGCGGCTCACCGACGGGGACCGCGCTCTGCTCGGTGTGCTCGCCGAGGACGGCCGCGCCGCCTACGCGACCCTGGCCGCCCGGCTGGGCGTCGGGCCCGCGACCGTCAAACGCCGCATCGAGGAGCTGACGCGGCTCGGACTGTTCCGTTTCCGCTGCGATTTCGCGCGGCCGCTCGGTGGCTGGCCGGTCGCGGTCACCTTCTGGGCGAGCGCGCCGGCCGAACGACTGCACGAGATCGGCGGCGCGCTGGTGCGGCTGCCGCAGACCCGCAACTGCGCCGCCGTCACCGGGGCGCACAACCTGGTGCTCCAGGCCAGCCTGCATTCGGTCGGGGACGTGCTGCGCTTCGAAACCGAAATCGCCGCGGCGCATCCCGACCTGGTGGTCGGGATGCGCGTGGTGACGCTGCGGCACGACAAACTGCTCGGCCGCGTGCTCGACCCGCTGGGCCGGTCGCTGGCCACGGTGGCCCCCGATATCTGGCGCGCCCCCGGGCTCAGCGCCGGCTGAGTTCGCGATCGGTCTCCCGCAGCGACCAGTCGGCGTTGGCCTTGCGGCGCACGTCGTCGGTGGTCGGCCAGTGCGTGACGGCCTCGCGCGGCTCCGGAGCCAGGCGGTCGTCGCGGGTGCTGCGCTCGTCGATCTCGGCGAAGCCGACCAGGATGACCAGCATCATCAGCACCAGCGTGACGGTCACGATGAGCGGGGTGAGCAGCTGGGTCGGCTCCACGCCGGCCTCCGGCGCGACGGCGTGCTGGGCGTGATGCGGTGCGTGCATGGAATACATTCCGGTGTAATGCATTCCGCAGACCGCCAGGCCCATGATGGTGGCGGCGCCGACGGTGGCGGCCAGCCCGCGCACATGCAGCATGAACCACAGCGCCGCGGTCGCGGCGACCACCGCGATGAGGATCGACAGCGCCACCGTGCCCAGCGCGTACTCCATCTCCATGCCGGTCTCCATGGCGAACATGCCCAGGTAGTGCATGGCGGCCACGCCCAGGCCGGTGACCGCGCCGCCGATCGGCAGCGCCACCAGCTCGCGCCGTCCGCGCACCACGATGGACAGCCCGATCCACACGAACACGATCGCGATAGCGGCGCTGAGCAGCGTCATCGGGACGTCGTAGCGGATGGTGGCGCCGGGGATGGCGAAGCCGAGCATCGCGGTGAAATGCATGACCCAGATGCCCGCGCCGCCGAGCGAGACGGCGGCCGCGGCCAGCCAGCCGGCCGGCCATTCGGCCAGGCGCGCGTGCGAGGTACAGCGCAGCCCGAGCAGCGAGCCGAGCACCGAGATGAGATACGCCACGACCGGCGTGACCCACCCGTAGCTGAAATGATCGAATTCCATTGTTGCTCCGTAGCTTTCAGCCGAGCAGATGTGCCGGGGTCGCGGTGGCGCAGACCTTGTGGACGAAATTGCGGCGCAGCTCGTGGTAGGGCGAGCCGGGTGCGAAGTTCTCCCGCATCCGGGTGAGTTCCTCGGCGCGGTAGGCGCTGAGCGGCTTGACGGCCTCGTCGGCGGCCAGTCGGCGCTTCTTCTCCACCAGCCGGGTGGCCAGCTCCGGCGAATCGGCCAGGGCAGCGGCCTGGGTGCGGGTCCAGGCCCAGAACGCCGCCGGGTTGCCGGGGATGACCTGATCGATCAGGCCGAGCGCCCGGGCGGCCCGCGCGCCGACCGGAAGCGTTGCCTCGGTGAGCTTTTCGGCCAGTTCCGGGCCGACCCGGCGCGGCAGGGTGTAGGTCCAGTACTCCGAGCCGTAGAGGCCCATCAGCTTGTAATGCGGGTTCACCACGGCGGATTCGCGGCACCACACCTCGTCGGCGGCCAGCGCCAGCATGATGCCCCCGGCGGCGGCGTTGCCCGGCAGTGCGGCGATCACGAGCTTGTCGGTCGTGGTCAGGATGGCCTCGACCAGGTCGTCCATCGCGTTGATGTTGCGCCACGATTCCGCGCCGGGGTCGGCGGCGGCCTCGATCACGTTGAGATGGATGCCGTTGGAGAAGAAGTCGCGTTCCGGGCCCAGCACCAGCACGTTGATCGGGCGGGTGCGGGCCTGCTCGTAGGCGTAGAGCAGACGCCGGCACTGGCCCGTGCTCATCGCGCCGCCGGCGAAGGCGAACTCCAGGTAGCCGACCGAATCCTGTTCGCGGTAGCGGATTTCCGACCAGGTGTCGCGCACGGCGGCCGCGGCGGGGGAGACCGGAATCTCCGCGACCGCGGGCAGCAGTGCGCCGAGCGCGTCGACGGCGGGCTGTTTGAAGGTGGCGGGTCCGCCCGGCAGGCGCCGGGCCCGCAGCTGCGGCAGCCACACCGCGCCGTCGATGGTCGCCCGGCAGATCGCGCCGTCGCGGGTGGCGATCACCGTGCCGGGCTGGCCGCGTAGTTCGTCCTCGTTGTGCCCGCCGTGCAGGAAGAATTCGCGGCCGAACAGTTCATCGAGGACGCCCGGCTGGGAATCGGCTGCCCGGAGTTTGCGCAGCACCGTCGCCGTGTCGTCGGCCGTCCAATCGATGCGCCGGTTCGGCTGCGCGTGATAGGGGCGCAGCTCGCCCTTGACGTCGGGACGGCCGTAGTCCAGCGGTTCCGGCACGAACGTGCCGCTCTCGAAGCGGCGCACGGCCAGCAGGACCGCCGTCAGCGCGGCGTCGGCGACCTCGTTGCGGTACAGCGCGCTCTTGCCCACCGGCGCGACCGGGAACGGCACCGAGGCCCAGATGGGCCCGGCGTCCATCTCGGCGACGGCCTGCAGCACGGTGACGCCCCAGTCCGGCGCGCCGGTGCTGATCGCCCAGTCCAGCGACGAGGGACCGCGATCGCCCTTCGGGCCCGGGTGCACGATGAGCACGGTGTGCTCGGTCCAGATGTCCTCGGGAATCGCCCGGGTCAGCATCGGCGCGAGGATCAGATCCGGCTGGAATCGCGCTACGCCCGCCCGTAACGGATCATCGCCCAACGCCAATTCGACCCCGACGTGGTGTCCACGGTCCCGTAATTCGGTATGGACGCGCTGGGTGAGGCTGTTGAAGGCGCTGGCGACCAGCAGGATGCGCAAGGGATACTCCATCAGGCGGATTTCGTGCGACATGGTTGGTGGCGTCCCGGTTGTCCGGTTCTGCACCAGGGGAAGTTAACCGTAATCAAGCCGTTATGCACTTTGGCGTTCGCCGAAACGACTTCGCCCGGCCGCGCGATACATCAGCGAAACCGCTGGTCCGCAAGGGTTTTCGAGGGCTCGAAGACGCAGTGATAGCCGCTGGCTAATGTGTTCTTTAGAACATGTTGATTAAGTTTGGGTTCTCCTGGGTACTCCGATCTGTTCTGGATCGCACCTCAGGTGATTGCCGCGTGTTGGCCGGGCCGGTGCCCCCGGATCTCGGAATTCGATGTGCGCGATCGAATTAGCCAATTCTTAGCTGCTGTACGCGATCGGCGGCGCGGCCGTTGTACGCGATGAAATCGAAAACAAGCTGTTTCGATTTCGGGACAGGTCGGCCCCGGAATCGCTACTGTCCGAATATATTCCGGGGCAAATCGGATGAGGGTCGCCCCGGTTCTGCTCGATGTCAGGAGAACGCAGTGAGATTCACAAGAGCTGGCGCGTTGATCGGGGCGGTGCTACTGGCCACAAGCCTGGGCCTGTCCGCCTGCGGCACGGAAGACAGTGCGGCCGAGGGGATCGTCACCACCAACGGCGGCGAACCCCAGAACCCGCTCGTGCCCGGCAATACCAACGAGAACCAGGGCGGCCGCGTGGTCGACCGCCTGTTCGCGGGGCTGAAATACTACGACGCCGACGGCCAGGCGCACGACGAGATGGCCGAGAAGATCGAAACCACCGATCGCAAGAATTACAAGATCACCATCAAGCCGGACTGGAAGTTCACCGACGGCACCACGGTCAAGGCCAAGAACTTCGTCGACGCCTGGAACTACACCGCGCTCGGTACCAACGCCCAGCTGCAAAGCTATGTGTTCACACCGATTCTCGGCTTCGACGACGTCTCCTCCGACCCGCCCAAAGCGCAGACCATGGCGGGGCTGAAGGTCGTCGACGACCGCACCTTCACCGTCGAATTGCAGTTCCCCTCCATCGATTTCGAGATCGGGCTGGGTTACTCGCCGTTCTATCCGCTGCCCGACGCCGCCTTCAAGGACATCAAGGCCTTCGGTGAGGCCCCGATCGGCAACGGCCCGTACAAGTTCAAGACCTGGGAACACAACGTCAAGATCGATCTCGACGTGAACCCGGACTACCAGGGCGGACGCCCGGCCAAGAACAAGGGCCTGCGCTTCGTGCACTACCAGACCTTCGAGACCGCCTACGCGGATCTGCAGGCCGGCAATCTCGACACCCTCGACACCATCCCGTCCAGTGCGATCGCCACCTACAAGAACGACCTCGGCGATCGCGCGATCACCAAGCCGACCGCGCAGAACCAGCACATCGGCGTCCAGTCCAATGTGGCGCATTTCTCCGGACCCGAAGGCGTGCTGCGCCGCAAGGCCATCTCGATGGCGATCAATCGGGAACAGATCTGCGACAAGATCTTCCACGGCACCCGCAACCCGGCCCGGGATTTCACCGCGAGCACGCTGCCCGGTTTCAACGGCAACCTGCCCGGCGCCGAGGCGCTGAAGTTCAACCCGGACGAGGCCAAGAAGCTGTGGGCCCAGGCCGAGGCCATCGCACCCTGGTCGGGCCGCTACGAAATCGCCTACAACTCCGACGGCGGGCACCAGGAATGGATCGAGGCCGTCGCCAACAGCGTGAAGAACGTGCTCGGCATCGAGGCGATCGGCGTGCCGTACCCGACCTTCAAGGATATTCGCACGCTGATCACCGGGCGCACGATCGGCAAGGCGTTCCGCTACGGCTGGCAGGGTGATTACCCGACGATGATGCAATTCCTCAGCGCGAACTACTACAGCTATTCCGGCACCAACAACGTCGACTACAAGAATCCCGAGCTGGACAAATTGTTCGACGACGCGCTCGCGGCGCCGTCGCTGGACGAGTCGTACAAGATCATCGCGCAGGCCCAGACCCTGATGCTGCGCGACATGGTGGACATCCCGGTGCTCGACTACGTCGCCAATGCCGGGCGTTCGGAAAAGGTGAAGAAAGCCGAACTCGCCTGGAACGGCCTGTTCGATTTCGAAGGAATCGAGAAGTAGGCGCTCGGGGGTCTGCCACGGCAGGCCCCCGAACACCCGGTAGCTCAGGACACCAGGATTCTCGGCCCGAGGTCGGGGTTGTCGGTGACGCGGGGGTCGGCGTAGGGCTGCTTGCCCAGCCGCTGGGCCGCCAGCGCCGCCGCGAGATCGGCGACCTCGTCCTTCAGGTCGCCGTCGTCACCGAGATCGATGTCCACCCAGTCGGTTTCGATGCCGCGCTCCACATACGCGTGCACTTCACCGCCGGAGATGACGCCCGCGATATTGCGGAATGCCGTGGAATTCGGGTCGTCCCAGTACTTTCCGTGCCCGTCGGTGCCGAACACGGGTTCCTGCTTGCCGTCGCCGTTGTAATCGGCGTAATAGCCGGTATCGAGACGGGTGACGCCGGGCAGCTCGTCCGGATCGGTGCCCTGCGGATGACCGCCGTGCGGGTTGCGCTCCGGAATGCCCGGCAGATCCAGCCAGGACGGCAGCCCGGTGTCGCGCGGCGCGGACTGGGCGGCGCCGATCAAATCCCCGGGGGCCGTCATGGCGTAGCGCTGCACGGCCGCGTTCGGGTTCTGCCACGGCTTGTCCTCGACACCCGTGCCCGCCGAGGAGGCGTGCAGGATGCGATCGGCGCGCAGGCCCTGCTGCTCGGCCGTGCCGACGATCGAACCGCCGTAGGAATGGCCGACATAGGTGACCGGGGTGCCCGGCGCCTGCCGCGCCACCTCCCGGTCGACCTCCTTGCCGAACTCGACCAGTTTGGGCGCCATGTCCGCGGCGTACCGCGGATCCATCGCACCCGACGGCCCCAGATCCTGCGGGAAATCGCCCTCCATGTAGAGGAATATCGGGCCCCCGGTCTGATCGGCCAGGTTCCAGGCCGCGGCCTGGTTGGACGCGGCGCCGTCCAGATTCGTCGAGGTGCCCGGCACGTAGACGCCGACGCCCTTGGTGTCGGCGGTGAACTCGCCGACCATCTCGATCATGTGCCCGCTGCCCTCGTCGGCCCGGAACATGACGAACTTGCGGTCCACCTTCGTGTCGGCGGCGGGATCGACGCCGGCGGTGCGCACCAGGGCGAGTTCGGGCTTGCGGTCGGACTCCGAAACACCCGGCACCCGGTCGGTTTCGGTCGGATCGTCGATCGGCTCCAACAAACTCTCCAGCCGTCGCACCCGGTTTTCGTCGGGGTTCGGTTTGTGCTTCTCCTGCTGGATCGCGTTGCGGAGATTGATCTCGTTGGCCGCGATGCGCACCGGGAACGGGACGCCGTGGAGATTGCCCATGACGTCCGGATTCGCGAGCACCAGCGCACGGAGGTCGGCCGGGCTCAGCTGCGCGATCGCGGCCGCCCGCTGGTCGGCCGTCATCGCGGCCAGCTGGGTCACCACCTCGTCCGGGTCGCGGCGGGTGCCCTGGAACAGGATGTCCTGCTGACCGTCCCGGATCGCGGCGAGATCGGCCTGGATGGCACGCAGCCGCTCGCCGTAACCGCCGTCGACCCGCTCGATCTGATCCAGGCCGGCGAGGATATTGAGCTGGAAGACACCGGCTTCGGTGTTCGCGCTGTCCGGGTGGGTGACATATCCGGCGTCGTCCACCACGCAGCCCGCGGTCTGCGCGGCCGCGCGCTGGGCCAGCACATAGGTGCGGGCCGTGTCGAATTCGCGGTGCGCGTCGGTGGCCTCGTCGGCGAACTGCACCAGCAGGCCGCGCACCTCGTGCGCGTGATCGATCTCCTCGTTGGTGCGCCGCCAAGCCGCCTCCCTGGCCTGGCCGCGCCACTCCTGCGCGGCGTCCACCGCCCGGGCGGAGTCGGTGAGCGAATCGAACAGGGCCACCGCGTTCTCGTCGGCGATCTTCGCCGCGCGCAGCAGCCCCTCCAGATTCCAGCCCGCCAGCTGGGTGAACGTCGGCCGCATCAGCGCGCCTCCAACTTCGTGAACTCCGCCGCGATCTCGGCGTCGCGCTCGGCGATATTCCCCGCGAAGCGGTCCAGCAGATCCGCCATCGTGCCGAACCTGGTCGCGATGGCGGCCGCGGCCTGCCGTGCCGGATCCGCGCTCTCGCGCACCGCGGCCAGCACCGCGCTGCCTTCGCCGCCGGCCTCGGCCAGGGCCGACCACACCAGGCCCGTCAGATCGCCGGCCTCGCGCCGCCAAGTCGCGGAAATGTTCGTCAACTGCTCGGGCCGTACCCCGAACTGCGCCTCGTCGCCCACAACTCTCCCTGCGTCATCGCCAGACCGGTGTGCTCACTCTTCTTCGACGCAGCGCGGCCGAGATCGGTTCCACCTTCCGCGAGAGCCCGCCCGGGAGACCGTGCCGCTGATAGAATTCCGGTCTTGTGCGCCGGCGCTGGGAGGGGTTCGGATGGAGCACGATCACGAGTTCACCGTCGAATTACCGGAATCGGGAATCTACGTAGTGCGGCTGCTCGAGGGCGTGCGGCTCGCCGAAACCGAGGGCGGATTCGTCGGGCGCTGGGCGGCTTTCGACCTCGAGGCCGGGGGCGCCGACGCGGCCGAGGTGCACCGCGCGCTGCTGGACGCGTTGCAGGAACAGCTCGGCGCCGGGCCCGGTTCGCCGGAGTTCGGGGTCTTCGCCGAGTACGTGCGCGCGCACGGCACGCGGCTGTCCGAGCAGGAGGCGCTCGCGCGCGAGGCCGCGCAGTTGCGCGAGGTCCAGGTGCGCTGGCGCGTCACCGACGACGAGCAGTACGTGGTCCGGCTCTGGCAGGATCTCGAGGTGGGGCGCGACGGCGAGGTCGTGCTGGCCCGCGCCTTCGACCTGACCGGTCAGGGCCCGCAGCTGCGCGCGGCGCTGCAAGCGCTGACCGAGGCGCTGAACACGGCCGCCGGCAAGCACGAGCAGCCGGGCCCGCGCTACGACGAGCTGACGGCGTGGGTGCGTGCGCACGGCACGGCCGTCGCCGCCGACGTGCTGGCCCAGGAAGCCCGCGACCACCAGATCTATCTGGCCGCACGCGATCAGCTGACCGCCATCACCCCCGACGACATCGCCGCCGAAAGCTCCACCGGCGTCCCGCTGCTCGTCGACTTCTGGGCCGAATGGTGCGGGCCGTGCCGCCAGGTGACGCCGGTGCTGGCCGAGCTGGCGGGGCAGTGGGCCGGCCGGGTCCTGATCCGCAAGATCGATGTGGACAAGTTCGAGGGGATCTGGGAGCGCTACAACTTCCGCGGCATCCCCGCGATCCTCATGTTCCGCGACGGCGTCGAGATCCACCGGGTGATCGGCTTCGGCGGGAAGAATCATCTGGTCGCGGAGATCGAGCCGCATCTGTGAGCCGGGCGCGCAGCGCGAGCGCGTCGCGAGGCGCCATCACCTTGGCGTCGTTGTCGAAGTAGGCGTACACGTCGCCGTGGCGCGCCCACTCGCGAATCTTGGCGGCCCACAGGTCGAGTCCCTCGTCGGTGTAGCCGCTGACGTAGAGCTCCTCGTGGCCGTGCAGGCGCACGTAGGTGAAATCGGCGGTCGTCTCCTCGAGGAACGGGAACTTACCCGCCGTGTCCGCCACGACCAGCGCGACCCCGTATTTCCGCAGCAGAGCCGGGAATTCGGGGGTGTCGAAGCTGGGGTGCCGGACCTCGAGGGCGTGCCGCACCGGCCGGTCGCCGCCGGCGTCGAGCCAGGCGGGGTCGACGCGTTCGTCGTGCCGGCTCGCGATCTCGGCGGCCGCGGCCGTGCTGTGCGGCAGCCGCGCGCAGAAATCACCGAGCAACTCGGCGTCGAAGGCGAGATTCGGCGGCAGCTGCCACAGCAGCGGCCCCAGCTTGGGGCCCAGCGCGAGCACCCCGGAGGCCAGGAAGTTCGACAGCAGGGTGTCGCCGTCGCGCAGCCGTTTCATGTGTGTGATGAAGCGGCTGCCCTTGACGGCGAACACGAAATCGTCCGGGGTCTGCGCCGCCCACTTCTGGTAGCTGGCCGGCTTCTGCAGCGCGTAGAACGACCCGTTGATCTCTACCGAGTCGAGTTGCCCGGCCAGATAGGCGAGTTCGCCGCGCTGTGGCAACCCCTGCGGATAGAACACGCCCCGCCACGGCGGGTACACCCAGCCCGAGGTGCCGATCCGGATCTCGCCCATCCGACCATGGTGGCAGCTATCGCGGCGTGCGCGCGCTCGCGACGCGGCCGACCAGCCAGGCCACCAGGCCCGCCGCCAGGAACGACAGCAGCGAGGCGCTCATCCACGCCTGCTTGGTGAAGCCGAGGGTCTCCTGCACCTGGATCCAGAAGCGGGTCCAGGCGCCCGCGTCGCCCGGGTTGATCAGCTGATAGACCGACAGGCCGACCAGCCACGCGAACACCATGCCCCAGCGCGAGGGCGCGTCCGGCTCGGTGTTCCAGGTTCCCTTGGCGCGCAGGAAGAAATCGGCGACCAGCACGCCCAGCAGCGGCACGAACACCGAGCCGATCAGGCCGAGGAAGCCGAAGTAGTCGTCCATCCGCAGCCACAGCGCGAGCAGGGTGATCAGGACGCCGAGGCCGATCGACAGGATCCGCCGGTCGATGCGCGGCCACAGGTTCTGGATCGAGATGGCCGTGGAGTACACGTTGGCGAAGGACTGATCGGCCTCCCGGAACACCAGGATGAAGAAGAAGAAAGCGCCCAGCGTGACGTGCAGGAACGGTCCGTAGACGCCGCTGTCGCCGGTGGCCAGGGCGAGCGCGAGCAGCCCCAGGATGTAGGCGACGATCTGGGTCAGCGCGTACGAGCCGCTGGCCGCGCCGAACGCCGCGCGGGTGCTCTTGGAGTGCCGGGTGTAGTCGGCGGCCACCGGCATCCAGGAGATGGAGACGGCCAGCGCCGCGTCGGTGGCGATCCAGAAGAGGTTCCAGTCGACCCCGAACGGGCCGCTGCCCTTCGGGCCGGGGTTCGTGGTCAGATCCGGGATACCGGCCCGGAAGAACTGAATGTAGAACCAGGCCAGCGCGATCACCACGCCGACGGTGACGAAGCGGCGCAGCATCCGCACCGAACCCAGCGGCCAGATCGTCAGGGCCGTGGTGATCAGGCCCGCCGCCACCACGTAGAGCCAGCGCGGGCCGCCGCCGAACAGCTCCTCGGCGGCGCTGCCGATGACGATCAGTTCGAAGGTGCCCCAGCCGATCAGCTGGGCGATGTTCAGCACCGTCGGCAGGTAGCTGAGCTTCGCGCCGAACAGTCCGCGCAGCAGCACCATCGCGGGTTTGCCGGTGCGCGCGCCGGGCACCGCGGCCAGGCCGAGCATGAGCCCGCCCAGCAGGGTGCCGATGATCATCGCGAGAATGCCCGCCGCGATGGACAGTTGCAGCGCACCCTCGGTATTCGGGGCCAGCACCGTGTAGGCGCCGGAGAACGCGAACAGGCTGACGCCGAGATTGGCCCAGAACGCGCTCTGATCCCAGAACGACAGCACCCGGGGCGCGGGCTCGTCGAGGGTGAGCGGCGCCTCGTGCGCCGGAGTTTTCGAGGTGGAAGAAACAGACATGTGTCGAGCACTTTCCCTACGCCGGCATTACCCGAACAGGTTCATGCGGTCGGCGGAGCGTTGAGCCCGCCCTCTCAGCCCGGCCGTGCCCGAGCTCCCGCGGTGGTTGGTTCGGCCGAATAGTACACGTGTCCCGCGCATTCGTGGGATGTCTCGTCGTCCCTGCCCACCAGGGTCGCGGGCCTTTGTGCGGACCACCGATCGGTAGGCTGCGCGGGTGCTGCCGGGGTGGAGGATTCGCCGAACCCGGAGCGGAACCGATAGCGGCGGATTGGGGCTTGTTTTCGCGCGGCGCTGGGTTTCCTATAGAGGTACCAACGTCGACGTTCGGGGGTAGTCCTGATGCGCGCCGCTCCGGTCCATGGTGAATACGTCTTCGACAACGACAGTGACAAGGCCGCCGAACAGTTCGGCCTGCTCTGCGAACTGCTCAACCGCCACACCGTCGGCACACTCCGGGCGACGGGGGTGACCAGCGGCTGGCGCTGCTGGGACATCGGCGCCGGCAACGGCGACATCGCGCACTGGCTGGCCGCCGCCGTCGGGCCGACCGGCACCGTGCTGGCCACCGATCTGGAACCGCACCACATTCCGCCGCACGAGAGTCTGGAGATCCGCCGCCACGACGTCCGCGCCGACGCGCTGCCCGGCACCTTCGATCTCATCCACGTCCGGCTGGTCCTGATGCACCTGCCCGAGCGCGAGGCCGTGCTGCGCCGGCTCACCGCCGCGCTGGCGCCCGGCGGGGTGCTGGTGGTCTCGGATTGGGATGGCCCGCAGCGGGATTTCGTCATCACCGCCCCCGATCCGGAGGCGGCCGCCGCCGTCACCCGCTTCGCGCAGGCCATGCACGCCCTGGCCGACCTGGTGGGCGTCGATTTCTCCTGGGCTCGCCGCGCGCCCGCCGTCTTCCATGAGGCGGGGCTGGCCGACGTCCGGGCCACCGGCGTCGGGGAGATCTGGCCCGGCGGCAGCCCGGGCTGCGCGCTGTTCCGGTTGCACACACTGCTGCTGGCCGGTCCGCTCAGCGCGGCCGGTCTGGCCCCGGGTGATCTGGACACGCTGCGCGAGGCGTTCACCCGCCCGGACCTGCGCCTGTGGTCGCTGCGCATCTACACGACGACGGGCCGCGCCGCCGCCTGACCAGCCGGAAATAAGGATGCCGCCCGGTCCGCGAGCTGCGATGATTGCCGGATGGGGAGCGTTCTGATGACCGGGGATCTGCACGGCAACACCACCCACGCCGTGCACCTGTTGGACGTCGCCGCGCGTCAGGAGTGCGAAAAGCTCTTCGTGCTCGGCGATTTCGGCGCCTGGGAGCACACCGCCGCCGGTCGGCGCTACTTCGACGTCGTCGACCGCACGGCGCGCAAGAAGCAGGTCCAGGTGTATTTCCTGGACGGCAACCACGACAAGTCGGCCCTGGTGCACGAGCTCTACGGCGCCGAACCCGACGACGAGGGTTTCCTGGTGTGCCGGCGCAACATTCGCTACGCGCCGCGCGGCCACCGCTGGACCTGGGCGGGCACCCGGTTCGCGGCGTTCGGCGGGGCCTACTCCGTGGACAAGGCCTGGCGGCTGGCCGCCGAGGCGCACCGGGCCTGGAAAGCCGAGCGCCGCAGGCAGTTCGGCTCGGGCCGCCGCCCGGTGACCGAGGGCACCCTGTGGTTCCCGGAGGAACAGATGACCGACGCCGAATGCGAGGCCCTGCTCGCGGCCGACAGTTCGCCGGTCGACGTGCTGCTCACCCACGACAAACCGCGTGCCGCCGAACCGGATTGGAACCGCAAGAACCTGCCCGAGTGCCTGCCGAACCAGGATCGGATCCAGCGCGTCACCGAGGCGCTGCGGCCCCGGCTGCTGCTGCACGGCCATCTGCACTACCGCTACACCGACCAGATCGGCGACACCCGGGTGGAAGGGCTGGGCGCGGATCCGGAGGCGTCGGGGCCGGCGGGCTACGAATCCGCCGACTCCTGGCTGGTGCTGCCGCTGCCGTACGCGCCGGAGCGCGCCGCCCGGCTCGAAATCGCCTGAGCCGGGCCGCTATCCGGCCAGGCAGGCGTCGCGGGCGGTGTTCTTGCTGGCGTTGAACTTGTCCACCGAGGCGTTGAGCGCGTCGACGTTCACCCGGCGCTCCACGTTGTCGGCGACGGTGTTGCTGTCGTCCCGGTAGGTCCGCAGCGGATCGGCGATGCGCGGCGGCAGTTCGGGCGCCAGCTTCGCGGTGAGCTCGGTGGCGCCGCTGCGCAGCGTGTTCACCGCGTCGGTGGCCTTGGCGTCCACATCGGCGGCATTGGATTCACCGGCGTCGATGTAGGCGTTGAAGGAGGCGATCGACTTGGCGGTCACCGCGGCGAAGGTGTCGCAGGCGGCTTCGATGGCCGAGGCCACCGCGGCCGCCTTGGACGAGGAGGCCGCGATCGAGGAGGAGATCGAGGAGGCGGTGACCTCGGAGGTGTAGGAGGCCAGCTCGGTCTGATTGGCTTGCGCCGAACCCGAGATCTGTTGGGAGCAGGCGCCGAGGAAGATGATGCCGATCGCGGTCGCGGCCGCCGTGGCGGCCAGGCCGGCGCGCTCTAGTCGTCGCATCGTGTACGCCTCTCTCATTCCTCGGGGAGCCCGACCGATGACGCAGCGCGGTGCGCGAATCGGACGTTTCGACGGTACTGGGTCGGCGGCGTTCCCGTCAGGTGGGTCGCCAACCGAGACCGGTCCGTACCCCGCAGGGCCCGGGACCGGCTGGTCCCGGGCCGGGCGCGGCCCAGGTCAGCCGGGCAGACCGGCGAGCATGCCGTTCATTGTGTCGATCTCGGCGCGCTGGGCGGTGATCACTGCGCGGGCCAGCGCCACCGACTCGGGGTTGACGCCGTTCGCGATCTCGGTGTCGGACATCGCGATCGCGCCCTGGTGGTGCTGGATCATCATCTCCAGCCACTGCCGGTCGAACGCCGTGCCGGAGGCGGCGCGCAGCGCGTCGAGCTGCTCGGCGGACATCATGCCGGGCATGGTGGCGCCGTGCCCGCTGTGGTCGCCGGACGCGCTCGGCACCGGTTTGCCGAAACTTTGCAGCAGCGCGCTGATCTGCTGCATCTCCGGCGCCTGCGCCTGTTCCACGGCCGTCGCGAGCGCGAGCAGCTGCGGATTCTGGCTGCGAGAGGGCACCAGCTTCGCCATCTCGACAGCCTGGGCGTGGTGCGGATACATCCCTTGCAGGAAGGCGATATCGGCGTCGTTGAAATCGGTCCGGGCGCCCGGCGCGGCCGGCGCCGCCGCGCTGGTGGACGTCGCGCCGTGGTCCATGCCGGGCATCGGGTCGGAGTCGTCGGTGCCGCAGCCCGCGGCGATCAGGCCGATCGCGGCGACGGCGAGGGTGATTCGGGTACGACTGGTGAACATGGCTGTACTCCTGGGGAATTAGAGGTGATTCGGGTGGGCCGATCCGTCGCCGGCGCGCAGGGCGCGGCGCGGGCGAGTGCCCATCAGATCCGCAGAATCGACAATTCGGCCAGGGATAGGACAGTCCAGGGCGGCGGGCGTTCCCGCTCGGCCCGCCAGTGCCACGGCAGTCTCGGACGGCCCGCCGCCCGCTCGACGGCCACGTAATAGAGCAGAACGAGCAGCAGCGCCGAACCGAGCGCGGTCAGAATGAACACGCACCCGTGCAATCCGGCATGCCCGGTATCGCAACCCGCGCCACCGCACGCCGGTCCCGAGTGCGGGGCCGCAGGGTAGCCCGAGCCCTGCGTGGGTGTGGCCGCAGTGCGCCCGGAATCCGTCGTGGGCGCGTGGACGGCGTGGCTGGATTCCGTCGCGACTGCGATTGCGGCCGTGGGGTGGCCGAAAACCGGCGCGAGCGCGGGTCGGTCGGAGTCTTGCGCGGGGGCGTCGTGGCCGGAGTCGCTGACGGGCGCGGGCAGGCTGTGCCCGTGTTCGCTCGCGGGGGCGGCGTGCTCGGCGTGTGAACCGCCGGAATGGCCGACCGTGAAAACCCCCGCGTGCATCGCGACGATGCCCGCGAGCAGGGCCAGCACCGCGAGCAGCCGGGTGGCCCCGGACGCTCGAAGCAGTGGATGCTGGTCGACCACGGGCCCGAGTGTAGCCACGCCGCGCGCGGCCTCGCAAATACCCCTAGCCCGTATCGGGCCTGGGCCTATCGGGTCGCGATATCGATCACCAGGCGGGTCGGATTGCTCAGGGTGCTGACGGTGAAAGCGGGCCGATCGGCCTGGACGCCGATGAAGGACTGGGTGGTGCCCTCGTAGACCGCGCTGCCGTAGACCCCGGCGATGCCGGGCGCGCCCGGGTCGGTGGCCGGGTCGGGTCCGGCGTACGGCTCGACGCCGCTGTCGAACGGATAGGCCGAGCCGGTGATCTGCACCTCGAGGATCGACCGGCCGGCCACCTCGACGGCCTTGCCGCTGCCGTCCTGCACGGCGCGGTCGGCGTATTGCACGGTCCAGCCCGGGGCGCCGCGGCCGCCGAGGTCGTAGACGACCCGGTCGAAGCCTGGTTGTGGCCCGATCCGGATACCGGTCACCGTGAGGCCCGCGTCACCCGACGGCGCCTGGCGCTTGGGCAGCGCGTCGCCCGGGACCTGGGCGGGGGCGTCGATGAACGTGCTGGTGGTGTCCGGGGACGTGGTTTCCGTGCCGCGGTTGTCGCAGCCGGCCAGCAGGGTCGCGGAGACCGCGATCAGCACCAGCATCGTGTTACGCATGGGACTGATGTTAATGATCGGAGCCCGCTTCGGGGGGATCAGCAATCGTCGTGTCGCGCAGCTCCTTTCACACCTGTTCCAGTATGACGAATTGCAATGTGAGGCTTGGCATTTCAAAGCTCGCGAAAATCTCCGGAAAACCGATCGGGCCGATTGGCCGGGGTGAATGAGACATTCGGGCAACGATCTAGCACACTTGACGTGTGGGAGATGTCGAGGATGTCCTAGGCCGGCTGCGGCGGTATCCGGACGTGGAGGCGCTGAACCTCTACGCCGTCGATGCCGCGGACCGGCTGATTCTCGATGTCGCGGGCGAGCACCTCTTCGCTGAACATAGCGGAAAGGTTGCTGTCGTCGGCGACAGTTACGGCGCGCTGACGCTCGGCGTCATCGCCGCGCACGATCTACGCGACGTCCGCGTGCACCAGGACCTCTACACCGGGGAACTCGCGCTGGCCAACAACGCCCGCACCCTCGGCCTCGCCGATCGCTATGTCGCGCACGGGCTCAACGAGAAGTTGCTGGCCGACGCGCGGGTGGTGCTGCTGCGGCTGCCCCGCGTGCTGTCCGGGCTCGCCGAGGTCGCCGACGCCATCGCGCGCTACGCCGACCCGGAAGTCGTGGTGATCGCGGGCGGCCGGGACAAATACCTGACCAAGTCCATGAACGAGGTCCTGGCCGAATACTTTTCGGAGGTGCGCGCCAGCCGCGGTCGGCAGAAGTCGCGCACGCTGCAGGTCTCGGGCCCGAAACCGGTGGGGGAGCCCCGGTTCCCGATGGTGGAGCGGATCGAGGATCTCGCCCTGGACGTGGTCGCGCACGGTGCGGCGTTCTCGGGTGCGCGCCTGGATATCGGCACCCGATTCCTACTACAACACCTGCGCCTGATGAAGCCCGACGCCCGCGACGCCATCGACCTCGGGTGCGGTACCGGCATCCTCGCGGTCGCCCTGGCCAAGGCGCGACCCGGCATCCGGGTGGTGGGCACCGACCAGTCCGCCGCCGCGGTCGCCTCCGCCCGGGCGACGGTGGCGGCCAACCAGGTCGACGACCGGGTCACCGTGGTGCGCGACGACGCCATGTCCTCGGCCGCGGACAACAGCGCCGACCTGGTGCTGTGCAATCCGCCGTTCCACGTCGGGGCCGCGGTGCACACCGGGTCCGCGATCAAGATGTTCGTCGAGACCGGCCGGGTGCTGCGCCCGGGCGGCGAGCTGTGGACCGTCTACAACTCGCACCTGAATTACCGTGGCGTGGTGGAGAAGATGGTGGGCCGCACCGAAGTGGTCGGGCGCAACCGGAAGTTCACGGTCACTCGGTCGGTCCGTGGCCTGCATGACGCCCGGCAGCGGTAGAGTTCGGTCCGATATGTCCGACTCGGGTAAGCCCCACCTGGGAACTTGCCAAGGGCCGGAGACGTTGAACAAGGCAGTTGGCATTCGAGCACCCCGCTCGAGCGGCAACAGCAGCAACGACTGAAGAAAGGGACGCAGTTGCGTACCACGAGCAATCCGGTCTTCAAGAACCTGCCGAAGCAGCAGGGTGGCGGTGGCTACGCCAACTTCGGCCAGGGTATGCCCGGTGCCCCCATGGGCCAGCCGTACGGCAACCAGTACCCGCCGAACCAGTACGGGCAGCCCGGGCAGTACCAGCCCTACACCCCGCCGGCGCCGGCCACCCGGTCGCTGACCATCGACGACATCGTCACCAAGACGGCCTTCACCCTGGGTGTGCTGTCGGTGACGGCGCTGGTCTCCTACATCCTGTCCGCGAGCAGCACCGACAACGCGCTGGCCTTCCCGCTGATGCTGGTCGGCCTGATCGGCGGCCTGGTGCTGTCCCTGGTCGCGATCTTCGGTAACAAGACCGATAATCCGGCCATCGTGCTGTCCTACGCGGCCTTCGAGGGCCTGTTCCTCGGCGCCGTCTCGTTCGTGTTCGCCAACATCATCAGCGTCGGCGGCACCGGAATGATCGCCCAGGCGGTGCTCGGCACGTTCGGTGTCTTCGCGGGCATGCTGGTCGTCTACAAGACCGGCGCCATCCGCGTCACGCCGCGCTTCACCCGCATGATCATCGGCGCCACCATCGGCGTCGTGGTGCTGATGCTGGGCAACCTGATCGCCAGCTTCTTCACCGACGGCGGCTTCGGCCTGCGCGACGGCGGCCCGATCGCCATCATCTTCAGCCTGGTCTGCATCGCGATCGCCGCGTTCAGCTTCCTGCTGGACTTCGACGCCGCCGACGACCTGATCCGCGCCCAGGCGCCGGAGAAGGCGGCCTGGAGCGTCGCGTTCGGCCTGACCATCACCCTAGTCTGGCTGTACCTGGAGATCCTGCGCCTGCTGAGCTACTTCAACAACGACTAGCGGTAGACGAAAGGGCGGCCAACCGGATCCGGTTGGCCGCCCTTTCGGCGTTCCGAACTAGGAGAGGCGCTCGATGACCAGCGCCATGCCCTGGCCGCCGCCGACGCACATGGTCTCCACACCGAACTGCTTGTCGTAGGTCTGCAGGTTGTTGATCAGCGTGGTGGTGATGCGGGCGCCGGTCATGCCGAACGGGTGGCCCAGCGCGATCGCGCCGCCGGAGACGTTCAGCTTGTCCTCGTCGATCTTCAGTTCCCGCGCCGAACCGAGCACCTGCACCGCGAAGGCCTCGTTGATCTCGAACAGGTCGATGTCGCCGACGCTCTTGCCGGCCAGGGCCAGCGCGCGCTTGACGGCTTCGATCGGGCCCAGGCCCATGATCTCGGGGGACAGGCCGGAGACGCCGGTGGACACGATGCGCGCCAGCGGGGTCAGGCCCAGCTCCTTGGCCTTGGTGTCGCTCATGATGACCAGCGCGGCCGCGCCGTCGTTGAGCGGGCAGCAGTTGCCGGCGGTGATGGTGCCGTCGGGCCGGAAGACCGGCTTCAGCCCACTGACGCCCTCCAGGGTGACGCCGGCGCGCGGGCCGTCGTCCTTGGACACCACGGTGCCGTCGGGCAGGGTGACCGGGGTGATCTCGCGCTCGAAGAAGCCGTTCTTGATGGCCTCCTCCGCGCGGTTCTGCGAGCGCACGCCCCAGCGGTCCTGGTCCTCGCGGGTGATGCCGGTCAGCCGGGCCACGTTCTCGGCGGTCTGGCCCATGGCGATGTAGGCGTCGGGCAGCAGGCCGTCCTCGCGCGGGTCGTGCCAGCCGACGCCGCCCTCGGCGGTCTTCGCGGTGCGCGCCTGGGCCTCGTCGAACAGCGGGTTCTTGGTGTTGGGCCAGCTGTCGGCGGAGCCGTTCTTGTAGCGGGAGACGGTCTCCACGCCGGCGGAGATGAAGATGTCACCCTCGCCGGCCTTGATGGCGTGGAACGCCATCCGGGTGGACTGCAGCGAGGACGCACAGTAGCGGTGCACGGTGGTGCCCGGGACGGTGTCGTAACCGAGCTCGACCGCGACGTTGCGCGCGATGTTGAAGCCCTGCTCGCCGCCCGGCGAGCCACAGCCCAGGATGAGGTCGTCGATCTGGGTGGGGTCGAGAGCCGGAACCTTCTCCAGCGCGGCGCGCACGATCTGCACGGTGAGATCGTCCGGACGCATGTCCACCAGCGAGCCCTTCATGGCGCGGCCGATGGGCGAGCGAGCGGTCGAAACGATAACTGCCTCAGGCATGAGGGCTCCTTCGGTACTGCGGCGTGGCGAGCTCAGTTTTGTACTGGCGCTTCTATGTGTACCGAACTCGTGGATGACGAAGTCAGGCAGGTACGTCGAAAACGGCGCGGGCGGGGATACTCGCGCTGTCGGTGGTGACGACGACCTCGACGCGACCGGGCCCGGTGTCCTGGAACAGCGAGTAGAGAATGCTGCCGTAGATGCCCACGACGACGCGGTTGACGTAGGCGCCCGTGGCGCCGGTGTTCAGGTTGCGCCACTCGACGGTCGTCAGCACCTCGCACAGCGGGGCCAGGGGATAACTGCCCGGCCCCACCCCCGCCACCGGATCGGCGCGCATATTGAGAATCGCGCGACCCGGCCACTGCGCACTGGTGTCGGCCCAGGTGCGAATGCTGGTCCAGCACAGGCCACCGTGCGCCATGGTGGGAACCTGCGGGAACTGGGTGGTAGCGGCGCCGGCCGTCGCGGCGGGCGCCAGCGCCAGGGCCGCTGTCGCGATCAGGGCGGCACCGGCAAGGTTGAGCTGCCTCATGTTTCGGAATACTAGGTGCCGATCACGCCTGGAGCGTGGATGTGCCGTTCGAACCGGCGCCGGGTTCGGCGTGTAGCAGCGCCCGCCCCTGCTCCGCGGCCTGGGCGATGCTCTGCGACACGAAATCCAGGAACCGTGCGATGTTCTGCAGCCGGACGGCCGCCGGGGTGCCGTCGCCGAGAATGCCGACGCCCTGGCGCGCGAGGTCGACCAAGTGCGCGGTGTTGTGCGCGCTGGCCATCATCGACTGGAAGAACACGTCGTTGTCCACCACGTAGCGTTCGCGGCGGCGCTCGTCCCGTTCGCGGCGCACGTGACTCAGCCCCTCCAGCATGGTGATCGCCTTGGACACCGAGGCCGGACTGACCTGCAGCCGCTGCGCGAGATCCGTGGCGGTACGCCCGCCGCTGTCGGTGACCGTCAGACAGGCCAGCACCCGGGCCGTCATCCGCGGCAGGCCGGACTGCATGAAGACCGTGGCGAACATCTCCTCGTAGGCGCGCACGGCCTCGGCGTCGCGGCCGCCCGGCAACGGGCCCTTGGACACGGGCCGGCGGCGCCGGTGGCCGCGGTGCTCGGTGGCGTACTGGGCCAGATCGGCGCGATAGCCGGTGGGGCCGCCGTTGCGCAGCACTTCCCGGGTGACGGTCGAGGTCGGCCGGCCCAGGCGCCGCGCGATCTCCGCGTAGGCGTCGCCGTCGGCCAGGCCGAGCGCGATCTGCCGCCGTTCCTGCTGAGTCAGTCGGCCTCCGGGCATCGGCTCACCGTAGCGTTGCCGCTCGGCTCATTGCAACGGTCATCCCAAGATGCGATTGCATTGAAATTACACTCATTGCAACGATTACATGGCTCTGAACAGTATTTATCCGCATTGGGTGCAACATCAAAGTCGATGAATCAGGAAGGTCGACGTAGCGTTTTCCGAAATCGGAAACTACGAGGGAGACCTGATGAAGGAAACGAACACCACCGGCTTCTCCGCAGCGGGCCTGCGCAGACTGCACGATGTCTTGGCGGCACATGTCGAATCCGGAAAGATCCCGGGATTGGTCGCGCTGATCAGCCGCGACGGCCGGACCCACGTCGAAGCCCTGGGGACCATGCGGCACGACGGCGGCGCCGCGATGCGCCGCGACACCCTGTTCCGGATGGCGTCCACGTCCAAACCGGTCACCACCGCCGCGGCGATGGTGCTGCTCGACGAGTGCCGGCTGCGGCTCGACGATCCGGTCGACGAGTGGCTGCCCGAACTCGCCGACCGCCGCGTGCTGCGCCGGCCCGACGGCCCGCTCACCGACACCGTGCCCGCCCGCCGCTCGATCACCGTCCGGGACCTGCTCACCTCCACCTTCGGGCTCGGCATGGATTTCGACCTGCTGACGGCCCCGATCCGGGCCGCGGTCTTCGAGAAGACCGACTACAGCGTGGCCTCCGGCCCGGCGCCCGATCAGGACGAGTGGATGCGCCGCCTGGGCGAACTCCCGCTGTCCTATCAGCCGGGCGAACGGTGGCAGTACGACCTCAGCAACGAGGTGCTCGGAGTGCTGGTCTCCCGGGTCGCGGGCAGTTCCCTGGAAGCCTTCCTGCGTGAACGCGTGCTGGACCCGCTGGGCATGCGCGACACCGGCTTCCATGTGCCCGCCGCGCGGATCGACCGCCTCCCGCCGCTCTACGGCCCGGATCCGGGAACCGGCGAATTCCTGCTGTGGGACGCGGCCGCGGGCGGCCGGGTGAGCGCGCCGCCCGCTTTCCAGGGTGCCGGCGGCGGACTGGTCTCGACCGCCGACGACTACCACGCCTACTTCCGGATGCTGCTGAACGGCGGCGTGCACGAGGGCACGCGAATTCTGTCCCGGGCCGCGGTCGCGCTCATGACCACCAATTGCCTGACGCCCGAACAGCAATCGGCGCGCGACGCGATGTATCGCGGCATCGCGCACCTGTCCTGCGGTCAGGGACTGCACGGGGGCTGGGGCTTCGGCATGGCCGTGCGCACCTACCGCGGCGGCTACGCGCCGGTCGGTCAGTTCGGCTGGGACGGAGGCAGCGGTACCAGCGCCTACGCCGACCCGGTCAACCGGCTCACCGGCATCCTGCTCACCCAGGTCGGGATGTCGACACTGGATTCGCCACGGCTCGCCGCCGACTTCTGGACCACGGTCTACCAGGCACTCGGCGACTGAGAGATTCCGGCTTCTGCAACGATGGGGGCATGCGCATCGCGAACCATGTCGTCGACCTCATCGGCAATACGCCCCTGGTTCGGTTGAACTCTGTGGTGGAACCGGAAGCCGGCCTGCTGGCCGCCAAGATCGAATACCTGAACCCGGGCGGCAGTTCCAAGGACCGCATCGCGGTCAAGATGATCGACGCCGCCGAGGAGGCCGGCCTGCTGAAGCCGGGCGGCACCATCGTCGAGCCCACCTCCGGCAACACCGGCGTCGGGCTCGCGCTGGTGGCCCAGCAGCGCGGGTACAAGTGCGTCTTCGTCTGCCCCGACAAGGTCTCCGAGGACAAGCGCAATGTGCTGCGGGCCTACGGCGCCGAGGTCGTGGTCTGCCCGACCGCGGTCGCGCCGGAGGACCCGGCCAGCTACTACAACGTCTCCGATCGTCTGGTGCGCGAGATCGAGGGCGCCTGGAAGCCGGACCAGTACTCCAACCCCGGCGGCCCGGACAGCCACTACGAGACCACCGGCCCCGAGATCTGGCGCGACACCGAGGGCAAGGTCACGCACTTCGTCGCGGGCGTCGGCACCGGCGGCACCATCACCGGCACCGGCCGCTACCTCAAGGAGGTCTCCGGCGGCAAGGTGCAGATCATCGGCGCGGATCCGGAGGGCTCGGTGTACTCCGGCGGCACCGGCCGCCCGTACCTGGTGGAGGGTGTCGGCGAGGACTTCTGGCCCTCGGCCTACGACCCGGCCGTCCCGGACGAGATCATCGCGGTCTCCGACGCCGACTCCTTCGACATGACTCGCCGCCTGGCCCGCGAGGAGGGCCTGCTGGTCGGCGGCTCCTGCGGCATGGCCGTGGTGGCGGCCATCGAGGTGGCGCGCCGCGACCCGGACAACGTGGTCGTCGTGCTGCTGCCGGACGGCGGCCGCGGCTACCTGTCCAAGATCTTCAACGATCAGTGGATGAGCTCCTACGGCTTCCTGACCACGCGCCTGGACGGCAGCACCGCCGAACCGCTGGTCGGCGACGTGCTGCGCGGCAAGTCCGGCGCGCTGCCGGATCTGGTGCACACCCATCCCTCGGAGACCCTGCGCGACGCCATCGAGATCCTGCGCGAGTACGGCGTCTCGCAGATGCCGGTCGTCGGCGCCGAGCCGCCGGTCATGGCGGGCGAGGTCGCGGGCAGCGTCACCGAGCGGGATCTGCTCTCGGCGGTGTTCGAGGGCCGGGCGCACCTGACCGATTCGGTGGCCAAGCACATGAGCCCGGGGTTCCCGCTGATCGGTTCCGGCGAGCCGATTTCGGCGGCGACCAAGGCGCTGTCGGACACCGACGCGCTGATGGTGGTGGAGGACGGCAAGCCGGTCGGCGTCATCACCCGGCACGATCTGCTCGGATTCCTGAGCACGGGCAGCATAGGGCACTGAGCACCTGATTACACGCGGCGATTCGGTCGCCGATTCATCGCGACCGAATAACCATTTCTCTTGAAGCTGCAATTTCCTGGCAAACTGCTGGTTTAGCACCTAGCGGCGGGGTAAAACCGCTGGGTAGGTCGCCTCGGCAACCGTCAGGCGTCGTCGAATAGCAGCGAAGGGAATGCGCCGATGCACACCTCCAATTTGGCTATCGATATCGACTTCCGACAAGGCTGGTCCGACGCGTGGAGCGCGATTGCGACGTTCGTGCCGAAGTTCGTCGGCTTTCTGGCGATCCTGTTCATCGGCTGGATCGTCGCCAAGATCGTCGCCTCGATCGTGCGCCGGGTCCTGGACCGGGTCGGCTTCGAGCGCCTCGTCGATCGCGGCGGCCTCAAGAACATGCTGGCGCGCAGTAATTGGACCGCCTCGCAGATGCTGGCGAAGCTGGCCTACTACGCCGTGCTGCTGATCACCCTGCAGCTGGGTTTCGGCGTGTGGGGCCCGAACCCGGTGAGCGACATGCTCAACGGCATCGTCAGCTGGCTGCCGAAGCTGGCCGTCGCGATGGTCATCGTGATCGTGGCCGCGGCCATCGCCCGGGTGGTGCACGAGATGGTGTCGGCGGCGCTGGGCAGCCTGTCCTACGGTCCGCTGCTGGCCCGCGCGGCGTCGGTCTTCATCTGGGCGCTGGGCATCATCGCGGCGCTGAATCAGGTCGGCGTCGCGACCGCGATCACCGCGCCGGTGCTGTGGGCGGTCCTGCTGACCGTGGCCGGCATCCTGATCGTGGGTGTGGGCGGCGGTCTGGTCCGCCCGATGCAGCAGCGCTGGGACGGCTGGCTGGACAAGGCCGAGGCCGAGATGCCGACTCTGAAGGGTCACGCGCAGGCCTACCAGCGCGGTCGTGAGGATGTCTCGCGGCAGCAGGCCTGGCAGGACCAGTCGGCGACCACCACGGCCCGCTACACCACCACGGGCGCCGAGCACGGCGATCGCCCGCAGCGGATGGGCTGATCACCCGGTAGCCGAAAATGTCCGCCGCGGGCTCCGGCCCGCGGCGGACATTTTTCGTCTCAGTTGATGGCCTGCGCCTGCACGCAGACCGCGGCGAGCCGCAGCTGCATCCAGTCCGCTTCGGACCAGTCCGCCGGCGGGGCGCCGGTCATCGGCGTGGCGATCATCTCGGCCAGATCCTGGGCGGTGGCGGGCTGATGCTCGCGGGCCTGGTCGAGCAGGCCGCGGACGTATCCGGCGAGCAACAGCAGCGGCGGCACCTCCTCGGCGTCCTCGACGCCGTGGTCGAGAATGTCGCGCAATGCCGCGCCGTGCTGGTCCAGGACCGCCGACAATGCCGGATTCACCGCGGCCGCGGCGAGCGCCGGTTCCCCGTGCGTCGCATGCAGGCGGTTCAGAATTCTGCGCGCCGACACTTCGAGCAACGCGGGGCCGAGCATGAACATTGGGCGACTGTAGCAATCATGCAGCGTTTATCAAAATGTGATCTTCGACCTATTTGCCGCCCGGCTCCGAAAGTGTTTGTCAGCGAAACGCATTCGCGTCCGTGAGCGCCTTTCCGAGGACCAGTTGATGGACTTCGGCGGTGCCCTCGTAGGTCAGCACCGATTCCAAATTGTTAGCGTGCCGTAACACCGGATAGTCCAGCGTGATGCCGTTGGCGCCGAGAATCGTGCGGCATTCCCTGGCGATCTTGATCGCCTCCCGGGTGCTGTTCAATTTCCCGGCGCTGACCTGGTCCGAGAGCAATTCGTGGCGGTCCTTGAGGCGGCCCAGATGCAGTGCCAGCAACTGCCCCTTGCCGTATTCCAGGGCCATGTCGGCGAGCTTGGCCTGGGTGAGCTGATAGGCGGCCAGCGGCTTGTCGAAGACCTCGCGGGTGCGGGCGTAGTCGATGGTCGCCGCCAGGCAGTCGCGGGCGGCCCCCAGCGCGCCGAAGATGATGCCGAAGCGGGCCTCGCTCAGACAGGCCAGCGGCGCGGCCAGCCCGCGCGATTCCGGCAGCACCGCCTCGGCGGGCAGGCGCACGTCGTCGAAGGCCAGTTCGGCGGTGATCGAGGCGCGCAGCGAGAGCTTGCGGTGCATCTCGCGCGCGCTGAAACCGGGGGTATCCGTCGGCACCAGGAAGCCGCGGATCTTCTCCTCGGTCTGGGCCCACACGATCGCGACATCGGCGACCGAGCCGTTGGTGATCCACATCTTGGCGCCGTTGAGCACCCAGTCCGCCCCGTCGCGCACCGCGCGGGTGCGCATGCCGCCGGGATTGGAGCCGAAATCGGGCTCGGTCAGGCCGAAGCAGCCGATGATCCGGCCCTCGGCCATGCCGGGCAGCCACTGCTGCTTCTGCTCCTCGGAACCGAACTTGTGGATCGCGGTCATCGCGAGCGAGCCCTGCACCGAAACCATGCTGCGCACACCGGAATCCACGGCCTCCAGCTCCTGGCAGGCCAGGCCGTAGGTGGTGGCCGACATGCCCGCGCAGCCGTAGCCCTCCAGGTGCATTCCCAGCAAACCCAGCTTGCCGAGCTCCGGCGCGATCTCCCGGGCCGGGAAGGTGCCCGCCTCGAACCAGTCCGCGATGTGTGGTCGCAGGCGCCGGGCCGCGAAGTCGCGGACGGTGTCGCGGATCTCGCGTTCCTCGGCACTGAGCAGGGAGTCGGTGGCGAACAGTTCATCAACGCTGAGCATGGGCCTCACGCTACCGCCGGGCGGCCCAACCCTGTGCCCGAAGACGGCGGCCGAATCGGACCCATTTAGGCTGGCGCTATGAGCGTTGAAGGGCTGGGTTTCTCCACACGGGCCGTGCACGCCGGATTCGAGCCGGATCCGCAAACCGGCGCGGTGAACGTTCCTATCTACGCGAGCTCCACGTTTGCCCAGGACGGCGTGGGTGGCCTGCGCGGCGGCTTCGAGTACGCGCGCACCGGCAACCCCACCCGGCAGGCCCTGGAGGCGAACCTGGCGGCGCTGGAGTCGGGCCGGTTCGGCCGCGCCTTCGCCTCCGGCATGGCCGCCACCGACTGTGCCCTGCGGGCCACCCTGCGCCCGGGCGATCACGTCGTCATCCCCGACGACGCCTACGGCGGCACCTTCCGCCTGATCGACAAGGTCTTCACCCAGTGGGGGATCACGCACTCCCCGGCCGCGGTCTCCGACCCCGACGCCGTGCGCGCCGCGATCCGCCCGAACACCAAGCTGGTCTGGATCGAGACCCCGACCAACCCGCTGCTGAACATCGGCGACATCCCGGCGCTGGCCGAGATCGCCCACGACGCCGGCGCGAAGCTGGTGGTCGACAACACCTTCGCCACCCCGTACCTGCAGCAGCCGCTGCTGCACGGCGCCGACATCGTCACCCACTCGACCACCAAGTACCTGGGCGGGCACTCCGACGTGGTGGGCGGCGTGCTCGTCACCGACGATCCGGAGCTGGACGCGGCGTTCGCGTTCCTGCAGAACGGCGCGGGCGCGGTGCCCGGCCCGTTCGACGCCTACCTGACCATGCGCGGCGCCAAGACCCTGGCCCTGCGCATGGATCGGCACTGCGACAACGCCGAGCTGCTGGCCGAGTACCTGGCCAAGCACCCCGCCATCGCCCAGGTCATCTACCCGGGCCTGGCCGAGCATCCCGGCCACCAGGTCGCCGACAAGCAGATGCGCCGCTTCGGCGGCATGATCTCGGTGCGGCTGCACGGCGGCAAGGCGGCGGCGCACGAGTTCTGCTCGCGCACGAAGATCTTCACGCTGGCCGAGTCGCTGGGCGGTGTGGAATCGCTGATCGAGCATCCCGGCGCCATGACCCACGCCTCCACCGAGGGCTCGGAGCTGGAGGTGCCCGCGGATCTGGTGCGCCTGTCGGTGGGCATCGAGGACGGCGCGGATCTGCTCGCCGATGTCGAGCAGGCCCTGGCGGGATAGGGAGCACACAGATGACGAAGCGGCCGCACTCGAGATCGGGTGCGGCCGCTTGCGTCTGCTACGGGTTTCTGGTTACTGCGAGGTCAGCTGTGGTAGGGCTCCGCGCTGACCAGGGTGACCTTCATGGTGTTGCCGTTGGGCAACGTGTACTCGCGGGTCTCGCCGACCTTGGCGTCGATGAGCGCACCACCGAGCGGCGACGCGGGGGAGTAGGTCTCCAGCTTGGAGTCGCTGAGGCCCTCTTCACGGGTGGCGATCAGGAAGGTCTCGGTGTCGGTCTCGTCGCCGTCGTAGTAGACCTTGACGACCGAACCGGGCAGCGCGACACCGGACTTGGTGGGCGCGACACCGACCTTCGCGTTGTTCAGCAGTTCCTGCAGCTGGCGAATGCGCGCCTCCTGCTGACCCTGCTCTTCACGCGCGGCGTGGTAGCCGCCGTTCTCCTTGAGGTCACCCTCTTCACGGCGTTCGTTGATCTCGGCAGCGATGACGGGACGGTTGGCGATGAGCGCGTCGAGTTCGCCCTTGAGCCTGTCGTGCGACTCCGGGGTCAGCCAAGTCACTTGCGTCTCAGTCATCTCGATCACTCCCTAGTAGTTGTTCCCGGAGAACCGGGATTTCTTCGTAACTGCTGCAGTACCCACCCGGGAGCGGGCACGCACCAGCCGACGACCAGTTGCGATCGGTGGGGGTTCGAAGAACTCCGACAGACCTGGTCCTGGGCAAACCCGAAAACCCGGGACACGCGCGCTGGCCGCCAATGCAGCAAACACGGCTCCGAGGTCCGGAACCGTGTATCACGCCATTTTAGCATGAATCACAAACATGCAGGTCAAAACTAATTTTGTGTCTCGACGGCGCAGCGGGCGGGCCCGGTCGGTCCGGTTGATCACTCGGCGCGGAGGTAACTCGGCACCTGGTCGGCGCATCCGTAGACGTTGCCGGCCGAGGGCCGCGACGACGTGCGGACCGTCGTGGTGAGCTCCAGCGTGCCGCTGTCCGAGGGCGGGATCAGCACCTCGCGCCGCCCGATCTCGGCGCTGTTGCTCGACATCACCCGCACGAAGCACACCACCGGCTGACCGGGATCCTTGCGGGTCACCTTGAACCGCACCGTCATGGTGGAGTCGTCGATCTGCTGGTAGCCGAGCCCTTCGGCCTCGATGTCCTTCGGGCCGTACTTCTGGTAGCCGAGGAAGGCGACCCCGACACCGGCCAGGACCACCAGCGCACTCAGCGCGATCGGGATCCAGGGCCGCCGGGCGCGCGGAACTTCGCCGTAGCGATCGGCGTGTCGCGCCGCCGCCGTTGAGTCCGCGTCGCTCATCGCTGATCACTCCGGGGGGTAGGTCGGAACAAAAGTGGGTCGGATGGAACTATAGGGAACGACCATCCGAGACCCGCGACCGAGAGCGATGGTGAACGAAATCGTGAGTGGCCTTCGCCTCATGGCGGTGCACGCCCATCCGGACGACGAATCCAGCAAGGGCGCCGCGACGACCGCCCGCTACGCCGACGAAGGGCACGATGTCCTCATCGTGACGCTGACCGGCGGCGAACGCGGCAGCATCCTGAACCCGGCCATGGATACGCCGGGCGTGCTGGACCGCATCGACGAGATCCGGCGCGAGGAGATGGCGGCGGCGGCCCGTGCGCTCGGCGTGCGTCAGACCTGGCTCGGTTTCGTCGACTCCGGCCTGCCCGAGGGCGATCCGCTGCCCCCGCTGCCCGAGGGCAGCTTCGCGCTGGTTCCGCTGGAGGAGGCGACCGAGGCGCTGGTGCGGGTCGTGCGCGAGTTCAAGCCGCATGTGATGACGACCTACGACGAGACCGGCGGCTACCCGCACCCGGATCACATCCGCTGCCACGAGGTCTCGCTGGCCGCGTTCGAGGCCGCCGGGGACCCGAACCGGTTCCCCGACGCGGGCGAGCCGTGGACGCCGCTCAAGCTGTACTACGACCACGGCTTCTCGATGAAGCGCATGGAGATCTTCGCCGCCGAGTACGAGCGCATGGGCGAGCCGTTCCCGCTGCAGGAGTGGCTGGACCGGATCCGGCAGTACGCGGTGGAACGCGGCGACGTGATGTCGCGGGTGACCACCCAGATCGAGTGCGGCAAGTACTTCCCGCAGCGCGACGACGCGCTGCGCGCGCACGCCACCCAGATCGACCCGAACGGCGCCTTCTTCGCGATTCCGCTGGAGTTGCAGCAGCGGCTGTGGCCCACCGAGGAATTCGAGCTGGCCCAGACCCGGGTGCGCACCGCGCTGCCGGAGTCCGATCTGTTCGCGGGCATCGAGGATCGTCCGGCTGGAGTCCAGGGCTGATGTTGCTCGCAGTGCTCGCCCAGACCCCCGGCACCCCGACCGGCCCGGAATTCGGCAAGGCCTCCCCGCTCGGGCTGGCGATCGTGTTGCTCCTGCTGGCCGGCACGGTGCTGCTGGTCCGATCCATGAACCGGCATCTGAAGAACCTGCCGGAAACCTTCGAGCCGGAGCATCCGGAGCCGGATCAGGCGGCCGACGAGGGCACCGAGCCGGGGATCGCCCGGCTCACCAAGGACGAGCCCGAGTCCGAGCCGGAGGGGCACGCTCCGCCGCGAAACCCGGCCTGACCTGGGCAGGTCACACTTCGTTCCCCGGCTTCGTCATATCGGTACCGGCCGGTCACGCACGATCGGCCACCTGCGAATCCGCTCAGAAGTAGGGAAACACCATGTCTTTCGAAGATCTTCGCGCTGCCCTGTCCGGCCGGGTCCTGCTGCCGGGCGAGGAGGGCTTCGAGGCCGCCGCGCAGCCGTGGAACACCGCGGTCCGGCAGCCGGTGGCCGCGGTCGTCGAGGCGGCCGACGCCGCCGACGTGGCCGCGGTCGTACAGCACGCGGCGGCCGCCGGCGTCCAGGTGGTCGCACAGCCCACCGGGCACGGCGCCACCGGCGGCCTGGATACCGCCATCCTGCTGCGCACCGGGCGGCTGAACCAGATCCACGTCGACCCGGAGCAGCGCCTCGCCCGGGTGGGCTCGGGCGCGCAGTGGGGCGCCGTGCAGGCCGCGGCCGGCGCGCACGGGCTGACCGGGCTCGCGGGCAGCAGCCCGGTGGTCGGGGTCACCGGCTACACTCTGGGCGGCGGGCAGAGCTGGTTCGGCCGCAAGTACGGCTGGGCCTCGGACGCGGTGCGCGCCTTCGAGATCGTCGACGCGACCGGCACGCCCGCGCGGGTGACCGCCGAGTCGGACCCGGAGCTGTTCTGGGCGCTGCGCGGCGGCGGCGGTGACTTCGCCATCGTGACCGGACTCGAATTCGAGCTGTTCCCCGCCCCGGGCATCTACGGCGGCCGGGTGATGTGGCCGGGCGCCAAGACCGCCGAGGTCTTCGCGCTGTTCCAGCGGATCACCGCGGCCGCGCCCGACGAATTGACGGTGTGGTTCCAGCGCTTCCAGCCGCCGGGCGCTCCGGCTGCGCTGGTCGGTCTGGACTGCGCCTACCTCGGTGATCCGGAGACCGGCCGGGAGCTGCTCGCGGCGCTGGACGAGATCGACGGCGCGATCTCCGACACCCGCGGCACGGTCGCGGTCGCCGATCTGGGCACGATCACGGCCGAGCCGACCGATCCGAGCCCGGGCGTCTCGCACGCCGAGCTGCTCACCCGCCTGGACGCCGAGGCGCTGCGGGTGCTGCTGGAAGATCCGGTCGCACCGCTGATGACCGTCCAGATCCGCCATCTCGGCGGCGCGCTGGCCCGGCCCCGGGCGAACGGCGGCGCGTGCGTGCCGGTGGCCGAGCCGTACCTGCTCTACCTGCTCGGGCTCGGCCTGCCGGATCTGATCGAGCCGGTGCGGGCGCGGCGGGCCGAGCTCGTCGCGGCCCTCGACGGGCGGATCAGCGGCCGCAAGCCGTACACCTTCCTCGGCGGCGCGGACACCGCCGCGGCGGCGTTCGACGCCGAGACCCTGGCGCGGCTACGCGAGATCAAGCAGGCCCGGGATCCGAAGTCGGTGCTGCGCGCCAACTTTCCGGTGCTGGGCTAGTCGCCGGCCGGCGGTCCGCACGCCGATCGGGTCCGCGGATCGCCGGGCGGGCTAGTGTCCTTGACGGTGAAATCGGCTCCGTCGCAGCGGTTTCCCCGGCTCCGTCGCACGAGCCGCGCCAGCGCCCCGAGCAGCCGGATCACCGGTTGACATGGGAAGTAGCACAGGTGTTTTCGCGGCTGGGCGCGCCGGGTACCCCGCTCGTGCGGTTGCCGCCACTTGTCAGCCGGTCGTGCTATCAATGCTGCATCCGTTCGAGCGAAGGAAGCCCATGGAAACTGCGCCCGCCCGTCCCCTCGGAGTGATCGGCCAGATCGACCGCGCTCTGGACGTCACCGGCACGATCGTCGAGGCCGTCACCGCCGCCCAGCTCGCGGCGCCGACGCCCTGCCGGGATTGGGATGTGCGGGCCGTGCTGAACCACACGGTGTCCGGCATGCACCGGGTGGCCGCGGCACTGAGCGGCATGGGCGCCGAACGCGACGACGAATGGGTGGGCTCGGATCCGCAGGGCGCCTACGCCGCCGCCGCCGAGATCGACCGCGCCGCCTGGCATCGCCCCGACGCGCTGGCCGCCACCATGGACAGCCCCTACGGCACGTTGCCCGGCGCCGTGGTCGCCGCCATGCATCTCACCGAGATCGTGGTGCACGGCGTGGATGTCGCGCTCGCCATCGGCCGCGCCGATCTCGCCGACGACGAGCTCTGTGCGGAGTTGCTGAGCCTCATGCACGCCCAGGGCGGCATCGAGGGCTTCCGGGAGCGCGGGCTCTTCGGTCCGGAGATGGCGATCGCCGCCGACGCGCCGGGGCATCGGCGGCTGATCGCCTATCTCGGTCGCGACTGGTAGTTATCGGCTCGGCCGAACCGGGTGCCGCAGAATCGTTTTCGTGGCGCTGCCCGCCCGGCGCGGATCGGACAGGTAGATCTCGTGGTGCCTGCCGTTCATCGTCAAGCCCTGCGTCGCCATGAAATCCGCCATCCGCGCGAGGGTTTCGGATTCGGTCGCGTACGGGCCGAGGTGCAGAGCCTGGATCGAGGGGCCCTCGGTGAGTCGCTCCACCGTCACCGGCCGCGAGACCGCCGCGGCCGTCATCTCCGCGGTGACCGCCTCCGGTAGCCGAATCAGCAACCGCCACAGCCATTCTTCGCGCGGCACGCTCAGCGGCGGCCGATCGGAGTCGACCCACCACAATCCTTCGAGCTTGGGCACCACGAAATCCTGGCCTGCCGCCTTGGCCAGCTTCTTCACGCCGTAGGCCGCGCGGTAGAGCGCCGAGACGGCCGCGCTGTACTCCGGTCCGAGCGGCGCGCCGGTGCCGGCGACCGCCAGGTAGTCGTAGCCGTCGAAGGTGCGCAGCTCGGGCTCCGTGGACGCCGTGTAGTAGTGCTTGTCGCTCTTGGCCAGATCGATCTTCACCGCGATCTCCTTTCCGGGTCGCCTCAGCCTGCACTCTCCCGCGACAGGAGAGTCAATTCGCGGCTTGCTCGCGCGCCTCCCGCAGGGCGGTGCGGATCTGCTGGACGGCCGGCAACACTCGGGCATGCAGGTCGCGCCCGATCGGGGTGAGGTCGACGCAGCGGCTGCTGCGGTCGAACAGGCGGCCGCCGACCCGGCGTTCGAGCCGCCGGATGATCTGGCTGACCCGTCCGGTGCTGACCCGCATGCGGTCGGCGGTGCGCCCGAAGTGCAGTTCCTCGGCGAGGATCAGGAAAGCCTCCAGTTCGGATCGTTCCAGCATGGGGTGTCCTTCGATGGGTGCGGCCGGGATTCGACCATGGGACAAGACAGCCCGGCTCGGCGTGACATTCCCGCGTCGTGGCGCAGCGCACATGTCCGGTAACTCCGCGCGTCGGGTCCCGGGTTCGGGGGTCGGGCGGCCGCGGTGTGGTTGACTCCGGCCCGGGCGTTGGACCACCGACACGGAGGACCGCATGACCGCCGAACAGACGACCCAGCGCATGCCGCGATGGCTGCCGCGGGCGATGGTGCTGGGCTTCGCGCTGCTCGGGTTGTTCGAACTCGCCGACTGGGCGGTGCACCGCCTGCTCGGCCTGTTCATCCTGGTGCTGGTCGCGTTCTTCGTCGCGCTGGCGATGGAGCCCGCGGTCGCGAGTCTGGTGGCGCGGGGGATCGGGCGGGGTCTGGCCACCGCGGTGGTGTTCGTGCTGCTGTACGCGTGTGTGCTGGCGTTCAGCGCGGCGCTCGGCGTGCTGCTGATTCACACGGTCGGCAACGTGGTCACCGAGTTGCCGCGGCTGCTGAACGAAGGCGTGGACTGGGTCAATCACGCCTTCCACCAAGATTTCACGGTGCAGCGGTTACGGGATCGGCTGCTGCGCGAGTCCGATCTGATCAAGGGGTACGCGCAGAGTGCCGCCGATCACGCGTGGGGCTTCTCGTACACGGTGCTCGGCGAGCTCGCGCGGTTTCTCACCGTCGCGCTGTTCAGCATCTACTTCACGGTGTACGGGCCGCGGATGCGGCGCGCGGTCTGCTCCCTGCTGCCCGCCGAGCGGCAGGACATGGTGCTGCGGGCCTGGGATCTGGCGATCGACAAGACCGGCGGCTACCTCTACAGCCGCGGCGTGCTCGCGGTGATCTCCGCCGTCGCGCACGCCCTGTTCCTGTGGCTGCTCGGCCTGCCCAACGCGATCGAGCTCGGCATCTGCTTCGGCGTCATCGCCTCGTTCGTCCCGATCATCGGCACCTACCTCGCCGGCCTGCTCCCCATCCTGGTCGCCCTTACCGTGCGACCCCTCGACGCCCTCTGGATCCTGCTGTTCGTCATCCTCTACCAACTGGTCCAGGACTACCTCCTGCAACCCCGCATCACGGCCCGCCAGGTCGAGGTCAACCCCGCCATCGCCCTGCTTGCCGTCATGGCCGGCGGCGCCCTGCACGGCGCGGTCGGCGCCCTGCTCGCCATCCCCGCCGTAGCCACCCTCCAAGCCTTCCTCGGCACCTACATCACCCGCCACGAAGTCCCCGAAGACCCCCGCCTCGAAGGCACTCCCCGCAAACACCGCCCCCACCAGGACTAAATCGCGTTCAGCGCCAGTCGATGCCGGGGAGGAAGTGGACGTCGTAGCGGTCTTGTTCCGGTAGCAGGGTGTCGAAGTGCTCCTGTCCGTGCTGGATTCGGGCGAGGTGGCGGAAGTAGTCGAAGCGGTCGATACCGGGGGTGAGGACGATGAGCAGCTCGGCCGTGGTGTCGGGTGCGGCTCCGAAGGCGTGCGGCAACCCGGGTGGCACGACGACCAAGCCGCCCGCGCCGACCGTCGTAACTTGTCCGTCGAGGTAGAACTCCATCGTGCCGTCGAGGATGTAGAACAGTTCGGTCGAGCGGGCGTGGTAGTGCGGTGCGGCGCCGTCCGCGCCGGTGTTCAGGGTGAGGCGGTTGGCGCCGAGCGCCCCGCCGGTGTCGGCGGCGTCGGCGAGCAGGTGGAAGGCACCGCCGTGCGGTAGGCCGACGGTCTCCGCCGTCGCGGGCGGCCGGATGAAAGCGTCGAAAGTGCTGGTGGGCATCATGACTCCGATTCTCGAGAGACATCGTGGAAGCGCGGCGCACCCGGTTCCAGCGGCAGCCGGGTGACCCGGGCGGCGAAGCTGATGGCGTGGTACCAGCCGCAGAGCAGCAGCTGCCGATCGTCGAACGCTCCGGCCAGCTGCTCCCAGAGTTCGTCGCCGAGATCGCCGTCGTCGTGTAGAGCGTCCACCGCCCGGAGCAGTAGCCGCTCGGATTCGCTTGTCCAGCAGGGGTCTTCGGGCGTGCCATGGGTGAGCGAGGTCTGCTGCTCAGGAGTGATTCCGGCGCGCTCGGCGAAGAACGCCAGGTGCACGCCCCATTCGTATTCGCACCCGCACCGCGCGCAGGTGCGGTCGATCACCAGCTCCCGCTCCCGCAGGCTCAGCGAAAGCTCGCGGCTCAGCGCATAACCGCCCCACCCGTGCATGGCCTCCGCCATGACGGGTTTCCGGGCGAACAGCCGGAACAGTGTGAGGGGCGGCTGCCCGGGCGGCATCATGCGGGCCAGCAGGGCGGCGGTCCGCGCCTCGTAGGGCGGTGCCAGCGGCTCGATTCTCGGCATCTCGAACTCCAGATGTTTCGGAAATAGAAACACCTCCGAATGTTAGTGTTTCGATTATCGAAACGCAATGTCCAAGGAGTGCCATGGCCACCCCACGCCCCGGCCGCCCGGTCCGCGGCTCGACCACGGGCCGCCCGCTCATGGCCGCCTTCGACCTGCTCGGCCGTCGCTGGACCCTGCGCCTGATCTGGGAGTTGCGCGAGGGGCCGGTCGGCGCGCGCGCTCTGCTGGCGCGCTGCGACGGCCTGTCCTCGAGCGTCCTGTACCAGCGCCTCGGCGAACTCCTCGAAGCCCGGCTGGTCGACACGACCGCCGGCGGCTACGCCCTCACCCCGGTCGGCGCCCGCCTGTACACCGCCCTCGACCCGCTGGAGGAATGGGCCGCGGCCTGGGCCGAATCCGCCTCGGGCACTGGCGATTAAGGCTGCGGCAGCCGCGGCACCGACTCCAGCAGCCGGCGGGTGTACTCCGCGCGCGGCGACCGCAGCACCGCGTCCACCGCGCCCGACTCCACCACCCGCCCGTCCTTCATGACCACCACCCGGTGCGCGATGTGCTGTACCACCCCGAGATCGTGCGAGATCAGCAGCAGCGCGGTCCCGAACTCGGCCTGCAGGTCGGCGAGCAGGTCGAGGATCTGCGCCTGCACCGACACATCGAGCGCCGAGACCGGTTCGTCGGCGACGATCAGCGCGGGCCGGGGCGCGAGCGCCCGGGCGATCGCCACCCGCTGCCGCTGCCCGCCGGACAGTGTGCGCGGATGGCGATCCAGCAAGTCGCGCCCGAGCCGCACGGCGTCGAGGATCTCCCGGACCCGCCGCGCGCGTTCCCCGCCGCGAATCCCGGTGGTGTCCAGGCTTTCTCCGATGATCCGGGCCACGGTGTAGCGGGGGTCGAACGAGCTCAGCGGATCCTGCGCGATCAGCTGCGCGGTCCCGCGCCGCCGGCGCAGCTCGCGCTCGGGCAGTTCGCTCCACGGCACCCCGTCGACGACGACGCGCCCGGAACTCGGGGCGACCAGGCTCAGCGCCATCCGCGCGGTGGTGGTCTTGCCGGATCCCGACTCCCCTACGATGCCCAGGGTTTCGCCCGCGAACAGATCGAAATCGACGTCCTCGACCACGGTGCGCGATCCATAGGTCTTGCGTAATCGCTGTGCCGACAGCACGATTCGCGTGTCGTCGACGGTGCGCGGCGGCAGCGGCCGCCGATCGAGGTCCGACAGCGCGTGCCCCCGGGTGGCCGCCGAGGGCACCGCCGCCAGCAGCCCCTGTGTGTACGGATGCTCGGGCCGGGTCAGCACGGTGTGGGTGTCGCCCTGCTCGACCAGCACGCCGTCGCGCATGACCAGCACCCGATCGGCCAGCTCCGCGACCACCGCGAGATCGTGGCTGATCAGCAGCAGCGCGTTGCCCGCCGCCTTGCGCCGGCGCAGCAGTTCCAGGATTTGGCGCTGCACGGTGACATCGAGCGCCGTGGTCGGCTCGTCGGCGATGATCAGGCGCGGATCCCCGGCGATCGCCGTCGCGATCAGCGCCCGCTGGCGCAGCCCGCCGGAGAGTTCGTGCGGGTACTGCCGTAGCCGCAGTCCGGGTTCCGGAACACCCACGGCGGTCAGCAATTCCACGCTGCGCTCGGCCAGCGCCGCCCCGCGCAGGCCGGTGAGCGCCCGCTGCACCTCGGCCAGTTGCTGCCCGATCCGGCGCAGTGGGTCGAGCGACACCAGGGCGTCCTGCAGCACGAAACCGATCTTGCTGCCGCGGATCCGCCGCCACTGCCGCTCCCGGTATCCGAGGGCGTCCTGGCCGAACAGCTCGAACCGGTCCGCGCGCACCGCGGCCCCGGCGCCGGTGAGTCCCACCAGTGTCCGTGCGGTGACCGACTTTCCGGAGCCGGACTCGCCCACGATCGCCACGGCCTCGCCGGCGTCGATGCGCAGATCGATGCCGCGCACCACCTCCGTGCCCTTCGCCGGGAACCCGACTCGCAGGTTGCTGATCGAGATCAGGTTCGCGCTCATCCCGGAGACCTTCCGTCGTAGTGCCGTTGCCAATGCCGCCCGAGCGAACTCAGCGCGATGACGGTGGCGGTGACCGCCACACCGGGCAGCACCGCGATCCACCACGCGTTGCGCAGATAGTTGCGGCCGTCGGCGAGCATCGCGCCCCATTCCGGGGCGGGTGGCTGCGGCCCCATGCCGAGGAAGCTGAGCCCGGCGGCGCCGAGGATGGCCGTGCCGAGGCCGATGGTGGCCAGGATCGGCACCTGCGCGATGGCGTGCGGCAGGATGTGGCGCCGCACCAGCGTCGCCCGGGACAGCCCGAAGGTGCGGGCCTGCTCGACATATCCGGATTCGCGCACCACCAGCGTCTGCGCCCGCACCACCCGCGCGAAGCGGGGAATCGAGGCGATGCCCAGGGCGAACACCAGATTCGTGGTGCCGGGCCCGGTGAACGAGATCAGCACCAGGGCCAGTAGCAGGTCCGGGAACGCCGAGACCACGTCGAGGAATCGGGTGATCAGCTCGTCGGGCAGACCGCGGGCGAGCCCGGCGAGCAGCCCCAGCGCGGTGCCCGCGACGATGGCGATGGCGATGGCGGTGACGCCGATGAGCAGCGAGTAGCGCGCGCCGTGCACGACCCGGGTGAAGACGTCGCGCCCGAGATGGTCGGTGCCGAACCAGTGCTCGACGCTGGGCGCGAGCTGGGCGGCCAGCGGATCGGCGGTGAGCGGATCCGATCCGGCCAGCACGTCCGGCGCGAGGACCGCGATCGTGACCAGCCCGACCGTCAGCGCCGCCACCGCGACACCGGGCGCGATGCGGAAATCTCCTGTGCGCGTAGCGAGTACGCGGAGCGTCGTCATCGCGCCCCCGCCCGCCGGGAGTCGCGGCGCAGTCGCGGATCGAGCCACAGGTACAGCAGGTCGACCAGCGTGCTGATCACGACGTAGACGAACGCCGACAGGATCGCGACCGCGAGCACGATCGGAAGATCCTGGGCCAGTACCGCGTCGACGGTCACCCGGCCCAGGCCGGGCCGCCCGAAGACCTCCTCGATGATCACCGCGCCGCCCAGCAGCCCGCCGACCAGCCACCCGGTCAGCGTGACCGCGGGCAGTGCGGCGTGCCGCAGCCCGTGCCGCAGCCGCAATGCGCTCTCGCGCACCGACCACGAGCGCACCGTCACCGCGAACGGTTCCTCCAGTGCCCGTTCCAGCCCGTCGCGCAGCACCTGGGAGACGACCGCGCCGAGCGAGAGGCCCAGCGCCAGGGCGGGCAGCACCAGTGCGGTCCACCCCTTGTTCGCGGCCACCGGAAAGAGCTTCAGCTGGAAACTGAACACCGACAGCAGCACGATCCCGAGCCAGAACGCGGGTGTCGAAACCAGCGTCAGCTCAACGGCATTCGCGACGGCCCGGGACCGCCGCCGCCCGGCGGTCGTGGTCGCGACGACGACGGCGAAGACCAGCGCCACCAGCAGCGCCGCGCCGGTGAGCGCCAGCGTCGGGCCGGCCTGCCCGGCGAGTACCTCCGCGACCGGGCGTTGCAGCACGTAGGAGCGCCCGAAGTCGCCGTGCGCGACCGCCCACAGATAGCGGGCGTATTGCACGATGGCCGGGCTGTCCAGCCCCCATTCGGCGCGGATGGCCGCCTCGATCTCGGGGGTGCGCGGCTGCTCGCCGAGCAGCACGTCGACCGTGTCGCCCGGCGCCAGCCGCACGCCGACGAAGGACAGCGTGGCCGCGCCCCACAGCACGCCGAGGCCCGAGACCAGCCGCAGGGCAACCCGTTTCACCGTGCCGGTCGCGGCGGCGGCCGGGCCGGAGATCGGTTCGGCCGCCGGTGGCGCGGTGAGCTCGAGCGTCATGGACAACACCCCGGCGCGCTAGCCACGGCTGACCCAGATGTCGTAGGAGTTCTCCGGAAGCTGCTTGTAGGGCCGGAACCCCGCGCCGTGCACATGCTTGGCGGCCGCGATCTGGTTCTCCGGGATGTAGAGCGGTAGCCCGTAGGCCTTGTCCAGCAGGACGAACCGCTGCAGCTGCCCGTACTGCTTCGCCCGCTCGGCGGTGTCGATGGTGGCGGCCGCGGCCTGCAGCCAGCTCGCCAGCTGCGGATCGGTGGCCCGGCTGTAGTTCAGCGTTCCCTTCGATGTCGGCGGGTACCAGTGGTTTTCGATGTCGATGCCGCCGGTCAGCGTGTCGGAGTTGGCGATCGAGCCGAAGGTGTTGTTCTTGCGCACCTCGGAGTAGGTGCCCAGGTCGACGTAGGAGACCTTCAGGTCGATGCCCGCGTTCTGCTTGGCCTGGGCCTGTACCGCTTGCAGCAGCACCTCGCGCTGATCCCGGACGGTGGACTGCGCCTGCACCAGCTCGACGGTCAGGCGTTTGCCGTCCTTGGTGCGGAAGCCCTCGGAATCCTTTGCCGTCCAGCCCGCTTCGTCGAGCAGCCGGTTGGCGGTGTTCTTGTCCGCGCCGTAGGTCTGCTCGATGCTCTTGTCGTAGAACAGCGCGTCGACGCTGGAGGCGATGCCCCAGCCGCGGGTGCGCTGGCCGCGATAGATCGACCGCAGGATCGCGTCCACGTCCACCGAGCTGTTCAGCGCCTTGCGCACCTTCTCGTCGGCGGCCGGGCCGAAGGTGGCGTTCCAGTACAGGGTGTACGGGCTGCCGTTGTTCAGCGAGCGCTGGTAGGTGTATTCGGAGTCGTCCTCGAACAGGGCGGCGTCGTTGCCGGACACGCCTTCGATCAGGTCGACCTGCCCGGAGGTGAGCGCGCCGGTGCGCACCGAGGATTCGGGCAGGAACCGGTAGGTCACCTCGTCGAGGTAGGCCGGGCCCTGATGGGCCGCGTTCCGCGGCGCCCAGTTGTAGTCCGGGTTCTTGCGGAAGTGCAGTTCCTGGCCCTTGACATAGCGGTCCAGGATGAACGGCCCGGTGCCCGCGATCTCCGGCCCGCCCGCCTTGAGCTGCGGCTTGTCGAAGGCGGCGGGGGAGATGATGTCGAATCCGGCGGCGAAGTCGAGGAACGGCGCGTACGGGTTCTTCAGCGTGAAGACCACCGTGCGGTCGTCCCGTGCGGCCACCCCGGCCAGATTCGACAGCGGTCCGGAGGAGAAGCCGCCGGAGTAGGCCACATCCTGCATGGTGGTGAAGTTGCGCGCCACGGCGGCCGCGGTGAGCGGATTGCCGTCGGTGAACTTCACGTCCGCGCGCAGGGTGAAGGTGTAGGTCAGCTGGTCCGGCGACACCTCGTGCCCGGTGGCCAGCCACGGGACGAAACCGCCGTCCTGGGTGCGGGCCAGCAGGGTCTCGTAGGTGTTGCGCAGCATCAGCCGGGTGTTGGACTGGCCGTTCAGGTGCGGATTGAGCGTGGTCGGCTCGGTCTCCACGCCCCAGGTCAGCGAGCCGCCGCTGACCGGTTGCGCGGAATCGCCGCTCCCACCCTCGGTTCCACTGCACGCGGCCACCAGCAGCAGCACGGCGGTCGCCGATGCCAGAGCTGTCGATAGTCGCCGATTCCGCTTCACGCCGCGGCGCTCCTCTCCTCGATCAGGAAAATTGATTGGTCCGTGGTGACGACCGCGCCCTCCGACGCGGTCACGGTGACGACGCCGGCATGCGTCGCGGTCAGCTCGTGCTCCATCTTCATGGCCTCGACCACGCCCAGGAGCTGGCCTTTTTCGACCCGGTCGCCGGATTCGACGTGCAGGCGCACGAGCGTGCCCGGCATGGGGGAGCGGATCTCGGGATCGGTCTCGCTCGCCCCGAGGGTGCGGTACTCGACGTAGCGGACTTCCCGGACGACACCGGCCACCTGGCACACCCAGCCCGCGCCGGAACGCCGCACCCGCGCGGGCGTCCCGTCGATCGACACCTCGCCGGCCTCGGTGCGCACACCGGGCACGCCCGGCTCGGCGGGATCGGTGCGCAGCAGCGCGGCCGGACCGTCGTAGCCACTGACCCGCACGGTGAACGGCCGCCCGTCGACCGCGAAGTCGATGCTGCCGAGGTCGTGCCCGGCCGTGTCCAGCCAGATGCGGTCGCCGACCGGTGCGCCGGCCGACCAGGGGGTCGCGCGGTCGGGCGCGCTCGTGGTGGCGGCGACGGCCAGGGCGCTGAGCCGGTCCGGGTCGCCGAACTCGGTGCTCGGGTCGATCCGGTCGAGGTAGGCCGTATCGTGCTCGACCGCAACGACTTCCGGGGCGCCGAGCACCTGTGCGACGAAGCCGAGATTGGTGGAGATGCCGTTCCAGCGCACCTGCGCACACGCCGCCCGGGCGGCCGCCAGGGCGGCGGACCGGGTGGCGCCGGTGGCGACGAGCTTGGCGATCATCGGATCGAATCCGCCGGTGACGTGCAGCCGCCGGGTGAACGCGCGCTCGATCCGGAGCTCGGGCCACCGCGTCACCTTGAGTTCGCCCGGGCACGGCAGGAAGGACCGGAACGGGTCCTCGGCGTACATCCGGACCTGAACCGAGGCTCCGGTGGCGGTGATCTCGTCCTGCGCGGCGGGCAGCGCTTCGCCCGCGGCGACCCGTAACTGCCACTCCACCAAGTCGATACCGGTGATCTCCTCGGTCACGGTGTGCTCGACCTGGAGCCGGGTGTTCATCTCGATGAAGAAGAATTCCGTTCCCACCAGAAGGAATTCGAAGGTGCCCGCCCCGGTGTAGTGCAGGGCGCGGGCGCCGCGCACCGCGGCCTCGAACATCGCCGCGCGGGTGTCCTCGGGGATGCGCGGAGCCGGGGCCTCCTCGATCACCTTCTGGTGCCGCCGCTGCAGCGAGCAGTCCCGGTCGAAAACATGGACGACATTGCCGAATTCGTCGCCGAAGACCTGCACCTCGATGTGCCGCGCGCGCTCGACGTAGCGTTCCAGGTGCAGTCGCCCGTCGGCGAAGGCGGCGCTCGCGGTGCGGGTCGCCGAGGCCAGCGACTCGCGCAGGTCGGCGGCCGCGTACACCACCGACATGCCCTTGCCGCCGCCACCGCCGGCGGGTTTGACGATGAGCGGGTAGCCGATGCCGGCCGCCGCCGCGCTCAGCGCGTCGAGATCGGCGGTGGCCGTGGGAGTTCCGGGCAGCACCGGCACCCCGGCCGCGGCCATCACCTGCCGGGCCGAGGCCTTGTCGGCCATCGACTCGATGACACGCGAGCTGGGCCCGACGAACACCAGTCCGGCGGCGCGCACCCGGCGGGCGAACTCCGCGTTCTCCGACAGGAATCCGTAGCCGGGATGCACCGCGTCGCAACCGGTGTCGAGCGCGGCGCGGATCAGCGCCGCGGCATCGAGGTAGCCGCCAGCGGGCAGGCGGACGGTGGCCCGGGCGCCCGCGTGATAGGTCAGCTCCCGGTCCTCCTCGACGCTCACGGTGACGTAGTCGATGCCGAGGCGGTCGCTGGTCCGCGCGATCCGGGCGGCGATCTCGCCGCGATTGGCGATCAGAAGTTTGGTGATCACAGTCGCAGCACTCCGAAGGTCGCGGGCGCGGGTTCCGGCCGGTCCCAGCGCTCGTGGGCCAGGGACAGGCACTGCGCGAGCCAGCCGCGCGTGTCCTCGGGCTCGATGACGGCGTCGATCCACATGCGCGCGGCGATGTAGGCCGGCAGCGACTGGCGTTCGAAGCTGTCGATGATCGGCTGTTTGATCGCGGCCTCCTCGGCGGCGCTCAACTCCTTGCCCTCGCGGCGCAGCCGGTCCCGCTTCAGGATCGCCATCACCGCGGCCGCCTGCTCGCCGCCGACGCCGGTGGAGCGCGCGTTGGGCCACATCGCCATGAACTGGCCGCCCATCGAGCGCCCCGACATCGCGAAGTTGGCGGCGCCGAAGCTGCCGCCGATCACCAGCGAGATCTTCGGCACGGTGGCGCAGGAGACGGCGTTGACCATCTTCGCGCCGTGCTTGGCCACGCCTTCGCGTTCGTACTGTTCGCCGACCATGAACCCACTCACGTTGTGCACGAACAACAGTGGGATGCGGCGCTGGTTGCAGATCTGGATGAAGGTGGTGGCCTTGAGCGCGCTGTCGGGGAAGATCACGCCCTGGTTGGCGATGATCCCGACCTCGTAGCCGGCGATGCGCGCGGTGGCGCACACGATGGTGATGCCGTAGTCCTTGCGGTACTCGGTCCAGGACGCGGCGTCGACGACGCAGCGCAGGATCGCGCGGACGTCCATCTCCTTCTTGGTGGTGGCCGGGATCAGCGCGGGCAGCCGGGCCGGGTCGTCGGCCGGTTCCAGGGCTTCGAAACTCGGCGGGTGCACCCGGTCGCCGGGTGTGCGCGCGACGATCTCGCGCACCATCGCCAGCGCCTCCTCCTCGTTGGCGGCCAGGTGATCGGCCACCGCGGTCTGGCGGACGTGCAGGTCCGCACCGCCCAGGGTCTGGGCGTCGACCTTGATGCCGGTGGCCGCCTCGACCAGCTGCGGTCCGCCCAGGAAGACGGTGCTCAGGTCCTTGACCATCACGGTCTCGTCGCTCATCGCGGGTATGTAGGCGCCGCCCGCGGTGCAGATCCCGAGCACGGCCGAGATCTGCGGCAGGCCCAGCGCCGACATCTCCGCGATATTGCGGAACATCTTCCCGAGGTGTTCCTCGTCCGGGAAGATCTCCTCCTGCAACGGCAGGTAGATGCCGCCCGAATCGGCGAGATACACACAGGGCAGGCGGTATTCGCGGGCCAGCTTCTGTCCGCGCAGCTGCTTCTTGATGGTCAGCGGATAGTAGGTGCCGCCCTTGACGTGCGGGTCGTTGGCGAACACCATGCAGGGCCGCCCGTGGATGGCGCCGATCCCGACGACGAGCGCTGCGGCGGGCAGGTCGGTGTCGTACACCTCGTGCGCGGCCAAGCGGCCGATCTCCAGGAACGGGGTGCCCGGATCCAGGATCCGGTCGACGCGTTCGCGCACCGGCAGTTTCGCGTCGCCGGCCCGCCGGCGCGGGGCGACGACCTCGGCGCTGCGGTCGCGCAGCAGCTGGCGCTGGGCTTCGAACCCGGTGTTGCGTTCGATGGCGAGGGTCATGCCGGCTGCTCCGCTCGCTCGCTGTGCGCCGCCAGGCTCCCGCGCAGGGTGTCGGCGAATCGGTCGATGGTGGCCGGCTCCAGGTCGGCGCGCAGCATCAGGCGCAGGCCCGCGCTGCCGCGCCGGATGATCGGGAAGAAGATGGGGGAGGTGTAGAAGCCGGCGTCGAGCATGTCCTTGGCGACGGCGACGGTGGTGTCCTCGCGCCCGATGCTGACGAAGCGGATCGGCAGCCCGTCACCGCCGAGCTCGGTGTCGACCAGGGAGTCGAACAGCCGGACCCGTTCGCGCAGTTCGGTTTGCAGCCGGTCGACGGTGCCGTCGTCGTGCAGATCGCAGGCCGCGATGATGGCGCCCAGGCCCGCGGTGTTGATCCGCTGCGACCACATCAGCGGTCCGCTCGTGCGCAGCAGTGTGGGTTTGCGTGATTCGTCGCCGGGCGGACCGTAGAAGATCACGCCGCCGCTGGCGCCGAAGCCCTTGTTGAGCGAGGCGATGATCAGCGTCCGATCCCGCCAGCCGTCGTAGGCGCCCAGGACATAACCGCGCCCGTTCCGGCCGAGGGTCGAAATGCCGTGCGCCTCGTCGAAATAGAGGAAGAGACCGTATTCGTCCTGAAGCCGGTGCAATTCGGCCAGCGGTGCGCCGCCGCCGGTGCTGTAGACGCCGTCGGCGATGTAGGCGACGTGGGAGTGCTTGCGGCACAGCTCTTCCAGCGTGGCGATATCGTTGTGCTCGATGGTGACCAGCTCGGTCTCGTCGGCGACCAGCGGCTTCATCGCGTTCAGGCAGAAGTGCGCGTTCTTGTCGAAGACCACCAGGGGCGGGTGCCCGTCGGTGAGTTCCCCGGAGGCCAGCAGCGGCAGCGTCGCCCAGGCCGCCGCCGCGCAGGAGGAGACGGTCACGGCCTGCGCCCCGAAGGTCTGTGACAGGCGCTGCTCGGCCTCCTCCAGCAGGGCCAGCCGAATGCGCATGCGGGAGATAGAGGAATTGATCGTCGCGGTTTCGTCCAGGCCCCGGTGCGCGCCCGCGATGATGCGCGGGTCGCTGTCCAGCCCGAGGTAGGAATACGACGAGAAATTGACGATCGTGCGACCGTCACGGTCGTGCACTTTTCCGTCGCGCATATCCGCCGCGACTATATCGACCAGCCCGTGGGCGGTGCTGTCGTCCCAGAAAGTGTTGCTCAGCTGCAACTGCCGGCGAATATTGGCGAATTGGTGGGTGACCATTTCGGTTGTTCCTTTGTTCGCTTATTCTCTTGTGGGCGAGGGGGCTGCCACGACGACGACGTTGACGGCGGCGAGCACGGTGATGGCGAGTGACCAGGCGAGCAGCCCGGTGAGCGCGGGCCCGGCCAGCGAGGCGATGCCCGCGAGGCCCTGCTGGATCAGCGCGCACCACGAGACGGCCATCGCGCCACCGGCGACGAGGTGGCTCACGGCGTGCGCGGCGCTGTTGGGGAACAGGGTGGCCTGCCCGAATGTCGTTGTCACATAGCCGATCAAGAAGATCGGCAGCGCGAACGCGCGGGGTAGATCGAAGACCCAGACCGCGGTGATGAGCAGACAGCCCGCGAGCATGATCCACGCGCCCTGACGCATCATGGCCCGGGCGCCCAGGCGGCTCACCGCCCGCCGGACATAGGTCGCCCCGGCCAGGTAGGCGGCGCCGTAGAGCACGCCGAACAGGCCGAATACCCAGGGGGCCAACCGGAATCCGTCCGCGAAGATGAACGCTGACTTTTGCTGGATCATCACGATGACGGCGAAGCCGATACCGCCCGCCACCGCCGCGGCCAGGAACACGCGGTCGCCCAGCAGCCGGCGCGCGGTGCCGCCGGAGCGCGCGGTCCGTTCCGGTCGCGGCAGCCTGATCCGCAGGGCGAGCGCCACCGGCACGGCGGCCAGCACGGCCAAGACGACGAATCCGTAGCGCCAGCCGAGGGTGGAGGTGACGATCCCGCCGATCACCTGGCCGCCGCCGAGCGCGACGACGAAGGCCATGGACAGCAGGGCGAGTTGCCGCGCCAGCTCGGCGCCGGTGAACAGATCCTTGATCATCATCCGCCCGATGACCGCGATACCACCCGCGCCGATGGCCTGAATCACGCGCAGCGACAACAGCTCCGGCGCGTTCTGGATCAGCGCCAGCCCCGCGCTGGCGAGGACGAAGCACAGCCCGGCGGCCACGAAGGCGGGCACCCGGCCGAATCGTTCCGCGACCCGGCCCCACGCGACCACGGGCAGGGCGGCGAACACCACGAAGACGGCCACCGACAGCTGCAAGGTGCTCTCGCTCGCCGCGATGTCGGCGCCCAGCGCCGGCATGCTCGGCAGATAGATCGTGGTCGCCATCTGCGCGACGATCACCGCGCCGCAGGCGATGGCGACGACGTCGCGGCGTGGCGCGGTCGTCGACTTCGGATCGGTCAGTTGCCGCACATTCGGTCACTCCCCTGCGCCCCACAGCAGTGACGCCGCGATTCGACTGTCGGCGTCACTCGTCCGGATTTCGGAACCGTCCACAAGATTTACGCTGTCCGACAGTGCCGGGACAGGATTAGAATCGCTCTGATTTTCGAACGCGGGTTACCTACGGCGGCAACCATTTTGAGCCCGATCGGGCCACCGGGCACAGTTCTGAAACGGCCGTGACCTGGCCATTCCGCCTACCGGGCGATCGCACCCGGGCGTACACTGTCGGCCATCGAGCGAGCATCCCTGACCAGAGTGGGGTGAGTTCATGGGTCCACGGTGGGACCCGGCCGGAGCGGTGGCCCAGATCGAAGCGGCCTACCGTCATCCCGGGCCGGTCGGCGCGACCGATCCCTCGGCACTGCCGCAGCGAGCCGAGTATTTCGGTGCGGCGCTGGGTTTCGCGCTGGCGAATCCCCGGGCGATGAACCGGCTGCACCGCGCCACCGCGCGACTGACCGGTGTGTCCACCCTGAGCGCGCTGCTGCCGCGGATCCTCGAGGCCGCGCTGGAGCTCACGGGCGCGGATTTCGGCGATGTCCAACTGCGCGACCCGGCGACCGGAACCCTGTGGCTCACCACCGAATTCGGCTTCGAGGCCGAGTTCCTGGAGTACTTCGCGGTGGTGCACGACACCGGTTCCGTCTGCGGCCGCGCGGCGGTGAGCGGGCAGTTGGTGGTGCCCGACGTCGCCGCGGATCCGGCTTTCGCCCCGCACCGCGATATCGCCGCCGCGGCGGGCTTCCGCGGGGTGCAGTGCACCCCGCTGCTGGATTACGCCGGCCGGGTGGTGGGCATGGTGTCCACCCATTTCCGGGACGCGCGGCGGCCGACCGACGAGGAGTTGCGCATCCTGCGGCTCTACGCCGACTGTGCCGGAGCGGCGATCGCGCGCTGCCTCGGCGAGGGTTGCGGCACGGCCTTCGATCCGATCGGTCAGGCGATGGTGGCCGCCCTGCTGGCCGGGTCGGGCGACGTCGGCGAGGCGGCGGAGCCGCCGTCCGGCGCCCCGCGGCCGCTGCTGCCCCCAATCGACCCGGCGCGCGATCTCAGCGACGGCGCGGCGCTTTTCGCCGCGACCAGCGATCGGCTGGTCCGGCACCTGTTCGACGTCGGTCTGCGGTTGCACCGGCTCGAGGCGATCTTCGATCGGGCCGACGCGTCACCGCAGGACATGCGCGCGGCCCGCGCGGCGGTCACGGGCGTGGTCGAGGATCTGGACATGCTCACCCGCGACGCCGGGCTGGCCATGCTGGCCCTGGCGAGCGAACAGGCCGCGGGCCCGAAACCGGTTCGCCGCAACGCGATCCGCCGCAAACATCGCTGGTGAGCCGTACCCGCGTGCGGAGCCGGAGGTACCCCGCGCTTGTCACGCCCTAACCAGGACATCTAACATCCCTGTTATGAAGATGGGTGAGGGCGTCGAATGGGGTCTGCACTGCTGTGTCACGCTGGCCTGGCTGCGGGACGAAGGGCCGGTGCCGATCGCGCGGCTGGCGGCCTGGTTCGACCTGCCCGTCGAGTACTTGAAGAAGCGGCTGCAAGCGCTGGTGCGGGCGGGCATTCTCAACTCCACGCCGGGCGTGCGTGGCGGGCTCGCACTGGCGCGGCCCCCGGAGCGGATCACCCTGCTCGATGTCGTCACGGCCCTGGAGGGTGGTGTGGATCCTTTCCGCTGCACCGAGATTCGGCAGCGTGGGGCCAGTGGCGCGAGTGCCGCCGACAAGTTCAGCCGGCCGTGCGGGATCGCGATGGCGATGCGGCGCGCCGAGCTGGCCTGGCGGCGGGAGCTGGCCGGGCAGACCATCGCCGATCTGGTCGCGGCTGCGCCCGCCAGTTCGGCGCACCGTACCCGGCAGGGGTTCGCGGGCCTGCGGTAGTCGTTGCTGTGCGGCCAGCGATCATTGTTCGCCATAAATGGGGATAGAAAATATCCCTGATAGGGAAAGGGAGTGCGTAATGTCCGAGATCTTGGTGGTGGGTGGCGGATTCGCGGGGGTCTGGGCGGCAGCTGCGGCCCAGCGGCTGGTGGGCGACCGCGAGGTGTCGGTGACCCTGGTCGCGCCGGGGCCCGATCTGGTGATCCGCCCTCGTCTGTACCAGGCCGAGCCGGAGCGGATGCGGGTGCCGCTGGATCGGGTGCTGGGGCCCATCGGCGTGCGGCGCGTCGCCGCGACCGTCGACGCCGTCGATGCCGCGCAGGGTAGGGTCCGCGCTGTCGGTTCAGATGGTCGTGAGTTCGAATTGACTTACGACAGAATGATTCTGGCTACCGGCAGTCGGCTCGTGCGCCCGAACTTCCCGGGCGCCGAGCTGATGCACGACGTGGACACCTTGCCCACCGCGACAGCGCTGGACGCACACCTGCACCGGTTGCCGGCCGGGCCCGGCGCGTGCACCGCGGTGGTGGTCGGCGCGGGTTTCACCGGCTTGGAGATCGCCACCGAACTCGTCACCCGGATGCGGGCCGTCGCCGGGGATCGGCGTGTGCGCGTCGTGCTGGTGGAGCAGGCCGAGGTGGTCGGACCGGAACTCGGCCCCGGTCCGCGCCCGCACATCGAGGCGGTCCTGGCGAAACTCGGTGTGGAACAACGACTCGGCGTGCGGGTCACCGCGGTCGACGGGGACGGCGTCACCCTGTCCGACGGCAGCCACGTGCCCGCCGCCACCGTCGTCTGGACCGCAGGCGTGCAGGCGGGGCCGCTCACCACCGCCCTGCCCGGCAGCCGGGATCACCTGGGCCGCCTCGCGGTCGACGCCTACCTGCGCGTGCCCGCCGCCCCGGCCGTGTACGCCGCCGGCGACACCGCCGCGACTCCCGACGCCGCGGACACCCGCGTCCTCCCGTGCTGCCAGCACGCCCTGCAACTGGGCCGCTACGCCGGTCACAACGCCGCCGCCGATCTGCTCGGCCGCGCGCCCGTGCCCTTCGTGGCCGAGCCGTATGTCACCTGCCTGGATCTCGGCGCGACCGACGCCGTGTTCACCACCGGCTGGGAACGCCGGGTCGTCGCGACCGGAGCCGCTGCCAAGGAGCGCAAGCGCAACGTCAACGAGCGCTTCATCTATCCGCCCGTCGACGACCCGGACGAACTGCTGCGGCAGGCCGACTACCGGTTCTCCGTCCGGCAGCTCGCCCGGACCTGAACAGGCCCGCGACCGCGTCGATTCCCCGAAACGGCAACGTTTTTGGCCGAAATCGCGAGCAGCTCGGATGCTTCGACGCGGAGGTGATCCGTTATGGATACGACAACGAATGTCACGACGCCGGAGGTCCGGCGCACCCGGCTGCCCGGCGGGGTCTATCTGCTGAGTTTCTGCCTGTTCGCGATGGGCAGCGCCGAATTCCTGCTGGCCGGGGTGCTGCCGCAGGTGGCCGCCGATCTGGGGGTCACGCTCTCGTCCGCGGGCATGTTGATCACCGCGTTCGCGCTGGGCGTCGTGCTGGGCGGCCCGCCGTTCGCGGTACTCAGCCTGCGGTGGCCGCGCCGGACCGCGCTCGTCGCCACCCAGGCGGTGTTCGCGGTCAGCGTTGCCGCCGGGTTGCTCGGCGACTACCCGGTGCTGCTGGTGAGCCGCTTCGTTTCCGGACTCGCCTACGCTGGGTTCTTCGCGGTCGCGGCGGTGACCGCCGTGAGCCTGGTGCCGCCGGAGCGCACCGCGCGAGCGTCCGGGGTGGTGGTCAGCGGACTCAGCGTCGCCATGGTGGTGGGCGGTCCGTTCGGCACGCTGCTCGGGCACGTCACCCAGTGGCGCGGCGGATTCTGGGCGGTGGTGCTCCTGACACTGGCCGGGCTGGCCGGCTGTGTGCTGGCCCTGCCCGCCACGACCACGGAGACGGTCCGTCCGAGTGTGCGGCGTGAACTGGCCACCATGCGAAAGCCGCGGCTGTGGAACATCTTCGGGATCACGATCCTGACCACCGCGGCCTACATGATCACGTTCAACTATCTGGCCGCGCTGCTCACCGAGGTGACCGCGCTCGACGAAGTGTGGATCCCGGCGGTCCTGTCGCTGTTCGGGATCGGCGCCTTCGCCGGGCTCTCCGTCGGCGGCCGGATCTCCGATCGCCGGCCGCACCTGGCGCTGCTGACCGGAGCACTGGGGATCGCGGCGCTGTCGGTGCTGCTCGCAGTCGCCATGACCCGGATCTGGGTGGTGCTGCCGGTCGTATTCTTGCTCGGCGCAGCGGCTTTCGTGCTGAACCCCGCGCAGTACGGCCGGGTCTTCGCTCTCGCCGCGCAGGCGCCGACCCTGGCCGGGGCCACGACGGTCTCGGCCTTCCAGCTCGGCATCAGCCTCACACCGATGCTGGCGGCCGTGTTCCTCGACCGCGGCGCGGCGCTGACCGCGGTCTGCGTGGTCGGCGCGGTGCTCGCGCTGGCCGCCGTCCCGCTGATCCTGTTCGATCGCACCGGGGTCAGCTCCAGGCCCGCAGCTTCTCGGGATTCCGGATCACCCAGACCCGCGTGATCCGATCCCCGACGATGTCGAAGGCGTAGACCGAGACGATCCGGCCGCCGTCCTCGGCGACCAGGCCGGGCTGGCCGTTCACGGTGCGCTCCAGCAGGTGCAGCGTGCCGACGTGGGCGGCCACCCGGGCCAGGGTGTGGGCGATTTGCTCGCCGCCGTGGATCGGCTCGGGGAAGGTCGCCGCCCGGCCGCCACCGTCGGCGGTGGCCGTCGCCCCCGGGTCGAGCAGACCGATCAGGGCCTCGATATCGCCTGTCTCCCAAGCTTTTTTGAAATCCCGGACGACCTCGGCATGCCGGGGATTCGGCACGACCCGCGCGGTGTCGACGCGGCGGCGCGCGCTGGAGGCGAGCTGACGGCAGGCCGCGGGGGTGCGCCCCACGATCTCGGCGACCTCGGCGAAGGAGTAGCGGAACACATCGTGCAGGACGAAGGCCACCCGTTCGGCGGGCGTCATCGACTCCAGCACGACCAGGAACGCCATGCTGATCGACTCGTCCAGGGTGACCCGGTCGGCCGGGTCGGCGGGCGCGGGGCCGTCGACCCACGCCGACCGGCCGGGCACCGGTTCCGGAATCCATTCGCCCACATACTGTTCCCGCCGGGCGCGGGCCGAGCCGAGCAGGTCGAGGCAGATCCGGCCCGCGACCGTGGTGAGCCACGCGCCGGGCGCGGCCACCTCCCGCCGCTGCCGCTCGGTGAGCGCGTACCAGCGCGCGTAGGTCTCCTGCACCACGTCCTCGGCTTCGGCCAGCGAGCCGAGCAGCCGGTAGGCGAGGTTGACGAGTTGACGGCGTTCGCTGAGCACCGCGGGCAGCTGCGGGTCGGTCATGATCGGCTCCTTCGATTCGCGCCTCACCGAATCCGACGACGTGGCCGCCGATTTTGTGAGGTGGCCTGACATTCCGGCGGACTGCGTCGTCGGAAGGGGAGACACCGTCAGCACACCAGGAGTTCCCGATATGACCAGAATCGGCATCATTCTCGGCAGTACCCGGCCCGGCCGCCGCGGCGAGCAGGTGGCCCGCTGGGTCCTCGACGCGGCCGCGCGGCGCGGCGACGCCGAATTCGACCTGATCGACCTGCGCGCGCACCCCCTGCCGCACCTGGACGAGGCCGTGCCGCCGATGTTCGGCCCGTCCGAGCACGCGCACACCCGAGCCTGGGCCGAGCGGATCGCTCCGTTCGACGGCTTCGTCATCGTGACCCCGGAGTACAACGGCGGCATCCCCGGCGTCCTGAAGAACGCCCTCGACCACCTCTTCGAACAGTGGAACGACAAGGCCGTGGGTTTCGTCTCCTACGGCGCGGGCGGGGGCGCCCGCGCGGTGGTGCAGCTGCGCTCGGTCTGCAGCGCGCTGGGCCTGGCCGATGTCGGCTACCAGGTCGCCGTCTCGGTGGTCACCGATTTCGAGAATCACACCACCTTCGTGCCCGGCGAGCACCACGCCGTCGCGCTGGCCAAGACCCTGGATCAACTGCTCGCGTGGAGCACCGCGCTCGCGCCGCTGCGGTCCGCGACGACCCTCGTCACCTCCTGAGGAGCCCCGATGACCACCGACGACACGATGATTCGGCACCGGATCGACCAGTTGATCGACGGGCTGCGCGCCCGCGACCGCGCCGCCGTCGCCCGGCTGTACACCCCCGATGTGGTGTCCTTCGACGTGGAGGCCCCGCTCCAGCACGTCGGCCTGGCGGCCAAACTCGCGAACTGGGACAAGGTATTCACGTTCTTCGAGACCGTGGACTACGAGATCCGCGACCTGAACGCGACGATCGGCGGCGACGTCGCCTTCGCCCACGGCTTCGGCCGCCTCAGCGGCAAGCTGCAAGGCGGGCCGCAGGTCCCGGGCATGTGGGTCCGAGTCACCTTCGGCCTGCGCGAGATCGACGGCGAGTGGCTCATCGCCCACGATCAGGTGTCGGTGCCGCTCGACATCGCGACCGGCGCGGGAGTAGTCGACCTGGAACCCTGAACCGAATCGAAATCGCATCGATCGCTACCGTGCGTCGCCGAGCGATCCGGTAGCGACAAACTCGGCGTTATCATCGATCCGTGCCGTCGATCCCGGACGCTCACAGCGATATCGAGCGAGCCTGGCGTCAGTACGCCGCCGAAATGGATCGTGCCGCCCGGGCCGCCGCGGTGGCCGCCGTCCACGAAGAGCGCGAGCACCGGCCGCCGGAGACGATGCAGCCGTTTCGACGGCGCATGGCCCTGCTGCATCGCGAGATCGAGCAGCGCCACCGCACGTGCGCTCGCCTCCATCGCCGCTATGCCCTGGGCCTGCAGAAGTGGTCCGCCGGCGGCGCGCGGAAAACGCGGCCGGTCTTCATGGCCACGGTCGCCGCAGACCTGTGCGTCGACAGCCTCGCCCTCACCCTGTTCGACGGCCGCAGGCAGGAACTGCTCTCCGCCGCCTCGGATTCGCGCGCGCGGGCCGCGCTCGAGCTCGAGGCGTCCCTCGGCGAGGGGCCGGCCGGTGAGATCGCCGACGGCGCGGAATCCGTGCTGGTCGAGGGCGAAGGTCTGGCCGATCGCTGGCCGCGCTTCGGCCGAGCCGTCGCCGAGTACCGGATCCGATCCGTCGTCGCGGTGCCGCTCGCGGCGGGCCGCAGCCGCCTCGGCGCGCTCTGCGGTTACTGCGAGCAACCCCGGCCGGCGGCCGAGATCGTCCGGAGCGCAGGCACTCTCGCCGACGTTCTCGCCCACACCGTGCTGCTCGGTGGCACCCGCGATCCCGATGGCACACCGGCCGGCGGAATCTTCGACGAAGCCGAATACCCCAGCGCCGTCGATCTGGCCGCCGGGATCGTGGCCGCGCAACAACGGTGCACGATCGACGCGGCGCTGGTACTGCTGCGCACCCACGCCGCGTCCCAGGGCCTGGCCCTGGGGCAGCTCGCCCGGCGCGTGGTCCGGGACGGACCGCCTTCGACGCTGGCCGTGGATTCCGCCCCGGCCGACTGAACGACTCTGTCGGGCAGGGGAATTACCGGAGTCAGCGCACCGGCTGGCCGGTGGCGACGGGCTGGGCTGTCCCCGGCTCGCTCGCGACCATCGGATCCAGCGCCGGATCGATGTCGATCGTGCGCCGCAGCGGACGGTTCGGCAGCAGGGTGGTCGCCAGCAGGGCGACGACGGCGGCTCCGGCGGCGATGAGGAAGATCCGGCCGGTCGCGTCGCCGTAGGCCGCGCGCACGATGGTGGCGATCGGTTCGGGCAGGGCGGCGATGTTCAGGTTGCTGCCGCCGGAGGCGCTGGGCTGCACGCCGATTCGGGCGAACCCCGCGGCCGAGAGATCGCCCACCCGGGTGGCCAGGATCGAGCCGAGCACCGAGACGCCGATCGCGCCGCCGAAGGTGCGGAAGAAGGCGACGCTGCTCGAGGCCGAACCGATGTTGTGCACGCTGACGGTGTTCTGCACGGCCAGCACCAGGTTCTGCATCATCATGCCGACGCCGAGACCGACGGTGGTGATGAACAGCCCGACCAGCCACAGGTTGGTCGCGTGATCGATGGTCGAGAGCAGTGCGAAGCCGACCACCAGGAGGGCGCCGCCGGTGACGACGAAACCCTTCCACTTGCCGAACCGCGTGATCAACTGACCGGAACCGACCGAGCCGATGAGCATGCCCGCGACCATCGGAATGGTCAGGATGCCCGCGGTGGTGGGGGAGTAGCCGCGCGCGGTCTGGAAGTACTGGCCGAGGAAGGTGGTCGCGCCGAACATGCCGACGCCGACCGCGATCGAGGCGATGATCGCCAGACCGGTGGTGCGTTCGGTGATGATCGGCAGCGGAATGATCGGCGACTTGGCGCGGGATTCGACCCACAGCGTGGCGAGCAGCAGCAGCACACCCGCCCCGACGTAGATCGCCGAGGTCCAGGAGAACCAGGCGTAGTGGCCGGCCTTGCCCGCGAACGACACCCAGATGAGCAGGATGGAGACGCCGGCGGTCAGCAGCGTGGCGCCGAGCCAGTCGATCGAGACGCCCTGCTTGGGTTCGGTGGGCAGGCGCAGGGTGCGCTGCAGCAGCACCAGCGCGATCACCGCGAGCGGCACACAGACGAAGAAGGTCCAGCGCCAGCCGAGCGGGCTGTCGACGATGACGCCGCCCAGGATCGGGCCGCCCGACATCGAGACCGCCATGACGGCGCCCATGTAGCCGGAGTACCGCCCGCGTTCGCGCGGCGCGACGATGGAACCGATGATCGCGACGGTGAGCGCGGTCAGACCGCCCATGCCGACGCCCTGAATAGTGCGCGCCACCAGCAGAACCGGCACATTGTGCGCGAATCCGGCGATGATCGAGCCGACGACGAAGATGACGATCGCCGTCTGCACCAGCAGCTTCTTGTTGAACAGATCCGCGAACTTGCCCCAGATCGGTGTGGACGCGGCGTTGGCCAGCAGCGCCGTCGTGATCACCCAGGCGTACGCGGTTTGCGAACCCTCCAGGTCGCCGATGATGGTCGGCAGCGCGGTCGCGACGATCGTGGTGCTGAGCAGGGCTGTGAACAGCGCGGCCAGCAAGCCGGTCATGGCTTCCAACACTTCGCGGTGCGACATCGCGTAGGGATCGCGCGGCGTCACCGCCTCGACTGAACTAGACATTCGTTCCTGACTCTCTCCCGGACCCGGCCGGTGGCTTGCCGTGGTGCGCCTGTGCGGTCAGCGCGTTCTTCAGCTTCTGGACGGTCACGCACGCCTGCTCGGCTTCGTCCTCGCTCCATTCCGCGAGGGCGGCCTGCAGCCCGTGCGCCCGCGAAAGCCGGACGCGATGCAGCAGGTCGAGACCCTCCTCGGTCACCCGGATGACGTTGGCGCGGCCGTCGCTGGGGTCGGCGTGCCGGCTGATGAAGCCCGATCCGACCAACTCGGCGACCTGCCGGCTCAGCACCGACTGGCTGATGCACAGCTGTGCCGCCAGATCGCCCTGCCTGCTCGGCCCCTTGGCCTCGAGAATCCCGAGCACCGCGGCCCCGCCCGGAAGAAGTTCGCCTTCCTCCGGATGATGCAGCGCGAGACGCATCGCCCGGCCGACCAGGTAGAGCTCTCTGATCAGGTCCTCAGCGGTATCGGCGGACACGGCCACGATCGACTCCAAGCACCAGATGGTTGTTGCAATACACAACTATAATTTACTTACTTGTACTAAGCAACTGGCTTTGCGTCGGCATGCGAACAACCCGGTGGATCGGGGGAGTGGGACGCCGCGGTGCTGGCCGAGTGGGATGTGCCGATCCTGCTGTCGATCGGGCACGCGAATTGGCATCGGGATGTCAGGTGATTTGCGCTGACCATAGTCTTCGAGAGGTGTTGCTACCTGCGAAGATGTGACGCAACCCGACGGACTCCTCGGCTGACGATGGGTGTCGTGCTCGCCGTTTGGACACAGAGGGTGTGGCCCGTGGTTAACCCAGATGAAGTCGCGACAGGATCACATTGGGCGAGCCGCCTCGGCGATCCGGACACCGAGGTCGTCGAGTTCGTCGAGGACTGCCCCGGCGCCCCAGATCTGGTTGCGTTTCCGGTCGGTGAGCGGCCGTAGTACGCCGGCTTCGGCCAGGCGATCGATTGCCGCGAAAACACTGCTGCGAGAAGCGTTTGTCAGGGCTTCCGCCTCCTCGGCGGACAGGATCGGATGGGCAGGCAGCTGTCCGAGTAAAGCAGCGGCGGCGCTGCCGGCGCGCACGCCGCCGAGCAGGTCGCGCCACTCGCGAGGGATCTCGTCGCGCAGTCGCTCGGCTGTCGTTCGCGACTGCGCCGCCGCGATCGCCGCACAGCGCGCGAAATCCGAGATGAGCGGCCGCACGTCACCCGTCCGGTAGAGCGTGAGCAGCTCGAAATAGCGGTCGCGCCGGGCTACCAGTGCCGACGCGAGCGGAACCACCACCAGCGTGGTCACGCCACGCAACCGCAGCACACTGTTGATGAGCGCCCGCCCGATCCGGCCGTTGCCATCGGTGAACGGATGGATGGACTCGAACTGCGCGTGGGCGACCGCCGCTTGCGCGAGCGCCGACAGATCGCTCCGGTTGACGAACGTCTCCAGATCGGCCATGTAGTCGGCCACGGTGTCCGGTGGGGGCGGAATATAGAGCGAACCACGCGGCGAATGGTCGCTGCCGCCGATCCAGTTCTGCATGTCTCGGAAGCGCCCCGCATGCATGTGTTCGTACTTGTCGTCGGCCATGAGAATGCGATGCGCGGCAAGGAAATTCGGTATGGTGACCCGCCGCTCTCGGGAGGCGGAGCCGATCAGTGCATCCAGCGCGTCCGTTGCGGCGGCCATCGCCACCGCCGAAGGGTTGCTCCGAATGCCGTGTAGCGCGCGAGCGTAATCGTCGAGATCGGCGTCGATGGCTTCGATCTTCGACGACGCCACCGACTCGGTGCGCAGTAGCAGTAGCCCCAACGCCTCGAGTTGGTCCCCATGCGCGGCGTCCAACACCGCGATCTCCCGAACCGCCGTCTCCAATTCGGTCGACAGCGCAGCATCGATGTCAACCGCCTGTCCGGCGATCTTTGGTGGCAGGGACACCTCGATCTCCCGCAGCATTCGATCGTCCCGGGTGCCGCCGCGATGCGTCTGCTGCCACGCTCGCCGCTCCCGGGTGTGCGCGGGCCACGTTGTCGACACAGACGCCTCCTAACCCGGAAAAGCCACGACTTTAGTCCGATTTAACTCCATAACTCGGACTAACGCAACGATAAATCCGAGTTGTCGCCGGACGCGGGTGCGAGCATGGACCAGGTTTGCCTGCACCCTGGTATGGCAGGCTGGAAGCGTGAACCAACTGGGCGCTGCGACCTCTCCCTACCTACGTCAGCATGCCGATAATCCAGTTCATTGGCGGGAGTGGGATGCCGCTGCTTTGGCCGAGGCGGCCGAGCGGGATGTGCCGATCCTGCTGTCAATCGGGTACGCGAGTTGTCACTGGTGCCATGTGAGTTACTAAGTACCGTAGTCTCCGAAAGGTGTTGCTACCTGGGGAGATTCGATGCGACCTGATGAAAATGCCTCGGCCGTCGATGGTGCTGTGCTCGCCAAGCTGGATATGGAGATGCGGGGTGCGCCCGCGAATCTTCCAAGTCCGGCCGAGCTGGCCGAGTCCGGTGCGGTCTGCGTCGTGGCCTATGCCCGGATCTCAGACCTCTCCGGCAAGAGGGGGACGAGCAAGACCGCCAAGGGCGTAACCAACCAGCACAGCACGAACCACAGCACTGCTCGGCGCGAGAACCTGGTGATCGTTCGGTACTACACCGACAACGACCTCTCGGCCTCGAAGGATGCTTTCCGGCCCGACTTCGAGATGATGTTGACCCACCTGCACAAGGGTGTAACCCCGGAGGGCTACCCGATTCACGGCGTGGTCGCGGTGGACGAGGACCGTATCTACAAGCTCCCTGCCCAGTGCAGTACTTCATTGAGGCTTTCCGGGCGGCCCCTGATCGCGTGTTCGCCGACGACTATGGCACCCAGGATCTGTACTCGGAGAACTCCGAGATCATTGGCCTGTTCGGTGTCGCAATTGCTATGGGGGAGAACAGGAAACGGCGTAGCCGGACCCGGAGGTGGCATGAGGGGCAAGCGCGCAGGGGTATCGCCCACACCGGTGGCCGGGTCTTCGGGTACGAGCCGGTGGAGGCGAAACCTGGTGAGATCCAGGTAGTTCCGGAGGAAGCCGCAGTCATTCGTAAGGCGGTCGCAGCGTGCATCGCCGGGCAGTCCTGGGGCACCATCACGAAGATCTTCCAGGAGTCGGGGATACCAACTGCTAAGGGCGGGCCGTGGCGGGACCAGACCGTCAAACAGATCGTCTCGAACCCGCGCAACGCAGGGCTCCGAATCCTCGGCGAGAACAACGACGTCTACCGGGATGAGCACGGTGAGCTGAAGCTAGGCCAGTGGGAAGCCATCATCACGCTGGCTGAGTGGGAGAAGGTAGCTGAGCGGTATCGCCCTCGGAACCGGATCGGCAAGAACAAACTTCCGAAAGGTGTTGTGTCTCGGGTGTATCTGGGGAGCGGCTTGTATCGGTGCGGGAATCTGATGGAGGACGGGCCTCGCTGCAACTGCGTGATGTCCGGCCGGAAGAACGACAAGGGGCGCGCCAAGTACCGGTATGGCTGCCGTCCGGTAACCAATGGCGGATGCGGTGGCGTCTCCATCGCTGGCGAATGGATAGACGAGAAAATCGCCGAGCTCGTCTTGCTGGCGTTGGAGGAGCGCCCGGAGGTCGTCTCGGAACTAAAGTGGGACAAGGAATCCGAACTCGAGGCCGCATTGCGTCGGCGCGGCGACTTCGAGGCGCGGTGGAATCTCGGCGTGATCGATGACGAGCGGTTCTATCGGATGCTGCCGGGTCTCGATGAGGCGGTGAACAGGCTCCGCCGGGAGCGCGCCGCGTTCCAGAAGGCCAACACGGTGCCGGTCGAAACCGCCGCCCAACGCCGAGAACGTTGGCACAAACCCGTCGAAGAGGGCGGCTACGACCTTCAGCAGAAGCGATCGATCCTATTCGCGGAGCTGGCGGCTGTCGTGATCTACCCGGTCGGCAAGGGGACGCAGAAGCGTTCGCTGGACAGCTTCAAGCCGGTATGGAAGACGGCGGAATAGGGCCCGGGGCCGCCGGAACTGAGAATTAGTCGGCGGGGCCTCGGCTGCCGAAGCTGCACGTCAGTGTGGCGTAGAACCGCTAGTGAAAGCCGGGCTCGTGACCGGCACAGGCCGCCCAGGAACACACTCCGAGGTAGGATGACCGGGTCTGCGCCTGGTATTAGCTGTGTTCCGTGACGAGGAGATGCTGCATTCATGTCGAAGAGTGGCGCTGTGGTAAAAGAATGGGTTCCTGAACCACGTCTTTGGAATTTGGACCATCTGACCGGTTCGGGTACCAAACTGGCACTACTTCCCGATCGGCTTGATCTTGAGACCGAGATGGCCTATTACCGAGAGGAAGTGGCAGGGACACTGAAATTAATCCAACGTCAGCTGCCAGACGCCGATTTCTCTCTGCCATCAACTCAAAGAAGATATTTGAGCGAATATGGAATAGATGGCGTCACGACATTTATTGGTCTCGCGATTCTAACTCCGCTTATCTACGACGTTGCAAAGGCCTGTGTTTCTGCTGCGGCAGTTCGGGTGCGGGCCCGGCTCGGGATGGCTCCTACTGAGAACGTAGCGCAGCAGCCGATTACTCTGCGAGTGGCTTTTTTGAATTCTGGCTCCTCTGAAGTGCGCGGGATTGAGATTACCGGAACTGTCGAAGAAGTTGAAAGAGTCTTGCTGGGCTTGGTGGACACAAGCGGAGCGGGGGAACTCGGCCGAGAGTCGGACGTTGAGTAGGCGAATGGGCGTCCGTGGCGTGATAATTCGAACCGGCGTCCCAATACTCCCCGCTGCAGGCCAGCGAAGGGCTAACGCGCTCTTGGCCGATGGGTGCGCCGCTATTTTGCGTTCCTATCAGCAATACGGTAAGGCACTCTTGGATCTGATTACTTGCCTCTCGGGTCGCCTTGAGGAAATTCCCGGCCACGATTTCTATCGCCAGAATCCACCGAGGGCATGCGCTCGCGTGAGTCCGGTCGTTAATCGGTCATGGGAACCTGTAAGGCGAAAAGTCCAGAGTTATCATGGTCGATCTGAGATAGAAAAGCATGCCCGGCAATCTCTGAGTGCTGCAATTTCGGCATTCAACTTCTTTGACGAATTATCCAATCGGCCGGATCTGGCGGAGATGGCTCACATTCAGGCGCACAGATCTGGTGAACTTGTAGGTCAAATCTTTGGGTGCACTGCCGAGCATAAGGACGGGGAGTACTGGGACGTCTGCGCCCTTCAATTGATGCATCTGCGTGTCGGTCTATCGGCAGGAATGAATACGGTTCGCTGCTGCTCGATATGCTCTGAGGAGATTGATTTGTGCGAGCATCAGCTCGATGAACTGTATACGGTCATTGCAGATCGCAAAGAGGACGGCACTTGTACCGCGTGCGGTAGAACATCGTGCAATCACGCCGTAGGGGATTCAGTGGACTGCTACCCCGGTGTGCTTCATCGCGATGTTGAGTTGAACGAAGTCAGCATGGTGCGCTTCCCGCGCGATCCGCTTGCTCGACTTGCTGGTGTGCAAATGGATGAGGAGACGGTTACAAAAATACTTGACGGCAGGCCTATGGGTGGGACTATTAGCTGTCATCGATGCATTGGTCCATGCGGCGGATTCTCCTATCCTTTCGAAGGACCTGATATCCTGAAAATGGACTTCCTCTAACTCGACACTGAAACTTACGCCTAAATATTGAAGGTCTGGTATCGATGTGACCCGTGAGCCTATCCCGCCAGAGACGCAGGCCCGTATACTCGCAGAAAGCCGCCGCCGATGTGCCGTTTGTTTTGGCCTTGACCGAGATCTCAGTCGTAAAAAGGGGCAACTGGCACATCTCGGACAAGATTCGAGCAAGACGTCCATGGCTGACCTGGTATTTCTTTGCTTCGATCACCACGATGAATTCGATTCGACTACTAGACAGTCGAAAAACTTGACTCGTAAGGAAATTGAGAAATACCGCGACGAGTTGATGGCTGAGCTCGATCGGCGTTGGTCATCTGGAGCACTCGATCGCTCAGATATAGCCACCCCACCATTCACGATCACCATCAACGCCGTTGGTGGGAAAGGTGGGACTGGGGGGATATTTGGAGGTGGAGGCGGAGGCGGCGCAGGCATGGGGAGTGGCGGGGAAGGTGGTTCGGCGTATCCGTGATCCCGACTCCGTTAAATCATGCTCGGCGGTATCGGTTGCAAGTTCTGCATCTCGGCAGGGTGGAAATCGACGCGTCGATCGCGGAAATTCATGCTCAAATGATCGCACTGTTAGCAGTGGAAGGTGGAAAGTATTGCCGCAGATACCCTGACCACACATTCTTTTTAATGGGTAGAATTTTGCAAACTGTTGAGGCTTCGCTTCAGGGCGATGTCTCCGCCCACTCTCAATGGCTGCGACTCTGCGAAAGCTATCAGCAGACCATCCAAATTGAGCTGGAGGCTGTCGTCACGCCTGCTGAAGATTCCATAGACCAGTTCAGTGGTGGTGCTGGCGGAAATGGCGGATGGTTCGGTGCGGGAGGGGGCGGGGGTGGTACCGGCCTGCTCAACGGCGGAGTTGGTGGTTCGGGCGCCGCTGGCGCAATGCTGATTTTCCAGGTCGGAGGGGACGGCTCGCTCCTTGATATAGACGCATTTGTAGTGCCTGGATCGTTCCTCTGGAGTCGCCGGAGCGACACGAAGGAAGTCAGGGTTATTGCGATCGGTGGTGGGGGTGGTGGCGGTGGCGGAAGCGGTATGGCGAGCCCAGCCTAGAAGTGCTACTGACTCCCACGGCAAGCCCGAAGGGCGCGGCAGTCCTCAAGCCCGGGTGTTAGCAGTAGTGGAAGTATGTGTCTCCGCTTGATACCGGACTGGGTTGTGGCTGTGGACGGTTGGATTCCTATCCTGGTTCTGCCGCCGGGGTGCCGGCCCGGGAGCGGAGCGGGAGGGCGGGCACCCCGTGCGGCGCGCGTATGCGCGCCGCTCTTGATTCTGTAGAGGGAGATTCGGCAGGTTCCACCTTTGGGTTTCCGGCGCCCCTTCTCTTCCATCTGTCTCCGACGGGCTCCCAACATTCCTCGCTCTTCTACGTGGTCATCAAGCTTGTGGCACAACAGACTTCGCGATGCTGAATGGATGTCCATACTGGATGCGACGCGACCAGGCAGGCACCCGCGGGCAGATTCTAGCGACGGTGGAAGCCGAGCCCGCTACCTTCCGGACGCTTAGGCATGATCCTTATGAGGCTCTTGCTTGGACGTTGGCCCAGGGGGCCAGGCCCAGCGATGACCGACAGAATCGCCGAACTTGCGCTCCCGTTCATGCGGTCGCCTAAGGATATTCGTGACTGTCGTCTGCTCTTTGGAGATCAGAAAGTTCATGTAGCGCGCCTGACTGTCGGAGCGATAATGAGGTAACTGACTAGTCCCGCGCAGCTGCTGGAAGCATCGCGCCACAGCACTGCGGCTGTTGCTATGGGGACATACTGGTCCGGGATGCTTGCCGCCTGCGCTTCGGGCGAAGCGTCGCTTCTTCCGCTCGACTGTCGATGTAAGGAAGCCGTTGTATGGCAACACTGACGGAGCTCTTGGATCAACTGGACCCCGACGACAGCGTTCGCAGAGGCGGCCAGTTCGAGCGAATTTGCAAGTGGTTCCTGACCCACGATCCCGCATACACCCATGACATTCGGGAGGTGTGGCTATGGAACGACTGGCCTGGCAAGTGGGGCAGCGACGCCGGAATAGATCTGGTTGCTGCGGATCTCAATGGCAATCTGTGGGCGATCCAAGCCAAGGCATACGCGGAAACCACCTCGATCACAAAACGTGACGTCGATACCTTTCTCTCCGAGTCCGCACGTTCAGTCTTCTCGTTTCGCCTGCTCATCGCGACAACTGACCAGATCGGAGCCACCGCCAAACGCACACTCGCAGACCAGGAAAAACAAGCGGCTGTCCTGCTCCGGGGTGATCTTGAGGCATCCCAAATCGACTGGCCAGAGTCCCCATCCCATCTGCACGCTCGACCGGTCGTCCCCAAGCAACCTCGCCCGTATCAACGGGCGGCGGTTGAGGCGGTGGTGAGAGGTTTCGACAGTGGTAACAGTCGGGGGCAGTTGATCATGGCGTGCGGTACCGGCAAGACCCTCACTGGTCTGTACATCAACGACGAACTCGGCGCCGAGCGAACCCTGGTACTGGTGCCGTCGTTGTCGTTGTTGGCGCAAACACTCCGCGAGTGGAGTGCTAACAGCTCAACGGGATTCGTCCCCTTGGCAGTGTGCTCGGATAAAACAGTTGTTGACCGAGACTCAATCACTGCAACTACAAGCGATCTGGGCCGGCCCGTCAGAACCGCTCCCGCGGAGATCGCATCGTTCCTCCGAAGTTCGGGGCGTCGGGTCGTGTTCGCCACGTACCAGTCGTCACCACAGATATCGGCCGCATTCGGCCTCGGGGGCGTGCCAGCGTTCGACCTGGTCATAGCCGATGAGGCACATCGCTGTGCTGGACGTACCTCTTCGGAGTTCGGCGCGATCCTCAACAACGAGTTCATCGAAGCTCGCCGCCGCTTGTTCGTGACCGCCACCCCCCGCTTCTTCACCGGTCGTGTCGTCGATGAGGCCAAGGAAGCTGACTTCGAAATCGCTTCCATGGACGACCATTCCAAGTTCGGGCCGGTATTTCACCGACTCAGTTTCGCCGAGGCAATTTCTCGTAAATTCTTGACCGACTATCGCGTTGTCATCGTTGGCGTCGACGACGCAACCTACCGTGACTGGGCCGAACAGCGCCGGCTCGTTACTACTGACGGGCAGAAGGTCACTGACGCCCGTACGCTTGCCGGCCAGATTGGTCTAGCTAAGGCCATGCATCGCTACGACTTGCGCCGCACCATTAGTTTCCACTCGCGGGTTAATCGAGCTCGAGCATTCGCTGCCGAATTGCCGGCGGTGATCGACTGGATGCCTCCGAATCATCGGCCGTCAGGAAAACTGTGGGCTGAGCACACTTCCGGCGAAATGCCTACCGGCAAACGCCACGTTCTGCTCCAACACCTGGCCAGGCTTCACGAATGTGACCGTGCGCTGCTGACAAACGCACGCTGCCTCACTGAAGGCGTCGACGTGCCGGCCCTCGACGGTGTCGCGTTCATCGACCCCCGACGATCCGAGGTCGACATAGTGCAAGCAGTCGGGCGTGCCATCCGGCTTGCGACCGACAAGGCCACTGGCACCATCGTCATCCCTGTGTTCGTCGACACCGACCAAAATCCCGAAACCGCACTCAACGACTCCAGCTTCAAACCGGTCTGGGAGGTCATCCAAGCGCTTCGCGCCCACGATGACAGTCTCGGTGAGACGCTCGATCAACTTCGACGCGAATTCGGCATCAAAGGTGGTGAAGGCTCCATCCAGCTTCCTGGCAAGATCGTCCTCGATCTGCCTGCAACCGTCTCCCACGATTTCGCTGACGCGTTCGATGTGCGTCTCGTAGAACAAACCACCGCCACATGGGAGTTCTGGCTTGGTCTGCTCGAGCAGTTCATCAAGCAGGAGGGGCACGCGCTCATACCAGCAACCCACAAGATCGATGGCCATGCCATCGGCTCTTGGGTCGCTACCCAGCGACACAAGCACGGCAAAGGGCAGTTGGATGTCGTGCGCAAACAACGCCTGGACGACGTGCCCAACTGGACATGGGACGCTCTCACGGCTCAGTGGGAAGAAGGATTCACCCGGCTGGTGTCCTTCGTCGACCAGCACGGGCACGCGAGCGTGCCGCAGTCATACGTTATTGACGGATTCCGACTTGGCGCGTGGGTAACGATGCAACGCGTCAATCATGCCGAAAACCGCGGTCTGCCTGAGCGAGAGGTACGGCTAGTTGCCCTCGCTGGTTGGACCTGGGATCCCCGCGCCGAGCAGTGGGAAGTGAAATTCGAGCGACTCCTGGCATACATCGAGGAACACGGGGACGCTTGCGTCCCAACATCTTACAGCGTCGAAGGGTGCCGTCTTGGAGGCTGGGTCCAAGCCCAGCGCAGCAAATACGCAAGAGATGAACTCGACCAGGATCGAGTCGACCGACTCCGGGTCCTGCCTGGTTGGTCCTGGAACCCAGATTCTGACCAATGGGAAAGATTCTTCCAGTTGCTCACGACATTTACCCGCGAATACGGGCATGCGCGCGTTCCGCAGACATTCACGATCGAAGGCCATCGGCTCGGAATGTGGGTTACCAATCAGCGCCAAAACCTCACCAAAGGAGTCCTCGCCAATGAAAGGGCAGAACGGCTTCAAGCCCTGCCTGGCTGGAATCCCGCGGACCGGTGGGAGGAGTGGTTTGATCGGGTCAAGGCATACGTCGACGAATTCGGGCATGCGTGTGTCCCGAAGCCGTACATCGTCGACGGCCACCGCCTAGGGAATTGGGTTGCCAAACAACGTGACAAATTCGCATCAGGATCTCTTACGGCGGATAAGATTTCGCGGCTGAAGGCCTTACCTGGCTGGACCTTCGATCCCTATGCCGACCAGTGGGAGGAAGGTTTTCGCTTGCTCGTAGCGTACGTACAAGAGCATGGGCACGCCCGAGTTCCAAAGTCGCACAACGTCGGCAGTTACCGATTGGGGCAGTGGGTTGGGGTACAACGAATCGCATTTGCCAAGGATGCTCTCGCCGCTGAACGGGTGGAGCGGCTCAGGGCTTTGCCGATGTGGTCCTGGGACCCGATTGCTGATCAGTGGGAGGAGGGTTTCGCGCGACTGACGGTTTTCGTTGCAGAGAACGGTCATGCTCGCGTGCCTCAGTCATATGTCGACCGGACGGGCTATAGCCTCGGGCGTTGGGTAAGCACGCAGCGAGTGGCATTTGCCAAGGATGCTCTCGCCGCTGAACGGGTGGAGCGGCTCAGGGCTTTGCCGATGTGGTCCTGGGACCCGATTGCTGATCAGTGGGAGAAGGGTTTCGCGCGACTGACGGTTTTCGTTGCAGAGAACGGTCATGCTCGCGTGCCTCAGTCATACGTCGACCAGACGGGCTATCGGCTCGGGCAGTGGTGCAAGGTCCAGCGGCGCACACAGAACAACGGTGCACTCTCCACTAGTCGCCAGCTGCGGCTACTGGGCCTACACGGCTGGCGTTGAGATCAATGTTGCTGCGGCGGTCCAACGGCCCACCGCGGCCATCAACGGTCGGCCTGAACACCTCTGCGGCGCCGTCCTCATCTTCCGCACCGGACCACCAAACCGCAGCATGCTCGGCACCGGCGTGGGTTGGGGTCATGCTCTCACCGTGGGTCGTATTGCAGTACGTTCGCGCCGCAGAATCCTCGATGTCAGCAGTAGACTTGTGCGCTGACATCGAGGCTTTGTCGATCGCCCATTGACGGCGACATGAATGCGTGTGCGCCTCAGCCGTAGCGCCCATTTCGTATGCCGTGCTGAGGCCGGTCAATCCGCCAATGAATCGTTAAAAAGTAGAGTGGGCTCGCTGAGGATGTCACGCCCGGCTTCGGTCTTGTATACCTCATCGACGCTGCCGAATCGTGCGTCCGTGTAATCGAGCCCCACCCGCGATGCCGCGTTGCGTACGGAGGTCTCGCTCGGGCCTTCGATCTCGAGGAAGGTCGGCAGGCCAGGCCAGGTGTCCAAGTCGAATACGACCTCGTCCAGCTGCCACTCTTCGCGGTAGTTCTCTTGGTACCTGACCTGGTGCAGACCGAGCTTGAGCAAGATTTCTGCCATGGCTTGCAGATCACCCACCGTGGTCTCGATCTCGGTGGTGCCGTTGATGGACGTGGCGTCGGTGACCTGCTTCAGGGTGAGGGTCGAGTGGGTGCCCTCGTTGCGGAGCCGCACCCATGCTCCGCGTGCCAATGCGTCGTTCTCGAATATCTTGCGGGTGAGCAAGGTTTGCGGGAAGTTCCGAATGGCACCGAGATCGGTTAGTTTCGACCGCAGGGCCTCGACATCCACTCCCAAGAACTTGGCCTCATACTCGTGCTTCATCGCTGTTGTGTCCGCCTCTCAGTTCGGCAGTCGATGGGCGATCAGCAAGCCCATGCGGTGTGTGTGGTCCTGCAATTGGCCCACGTGGGCTTGTTCGGTGAACGTGTTGGTCTGCAACGTCACTAGCACGTTCCAGGGAGGACCGAAGAACGGGGTGAGTCGGTCGGGCGTGGTGTAGTGCTCGATGGCTTGGTGTCGTAATTCGACCGGCATCATGAACTCTGCCCCAAAGACGCCTCCCGGCCGCACGAGTTGTTGCATGCGCCTGACGAATTCGCTCAGCGGGCGTCTGTGGTTGGCGCTGTAGTGCCATGAACAGCTAGTCCAGACGGCGTCGGCGGCAACGTATGGGGGAGCGACTTCGAGGAAGTCTGAGCAAACGATACGGACTTGGTTGCGGAGGTTGGCTACTTCCAGCCGTTCTACCAAGCCCGGTGCGTATCCGATGCCGGAAACGGGTAGCAGTACCTCGCCCCCATTCAGCGCGATCGGATCTTGCTCGACTGCGATCACGTCGTAGCCTGCCTTAGCCAGCGGCAGGACGAACTTGCCGTCGCTGGCGCCGATGACTGTGACAGTTGCACCAGGTTCACAGTGTTCCTCGAGCGCTCGCAGGAACTGAGGAAAGAACGTCAGGGTGCGTTCCCAGAGGCTAGCGGTAGGCACGGTCGACTCCGATCACGTTCAGGTCCAGGATCGCTTGCACCACGTGGTCGGGTCTACGGCCGCTGGTCTCGATCTGGTGGACGGGGAACTGGAGGTAGGCGCCGGCTAGGCGATCGGCGTTCTGCTCGCTGAGGGTGTCCCAGCGGGTGGTTGGTTTGGCTCGTGCGGCGATGCGCTTTCGTCGTTCGTGCGGTTCGCACACGAGTTGGTAGATGACGGGTTGGGGCAGGTTGCGCGGGAGGATCACGTCGACGTCGGCTCCGAATACCCGGTGGGTGGTCAAGCAGCGGGCGAAGTAGCTTTCGACAACGACGGGGATACCTGCATCGAGGTAGCGGCGGATCTGGTCGACGGCAGTGAAGAGTGCCGACAGGTAGAAGCACATCCGTGCGTTCACGTTCTCGTAGCCGTCCAGCTCGCGGCGCAGTGGTTGGAAGAATGGCGGGACGGTGGGGACGAGGACCGCTTGACGGGCGTGGGCGAGCATCGGCGCGATCGTCGATTTGCCAGTGCCGGGCAAGCCTTCGATTGCCTCGAACAGGTGTCTAGGCATGGCGGTACACCACATCCGGAATACCCAGTGCTACTTCGTCATTTGCTGCTGGTCGATGAATGATCCGGTCTGCTTCCTTGTCGTACCAGAACGCATGCGAATCCTTGCCCACGGCCTTGCACGACATCGTCAGCGCCCCGCGGGGGTCCGATTCGATGCGGTCGATTTCGTGCCGGTTCGAGGGCGTGGCGCACGCCGGGGCGGCGCCCCCGGACAGGTCGTCGTCCAGGATCACCTCGATTCCGAGATCCGCTGTCCGAATCTGCTTACGCAGGGTCGAATACGCGGCCGGGTCGGTCACCTGCATCTCGGGGTAATGGGCGGCGTTGCCGACTGGGCGTAGCTGGTGCAGCTTCAGCTGTGTGACGCCATGAGCTTCCAGTATGTGAGCCAAGTCGACCACTTCGCCGATGTTGTACCGGTTCACGGTCAGGGTCGCCCCAGTTCGAACACCCAAATCACGGGCAAGGGTGAGTGTTTCGAGCGCGGCGGTGTAGCTGCCCGCCCGACGAATGAGGTCGTTGGTATTGCCGATCCCTTCCAGAGAGACCCGGAGCAGATCGACGCACGGAGCAATGTCCCGCAGGCGGGGGCCGATGCGGTAGCCGTTGGTGCAGATGTCGACCGCCAGGCCGAGCGTGTGCTTCGCGTACCGGACGACGTGGCCCAGTTCTTTGTAGAGGAAGGGCTCACCACCGAGGAGGGTCACGGCTTCGGTGTCGTGCTGCTGCTGCATCAGCCGCATGAGGTTGCAGGCCTGTTCGGCGGTGAAGGCATCCGGTGCCTTCAATCGTTCGCCGTGGAAGCAGTGGCGGCAAGTGTAGTTGCAGCGGTAGAGCAACTGTAGGTACAGCATCCTGATCTTGCGGATGCCGATGGTCTGTTCAATCACGCTGTCCCCCTTGAGTTCTGTGGGTGGACAGCCATCGTGTCCGGGCAGGACGGGACCGCGTAACCGCGTTTGAGGCGGCCGGATAGACGTCCTGGGACGTTTCCGGCGTCCCTTCGTGATCGCCTTGCCGATGCTGAGTGCGTCGGCTTCCATGGAGTTGTGAACGACCGTCTTCAGAGCGTGTTGCTGCAACGAGGCGTCCGGCCCGAGCGGCTGGCTGAGGTGTGCGGGGTTGACCCGAAGACGGTCGGTCGGTGGCTCGGTGGGCGAGTGCCGCACCCGAAGCATCGTCACCATGTCGCTCATCACCTCCGCGTCGAGGAGGACTTCCTGTGGCCGCCGGTGCCGGAGACTCCGCCGGTTCCGAGGAACGCGGAACTGGTTGCTACCTACCCCAATCGCGCTGAAGTACCTCGGGAAGTGTGGTTGTCACTGCTGCGCGACGCTACCGAGCAGATCGATGTGTTGATCTTCTCGGGAACGTTCTTCGTTCAGACGAATCCCCAGGTGGTGCGGATGCTCGCCGAACGAGCAGCCTGCGGTGCTCGGGTGCGTCTCTGCTTCGGGAACCCTTGCGGGCAGGCCGTGGTGACCAGAGGGCATGAAGAGGGCATTGGCGACACCCTTGCGGCAAAGGTCCGCGCCTCGCTGACCTACTACCGGTCGCTGTTGGCAACGGAGAGATGCGAGATTCGATTACACGACACAACCCTGTACAACTCGCTGTTCCGCTACGACGAGAACCTTCTGGTCAACCCGCACATATGGGGACAGCCCGCGAGCGCGAATCCAGTGTTTCAGCTCAGGCGTGTTGATGAAGCCGGCTGGTTCGACAGCTACACCGAAAGCTTCGACGCGATCTGGGCTGACGCGCAGCCCTGGACACCCTGACGAACGAGAGGCCGATCATGGGCAGGATCGAGTACTACAACGACCCGAAGGCACCCAAACCGAACTCGCTTGTGGTGGCATGCAATCTGTTGGTCACCGACGAGTCCGGAGCAATCCTGCTCCAGCGCCGACGCGACACCGGACAATGGGCCTTGCCAGGCGGGGCGATGGACATGGGCGAAACGGCCGCCGAGTGCGCGATCCGAGAGTGTAAAGAGGAGACAGGGATAACGGCCGAGATCACCGGCTTTCTCGGTGTGTACAGCAACCCCAACCATATCGTCGCCTACACCGACGGAGAGATCCGCCAGCAGTACGAGAACTGCTATATCGGCCGCCCGGTCGCCGGAGAACCCACCATCAACGACGAAGCGGACGGCGTCATATTCGCAAATCCCGCCGAACTGGATGGCCTGGATATCCATCCGAGCATGCGTCAGCAGATCGGCGACTACCTGTCCGGTAACTATCCTTACCTCGGCTGAGCGGTTGACAGCGTAGCCTCGATCCGACCGACTGCGGCGAGGATTTCCGGCTCTGCGCGTCGAATAAACCTGCCGACAACGGAATCGGGGCCATAGCGACTCAGGATCTCTCCAATACGCCTATCGGGCCCGGTCGGCATTCCGTCCGGCGTGGTCGTCATGTCGCAGTAGATAAGCGCGTCGGTCAGCACCGGATGGTCGAGCGCGGGAAATTCGGAGGTCAGTTGCTCTTGTAGACCTCTTTCCTGGGCCTCGAGCAGCGCACATGTGTGATTCGCGACCAAGCACACTACTCGTTCATCGATCTGATGTTGATCACGAAGGAAGCGGGCACCGTCCAAGGGGTGAAAGCCGGTTGCGGCCAGCCTCGGCGCATACCCGACGTCATGCAGAACGGCGGCTGCAGTCAGCAGTTCTGTTTCACAGTGGAGCCGGGCAGCGAGGGCTACGGCCGCCTTAGCTACTCCCTGCGTGTGTGCCCAGCGCCTGGGCAGCACAGTTTCCAACTCCGAACTGGCGATATGCCAGGCCCAATACGGTACGGGGACCATCCGGCCAGGCTATCGAGTTCATCGCCATAGCGGTTGGGACTCACAGTGTCCGTCTCCTCGAAATGGCGAGATGTGCGAGGCTGGAGCAATGAACCGATTGGCCGGTGCGACCTCGCCTTACCTGCGTCAGCATGCGAACAACCCGGTGGATTGGCGGGAGTGGGACGCCGCGGCGCTGGCCGAGGCGGCCGAGCGGGATGTGCCGATCCTGCTGTCGATCGGGTACGCGAGTTGTCACTGGTGCCATGTGATGGCGCACGAGTCGTTCGAGGACGCGGCTACCGCGGCGGTGATGAACGAGAACTTCGTGTGCGTCAAGGTGGATCGGGAGGAGCGGCCGGATCTGGACGCGGTGTATATGAATGCCACCGTGGCGATGACCGGGCAGGGTGGGTGGCCGATGACGTGTTTCCTCACGCCGGCGGGGGAGCCGTTCTATTGCGGGACGTACTACCCGAAGGTGCCGCGTGGTGGGATGCCGTCGTTCACGCAGTTGCTGGAGGCGGTGGCCGATACCTGGCGGAATCGGCGGGACGAGGTGCACAAGGCGTCGGGGCAGGTGGCGGAGGCGTTGCGGGCGCAGGCGGCGGGGCTGCCGGACGCCGATCTCGCGGTGACGGCCGAACTGCTCGATCACGCGGTGGCGGCGGTGCTGCGCGACGAGGACCGGGAGCACGGCGGATTCGGTGCGGCACCGAAGTTTCCGCCGTCGGCGCTGCTGATCGGGTTGCTGCGCAGTGCGGAACGCACGGGCGATCCGGAGGTGCTGGGTGGGGTGACGCGGACCGCCGAGGCGATGGCCCGCGGCGGCATCTACGACCAGCTGCGCGGCGGTTTCGCGCGGTACTCGGTCGACGCTGCCTGGGTGGTGCCGCATTTCGAGAAGATGCTCTACGACAACGCCCAATTGCTGCGCGGGTACGCGCATTTGGCGCGCCGCGCCGCAGAGGCCGACCTGGCCGAGCGGGTCACCCGGGAGATCGTGCAGTTCCTGCTGGACGATCTCGGCACCGAGCAGGGCGGCTTCGCGTCCGCGCTGGACGCCGACACCCACCTCGAACCGGACGGGCCCGGCGTCGAAGGCGCGACCTACGTGTGGACGCCCGCGGAGTTGATCGGCGAACTGGGACCCATCGACGGCGCCTGGGCCGCGGAACTTCTGGGCGTGACCACCGCGGGCAATTTCGAGCAGGGCACCTCGGTGCTCACGCGCTACCGCGATCCCGACGATCGGGAGCGCTTCGATCGGATCCGGGCCGCCCTGGTGCGCGCCCGCGATCGCCGGCCCCAGCCCGCCCGCGACGATAAGGTGGTCACCGCCTGGAACGGCATCGCGATCACCGCCCTCGCCGAGGCGGGAGCGATTCTGCGGCAAGAGGATTGGATCACCACCGCCGCGGACTGCGCACGCTTCCTGCTGGCCGAGCACGTGGTGGACGGCCGCGTCCGCCGCGCCTCGCTCGGTGGCGCGGTCGGCTCCGCTCCGGGCGTGCTGGAGGACTACGCCTGGCTGGTCACCGGTCTGCTCGCCCTGCACCAGGTGACCGGCGCGCCGGACTGGCTCGACCACGCACAAGCCGTGCTGGACAAGGCGATCCAGCATTTCGCCGATCCGGACACACCCGGCAGCTGGTTCGACACCGCCGACGACGCCGAGGTCCTCGTCACCCGCCCGCGCGACCCGATCGACGGCGCGACACCCGCGGGCGCGTCCACCCTGGCGGAGGCGCTGCTCACCGCGTCGGCGCTCAGTGCGCCGGAACAGGCGGTGCGCTACCGGGAATTGGCCGACCAGACCCTCGGTCGCGCCGCTGTCGTCCTGGCCCGCGCCCCGCGCTCGGCCGGGCAGTGGCTGACCGTCGCCGAAGCCGCACTGCACGGCCCGCTCCAGGTCGCGATCGCCGCCGCTCCCGACAACCCCGGCGCGGCAAGCCGATTGGCCGCGACGGCACGCAGCACGGCCCCCGGCGGCACGGTGATCATCACCGCCGCAGCCGATTCGGTCCCGCTGCTCGCTGAAAGGCCGGTAGTCGGCGGACAGCCCGCGGCCTACGTCTGTCGCGGCACCGTCTGCGATCTGCCGGTGACCGACCCCGAGGACCTGCGGCGCGCGCTGTCCGGGCGGTGATCACCGGCCATAGGATCACCCCATGGGTATCCCGCGCGCCACGGCCCGGATCATTCTCGTCGACCCCGAGGATCGCGTCCTGCTCTTCCGGTTCCGGCCGCCGCTCCCGTTCGAGGAGGTGACGGGCTGGCTGACCCCCGGCGGTGGTCTGGACCCGGGGGAGACGCCGGCGGCCGGTGCTGTGCGAGAACTGTTCGAGGAGACCGGTTATCGCGCCGACCCGGCTCGCCTGAGCCCGGTCGTCGCGGTCAGCGCCGGGCCGTGGACCGCCGACGACGGCACCGACTACGACGCCACCGACTCCTACTTCTTCCTGCGCGCCGCCGCCTTCGAAGTCGACATCTCCGGTCACCAGGAGGTCGAGCGCGACGCCCTGTCCGGGCACCGCTGGTGGCCGCTGCCGGAGCTGCGCGAAACACCCGACCGCGTCTTCCCGCTGGGCTTGGCCACACTGCTGGAACGCCTGCTGCGCGACGACCTTCCGGCCGAGCCGGTGCGGCTGCCCTGGCGCTGAGCCTACGGATTCCCGGAGATCTCGACGGTGGCGCCGGTTTCGCCGACGATCAGGAGCTCGGCCGTGTCCCCGGTCTCGACGATGCGGTCCGAGTAGTCGACGTCGGTCCACGAGGAGGTCGGCTCGGTCCGCCCGCGCAGGTGAATCCGTTGGTAGTGCTGCCATTTGGCTTGCTCGGCCGCCGCGGCGGCGTCGACGACGTTGCTGCTCACCAGGATTCGGCGCGGCGCCCGTTTGGCCTCGGTGGTCAGGCGGGCCGCCTCGTTCACCGCGTCGCCGATGACGGTGTACTCCAGGCGGGTATCGGACCCGATGTCACCGGCGAAGACCTGCCCGCGCGCGACCCCGATCCCGATGTCGAGTTCGCCGCCGGCGAGCACCTCGTCCCGGATCCGCCGGGCCGCGCGCAAAGCGGGAGTGGCGTTGTCGTCCAGTGCGATCGGCGCGCCGAAGATGCACAGCGCCGCGTCGCCCTCGAACTTGTTGACCAGCCCGCTGTTCTCCTCGGTCGCCGCCACGACGATGGCGAGCAGCCGGTTCAGCTTGGCCACGAACTCCTGCGGGGTCAGCCCGGTGGCCAGCGCGACGGAACCGGTCACATCGACGAACAGCGCCGACACCTCGCGCACGTCGCCCGCGAGTTCGACGCTGTGCTCGGCCAGCGCCCGCTCGGCCACCTCGGCGCCGACGTGCCGGCCGAACAGGTCGCGCATCCGCTGCCGTTCGCGCAGATTCGCGGCCAGCTCGTTGACCGAGTGCTCCAGCCGGCCGATCTCGCTGGTGCTGCCGATCGGCACCCGGACGTTCAACTCGCCCTTGGTGATCCGGTCCAGCGCCTGGCGCAGCATCCGGATCGGGGAGGCGACCGCCAGCGCGAGCAGGGCGGTCGCGAGCGCCCCGATGACCAGGCCGACCGAGGACAGGTAGATGGCGGTGCGCACGCGATCCTGCGCCGAGGACGCCGGATCGGCCAGCACCACGATCAGCATCATCAGCGGCAGCGCCCCGGCGACCGCCCAGCTGAGCACCACCCGCACCAGCACCGACGAACTCCAGTGCATGGTCGCGCCGAGCACCCGCGCCAGGATCGGGATGGTGGGCCGGATCAGCCGGTCCACCACCAGGAAGGTGATGCCCGCCGATTCCAGCGCGCCGATGATGAACAGCGCCGCCACCACGCCGCGATCGTCGTAGGCGGTGGCGTGGGTGAACACCGCCGCGGCCACGATCACGCCGGGTATCCAGATCGCCAGTGCGCGCAGCGTGATGGCCAGCGGCAGCCGCAGCAGCCGCCGCGCCTCCTCCGGCGTCGGCTTGCGGGCCTGGTCGAACCAGCCGAAATAGACGTTGCGGTCCCGGATGGCCAGCCCGACGCCCAGCAGGAACCCGATCGTGGGATAGATCGAGACCCAGGCCATCGTGCGCAGCCAGCTCTCGCCCAGCTTGTCGAAGAAGTTGCTGAGCCAGAGCTGGGTGACGATGACGGCCAGGCCACTGAGATTGGCGGTGATCACCACCGCGGCCAGGCCCCAGCGCGCCCGCAGCGCCCAGAGCACCAGCCAGGCGATCACCCGCCGGAATCGGTTGGCCGGTGGAGCGAGGTGCACGACGGCCTCGCCGGACGCACCGTCATCGGTGTCCGCGCCGTCCACGTCTCGCTCTGCCATCGTCTGCCGTCCGCTAGTCGGAGTTCCGTGCCGACTTTATTGCGCGGGACCGACGTCAGGTGCTCGGACACCGAACTTTCAGCGCAGAACGACCATCCAGATCGCGATGTAGTGGGTCAGCGCCGCGAGCACCGTCGCGGCGTGGAAGAACTCGTGGTGCCCGAAGACCGCCGGCCACGGGTTCGGCCACTTGGTGGCGTAGAGGATCGCGCCGGCGCTGTAGATCAGGCCGCCGATCAGCAGCAGGATCAGCGGCGCGATGCCGATCTCGGTGTGCAGCTGGCCCGCGACCGGAACGATGGCCCAGCCCAGCAGGAGATACAGCGGCACCCCGACCCAGCGCGGCGCCGTCGGCCAGAGCAGTTTGAGCGCGACGCCGGCCAGCGCGCCCGCCCACACCACCGCGAGCAGGATCTTCCCGGTCCGGCCGGGCAGGCCGAGTAGAGCGAAGGGCGTGTAGCTGCCGGCGATGAAGAGGAAGATCATCGAGTGGTCCGCGCGCTTCATCTGGATGCGCTTCTCGACGGTCGGCCAGGTCACCCGGTGGTAGACCGCGCTGACCCCGAACAGCAGGCAGACGGTGACGCCGTAGACCAGCGTCGACCACCCCGCGGTCGCCGAGATGGTGGCGGCTTTGCTCACCAGCACCGCGCACGCGATGAACGCGATGCCGACGGCCCAGGTGTGGATCCACCCGCGCATGCGGGGTTTGACCAGTGCGTCCACCAGAGTTTCGCCGGATTGCGCGAGTTCGGTGGCGTTGCCTGCTTCGGACACGAGCGATCTCCTAGTGGACTGGTGAGTAACCTACGGTACCGTAGGTTCATTGCGGTGGCCAGTGCACGCCGTCGTTGCCGGGATCGGCCCGGTGGGGCGTAGGGTTGGACGCCGTGGAGTTTCCGAGTCGGGTGCGTGGCCTGCCCTATCGCATCTACGAGGCCCGGCTGTCCAAACAGCTGGCCGGCAAACAACATCCCAGACACGTCGCCGTCATGTGCGACGGTAATCGCCGCTGGGCCCGGGAAAACGGTTTCACCGACGTGAGTCACGGCCACCGGGTCGGCGCGCTGAAGATCGCCGAATTGGTGGGCTGGTGTGCCGAGGTCGGCATCGAGATGGTCACCGTCTACCTCCTTTCCACCGAGAACCTGCAGCGCGATCCCGAAGAGCTGGAGACGCTCTTCGAGGTCATCACCGATGTCGTCGAGGAACTCTCGGCGCCGGAACAGAATTGGAGCGTGCGCATCGTCGGCACGCTCGACGGGTTCCCGGAACTGATCGCCAAGCGGCTGCGCACCGCCGCCGAACGCACGGACGGGCGCGACGGCGTGCACGTCAACGTGGCAGTCGGCTACGGCGGCCGGCAAGAGATCACCGACGCGGTCCGAAAACTGGTGCGCCAGGAGATCGCGGCCGGCGAGCACGGCGAGGATCTGGTCCAGTCGATCACGGTGAACGCGATCGGCCAGCACCTCTACACCTCCGGCCAGCCGGATCCGGATCTGGTCATCCGGACCTCGGGCGAGCAGCGCCTGTCCGGATTCCTGCTCTGGCAGAGCGCCTACTCCGAGATCTGGTTCACCGAGGCGTACTGGCCGGAGTTCCGCCGGGTCGACTTCCTGCGGGCGCTACGCGACTACGCGGCCCGGCATCGGCGGTTCGGGGTTTAACCGGTACCCCGGGTTCCATCGTTTCTCCGTTCCGCCGTCCCGGAGTCGCGTAACTTCCGAATCGTGGACGAAACGGTGCCTTACATCAGTTACGAGGATTTCGGCCGCCGCTTCCTGGAGTACGCGGTCTCCGAAGCCCGGATTCTCGCCGCCTTCGGTCAATTGACCGGCGCCGCCTTCGATTTCGGCCCGATCGGGGTCGGGCCGGGCCGACTGGCCAAGGTCAGCGCCGAGGTCCAGCTGGGCGAACCCCGCCTCACCCGCTATCTCGACGAGATCATCACTTTCGAGCTCGTCATCCCGCTCGGCGTCGACCTGCTGATCGACCTGACCGTCGACCGCCACAATTTCGACGTGGCGGGCACCCTGCACCTGCATCTGACCGCCCGCACCGCCGATCCGCTGCGGATCGTCATCGATATCGCCGAACCCCGGCCCAGCGATGTCCGGATCAGTGTGGAAGCCGAAACCGTTCGCGCACAGCTGCTTCGGATCCTGGCCAGCGTCGATCACGAGATCCGCCGCTTCGTCGCGCGCTACATCGCGCAGGAGATCCGCAAGCCGCACATCGCCGCGGCGCGCGACATCGACGTCGCCGCGCGCCTGGATGCGGCCTGGAAACTGTGAGCCTCCTGAGAATCGTGGGATGAAAAGGGAGCTTTGGCTCACACCGTTCGCTTTCCCGCCGGATCCGTGACATCGTGGACGAGTGAGTACGGGCTCATTGAAGTGATCTGTCCGGCTCATCTACAGAAAAGAATGAATACCAAATGGCTCAAGGCAGTGTGAAGTGGTTCAACAGCGAGAAGGGCTTCGGCTTCATCGCGCAAGACGGTGGCGGTCCTGACGTCTTCGTTCATTACTCGGCGGTGTCCGGCTCGGGATTCAAGTCCCTTGAAGAAGGCCAGCGCGTGGAGTTCGAGGTCGGCCAGGGACAGAAGGGGCCGCAGGCCCAGGACGTCCGCGCCATCTGATTTCAACTCAGCTTGGTAAGGCTCCGCACCTTCGGGTGCGGGGCCTTCTGCGTGTTCAGAGCTTGCGCAGCCGGATCCGATTGATGCTGTGATCGGCGTCCTTGCGCAGCACCAACGTGGCGCGCGGGCGGGTCGGCAGGATGTTCTCCACCAGGTTGGGGCGGTTGGTGGAGTTCCAGATCTCCTTCGCCGCGGCGGTCGCCTGCTCGTCGGTGAAATTCGCGTAGTGGTGGAAATGCGCCCTGGGATCGGCGAAGCCGGTCTCGCGCAGCGCGAGAAACCGCTGCACGTACCAGTTCTCGATGTCCTCGATGCGGGCGTCGACGTAGATGGAGAAATCGAACAGGTCCGACACCATCAGGCGCGGCCCCGTCTGCAGCACGTTCAGGCCCTCGACGATGAGGATGTCGGGCTGGTGCACGCAGTGGAACTTGTCCGGCACGATGTTGTAGGAGATGTGCGAGTACATCGGCGCACAGACCTCGGCCGCCCCGGATTTCACCTCGGTGACGAAGCGCAGCAGCTTGCGGCGGTCGTAGCTCTCCGGGAAACCCTTGCGATGCATGATCCCGCGCCGGGTCAATTCCGCTGTCGGGTAGAGAAATCCGTCGGTGGTGACCAGGTCGACCCGGGGGTGGTGCTCCCAGCGGGCCAGCAGCGCCTGCAGCACACGCGCGGTGGTGGACTTGCCGACGGCCACGCTGCCCGCGACGCCGATCACGAACGGGACCTGCTGGTCCGGGTGCTTCTCCCCGAGGAAGGTGGCGGTCGCGGCGAACAGCCGCTGCCGGGCAGCCACCTGGAGATGGATGAGACGAGCGAGCGGCAGGTAGACCTCCGCGACCTCCTCGAGGTCGATCTGCTCGCCCAGACCGCGCAGGCCGATCAGTTCTTCCTCGGTGAGCACCAGGGGAGTCGATTTGCGCAGTGTTCGCCACTGGCTTCGATCGAACTCCACGTACGGACTCGGCTCGCTCATCTTCGCCACTGTATTAACCCGCCTCGCCCGCTGCGGCGGCTGCCATCCCCCGGGCCCGCTCCGAATAACACGCACAGGTGCCGGGACACCGCTGTGAGTTCCGGTCTAGCTGTCGCCGCATGGACGAATTGTCCTCTGCCGCACGAGTGTGTGAAACGGGGGGTACCGCTACCCATTGGTAACCGCAGGTGGTCCGGGCTGTCAGCCACTAGGGTTGACGTCCATGGAAGCGCATCCCCTCGTCACCGATTATCTGCGGCTCGGCCTGGCTTTCGATCAGCTCGAAGAGGGCTTCGTCGATGCCTACACCGGTGCCCCGGAGTTGCGCCGCGAGGTCCAGAACGCGCCCGCGCCCGACCCACGCGCCCTGGCGCGTCGCGCCGTCGCGCTGCGCGCCGAACTACCCGACGCGGGCCTGGCGCCCGAGCGCACCGAGTTCCTGGACGTGCACCTGCGCGCGCTGGCGACCTCGGCCCGCAAGTTCGCCGGCGACGACATCGGCTTCGTCGAGGAGGTGCGCGACTACTTCGACGTCGAGATCGCGCCGGGCGACACCGAGGACTACCGCGAAGCGCACCGGCTGATGGAGGAGGTACTGCCCGGCCCCGGGCCGCTGGCCGAGCGGGTGGCCGCCCATCGGTTCCGGGACGAGATCCCGCCCGCGCGCCTGCAGGTCTGCGTCGAGGCGTTCTCCTCGGCGCTGCGCGAGCTGGTCCGCGAACGCTACCCGCTGCCCGACCACGAGCACGTCACCTACGAGGTCGTCGGGGACAAGCCGTGGTCCGGATTCAACTACTACCTGGGCAACTATCACTCCCGGGTCGCGATCAACTCCGATCTCAAGCAGCACATGGCGATGTTGCCCAGCCTGATCGCGCACGAGTCCTACCCCGGACACCACACCGAGCACTGCCGCAAGGAGGCGGGCCTGGTCGCGGCGGGCCAGGCCGAGCAGACGCTGTTCCTGGTCAACACCCCGCAGTGCCTGATGGCCGAGGGGCTCGCGGATCTGGCGCTGCGCTCGATCGTCGGGCCGGGCTGGGGGAAATGGGCGCAGGAGATCTACGCCGATCTGGGGTTGCGGTTCGACGGCGAACGCGCCGAGCGCCTGTCCACCGCCTCGGCCAAGTTGCTCGGGGTGCGGCAGGACGCGGCGCTGCTGCTGCACGATCGGCATCGCGACGAGACCGAGGTGGCGGAGTTCCTGCAGCGGTGGTCGCTGGCCACGCCGGATCGGGCGCGGCAGTCGCTGCGCTTCCTGTCCTCGCCGCTGTGGCGGGCCTACATCAGCACCTACGTGGAGGGCTACCGGCTGCTCGGCGGCTGGCTGGATCGCGCGGGCGACGCCGGCGAACGCGCGGATCGGTTCCGCCGCCTGCTCGACGAGCCGCTCACCCCGGGCGCGATCCGGCGGCAGTGAGCGAAGGCCCGGCACCGTCGCGATGCCGGACCTTCGACTGCGCCTGCGCTACTGGATGACGGCGCAGTTCCCGCCGGAGGAGATGGTGCACACCAGCTGCGAGAGCACGCGCAGCAGTCCGTCGAGCGGGTTGGTGGGCACGGCGACCAGATTCAGCATCGGTTTTCCTTCGTCGAACGGAGTGACTTCCATCCGGTGCACCGCTGGTCACACCCCGTTTCGTTACCGCTGTCCGCGCCCCCAAAAGCTGGGGCAGCAGGATCGATGGCTCACCGGAAGATGACGCAGGTGGTGGTCGCGTGCGCGACCAGGCGGCCCTGGTCGTCGAGCACGCGGCCCTCGGCCGTGGCGGTGGTGCGGCCGACGTGGATGGTGCTGCCGGTGGCGGTGAGCCGGCGGCCGTCGGTGGGCACGCCGCGGATGTAGTTCACCTTCAGTTCGAGGGTGGTGTAGCCCACGCCCGCTTCCAGGGTGGTGTGCACGGCGCAGCCCATCACCGAGTCGAGCAGGGTGGCGCAGATGCCGCCGTGGGTGCTGCCGAGCGGGTTGGCGAAATCCGGGCGGGTCTCCAGAGCGAAGACCACGCGCCCGTGTTCGAGTTCCTCGACCTGCATGCCGAGCAGGTCGCCGATGAAGCGGGGGCGGTTCTCCATGGTCATGGCGGTGCGCAGGAGTTCGAGGCCGGACAGCTTCGAGTAATCGATCTCGGCGGTGGTCATCGGGGCTCCATCCTCTCTGTGAACCGATCGGTCCACATGACATGATGGGAGTATGGACCGATCGGTTCACGAAGGCAAGGAGAGCCCATGACCGCGGGCCCGCGTACCCGGTTGATCGAGAGCGCCATCGAGCTGGTGCGCGAGCAGGGCGTGCCCGGGGCCGGCCTGTCCGCACTGCTCGAACGCAGCAACGCCTCCCGCAACTCGCTGTACCAGCACTTCCCTGCCGGCAAGGCCGAACTCGTGGCCGAGGCCACCCGCGTCGCCGGCGAGCGCATGTCCGCGGTCTTCGACCGGGTGACCGCCACCGGATCGCCCGAGGACTGGCTCGCCGGATTGGTCGGCTGGTGGAAGAAGGCCCTGCGCACCAGCGATTTCGCCGCCGGCTGCCCGGTGGTCAGTGCCGCGCTCGCCGAAGCGGAGCCCGGCGTGCAGGCCGCCGCCGGAGTGGTCTTCGGCGAATGGAACACCCGCCTGGCCGACGCGCTGACCGGCTACGGCGTGCCTGCGGAGCGAGCGCGACCGCTCGCGAGCCTGGTGCTCAGCGCCATGGAGGGCGCGATCGTCCAATCCCGCGCCACCAAATCGGTGCGCCCGCTGGACGATGTGCGGGCCACCCTCGGGCCTCTGCTGCGCTGAGCAAACCGCGACTGGCGCTCTCGAGGTGGAGGTGACCCAGAGGGCCCAGCCGACACCGCCCGCACCGCCCCCGATAAGCTGGGCAAACCGCGACTGGCGCTCTCGAGGTGGAGGTAACCACCGGGAAGCAACACCGCCCGCACCGCGCGCCTGGGTGCCGGCCATGGGCGAGGGCTACCCCCGCGCCCGGATCAGGGAGGTAGAGCCCCGTGCCCGACAACGCGGACCAGGCCAATACACTCGGCGTCGTGACGCAGACGACCGCCTCTGTCAATACCCAATCTCTCGGTGAGCTCGATCCGGAGCTGGCCGCCGCGATGGCCGGCGAGCTCGCCCGCGAACGCGACACCCTCGAGATGATCGCCTCGGAGAACTTCGT